>QHYH01000089.1 GCA_003223215.1 Acidobacteriota bacterium
TCCGTGTGGAGAAATTGTCTGCGGTGCTCCCGAGTTCGGAATGCCGAGTTGCTCTTGCCGAAAGAAACCACTCCGTCTGCCTGGTTTCCGAGAATGCGTCAACACTACGTCAGTTTCTGTGTGCAAGAGAGTTCATCGCCCTCGAATAAATTTCGCCAGGGACCGCGACAGCCGCATCGAAACTGGTGGTCGCATGAAATACTCGCGAGAGCGCCCAAAATACTGGGGGAGGGCAAGATTAAGGGACGGGATAGGAAATCGGACCGATGGACCACCGGGAAACGACCGAAACCGAAATTCGTAAGATCGCAGAACACCTCCCTTCGAGCTGTGGCTCCGGCCATTTAGGACTGAACAGGGAGCATCAGCTTCGTCAGCGTTCCCAGGGCAACTTGGGAGGGGGCCCTGGCGACTTGCTCAGGGCAGTCTGCGCCGCCTGCATCCATTCCATGGCGCGCGGGAGGTCATCCGGGTGCTGGTACAGGTGGTGGAACAAGCCTGGGATGTCGAAAAGCGCCCCGCCAAACTGGCGGAACGAGGAAGGCAGCGGCGGCCCGCCGGGACGCCCCGCCGCAGGAATTTGTGCATACAAGTGCACCGCGTACATGCTCCCGCCGGCCAAAGCCTCGTGCGGATACTGCATGAGCCATTGACAGTTGTGCCCGTCCAGAATCATGTTCGCGGAGAGCGCCACCCACTGACCTAGATCTTCCGGCGCGGGCGTTTGGCAATTCCAAACGTGCGCCCGCGGAACGAACACCGTGGGATCGGAAAATCCATACTCATCCACGGCAATTCTGTGAAGTCCGTGTTGTTCCACGAAGCGCTCGAGTTCCGGGAGCGACTGGTTCCAGTCCACATTGGAGTCGTTGACCAGCTCGTAGGCAGGATGTCCCAGGCCGAGTGAATTGATAAAGGGGAAGTAATAAGGATAAGCGCGGACTGCCGTGAAAAGACAACTGGCCGCAAGCACCGCGACCGCGACGCCACCCACGGTGACGCCGGAACGCTCCGCTCCGCCGAGCATCCGCGGCACGGGGGCGAGCAGCAAAATCAGCAGGACCAGGGGCACGGTGAAATGGCGGATGCTGATATCGAGCCGGCTCGCCATACACGTGCCGGTGAACACCAGCAAACTTATCCAGAGCATCCTCCAGTGCACCGCAAATGGTGAGGGAATCGCAGAAACGCTGCTGGCACTGCGCGATTGCCGGCGAAGCGCAATCAGCAGGGATAGGGGAAGCAAGAGTAAGAACCCCAGCGGCGATTTGAAAGCAAAGACCACCGGAAAATAGAACCACACGCCGCGTGGATAGCTCTGCCCGAGAACAAAGGTCGGCCTTCTCCCGGTGAGCAGCACCCAAAACACGCCGCGCAGATACAGCACCGGGGGCAGAAGCACGCGCCGGAAAAAGAGCGCCAGCGGGCCAGTGCCCAGCCGGTAGAGCGCATCGGATGGTTGATGCCAGGAAAACACCAAATAAAAGACATACACAATCAAGGCGGAACCCAATGCGCCCAGGAGGGTTGCTCGCAGGCGCGCCCTCCGCCAATCGCGGGCCTCGGCCTTGCCTTCGGGTGTCCCTGGGACGCGGCGCAACCGCAAGCTCAGGACAAACACCGCAAAGGCAAAGAACAGAACCCCCGCAGTAAATTTCGAGAGCAACGCTCCGGCCAGGCTCAAAGCGAAGCGCAAGACATTTCCCCGGGTTGGCTCACGCCATAGGCTCGAAAACGTCCACAGCGCAAGCAGCGAGAACAGCGTCAATGCCACATCCGTGTGCACCAGGGGGCCGAAAGCAAGAAACGCCGGGGTGCTTACGTACAGGCTGAGGCAAAGCAGCCCGCCCCACGCACCTCCGAGCCGCCTGGCAAGGACGTATACGGCGCATCCGAGCGCCAGCATAAGCAACAGCATCGGCAACCGCGCCCACTTGAGCAAGGTCTTCGGGTCGTTCCACCTCTCGAGCAGCCATTCACCGAACACCCACTGACCCATGTATGCCGGAAAGAATTTTTCGCTGATGCTCCAGGAGATGTGGTTATAGTCCGCGCGAACTCCTCGGATTACCAAGGGAATCGCCGCCAGCACTTTCGCGAGCGGCGGGTGCTCGGGATTCATTCGCAGATCGAGCCTCTCGAGATAGCTGACACCGGCGCCGATGTGGGAGACTTCGTCGACGGTGACGGACTCGCCGAGGGCTGCACCGCCCGCCAACACCGCCATCAAGACCAGCAGCACGAGAGCCAGCAGCGCACTCAGAATGCCGCGGGGTTTGTCATGTGGATCCAATGGTATTCACACCCAACAGTACGGGCCACTCGGTCCGGCAATCATAAACCTATATTCTTGATTCTTGTGCTGTTGTTTATGCCGGCAGGTGCCGGGCAGCTATTTCTTTGCGGGTTCGGGCATGACGTAGCCGGATTGCGCCGGCAGACCGGCGCGTTCCAGCTGGACGGTGGTGTGTTCGATGTGAAATTGCTTCGCAGCAACCTGCCGGATGGCGTCGAGCAGGCGCTCGCACTCGTCCAAGTGCATGTCGGGAATCCGCGCATGCAGGCTGAGCGCATTGTGACCGCCGCCAAGCGACCACAGGTGGACGTCGTGGACTTCCTGCACGCCTTCCACCGTTAGGATGGCGCGGGCGACTTCCTCGACTTGCAACTCATGCGGACGGCCTTCCAAAAGCAAGTGTGACGATTCGCGCAGGATGCCGACGCTCGACCAGAGCACGAGCAGCCCGATGCCCAAGCCGAGAAGAGGGTCGATCCAATGTGCGCCGGTCTTTCCAATGAGGACGGCGCCGACGATAATGGCAATGTTGGAAAGTGCGTCACCGAAATTGTGAATGAGGATGCTGCGGAGATTGAGGTCGCCCCGCCCGCGGACCAATGCCAGGGAGATGCCCCCATTCACGGCCAGGGCCGCCATCGAAGTCCAGATCATCCACGCTTCCACAACCGCGACGGGTGAGCGGAAACGCTCGAGCGCTTCATAACCAAGCCACAGGGAAAGGAAAACCAAGACAAAAGCATTGGTGAAGGCAGCCAGCGTGCCGGCGCGATGATACCCATAGGTTTTTTCGCTGTCGGCGGGGCGCTCGGCCCAGCGCATTGCCAGGTAGGAGATGCCGAGAGCGGGAACGTCGGAGAGGTTATGGACGGCGTCGTTGAGGAGCGCGACGCTGCGGCCGAAAATGCCGCCGAAAACCTCCGCGACGACCAAGCTGAGTGTGAAGACCATGGCCCAGCCAAGGACGGCAGGCTGCAGGGTGCGGTGAGGATGCCCGGGCTGGCAATGAGCATGATCGGCGTGGCTATGGCCATGATCGTGGCTGTGAGCATGCCCGGACATGCTCCCATTCTACGCGCTCACATTAGCCGGCGCAGCCGGGCGACAAGCTTGTTGGGCAGTTTGACACCGTGACTGGCGGAATGGTATTGACGGCCTTAGCATCGGCTGCGACGATGAAACAGGTTTCCCATAGCGGGTTTGTTGGCGTGGGACGGGCCAGTTCAGAAGGGATTTGCGTTTACGGCTATGCCAGTTCCGATTACAAAACTGAATTTTTGGGGCGTGCGCGGATCCACGCCAACCGTGGATCCGGGCACGTGGCGCTACGGCGGCAACACGCCTTGCCTGGAGCTGGAAGCACCGGACGGCCCGCGCTTCATACTGGATTGCGGGACAGGGCTGCGCATGCTGGGCAACCGCTGGACCGCACCAAGCGGGGAAAAAAGCCAGCGAACACACATCCTGATCACCCATTACCACTGGGATCATATTCAGGGAGTCCCGTTTTTTGCGCCGCTCTACGTGGAGCAGAACGAATTTGAGTTTTACAGCTTCCGCTCGAAATTCCTGGGACCCGACAGCCTGAAGCAGGTGTTCGAAGCGCAGATGGCCGTACCGTATTTTCCGGTGGACATGTCGGTGATGACCGCGAAACGCAAATTCCACGAAGTGGACGGAGGTGAATCGTTCACCATCGGCGAAAACAAAATCACCACGCGCTGGCTGAACCATCCGCAAGGCTGCCTGGGATTCCGCATTGAGACGCCGGCGGGCACGGTGGCATACGCCACCGACAATGAGCCGGGAGACGCCAAGCTGGACGAAAGCCTCCGAGAACTCGTGGCGGGCGCGGACATTTTCATCAACGACGCGCAATTCACGCCCGACCAGCTGGGAACCACGAGGAAAGGGTGGGGACATTCTTCTTGGCTTGAAGGAGTAAAGACGGCGCGGCAAACCGGGGCCAAAACGCTGGTGCTGTTTCATCACGACCCGGACTCGACCGACCGCATGGTGGATTCGCTCTTGCGGCAGGCCCGGGATGAATTCGATTCGGTGTTTGCGGCGAGCGAAGGAATGGTGATCACGCTCGGCGCGCCGGGCGAAGCCGTGCAGGCTCACATGCCGGGGACGCGCGCGGCATTGCGGCGAGAAGTGCAATTCCAGGCAAAAGTGTACGGATTGACCGAAGGCGGGAATGAATTCGTGGAAGAAACGGTGGTTTGCGATCTATCGCTGCAAGGCGCGATGCTTACGCTGAAGCATCTGCCGCAGTTGCAGTCCGAGCTGCAGCTCACGATCGACGCCCCGGGGACAAATGGGGAAGGGCGCATCAGGTTGAAAGGATACGTGGTGCGGATTGATGACGCGCAAGAAAAAGGCTCGGTGGCGGTGGGCGTGGTGTTCACGGAATGAGTTCCCCGTGGGAGACCGATGCGGTTTGCCGAGGGCGCAGGTTGCGCCCCTTCTCATCCTGATTCCATTCTTTGGGCCAAGTCACTCGATCGTTCGTGGGGGCTCCCCTCGCGCTTCGTCGCTCTTAACTTAACTTAAATTAACTTAAACCTCGTTTGACTTGCATGCCGGGTTCATCCCGCGTCTAAATCGACTCGAGCCCCAAGGCCGGGAAATCGTCGCCGAAGGGCCTTGGAGCTACTCCAAGAAGGTGTAGAATGGGGGCGAAATCGCAGTAAGTTCCTCAGCCCACTTTCCATGCGATTGGCCCGGCCCGTCCCTGCCCGGGGGCTTTACCAACTAAACTGACCGTGACGGAGTGTCCGTGCCAACGAAAATCGTGGTTAGGAATTACCGAAGCGCGGCCGCGAAGTGGTTGGCCGCAGCAGTGTGGGTCTTCTGCGGTCTAACGACTGCAAAAGCCTCCGAGAAGGGGCCGGTTGCGGCCGATCCGGTGGCGGCAATTTGTCCTGTCGTTTATCCGCTCGATGAAAACCCTTCCAACAAGGGTTATCATTACCTTTTTTACGGAGACGCCTTCTTCATCAACGAAGACGGCTATTTGATCACCGCAGCACACCTTATGGAATCGTTTCGAGACGGCGGGCAGCTCCACGTGCTGGTAGGGTTGCCGAGCGGACAGCGCCGCCTGCTCAAGGCTGAAGTCGTGGCGACGGATTGGGAGCACGATGTTGCCGTGTTGCGAGCAACCCCGAACCCATTTGAGGGAGGCTACCGGGTAGCGTTCCTGCCTCTGGCGACCGACCGGCTCTCTCCGGGAAAGAGCGTGGTTTCGGTCTCGTTGCGGCCCTCGAGCCTCGACGAGGCGTATACCTTCGACGAGCCGCTCGAAGACCGTTCGCAGGGTCAAGTTCTGAGTTATCAATACACGCGAACGCCAAACGGGAGGGAAATTGAGCTATTGCTGTACAGCCAGAGAGTGATTCCTGGCCAGAGCGGCTCTCCGGTTATTTCTGAGGAATCGGGGGAAGTGGAGGGCTTTATCGAGGGCCGCTGGCTGCACCCCACGGCCATTCCCTTTGTAACCACCACGGAACAGGTAGACCCCTCGCCCGGGGCGGCGGTGCGCATTCACTACGCCATTTCATTGCTCCAGCAGAACGGCATTCCCTGGCATGCGACTCTCGAGGGCACGGGGCTTAGGGAGGCTCCCGTCGAGAAAGCCAAAGGGTTCTCCGGACCGACTCCGCTCTCTCTGGTCGCGGCACCCTTTCCGCCGCAGGCGTTGTTCGGCGGTGAGATCCTGTTTGACGCCAAGGTGGATACCCGGGGACGGCTTACCGACGTAAGAGTCGTACAGAGCCAAGCGCCATTTCTCGAAGAAGTGCTGGGCGCGGTCGAAACCTGGTCGTTTCTGCCGGCACGCCAAGACGGGCGACCCGTTGGATCGCGGATCGGGATCGTCTTCCAGTTTCCTCAGCCTTTTCTGCCCAAACTGACGGCGCGCGTGCATGAATACAAAGAGACGGGAACGGAATCCAAGGATCGCGCGGCTTTGCCGCTTTTTACGCTCGAGCCGGAATATCCGCCGACCAGCATTGGCGAGGGAAGTGTGATTTTGAATGAGATTGTGGACCGGGAGGGCCATGTCACCTCCTTGCACGTGGTGCGCGATCTGGAATCGCTCACTGCGCCGACCGTGGCGGCCGTCAAGCAATGGAAGTTTGCTGCGGGAAGAAGGGGAGGAGAGGATGCGGAGTCCGACGTCATCGTGGTGGTTACGTTTCGGCGTCCTGCCGTGGCCAGCCGGACGTTGCCCCAGGCTAACGGCCGCTCCTGCGGGGTGAGCATGCGAGGGCGTTGCCTGTTCTGGCAAAGGCCTTGATTTCACATACCTTCGTTTGCAAATAGAAATAAAGGCTGCCGACCGTCAGGCGACGCTAGCCGAGCTCGGAGAGTTTCTTGTCGAGGTGAGCAAGGGCGGCTTCGAGAGACTTGCGGTGGTTCGGGTGCGTTGCCGACACCAGCTCGTTCATAATGCGGGTGCGGGATAGCTGCAAATCCTGGCGTTGCTGCTCAAGTTGAATTTGCTCGGGAGACTTGCTGCCGTGGGGAACTTTCTGCCGTGGGGCCTCGGTCTCTTCGACCTGGGATGCTACATCTTTACTTTCCCAACCACGTGCCATGGCTATAGTTTCGCACAGATTCGACTCAATTACGCAAAAATCAGCCGCCGGTGTCGGCGGAGCAGGAAAAAATCGAGAGACACTCTAAAGTGGCTTGCGAGCCTTTGCCGCCGGCCTCCTTAGTCGGCCGTTTCATATGTTCAGTCACGTATTCTAAGCCGCCTTGGGCAAGGGACGGGGCAATTTGCGGAGCCACGCTGTGAGGTCTTTTCGTGTGAAGCGCCATTCGAAAGGTTGGGCGATGGTTTGGTAGTGGCGCTCGAAGGCGAGCAGGCGTTGCGCTAGCTCCTGCAACGATCGGAAGTCGCTAGGCGTTAAGACCTTTCGCTGGAGGATCGAGAAGTAGATGTCGATTTGGTTGAGCCAACTGGCGTGAATGGGACCATGAACAAGCACCAGGTTGGAATATTTGGCTTGCCGCCTTCGGGCTGCCTGGGGACCCCGATGCGCCGAGCCGTTGTCGACGATCCAGAAAACCCTACGCGCCCGGCGATAGGGCCACTGTCTCATCACTTGGTCGACAAGACGGTCAAAGGCCGCGATTCCATTCTTGGGTTCGCAGCGGCCGAAGAGTTTGGCACGGTGAACGTCCAGAGCGGCCAGATAGGCCCACGCTCCCAGCCGTTTGTATTCGTGCTCGATCTTCATGGGCTGACCGGGTTGCGTGGGCAAAGATTTGGCTTTTCGGGAGCGCGCCTGAATGCTGGTCTTTTCATCCGCCGAGACGACGAACTCGTTGGCGCTCAGTTTACGGCCCTTCCAGAGGCGTTGGTACAAATCCAAAATGCGTCCGGCCTTGGCCGCAAACTGTGGGTCTCGCGGAAAGATCCAGCAGCGGTGCTGCCAAGGGCGGATGGCATCCTCGTTCAGCCATCGCCAGATGGTGGTGTCACTGAGGGAGGCGGTCAGACCACAGCGCGGACCTGGGAGCCCAGTTCGGTCACGCTCCAGCGAGAAAGGGGCACACCAAAGCGGCTGGGAAATTCACAGGCCATGGCTTTAACCTGCACGACCAGCTCTGGGGGGGAAAACCCGGGGTCGGCCGGGGCGTTGGCAGTCTTCTAGGCCGGCCAAGCGTTTTTCGAAGAAGCGTTTTCGCCAGCGGCTGACGATCTCGCGTCGCGTGCTGAGACGGTCGGCGATCTGATCATTGGCGAGGCCCTGGTGAGCGAGGAGGATCATCTTGGCGCGGGCGACCATAAAATATGGTAACGTATATTTATTGGCGCGGCGCTCCAATTCCTTCCGTTCTTGGCTCGTGAGGAAGATTCCGTATGGACTTTTTCGAGGCAAATCGGCGCCGTCCCAGCAACAGCATAACAGGGGAGGCTGCCAACGGCAAATAATACGTTATCGTATTTATAGAGAAGAGCACTTAGGCTTTTAGACCCTTGATTTCGCGCATGCGGGCGAACGCGCGCCGGACGTGAGGGACGGTGATGGAACCACCGACGATGAGAGCCACGTTCAGGGCGTCAATGACCTCCGCGCGCTTCCATCCTTCCTCGCCGCAGCGCACCAGGTGATAGGTAATACAGTCATCGCAGCGTAGCACCGCCGAAGCAACCAATCCGAGAAGCTCTTTGGTCTTGGTGCCGAGCGGACCGGGCTGGTAGGCCTGATGGTCGAGCGCAAAAAAGCGCTTCATGCCCAAGTGCCCGCAGCCGAGAATCTCCTCGTTCAAGTCGGAGCGAAATTTCTGAAAATCTTCCAGGCGATCGGCCATGGCTCCTCCGAAAAACCTCGCGGCTAAAGCGAGCAGATGCGCCCGCTATTATGAATGATTTATGCGCGGCGAGACATCGCAAGCAAGACCACCAAAGGACCACTCTTGCCAATCGCAGGCGACCAGCGTATAGTCGATTATCGATATATTGATGATCGAGTGTTTATGCCCAAGCGAAAACTCATCCCGCTTCCCTCGGCTGCCTTCCAAATCCTGCTGGCCCTGGCCGGCGAAGACTTGCATGGCTACGGCATCATGCGACAAGTCGCCGAGCAGACCCACGGCCGCATGCGGCTGGGCCCAGGGACGCTTTACAGCTCCATCCAGACCCTCGTCGATGCCAAACTGATCGAAGAAACCGAACCGCGCGAGGACGTAAAGCTCGGCCACGAGCGGCGGCGCTATTACCGGCTGACCTCGGCAGGACGCAAACTGGCGCGATTGGAGGCCGAGAGACTTGCGGATTTGCTGCGACTCGCGCGGGCCAAAAAGATCTTAAGGGGGGAGTATGTCTGAGAAGATCTACGCTTGGCTGCTCCGCCTGTTTCCTTCGCGTTTTCGCGAGGCCTATGGCGAGGAAGCCCTGCAACTCGTCCGCGACCGCTGCCGCGACGAAAAAGGGTTTCTCTTGCGCCTCCGGCTCTGGCTTGACCTGCTCGGCGATCTGGCGTTGTCCGTCCCGCGAGCGTACTTCCGTGTCCAGCCCGAACTCACCAGCTACGCGGCTCATCTGCGTTCGGAAGGCGTGCCTTCCCTTTTGATTCTGCCCGACGAGTCCCTCGGCGCCGGCACATTGTTCCTCGGCGGCGTACTGACTTTGGCGGCGACGATTGCCTTTTCCTTTCTCCTCAATCATGGCGTAAAGCACGTGCCGTTGAGCGCGCTCATCCGTCCGGCCCGCAGCTCTGCCGATCACCGTTCCTCGTCCTTCAGCCCGCGACCACCCGAGCCCGCCCGCGATTCCCAGGAAGGAGGAATCGCGGCTGCCAGCGGCCGGCAGCCAGAAATGGCCGCAACCTCTTCCCGACCGCAGAATAGCAAGCCGAACGATGCCCCATCGAACGGGCCCGCACCGGCGGATGCTTTGCGGCCTCGCAAAGAGGAAAGCGGGCAACTGCTGCGTTCTAGCAACGCCATACTTGCGGGAGCGCACCTCAAGCGAGCGGAGCGGGAACGCGTGATTCGTGGAGCTGTAGCCAATCTAAAAAAGCACTACATCGATCCGGTTGTCGCGCAAAAGATGGCAGATGCGCTGGTGGGCCACGAGAAAAAGGGCGATGACAACGCGGCGACCGACGGCAGAGCCTTTGCGGAGCTGCTGACACAACAGATGCGAGATGTGAGCCATGACCGGCACCTCGAGCTGCTTTACAGCGAAGCCCCTTTGCCTGAGCTCGCGCCAACCGCAACACCGGCACTTGAGGCGCGTTACCGGAAGGCGATGGAACAAGCAAACTGCACCTTCGAACCGGTCAAGATCCTGCCGCACCATATCGGCTATCTGAAATTTGATTCGTTTCCGGATCCGTCCCTCTGCCAGCAGACGGCAGCGGCAGCGATGGCCTCGTTGAACGACGCGGATGCGATCATCTTTGATTTGCGGGACAACCGCGGCGGTTACCCCGGTATGGTCACGCTGATCGCCGCCTATCTTTTCGACCATCCCGAGTATATGTACAACCCGAGGCAAGATACGACGGCGGACTCCTGGACGCGCTCACCGGTTCCGGGAAGCCGGCTGGCGGATAAGCCGGTGTATCTGCTGACCTCAGCCAGGACTTTTTCCGGCGCCGAGCACTTCAGCTACGACTTGAAAATGCTGAAGCGCGCCACGGTTGTCGGAGAGACGACGGGAGGCGCTAGTGATGTGGGAACCTTTCATCGCCTTGACGATCACTTCGGAATGGGTATTCCTGAGGCCAGAGCGATCAATCCTTACCGAGAACCCGATTGGGCGGGGACCGGCGTCCGGCCCGATGTAGAGGTGAAAGCTAGGGACGCGCTGGAGACGGCCGTAAGGCTCGCGGAGCGCAAGTTACAGAAGAAATAGCGCCCGCCATCACGAAGAGTGCGAGACGCTTGAGCGGCGCCTGATCTTCCTCGAACGGGCGGGGCCGCGGAATCAAGGAACGTAGCCGGGTCCACGAAGGACTTTTCCGGGACGCGTTCCGGTCATTTTGCCCTGATCGATGACCGGAACGCCGTTGACCAGCACATAGTCCATTCCTTGCGAGAGCTGATTGGGATGGTCGAACGTCGCGAGGTCGCGAATGGTTGCGGGATCGAAGATGGTGATATCGGCCCACATGCCCACGCGAAGCACGCCGCGGCCTGCGAGGCGCAAGCGCTCGGAAGGAAGGGCGGAGAATTTGCGGATGGCGTCTTCGAGCGTGAGCTTGTGCTCTTCGCGGACGTATTTGCGAAGGATGCGCGGGAACGTGCCGTAGGCGCGGGGATGCGCGTGCTCCCGGCCGAGGATTCCTGCCGGAGAAACGCCCGAGGAATCGTTGTCGATGGACACCCAAGGCTGTTGCAGCCCGAGCACGACATCAGGTTCGGACATGCCCGAAACGGCCACGCTCGCAAAAGCATCATCCTCGATCAAGAGGTCGAAAATCGTGTCGATGGGGTCTTTGTTCCAGAGCTTGGCGACCTCGACGATGGTTTTTCCCTGCAGCGGCAAGAGCTTCGGGTTTTGCACCTGGCCGATAAGGATGGACTCCGGGCCGGGGATTTGCTGCCATTCGTTTTCCCACTCATCGGAAGGCGTGAGCATGTCTTTGCGGATGTGCGCGCGAGCGGCAGGATCTTTCAATCGCGCGAGCAACTTTGCCGTACCGCCGTCGTGCGCCCAGGGTGGAATAAAAGCGGAAAGGCCATTGCCCCAAGCCGTGTAAGCGTAACTGTCCGCGGCAATGTCCACGCCCGCGGCGCGGGCGGCATCGATTTTCGCGACCGCTTCGGGCATGTGGCCCCAGGAAGGTTTGCCGGCCACTTTGAAATGCCAGATTTCGACGGGGACTTGCGCCTCGCGGGCGATGCGAATCACCTCGTCGAGTGACTGCAAAATGGCGGTGCTCTCGCTGCGCATGTGCGTGGCATAGATGCCGCCGAATCGCGAAGCTACGGAAGCCAGCGCAATCAATTCATCGGTTTTGGCATAGGGAGCAGGCGGATATTCGAGCGAAGTGGAGACGCCGACGGCGCCATCAAGCATCGCTTGCCGAACGAGCTGCTTCATCTGCTCGAGTTGTGCGGAGGTGGGCTGAACATCATCATCACCGAGGACCATACGGCGGATGGTGGTAGCGCCAACGTAGTCGGCGACGTTGATGCCGATGCCTTGCTTTTCCAGGCGCGCGAAGTATTGCCGGAACGTTTGCCAGTCGGGTTGGATGCCGAGGAGGTCGAATTGTTTCTTGCCCGAACGGCGAATCGCGTCGTTTAGCGGCGCGACCGATTCGCCTTCGCCGGTGATTTCGGTGGTGATGCCTTGATAGATTTTTGACGGCAGGCGCGGATCGACGAGAATCGTCAGCTCCGACTGGCCGAGCATGTCAATGAAGCCGGGGGCAACCACCTGGCCGTGCGCATCGATAGTGCGCGTGCGAGTGCTGGCGGCAAGGTTGCCGATCTCCGCGATCTTTCCTCCGCGAATGCCGATATCGCCCGAATACCAGGGCGAGCCCGTCCCGTCGATAATGCGCCCATTGGTGATAACGATGTCGAAGGGAACGGACTGGGCGGCTGCGTCGGGCACGATCAGCAAGGACAGAAGAAACGTCAGCAAGATGGAAGTTCGCCGCGTCGTTACGGATTGCTTCATGAAGTCTCTCCCAGTTGTTCGAGAAACTCGGGCGATCGGGCGCCGAGGCTGCGGGCGCGCAGGTGATACCAAATGACAAGAAGCGCGACAGATGAGACGAAAATGAGAGTAGAGATTGCGTTGATTTCCGGAGTGATGCCGCGGCGGAGGCGAGCCCAGATTTCCAGGGGCAAGGTATTGTCGCGTCCGATAAGGAAAAACGTCACCGCAATTTCGTCCATCGAAAGCGTAAAGATGAGCAGCCCGGCGGCGATCAACGAGAGTTTGAGATTGGGAAGGGTAATGCGCCAAAACGTTTGCCAAGGCGTGGCGCCGAGGTCGAGCGAAGCTTCTTCCTGCGCGCGGTCCAGTTTTTGCAGGCCGGCGAAGAGCTCGGTGGTGGCGACGGAGATCAGCGCGGTCGCGTGACCGAGGAAAACGGTCGCCAGGCTGGGGTGTAATCCCGAAAAAACCGCGAACATCAGCAACGAAAGGCCCGTGATGATGCCCGGAAGAATCAAAGGCAGGAGCACCAGGCGGCGAAACAAACTCTTGCCCGGAAAGCCGGCGCGGTCGAGAGCGAGAGCAGCGAGCAGACCCAGTCCCAGCGAAAGCGCGACGCTCGCGGCGGCCACGATCAAGCTGTTGAGCACGGAATTCCAGATGGAAGAGTCGGCAAAAAGCACGGTGTACCAGCCCAGCGTGAAATGACGAGGAGGAAAACCGCCGACGCCATCGCGGTTGAAGGAGTAAACGACGAGCACGACGATGGGCAGATAAATGAAGGCGAAGACAAACGTGGCATACAGAGCCAGGAGCGGCGCGCGGCGCACGGTAGAGCTTCGCGTCATTGGAAGGCCCAGCGCTTTTCCAGAAACTCGCCGAGGCACAGTAGAGAAATGGTGATGACCAGAATCCCGACGGAAATCGCCGCCCCGAGCGGCCAGTCAAAAGCGGCGCCAAAGAGGCTTTGCACCACGTTTGCGATCATGGTGCCGGAAGGACCGCCGACCAGGAGCGGCGCAAGAAAGTCGCCGAGCGAGAGAACAAACGCAAACGTCGCGCCGGCGAGCAGGCCGGGCATGGAGAGAGGCAGGATCACGCGCCAGAACGTTTGAACGGAGCTTGCGCCAAGATCCTGTGAAGCCTCCAAGAGCGGCCGCGGAACATGTTCGAGAGCAGCATAGATGGGCAGAAAAACAAACGGGGTGTAGATGTGCGTGAGCATCAGCACGACGGCGAAAGGGCTGTAAAGGAAGTAGCCAACCGGCTCGCGGGTGAGGTGCAGATATTGCAGGAAGCCATTCAACACGCCGTCGCTGCCAAGAATGGTTTTCCAAGCATAGCCGCGCACAAGGTAGCTGACCCAAAGAGGCACGATGACTAGCTGGTAGAGAAGTTCCTTGCGCGCGCCCGCGTGAAAAGCCAAATAGTACGCAAGCGGATAACCAAGCAGGATCGCGCAAAGCGTTACGGACGCTGCGATGTGCATGGTGCGGAAAAGCACCACGGCATACAGCGGATTCGTCAGGAGCGCTTTGTAGTTGTCGAGATTCCAATCATGAACCATCACGCCTTCGCGCACCGCCCACAGGCTGTGCGCAAACACGAGCGCGTAGGGGAGCAAGAGGAACGTGCCAACCCAGACGAGCGGCGGGAGGGAAACGAGCGTTTTGTAGGCGCGCGAGTACATGGGAAAGTCGTGAGCCTCTATTCCGCGACGCGAGTGGGGTCGCAAAGCGAAAAGACAAAGTCCTGTTCGCCGGCAAGCGGACCGCCTACCGGGACACGCACGCGCAACGTTTGGCCGTTGCCGCAATCCACTTCCAGCAATTCGCTAGAACCGCCGTAGAATTGCTGGCGCACCGCTGCACGAAAGCGTACCTCGCTGGGCTGGCGCTTATCGTCGGCACAAATGCGAATCGCTTCCGGGCGAAGAGAAAAAATCACCGCACCATCGGCCTCGTCCGAGGGCCAGCGCAGCGCACCGCACGTGACCATGCCACCGCGAATTTCCCCGCGAAGCAAATTCGTTTGACCGATGAACTCGGCAGTGTAGGCGGTGGCGGGATGCGCATAAATCTCGCGGGGAGACGCCACCTGTTCGAGCGCTCCATCGCGCAGGAGCGCGATGCGATCAGAAAGCGCCATGGCTTCTTCTTGGTCATGCGTGACAAAGAGAAACGTGACGCCGATTTCGCGCTGCAGCGATTTCAACTCGCCCTGCATCTGTTTGCGCAGATTCGCATCCAGCGCCGAAAGCGGCTCGTCGAGCAAGAGCAGCCGCGGGCGATTGACAAGGGCTCGCGCAAGGGCGATGCGCTGCTGCTGGCCGCCGCTCAACCTCGCAGGGCGCGAGGCGGCAAAACCCTGCATCTTCACCATGCGGAGAGCCTCTTCGACGCGCGCCGCAATTTCACTGGTTGGCGTGTTCTTGACGCGCAGTCCGTAAGCGACGTTGTCGCACGCGCTGAGGTGAGGAAACAGCGCGTAGTTCTGGAAAACGGTGTTCACGCGACGCTTGTAAGGCGGGAGGAGGTCCAGGCGCTCGCCGCTCATCCAGATTTCGCCGGAAGAAGGCTGTGCGAATCCCGCGATCAAGCGAAGCACAGTTGTTTTGCCCGAACCGCTCTCGCCGAGGAGCGTGAGAAACTCTCCCGAAGCGATGTTTAAAGAAATGTTCTTCAGGACATCTACCGCGGCAAAGCGCTTGGCTACATTGCGGAGTTCCAGAAGCGCCGCGCTTTTGGCCGGAAGTTCCTGGGGCGGATTGGCGGGAAAAGCGCTCACTGCGCGGCTTTCACCTCGTTCCAAATCTCGTTGTACTTCGCGCGGCGGGGAACATCCTGCCAAAAGTAGATTCTCTGCATATAGGCATCAGGGTCGTCGAGGTGCAGGCTCGTCATTTCATCCGGTGTGAGAAATTGCGCCGCGCCGGAATTCGCGGGCGTGTAATGCGTCCGGTCGGTCACCAGCTTTTGCGTTTTGGCCTCGATCATGTATTCGAGGAAGGCGTGCGCAAGCTCCTTGTGCGTGCTGGCGGCAGTAATCATCAAATGGTCGATCCACCCGGTGGTGTTTTCCTTGGGAATAGTCTCGCCAATCGGGAAATTCGCTTTGCGGAGGTCGTTGGTGTTCAGCGGCCAGCCCATGGCCAGAACGATTTCATGATTCTCGAAAAGATTGGTAAGCTCGCCGCCAGTAGACCATATTTTGCGAATGTTGGGTTTGAGTTCGAGAAGCTTCTCCTTAACCGCGGCGAGTTGCTCGTCGGTCAGATTGTAAAGTTTGGCCGGGTCGGGCTTGTCGTAGCCGAGAATCTGCGCGGCCATATAGACGCTGGACAGATCGTCCCAAACCGATACCTTTCCCTTGTATTGGGGATCCCAGAAGACAGCCCAGGAGTCGGGCGGCTTGGAAAAGACCGTCGTGTCGTAAAGAAGCGGGTTCGGCCCCCACATGAACGGCACGCCGTAGACCTGGCCGCCGGGTTTGACTAAAGGCAAATCACGAAGTTTGTTGGAGAGCTGCGAATAGGAAGGAATTTTTGAAAGGTTTAGCGGCGCGGCCAACCCCGCGCGCGCGATGGACGCGGCAACATCGCTCGAAGGCGAGATGACGTCATAATTCGAGGCGCTGCCGCCGCGCAGCTTGGCCACCAGCTCATCGCTCGATCCCATGTAGGAAGCAGAAACCTTGCAGTGATGGCTTTGCTCGAAGTCGTGCACCGCAGACTCATCCGCATAGCCTTCCCAAACGAGCAAGCTCAGCGATTCTTCCCTTTTGCCACAACCCCCGCACCCGAGAGCAATGGCCACAGCCCCCAGAAGAATCGCGCGAGGTTTCATCGCTCCTCCGGCTACTTGGAATCCGCTTGATAAACGACCCGCCCGCCCACGATGGTGGTGAGCACCTTCGTCGCTCCAATCTTATGCGGGTTGATGTTAAAAATGTCCTGCGAAATGATAATCAGGTCGCCGAGTTTGCCAACCTCGAGCGACCCTTCGGTTTTCTCGCGTCGCCCCGCAAACGCCGCCCCTAACGTGTAGGCTTCGACCGCTTGAGGGACCGTCAGCCGCTGTTCGGGAACGAAGCCGTTTGCCGGCGTGGCCTCCGCGGTTTGCCGCGTCACCGCGGTCTGCATCCCTTCCCACGGATTCAGCGTCACCACCGGCCAATCGCTGCCAAACGCCAGGCGACCGCCGGCGTCGGCGATACTTTTCCACGCCCAGGCGCGCGACGCGCGGTCGGGTCCGGCATTGCGCGCCCAAACGTCCAGGGTATCGGCATCCGGATAAGAATGCAGCGGCTGCATGCTGGCGATAACGCCGAGCTTCCCGAAGCGCGGAATGTCCGCAGCCGCAACGGTTTCGATGTGCTCGATGCGGGAGCGGCGGTCCCGCTTGTGATTGTGTTGGTCCGCGTTCTCGTAGCCATCGAGCGCCATGCGAACGCCATAATCCCCGATGGCATGCGTAAACAGCTGGAAACCGCGCTTATCCACCTCGGCAACGGCGGCATTGTAGTTCGCTGGCTCCCAGAAGGGCTTGCCCTTCAAGGAAGGGTCGTCGCTGTAGGGTTCGAGCATGGCCGCCGTGTGCGACTCCACCACGCCGTCCACCATGAATTTCACCGCGCCGGCATCGATCCAGTCGTCATGGAATTTCTTGCGCGCCGCCTCGATGGCGTCGAGGTCCTCCCGCCGCAGGGCAGGAGGATTCAGGAAGTAAGCGATGTACATCCGCAAGCTAAGGTCGCCGCGATGGCGCATTTCGTCGAAGTGGTCGAGAATTTCAAAATCGCCCCCGGCGCTGTGGACGCGCGTGAGGCCATTTTCATTGGCCCATTTCATCCCGGCGCGCAAGGCCAGAAGCTTGTCGGCGCGAGTCGGCTTCGGCACTACCTTCGCGACCAAATCCTGAGCCGCTTCTTTCAAAGCGCCCGTAGCTTCTCCGGTCTGGGCATCGCGCACGATGATGCCGTTCGGCGGATTCGGAGTTTTGCCGATGATGCCCGCGAGCGCCAGGGCTTTCGAATTAGCCCAGTAGGTATGCCCGTCGTAACCCTCCAGAAAAACGGGCCGGTTGGGGAAAACCTCGTCGAGATATTTCTTGTGTGGCAAGGCCTCTGGACCAAACATCGCATAATTCCAGCCGCGACCCAGAATCCAGTCCTCGCCCGGATGTTCCGCTGCGTACTGGCGCAGTTTCTTCTGGATGTCGGCAACGTCTTTTGCGCCCTCCAGGTTCACGCGGCCAAGACTGAGCGATCCGTCGAGAAAATGAATGTGGCAATCGGTGAAGCCAGGTAGGACCAGCTTTCCCCCGGCGTTGATGACTTTCGTGCCCATGCCGCGGATTTTCTGGATCGTCGTATCGTCGCCGACGGCCACAATTTTCGCTCCGTGAATGGCGACCGCCTGCGCCCAGGGCTGCTTCGGATTCTCCGTGTACACGCGAGCGTGAATCACGATGATGTCGGCGGGCTCGACGATGAGCCCCTGCGCTCTGGCGCTGCCGGTGATTCCGAAACACAGCACCGTAAGCGGTAACGTGAGGCGAACCGCACGGGAGTTCAACGCCAGGTAGTGGTTTTTCAATGCGGTTCCTTCTTCAGAATGTCGGCGGCGTATTAATCCACAGCACCCACGCTTCTTTGCGCCCGGGATTCTTCCAACGGTGCGGCGTGGAGCTTTCAAAATACAAACTGTCGCCGCGCTTCAGCTGGTAATGCTCGCTTTTGTCTAGCCAAATTTCAAACTCACCGCGAAGCACGTGTAGAAATTCCTCTCCTTCGTGGGTGTACGATTCGCCGCTTCCGCCGCCGGGCTTGACGCGGAACAGGTGCGGCTCCATCGCCGTGTTGCCCCAAGCGAGCAGTTCCATGCGGACGTCGGGCGTGGTTTCCAGAATTCTTCTTTCCCGAGGGCGCACCAGGCGCGGATTGTCGCCGGCAGCCTCGAAGAGCGAAAGAATATTGGTTCCATAAAAGCGCGCGATGCGGCGGAGCGTCGCTACCGACGAACGCATCTGGCCTCGCTCGAGCGCGCTGAGAAATCCGACGGAAACGCCGGTGGCTTTGGCAACTTGTGCGAGAGAAAGCCCCCGCTTGGCGCGCAGCCGGCGGAAACGCTGCCCGGGAGCGAGCGTGCCTTCGGCGGGCGGAGATACCACGCCCTGGCGCTTGAGGACATGGGCGATCGCGGGCGGATTGAGGCCGCGGGCACGGCGGAGAAAAATGGCTCTCCGCAGCAGGCGTACGTCGGATTCGTTGTACAAACGGTAGCGGCTTTGCGTCCGCTGCGGGGACACCAGTCCGAGCGCTTCCCACGCGCGCAGAGCCGAAGAGGAAATGCCCACGCGGCGCGCCACTTCGCTGATGCGCAGGAGGCGCTTCCCGTCACGCTGGGCGGACTGCGTGGATAAATTCTTTCTGCTTGACACGGCACCCAACTTTCTCTAAGTTTGCTGGATTATAGTAGAGTTTAAGGGGCAAGGGCAACCACGAAGATGCGATCGTCGGGGGGGCCTTCGTGGCAGGGGGCGAGATCATGAAAGGCAAGGGACTGTCCTTGGGATTTCTCTCGTCGTGTCGTGCTAGCATTTTTTTCAACGCCACTTCGATTCTCCTGCTTGCTTTGGTTACGCCGTTTGCGCATGCGCAAAGCACCGGCGGCCGCATTCGCGGCACGGTTACCGATCCGAGTGGTGGCGCCGTAGTCGGCGCTACCGTCACGTTAATCAACGAAGCCACGCACGCTACACGCGACGTGCAGACCGGCGCTAATGGCGAATATATTTTCCTCGAAGTGCCCGTTGGTTCCTATGAAGTTGACCTTGCGAGCCAGGGTTTCAAGAAATACGCGCGCAAAGGCGTTCCCCTCAACCTCAACGAAGCTATCAGCGTCGATGTAGTGTTGCAAATTGGCGGTTCCACGGACGTGGTGGAAGTCACTGGCGCGCCGCCCGTGATTGATACCACCTCCACGCAACTCGGCGCAATTGTCAACGAACGCTCCGCAACGCAGCTGCCGTTGAACCAGCGCGATGTCTTCCAACTCCTGCAACTCCAGCCTGGCGTGCAGTCGCAGATTGGAAACAATCTCTTCTACGGGTCCGACAAGCCCGGCGTCGTTACGGTGAACGGCGGTCGCGGCCGTTCCAACAACTATTCCGTGAACGGCGGCGACAGCAACGACCTCTTTGCCAACCTGCCTGCCGTCCAGCCTTCACCGGACAGCGTCGAAGAATTTCGGGTTATCTCTAATACCTTCGACGCCGAGTACGGTCGCAATTCCGGTTCAGTGATTAACGTTGTCACCAAATCCGGCACCAACGATCTTCACGGCAGCGTTTACGAATTTCTGCGCAACGATGTGCTCAACGCCCA
Source organism: Acidobacteriota bacterium (assembly GCA_003223215.1). Lineage (GTDB taxonomy): Bacteria > Acidobacteriota > Terriglobia > Acidiferrales > UBA7541 > Acidiferrum. Next base: position 19,821 of record QHYH01000089.1, read on the forward strand.
CGGTTTCACCTTCCAGCCCACGCCGAAACCGCCTTTTAAGCAAAATCAGTTCGGCGGCACGCTCGGCGGGCCCATTAAGAAAGACAAAACCTTCATCTTCGGTTCTTATGAGGGACGGCGTATCGTGCGAGGCATCGTCTCGCAGTTGGTGCCCGTGCCCACCGCAAGCGACCTCGCAGGTGCCTTCACCACTCCGCTGCCGGCACCGGGAACGCCCCCAGGGGATCCCTCCACCATGGTCTTCTCCGGCACGCTGAATGACCCGACCGTGGCCACCATTCTCCAGAATCGTTGTGGTAGCCAGCTCACGCCTGGCGGGCAAACCGCGCTGACGTCGGTTATCAATGGCACCCCACAGCCTTGGGATTCCGTCTTTCCGACAACGACCGGCGCCCAAGCTCTCATGGCCACCATCCCGGTCGGATGTTTTGACCCGGTGGCCTCGAGTCTGATCAAGATGGGCTACCTGCCGGGTTCTGGAGGAGCCAATTCCGAGACGCAGGATGTGGTCAGGTCGACAGACCGCGGGGACCAGTTCCAAATACGGCTGGACCACAATTTGAGCAATACGCAGAAACTGTCGTTCTACTATTATTACGATAACGCCAATACCCTCGATCCATTCGCCGTCTTTCAGTTGGCCGGCGGTTCCCTTGGCAATTTTCCTGGGCAAATCATAACTCACGCCCAGCAAGTGAACGCCAGCCACTCCTGGACACTTGGTTCTAAGGCAGTCAATGAATTCCGTTTCACTTATTTCCGCGAAGCCCAACCCAAGTTCTACACCCCCACCGTCACTAACGCGGTCACTGCCTCGTGCGGAAGCGTGGTTCCGGCCGCTCAATGCTTTGGCGGAACCTCCGATACTCCCCTAGTGGACCCCACCGGTGCTCCCCTCGGCACCGCGGCCGATCCCAACACTCCCGTGTGTCCCGGCTTTGGCTGCGGCATTCATCCGGGACTCGGTCCCAAGTTCGAGGGAGTCCCGTACGTCACCTTGAACGGCACGCTTGGTCTTTTTGGCAACAATTTCGAGGGCCAACTGCCACAAACGGGGAACACCTTTCAGTTCAACGAGAATTACAGCAAGATCGTGGGCAACCACAGCTTCAAGTTCGGCGGCGACGTTCGCTACCAGAAGTTTGATCAAAACCTGTACTTTAACGTCAACGGCGAATACATCTTCGGTCCGGGCGGCAACAACGACACTGGAGCCATCGATCCTTTTGCAAACTATCTGCTTGGACTGCCGGTTTCTTACTCGCAGGGATCCGCCAATACGGAGCTCGTCCGCAGCACCTCCCTGTACCTGTTTGCCCAGGACAGCTGGAAATTCAAACCCAACGTCTCTTTGAACTACGGCTTGCGCTGGGAAATGAACACGCCCCTCACCGACATCGGCAAGAAAGTGCAGCGCTTCAATCCCGGTCAGAGCTCTACAATCTTTCCGTGTGATCTCTCGACGGGATACCCCGCTCCCAGCGACTCTAGCTTTAGTTCGCTTCCCCAGTTCAACGGTACGGGGGTAACACCGAACTGCGCAAATACCGGGACGACCCCTACTGGACTCGTCGTTCCCGGAGACAAAGGTGTCCCCGGCGGTCTCTTCAGCACCTATTACAAAGCGTTTGCTCCTCGCCTTGGTTTGAACTGGAGTCCTGGCTGGAAGGACGGAGCGCTCTCCAAACTTACGGGCGGCCCGAATAAGACCACCGTCAGTATGGGTTGGGGATTGTTCTACAACCCGATTGAGCAGCTCGTGCTCGAACAATTCAGTGCGGAGCCGCCGTTTGGCATCAGCAACGGCATAACCAATCCTCTCTTCAGCACGCCATTCGTGACGCAAGAGGGCGCGACCTTTCCCAACGTGTCCAACGCCTTCCTTAACCCTCCTCGGAACCAGCCCGTGGACTGGGCGCTTTATCGGCCCATTCTTCTCTTCGGCCAATTCCCAAAGACTCTGCGCACGCAGTACTCTGCTCAATACAATTTGACCGTCAAGCGCGAGCTCCCCGGCGAAATCCTCCTGCAAGTTGGCTACGTGGGCTCGCAGGGACACCGCCTCCTCGCTATTCATGATGAGAACGCCGCCAATGCGCAAACTTGCCTTGATCTTGCAAATTTAGGGCAAGGTTGCGGACCCTTCACCGAGGACAGTCAGTATCAATTCAATCTCGGCCCAGGCCAGGTTCTACACATGCCCTATATCGGCGGCCCCACGCCAGGCGGACCAAACATTCCCTGCCCGATCAAGACAACCGCGCCGCAGTGCACCATCACCGGTGCTCCCGGAGCTGGCACTCCCATCAATCTGGTCGGCTTGCGTCCCTATTCGTCCCCGAACTGCAACCCAACCGACCCCAATCCCCTCACGAGCGGTTGTCCCGCCGATGGGACCGAAGTCTTCAACAGTATTTTCGCTGAAGATACCGTCGCCTATTCTAACTACAATTCACTGCAAGCCCTCTTGGAGAAGCGCTTTTCCCATGGCCTGCAATTCCAGACTTCTTATACTTACAGCAAGTCCCTGGACAACGCCTCGAGCTTCGAGGAAATCTTGAATCCCTTGAACTTCAGGGCCACCTACGGCCCTTCGTTGTTCGACGCCCGGCACCGCTTTGTTTTCAACTACGTCTGGGATTTGCCCATTCCCGAGAAGGAGGGATTTTTGGGCAAGGTGCTGAACGGCTGGGAGGTTTCGGGCATTTATACCTATCAGAGCGGTTTCCCGATCTTAATCAACAATTGCAATGACACAGAACTGCAGGGAAGCACTCTGGGCTTTGAGTGTCCGGGCAAGCCCAACTTCACCGGGCCTTTCAAGACCCACAATCCTCGGACAGACGGTTTCGTGTTTGACCCCAACTTGTTCGACAACTGCGACACTTCGACCTGTCCGGGAGATCCTACTGCTATTCCGCTTGGAACTTTCGGCAACGTGCCACGCACACTTTGCTGCAATCCTCCGATCAACAATTGGGATGTTGGCGTATTTAAGAAGACTCCCGTCGGCGAGAAAATGCATCTGGAATTCCGGACGGAGATTTTTAACATTTTCAATCATGCTCAGTTTTACGGGACGGATGGCAATTCGGGGAACCAGGGCTCTACTTTTGGACAGCCCCAGAAAGTGCGCGACCCCCGGCTGTTCCAGTTTGCTTTGAAGCTCGTTTTCTGACGCGTCGCGCCAGAAGGCCGGCCCCGGAATCGGTTGAATTCAGGAGGCGCGGCTCGGAGGCCGTGCCCCGCACGCATGAGATAATAGCTTCACCGTCTCAAACTGACCGCAGGGAACAGTCCTGCCATCCACGGAGCAGCATTATGCACGACGCACTACAAAAGGAACTTGCCACCTACGAAAAGCGCACGCGCAAATCCGCCGCCGCGCACAAGCGCGCCATCGAGCGCATTCCTCTCGGCGTTGCCAGTAACTATCGCCACTACGAGCCCTATCCGTTGTTCGTAAAGGACGGCAAGGGCAGCCGGATCCACGACCTGGACGGCAACGAATACATCGACCACAACCTGTGTTTCGGCGCGCTGATGGCCGGCCACTGCCATCCCGCAGTGGTCAAAGCGGTCGAACAGGAGCTGCACCGCGGCACCACCTTTGGCATGCCTCACGATCAGGAATGGGAACTTGCCGAAGAGATCTGCAAACGGTATCCCGTCGAGATGGTGCGTTTCGGCTCGAGCGGCACGGAAGTCACCATGCACGGCTGCCGTCTCGCTCGCGCCGCTACCGGCCGCGACAAAATACTCAAATTCGAAGGCTCCTACCACGGTCTGCACGATACGGTGCTCGTCAGTGTGAAGCCCAAAGCAGAAGATTACGGCGATCCCGAAGCTCCCACGAGCGTCCCCGGCGGCGCCGGCGTTCCCCAAGCCTCTCTCGCCAACGTCGTCGTCGCCGCGTTCAACAATCTCGCGAGCGTCGAGCGCCGCTTCAAGGAGAATCCGGGCCAGATTGCCGCCATCATTCTTGAGCCCATCCTCATGAATGTTGGCCTGTGCCTCCCACAGCCTGGTTTTCTCGAAGGATTGCGCGATCTTTGCGACAAAAACGGTGCGTTGCTCATTTTCGACGAGGTGAAAACCGGTGCGAAACTCGCCTGGGGCGGCGCCAGCGAATTCTTTGGTGTCAAGCCGGACATCATCTGCCTGGCCAAATCCATCGGTGGCGGTTTGCCGCTCGCCACGTTTGGAGCGAGCCGTGCCGTGATGGATCTCATCTCGCAGCACAAAGTCTTTCACGGCGGCACCTACAACACCAACCGCGCAGCCATGGCGGCGGGTCTCGCCACGGTTCGCGAAGTCCTCACGCGCGAAAACTACGCCCACGTCGGCATCCTCAGCAAGAAGCTCACGGAAGGCTATCGCGCCATCATCAAGAAATCCCGCTTGCAAGCCTACGTCGCGAGCGCGGGCGTCAACGGGGCTCTGATGCTTTATCCGCAGGAAATTCGCAACTATCGCGATTGGACCAAAATCGACGTCGATCTCTGGCGGCACTACTGGTTCGGCATGGTCAATCGCGGCGTTCTGGCGCAGCCGTATTGGTGGGACGAGCAGTGGACGATTTCCGTTCAGCACACGGAAGCGGACATCGACAACCATCTTGCGGTCTTCGAAGAGGTCGCGCCCGCATTGGCCAAAGCGCAGCAGGAGCGCGGCGCGTCGGTCGGGGCGGGTGGGCACTAGCCGACTCACTCCTCTTTTTGTGCGCTCTTCCTTCCGGGCGGAGTCTGTGAAGCGAGGAATCTCTATTGGGAAGCGAGGTTGTCATACCAAACGCCGCCGTCGCAGCCACCGAAGCTCCGCGTCTCAAGCGCGTGCTCGGCCGCCGGGACCTCGTCCTGCTTTTCGTCGTCGCCGTTTTCAATCTGAATGTGGTCCCATCCATTGCCGCCAACGGCGGGGTGACGGTCTGGCTCTGGAGCATCTCCCTTCTCCTTTTTTTCTGGCCCCAGGGAATCGCCGTCATCGAACTCGCGCACCGTTATCCCGGCGAAGGCGGCGTTTACCTCTGGGCTAAGGAAGTCTTTGGCGACTTCCATGGTTTTCTCTCCGGCTGGTGCTACTGGACGAACAACATGATGTATGTGCCGACCATCATGCTGTATTTCGTCGGTGTTTCTGTCTTCTCCCTCGGCCCGGCTCACGCTTCTCTCGCGGATAGCAAAGCCTTTGCCCTTTTAGCTTCGCTCGCGCTGCTCGTCGTTCTCGTGGTCCTCAACATCGTCGGCCTTGGCGTTGGCAAATGGATCAACAACGTCGGCGGCCTCGGCACCTTTGTCGCCGGTGTCCTGCTGATTGCCCTGGGTGTCATTGTCGGGCTGCGCTTCGGCACTTCCCTGACTGCGGCGGACTTCCGGATTCCAGCGAACCCGCGCTTCGTTCTGAACTCCTTCGGTGTCATCTGTTTTGGCCTTGTTGGCCTCGAGCTCGCCTCCGTCATGGGCGACGAAATCGAAGACCCGCGAAGAACGCTTCCGGGAGCCGTCGCCTTGGGCGGCCTTCTCTCCGGCGCGCTCTACGTGGGCACGACGCTGACCTTGCTCGTGGCTGTCAGCAAAGATCAAATCAACGTTCTCCAGGGCATCGTGCAAGCCGTCAGCCACATGTCCGCGCGAGTGGGCATCGGCTGGATCATCGCGCCCTTCGCGCTCATGCTCAGTTTGTCCATCGCCGGAATCGGTTCGGCCTGGCTTGGCGGCTCGGCCCGCATTCCCTTTGTCGCCGGCCTCGATTCCTACCTGCCGGACTGGCTCGGCAAGATTCATCCCAGATATTCCACCCCCCACGCCGCGCTCATCGTGCACGCAACGGTTTCCCTCATTTTGGTCGTCGTCAACTTCAGCTTCACCGGCGCCGGCGTGCAGGAAACCTTTCAGAAGCTCTTGTCGCTTGCCGTGGTACTTCAGTTGATCCCGTTTCTCTACATGTTCGGCGCCTTGCTGATAATTGCGGCGCAGAAATCTTTCGCGCCCGGGCGCTACGGCAAAGGTACTCTCATCGCTGCTGGCCTGAGCGGCTTCCTGACCACCTCTGTGGGAATCGCCCTGGCGTTTTTCCCAGCGCAGCAAATCACTTCGCTCTTTTCTTACGAACTGTGGATGTTCGGCGGCACTCTGGCCTTCATTGGCCTGGCCGGCTTTTTCTTTTTCATTTACGGTAGGCGTAAGGCCGCGCGCAAACTTGCTTCCGCGGCCACCACGGTGTGAAATGAAACCGATTTTGGGAGGTAGCCATGTCCACCATCGCCAAGACCAGCGTTCGCACTTATCAGAACTACGTAAGTGGCCAGTGGGTCAGTAGCGCGTCGGGCGAAACCTTTCCCGTCTACGATCCTTCGACCGAAGAAGTGATCGCCCAGGTCCCTTCCTCAAACGCCGCCGACATCGACAATGCCGCGAAGGCAGCCCGCGCCGCGTTTGACTCCGGGCCTTGGGCTACTACCACCGCCCAGGACCGCGGCCGCATCCTCTTCAAGCTAGCGGAAAAAATCCGCCAAAGCGCTCGGCAACTCTCCGAGCTTGAATGCCGCAACACCGGCAAGCCCATTGTCGAAGCGGAATATGACATCGCCGACGTGGCAACCTGTTTCGAGTATTACGGTGGCCTCGCCAACAAAATCACTGGCAGCGTGAATCCGGTTCCTGCCAACGCTCTGAGCTTTACCATGCGCGAGCCCGTCGGCGTCGCCGGTCAAATCATTCCCTGGAACTACCCGCTGCTCATGGCCGCCTGGAAGCTTGCTCCCGCCATCGCCGCAGGCTGCACCTGCGTGCTCAAGCCCGCCGAACAAACGCCGCTCACCGCGCTGGAGTTCGCCGTTTGGTTCGAAGAAGCTGGCTTGCCGCCCGGCGTGGTCAACATCGTGAACGGTTTTGGCGAAACGGCGGGCGCCTCCATCGTCGCGCATCCCAACGTGGACAAAATTGCCTTCACCGGGAGCGCCGCTGTCGGAAAAGTCATCGTGAAGAGCGCGGCGGACTCGCTCAAACGCGTCACCCTCGAACTCGGCGGGAAGTCGCCCAACATTTTCTTCCCCGACGCCGACTGGGAAGCCGCCGTGGACGGCGCGCTGTTCGGCGTATTTATCAATCAGGGCGAAGTTTGCTCTGCGGGAAGCCGCATCCTCGTTGAAAAGAAGATTTATTCCAAGTTTGTCGAAGCCATGACCGAGAAGGCCAAGCGCATCAAGCTTGGCGCCCCGCTCGAACGCGACACCAAGATGGGCCCGCTCGTCAGCAAAGAACAATACGATCGTGTCTGCTCCTATCTCGATGTTGGCAAGAAAGAAGCCAAAGTCGCCATCGGCGGCGGGCGCGCGAAGCAATTCGCAAGGGGCTACTACGTCGAGCCCACGATCTTCTACGACGTCGAGAACTCCGCGCGCATCGCTCGCGAAGAAATCTTTGGCCCGGTCGCTTCCGTCATCCCCTTCGACGGCGAGGCCGAAGCCATCCGCATCGCCAACGACACGCCCTACGGCCTTGCTGCTGCTGTTTGGACCCGCGACATTTACAAAGCTTTTCGCGTCGTGAAGTCGCTGCGCGCCGGCATCATCTGGGTCAATCATATGCAACCGACTTACGTCGAAGCGCCCTGGGGCGGCTACAAACAGTCCGGCTTTGGCCGTGAACTCGGCCCGTGGGGCCTCGAAGAATATCTCGAGACCAAGCAGGTCTACGTCAATCTCGACGAAACCCCTATCGGCTGGTACTGATATGGGAGGTGGCAAAGAGAATTTCTCTTGTACGCGTCTCGCTCGATCCATCGAAGGAAGGTCATCCCGTGTCCGCTTGGGTCTTTTCCGGACGGCGGCGAGGATCGCGGCAACTTGCAGCGATCAGCCGGGATCGCTGAGAGCGCCGAGTTTAGCAAGCCACCAAGGGAGGCATCATGAAAACCATCCAGCTCCGCACGGAAATTCCCGGCCCCAACTCCCGCGCCCTCCTGGCCCGCCGCGAAGCCGCCATCCCGCGCGGCCCTTCCAACGCCACGCCCGTTTTCGCCGCGCGCGCTGAAGGAGCCGTCATCGAAGACGTGGATGGCAATCGCTACATCGACTTTGCCGGCGGCATCGGCTGCCTCAACGCCGGCCACCGTTCGCCCCGCGTCGTTTCCGCCCTCCGCGAGCAGCTCGAAAAGCACTTGCATCTGTGCTTTGCCGTCACTCCCTACGAAGGCTACGTCGCCGTGGCCGAAAAACTGAACGCGCTGGCACCGGGCAATTTCGCGAAGAAAACCATTCTGGTCAACTCCGGCGCGGAGGCCATCGAAAACTCCATCAAAATCGCCCGCGCTTACACCAAGCGTCCTGCGGTCATCTGCTTTGAAGATGCTTTTCATGGCCGCACGCTTCTCACCATGTCCCTCACCAGCAAAACCCGTCCCTACAAAGCCGGCTTTCAGCCGTTTGCCAGCGACATCTATCGCATTCCCTACGCCTATCCCTACCGCCACGCTGCGGGAACCTCAGCCGAAGATTTTGCGCACCATCTCGAAGACGCCTTCAAACGTTCCGTCGCTCCCGAATCGGTCGCCGCGGTCCTCGCCGAACCCGTTCTCGGCGAGGGCGGCTTTGTCGTTCCGCCGCCCGGTTACTTCAAGCTGCTGCAGAAGATTTGCCGCGAGCACGGCATCCTTTTCATCGCCGACGAAGTACAGTCAGGCTTCGGACGCACCGGAAAGTGGTTCGCTTCCGAACATTTCGGCATCGAGCCCGATTTGATCGCCATGGCCAAGTCGCTCGGCGGCGGCATGCCCATCGCCGCCGTCACCGGCCGCGCCGAAATAATGGACGCGCCCGGCCCCGGCGCCCTCGGCGGAACGTTTTGTGCTCACCCCTTGTCTTGTGCCGCGGCGCTCGCGGTGATCGAAGCCATAGAGAAGGATGGCCTGCTGGCGCGCTCCGCGGTGATCGGCGGACGTTTTGAAAAACGCGCTTTCATGTGGCAGAAGAAATGGGATCTCGTCGGCGACGTGCGCGGCCTTGGCGGCATGTGCGCCATCGAGTTGGTCCGCAACGCCGCGACGCGCGAGCCTGCCGACACGGAAACCAAGCAAATCGCCCGCTACTGCTACGAGCACGGCCTTATCACCATCACCGCCGGCACGTTTAACAACGTCATCCGCATCCTCGTTCCACTCGTCGTCACCGACGAACAATTCGACGAAGGACTCGACGTCATCGAAGCCGCCCTCGCCGCCGTCGCCGAGCCCAAGCACGCGGCCCTCTCTGGCCCGGGCGCCGATCGATGGGCGGGTGGTCGAAGCGGCCGGTAAAACTTGAAGATGACTTCTCGCGCCGCGAAAGCGTAAGATCCTGAGCACCAGCTCCACAAGACAAGGAGAATCCGATGAAGAACTCCGCCGTATCCATCGTCCTGCTGGGCGCGCTTGCCGCTGCCCCAACCCTGCGCGCCCAGGGCGGCTCAAAGGACCAGCAACAACCACCCACCGTCGCCTCCATCCTTAACATGCATTACGGGATTGTCGAGCAGGAGGTCGTCTCCGCCGCGGAGGCCATGCCCGAAGACAAGTATTCTTTCGCGCCCACCAATGGAGAATTTAAGGGCGTGCGTACTTTCGCCGAAGAGGTGAAGCACATCGGCTACGCCAATCACCTTTTTTTCGGTCCGCTCATGGGTGAGACGATCGACGCGAAATCCATCGAGCAAAATGCCAACGGCCCTGCCGAGTTGAAGACCAAAGCCGAAATCGTTCAGTACCTGAAGGATTCCTTCGCGCTCGGCCACCGCGCCATTTCGGGGATCACTTCCGAAAACGCCGTCACGCCGCTGGCCAAGCCGGTACTCCCGTTCCTCTCAACCCGTCTCGCCATTGCCAATATCGGTGCCTGGCATTCCATGGATCACTACGGTCAGATAGTCGAGTACCTGCGGATGAACGGCATCATTCCGCCCGCCAGCCGCCCGCGCCCGCCGCAACAGGCGTCCTCGCAACCCAAACCTCAACAATGAGCAAGTTTGCCCGGGACGAAGCGGCTCGGATCACGCGCCCTATTTGTTGATGTCGTCCCTGGCTTCCAGCCGCTTCAGCAATGGCTCGAGGAAGGGCTTGGTCTGGTCCGGCGCTCCACTGATGGCTTGCGTCAACTCCTTGGTGGCAGCAGGGAAATCTCCTTTATTCGAATCGACACGCGCCAGCGCTAAGTGGCTCACCCAGTGATTGGGATCCTTTTGGGGAACCTGCGGATACAGCTCGAAGGCCCGCTTTGCGTTCCCTTGTCTCTGCAGACCCCGAGCATAAACATAGAGTTGCACGGCGCTAGCTTTCTCCAAGGCCGTCACGAGCGCCTTGTCGGCGTCCTCTTTCTTGCCCATCGCGTTGTAAATGCGCGACTTGGTCTCCCAGTTCTCAAAGCGTTCCTCATTCTGAATCGACGTGTTTTCCCACTTCAGGGCCTGCGCAAGCTCATAATTGTTGTCCAGGCACCAGTTCGCCGCTTCGTCATAGCCGGCCCAGGTGAAGCCGCCCACGCTGCGCAACTCGTTCTTGATGCTCCGCAACACGACGGCCTTGACGTCCACGCCAATCTGGAATGGCACGGCCAGCTTCTCCCACCGCAGCGTCGCCACGGCCGAATCCGGCTTGACGTCGTCGAACGTATACGTCAGCGTCTCAAACGGTTCTGCCGCATGCGGCTTCACGCTCACGCGCAGCGCATCTTCTTTCTCGTCATAGCTGAAGCTGCCCCACGACGTCGAATTCTTGGAGAAGATAATCGTCCACTGATCCTTGTCGGGAAACGTGTGCAAGCCATAGCTTCCCGCCGCCAGCGGCTTCCCTTCCACAGTCACGTCGTCAGTAAACGTAATTGTCGTGTTTTCATTCGCTCCGGCACGCCACACCTTCCCATAAGGAATCGTTTTGCCCCAAATCTCCCGGCCTCCCACCGCAGGCCGGTGATAGGTAATGGTGATGTCCGTCAACCCGATTCGTTGCGTCACGCTGGCCCGCTGGCTGACTCGCGGAATGTCCAATTCTGTCGGCTGGCTGCCGTTCTTGAATTGTGCTTCCGCGCTGCCGGTCAGGAGTCCCAACCCCGCCATTCCCGCAAACAAGCTCAGAACAAACTTCGACATGCTGCGCATAACCGCACCATCCTCTCCCATGCAATTGCGACCTGGCGGTGCGCCGTGTCCCGGCGCCACACCCCTGCCTGCGGTAGACGCCGTCGCCCCAGTTCGGTAAGCAGAAATAGCCGGACCAGGAACAGCGAACACTGCCAATTCAGAGAAAATTTAGATGGGAGCAACCCGGCACGCGGCTCATGCCGCTCAGGATTCCCTCCAGGTGATTACAAGCGCCGCGGCATTAGCTCAACGCCAATCGTGCCAATGTAAGCACAGGTGTTGGACGAGAACCGGGCTCGATGCCAGTCGATTGAAAAGGAACTGGAGGTTGCCCGGCAGTTGCAGTTCTCCATCCCCCCCACCGCCGTTCTGGAAATCCAAAACCTCCGGATTGCGATGTCCTATCGGCCGATGACCGCGGTGGCTGGTGATTTCTATGAATTCGTTCCCGCGGATGGAAAGCGGATTGGGTTCCTGGCGCGGACGTGACCGGACAAGGTGTGCCGGCGGCCTTGATTGCTTCGATGATCAAGGTCGCGATGCAGTCGGTGGGCCCGTGCCCATGACCCGCGAGAAGTATTGCGTGGGTTGAACCGCATCCTGTTCAAGCAACTCCATGAGCAATACGTATCAGCGGCTTATTTGTGGATTGATACGGAGCATGGCAAGGCTTTCTATTCGGCGGCTGGGCATCCGCAGCTGCTGCGCTCCAGGGAAGGCGGGCAGGCTGGAGCGGATCGAAAGCAATGGCTTATTGTTTGGAGTCATCCCGGATCCCGAGTGTCCCGTTCGTGAGCTCGCGCGATCCGTGCAGGTGACCGGCTTTTGCTGTACACCGATGGACTGGTCGAGCCGCAGAATGCCAGTGGAGAATCCTTCGGCGACCGGAAGCTCGAAGAAGTGATTCGCAAGAATCAATCGCGGCCACCCGCCGAGCTATTGGAGCAAATGCTCTCGGAGATACGCGCCTGGCAGCCCGCGTCGCTGCCCCGCAGGACGTTGAAGGCTCGATGGCCAAGACCGCGATAGGGACCACCATTCGCGGACCAAGGAATATCTATTCGGCGTGCCTACCACCGCCCCGGTCCAAACAGTTTTGCAGGAGTGATCTCCAAAGCCCCGCGCAATCCGCACGATGCTGACGAGCGAACGGGATAGAGAGCAAGATGCCGTAGCGGATATATTTTAGGCGGATTGTCCCCTAGCTTGCATGGACTCCAAATTCGTGACGCTCTTGCGGCACTGCGGGCATTTCCAAAGCCGATAGCTTTTGTGTTCTGGGTTAATCTCGGCGAGGTACATGGGCGTCCCGTCGTTTGGACAATGAATGCCCGGCATCGTCCTTTGCTCAACCCTGTCCCCTTCCTTGGTGGCGATGAAGTACCCGCAGGAAGTGTTGTAGTTAATAAGACAGTCCAACTGCGAGCAGGCATACGCGACCGCAGTTTCGGCCTTCGCGCTATCACCATAGGGCATCATCTCGCTCAGATGCTCAAAGCAAAACGGCTGTAGTTCCTTTTTTTTAAATGGGAACATCACACACTCCTGTGGGACTGGAGCAGGGGTAGGCTAAATGGCCTCCAACACAAAGGGACCTCACGGGGGCTTGGTGATAGGTGCCCCTAGGAAACCACCCGAGCGGCTATTAGGTCTTTTAGTGACTTAATGGCTAAATCTGCTAAATCCATCATAGAAAAGTACATTACTCGATGTTTTGCAGGTAATTCCTAATGGACGTGTGTGGCGCTGTAGGCTACGGTTTGCTTCGCAATCGAGTCTGCGCGGAGGTCGCTAGCAACAATTGGAGAATTTCGTTTCGTTGGCCCTCAATCTGATTTGCCTCCAACAGTCCAGCCCCCGGGTATGAGGACTCCGCCGACCAAGGAAAGAAGGGCGGAAGATCGGTATGCAAGTCCCGACCGGGAGGAGTGAAAAACGCATACTCAAAGCAGTAGGAGTAACGGCCCGTCTCTCCGATGGGTCAAGCCTGCCTGAAGGTACATTCACGGAAAACATAAGTATGCGGGGTGCCCGCATCGTAACAAAGACTAAGCTGCGACCAGGAGGAATGCTAGAAGTTCATTTCCGCACTGCTGAAATTCAATCTCAAAGTCGGGTGGTTTACTGTCAACAATTGCCAGACGGGAGATTCGCCATTGGTCTCGAAATGACTCAAAATTCCTCGGAGAGGGGCGAAGGCCGGGGCCGGAAACCAATTTGAGACGGGCCGAGGAATTCATAATCTGCTGCCGCGCGTACACGCGTACATGGCCGCGTCGGTTTCCGAGGTTTCCGGAGCTTTCCGACGCTTTCCGAAGCGAGTCTTGACATTTGGATAAGCCAGAGGTAAGTATTCCTGCAATGAGTCCCCACCACAGCGGGGGCCTCGAACTAACCTGCATTTTGCGAGCATACGGCTTCCGCCGCTGGGTGTTTTCGACAGGACGGCACTGCCCGGATGGAGAAGGATTACGATCTCTTCGAGCGCACCCAGGATGGTTCCCTGGCTTGGCGTGGCTCCGTGCACGGACTGGAGAACGCCCGCCGCAAGCTTGCACAGCTCGCAGGAACCACAACCAACGAATGCTCCGTAGTCTACCTGCCAACCCGCCAGGTCGTTGCCCTCGCGAATATAGCCCACACCAAACGCGTGGTTTTTCAGATCGCTTACGACGAACGACTACTTGCGGAGAGAGCCAATTTGCTCAAATCTCATGGCTACGAAGTGGTTTCTGTGATGGACAACGAACGTGCGAAAACGGTTCTAGGCTTGCCGCAACGCGTTGATCTTTTTATTGTCGGCCACGATGCGGCTGAACAAACCAGGAGGGAAATAGTTGTTTGGCTGAAAGCCAAATACCCCAAGGTTCAGATCGTCGCGTTGAATTCGCCTGATTGTCGAGAACTCCCCGGTGCAGACTACAACGCCGTGGTCAATGGTCCTGAAACGTGGCTCCCGATTGTCGAAGCCGCAGCAGCATGATTCACATCATTGACTTCCTCCCCTCCCTGAAGGTCCCTGAAGGGAGGGGATTCCTACTGGTTCCCCGCCTAAGCGGGAATACCTTCGGTGGCGGCGCGCACCGGTCTATCCCAACCCAAGCCCACAAGGCCCACGCCCAGGTGTGGCATGGAGAATCACCGACCGGCGACGCCCTCCGACTCCGAGCACGGTTCGCCAAGTTTTGCGCCGACTTTGAATCAGAGCTTGTGCAGATGACAGCGAAGATCATCACGTCCATCTGCGAGTCAACTACCCTCCGAAGGTCGCTGTCTCCCGCTTGGTGAACTCGCTGGAAGGGCGTGTCCTGCAGAATGCTTCGGCAGGAGAGGCCTGACTCGGGAGCACGCTATGGGGAAGGCGTGCTCTGGTCGCCGTCTTACTTCGCCGCTCGTTGCGGTGGTGCTCCTAGCAACATCCTGAAGGACTACATTCAACAACAAAGGACACCGCTTTAAAGGGCTCCTATCCCCGCCCTGCAGGACGGGGCTTTACGCCCGTACAGGGTAATTTCGAATCTGGGACCGCGCTATTTCCATCTGGACCGCCCTATGCCTTTCATCTCCTCGGCGATCCTACGCATTCGTTCGAGGATTTGTTTCAGGATCGCCACGCTTTCTTCTTCGGACAACAGTGCGGGCGACGGAGCAGCGGCAGGCAACGGTGGCAATCGCGGAGCGATCCAAATGAGCATGGAAACCTCAAAGGAAACCACGCTGGCCGACACCCACCAATGGAAATACATCATCATCCCGTCTGCATGAAAGCGTCATTGATTACCTGAAGGGTGGAATACAGCCAAACCCGAGGACGAGGTTTCTCTCTAGGTCACCCAGCCACGCTTTGTAGTGGAGGCCCACAGCTACCAGGGCCACAAGAATGACCACGATCCCAAAATTAAGGCATCGCTCGTCAGTCAGCAAGAAGGCAGTCGGGATGCCGGCGGATGAGATTCCTTACTTGATTGCGCACGTCGGCGGCGAACGCATCCGCGAAACCCACAACGCTGCGAGCGATGGGTTCGTCCACGAAGCGAAGCGCATCGGCGGCGCGGGTAAGCTCGTCGGATCGTACGTTCAGGATCATCGCAGCGACGATTTCATCGCGCTCTTTGGTTGCTTGTGTTTCCACTGACGCGTTCCTCTTTCCTCAAAATGTTGGCATCCGCAATCGGATAAGTCAAATAAACTTTACGAAGAATTTACAGGGTTGTTGAGCACGGGCAACAAGCTGGATTGCCATTCCGGCTAATCTCAGGGCTTGCCCTGCGGCGCATGATCGGGAGCATTGGATGCCCACACCTCAGCCAGACAAACAACTTCACGTGCTTTGCCACGAACATCACGTTGAGATGAGTGTGACTGAAAGTTTCCCAACAATGGAGGGCCTGACGGCGCAGACATCAGCGTATGGCTGTCCGGTAGCAGATTGCCCCGTGTACTACACCGTTTCAAATGGATACTTCATCTCCGCTAACCAGGAACACGCTGAATTGGACATGATGCCTCGCATCACGTGTCCCCGTGACGGTCAACCGATGTATCTTGCGGAAATTAATCGAGAGAAAAAAGCCTTCCGTTTGTGGCGATGCCCGCAATGCAATTCGAGCTGGACGAACGAAGAAAACTTGGTGAACAACATCCCCTAACGGCGTCAAGGCCTCGGTGGCTTTTGCCACTCCTCAACGCGCACGGCAAGTTCAAGGCCAACAGCAAATTTGCTTTCCTCACACGCTGACAGTAAACCACGCGGGCTGACAAACTCAGATGGTCCTTCGGTGCCCCCAAACGCAGAAGCTCCCCTGGAGCGCACATTGAATTGGTAATCACCCGCACGCCTGAAGGGCTTACGTTTTCCGTGATTGCCTCGACTTTTGGAGTTGGCGATTCCCCCAAGTGCAGAAGCTCTATGACCTCCGCCTTTGCCATCCGGCGCTCGAATCTGCCAGTCTGCACCTGCATTCTTTGGCGACTGTAGTCTCGCCAAACGAAAGGCGATATCCGGCGAAATGCCCATATTCTCTGGGGGGAAATCTTGAAACCCACCAAATGCTGTGGATATCCCGACGTGAATACGGAAGGGAAGGAAAACCAAAGGCAACACGGCGTGTTGCCGGTGTTGTTTCTCAGCAGCTCCGCTATCTCGAAATCTTGTTGCTGAGTCCTGACTGGCACCGGGTGTGCAATATGAAGACTATGCGCCCTCTTTGGTAATCTTTCCCCTGCTCACCGTTCAAGAACTTATGGGCCACAAAACCATCGAAATGACGGTGCGCTATTCGCATCTTGCTCCGAAGCACACTCTCGCCGCACTCGAGCGACTTACCGTGACCGAGCCAGGAAATGCAACTGGCACCACAACTAGCACTGGCACATCCGAGCAGAATGAAACGCAAGTGGGGCGTGTCCAGTAAGCTCTTTCACGGTAAGATGTTGCAGTAGCGTGGGGCCCGTAGCTCAGCGGTTAGAGCAGCGGACTCATAAACTGTGGCATCGCCATTTGAACAAACGACATGGCTGAAATTTCAATAGTTTAGCTGCCCATCACAGCCCATCACTGCCCATCATTTCCGATCTAGCAACGCAAAAACAACGCAGGAATTGTAGGGGCACCGATAAGTGCCAAGTTCATGCGAAAACTGCTCAATCTTCCGTCCGATTCTGTGCATGCCCAGGAATCAAGACTGCGCTCCCTTCACCGGGCCGCGCTTCGAGCGACATAGCTCTTCTGCGCAACGCACCAGTCGCGCACTACCTGGCCATACCACGACACCCGTGCTGCCTCGCGCGCCGACACGTCGGATAGCTCCCGCGGATCTCGCTCCAGATCGAACAGTTTTGCCCTGCCCGAGCCGACTTCGTACACGAACTTCCAAGGCCCGTCGCGCAGGCCCAGAAGGCCCAATGAGTAGTCCGCAAAGAAAAGCGCCATCCGCGGCGCACCATCGAGCATCGTTCGGCCCTGGTAATTCGCCCGCGACGGAATACCCATCAGATCAAGAATAGTCGGCGCGGTGTCGACTAAGCTGACCACCTTCCGCACCCGTTCCTGTCTGCGCATCAAGCCGGCCGCGGCGATGAGAAACGGGACGTGAACATTCTCGTCGTACAGGAGAAATGTGTGGCCGTAGTTGCCCTCGTGCTGGTGGAAGGCCTCGCCGTGATCGCCGTAAACCACCCAGACGGTATTTTGCTCCAGCCCTCGTGCGCGCAAGCCTTCGATGAGAGCGCCGAGCGAAGCGTCCCCATAGTGTAGGGCGTTGCGGTATTGATCGATCTCTGCCGTTCCCGCGAAGGGACCGTGCTCCGGAGTGGCATAGGGGTGATGGCCTGCAATGGGCAAGTATGTGAGGAAAAACCTTTGCCCGCGCGGCAGGCCGTCGATCCATGCCAGCATCCGTGCCACCGTGGCGGGTTCGTCCACTCCGAAGCTCGAATTGTGATTGCCGCCGATATCGCCGGCATCCTCCAGTGTCTGGTACCCGCGACCGTTGATAATCGCCTCCATCCCCAGGTACCGGAAGCGTCCCGAGTGGAACATCGCGGTGCGGTAACCAGCGTCTGCCAGAACAGCGGCCACCGAACTGCATTCTACGTTTTCATATTCCTCCGGCCGGCTATCGAAAGCAGGGAACGTGGAACATAGAACCGAGAACAGTCCCTTGATGCTCTCAGGGTAAACCGCATAGGCATTCTCGAATACCAGTGCCCGCCGAGCCAGCGTGCTAAGGTTAGGCATCACGTCGTGCCCGCCGTCATCGGGCGCGCCATAAAGCGGGAGATACTGAGCCGCGGTGGATTCCAGACTTACGATCACCACGTTGAGTCCCCGGGCGGATCCCGCAAACCGCACAAGGTCCTCGGTCGCGCGGTCTGTTTGGAAGCGCGATTCCCGCCAGTCGCCCGCTCCGGCTCGGGCGGCCACTCGCGGCAGTCCGCTGCCGATCAGCGCCGTGATCACGTTGCGGTCCATGCCGCGCGTATCCACCCGGCTGCCCGCCATCGGTCCCAGGAGGACGACCGCAATAGTGCAGACCAACCCCATTCTCACCAACTGCCGCGGCACTTGCCGCAGCAGCCGTGGCAGACCTGCGGCGGCCGCCAGGACCGCAACAACCAGCAAGACGTTGGATGCGGTCACATATTCCAGCATAGAATCGGCTAACGGCCCGCGCGCGGCGCGCAGCATCGGCCATGTCAGCGGAGTGAAAACCACGCGCCCCACCGGTATGTTGATCGCCGCGTAAATCGCGACAGCCCAGTAGATCGCCCAGGCAATTCGAGTCGTCGCTCCCATCTTTTCGAGGCTGATGTCCAACGCGGCAAACGCCAGGGCGATCATCGCATCCTGCCACACGTATGCCAACAGCGCCAGGCACGTTAGCGGTGCGGAATGGCCCCATACTATGGCCAGCTTCGCCACAAGGAAGACCAGCAGCAGGCTCGCACCTCTCATTGCCGCACCAAGTTGAGACGCTTCAGTAACACCGCGGAAACGATCGTTCCGGATCCGCGAACGCGCCAGATCCAGTCATGTACCAGCACCGCCGGAGAGGGCGGATGGTGATAGATCGCCGCGCGGTCGCCATCCAGGCACAACGGAATTACCGTGAGGTCGCAATCGAAAGATCCACCATGCAGATAGCGCTCGTTGCGATACTCGATGTTCCCGCCCAGGAACACGCGCGCGGTCTCCAGGTTGCGCGGATTGGAATCGACGATCGTGAGGTGTGCCTCGGGCAGGAGCTCTCTCAGAATCAGCGCCGTTCTTGGAAAGAGCCCACCGCCCACAATGGTGGCGCTGCGAATGGTGTCTAGCTGCGAGAGGAGATCCTGAAAGGCTTTGCGGTGACTGTCCAGGACGAAGCGCTGCAGACAAGGCGACCGCAGCACGAGGCACTCGAGGGCCTCCAGCGGACGTACGTCGAGCCAGCGCAGCAGGGGCGGCCACTGGCTGGCAGCTGCGCTGGCCTCGATACGGTGTGGCAGCTTTGCCCAGTGAATTGCGGGATCGGCGTGGTGCTCAGCGTGGTAACCGTCGTTGAAGCAGAAAAAATTGTAAATACGCCCGTAGTGGCTGATGGGCCGCCCCGTAGCGTGCTCCCAGTACCCTTGCATCGCGCACAATCCCAGCCCGGTGAGATATCCCGGAAGATACGCCAGCAGGAAAAAGCGAGGTTGCAGCAAGGTCAGGGTTGCCCACAGGCTTAGGATCAGCGCTGTCTCGACTCCAAGCTGCCGCGAAACGCGCAATCGTGATGCGACGCCTGCATGATGCGCGAGGTGACGGTCGCGCCAGAGCGTCTGTGGAATGCCCAGGAGAACACTCAAAGCAGCGGAGAACACGCGGTTCATTCCGGCCGATCGGAAAAAAGGCCGGTGGATGAAATTGTGAGCGATTGTGTTTGAGTTCCACCACACTCCCACGGCGATAAGCGGCGCCAGCGGCCACGCGGCTAGGACCACGCCGTGCAGCACAGCGAGCGCCACCAGAATGGCGTCGCGGCGGGAGAACCGCCAGATTCCCGTCCGCGCGTAATCCCATGCGACGGAAGCCATGCCCGTTCAGCGTTCTTTGTAATCCAACAGCGCTTTAGCCCTCGGCTGATCTGGGTTTACCTTGACCAAGCCATTTCCCATCGGATAATCGTCCGGAGACTTGGCCTCCTCATCGGATTTCCTGACCCGCACTTTCGCAAACCAACTGGAGCCAAGTCCCACTACCTGACGCGAGCCGGCGATGGATTTCAGATCCGCCCACTCCTTCAGCGCGAGTTCGTCATTGGCTTTCGGCAACGCGAAATAGAGGTACCCCCGCTGCGGTGCCGAATACACGTCTGACCGTTCCCCAGCGGTAATGAAGACACCCGAGACTCGGATACGTTCCGGTTTGTCCGCGCTGGGTTCGAATGCGACTTTGTCCACGAGCGCGTATACGGCTATTGGCCCGCTGGCGTTAGCTACTCCCAGACACACCGTGATCACGAGAACTGCCGTGGCGGAACACACAATTGACTTCATATCTCCCCTCCCCAATGGGAATCCTATACCAGCGATAAGACGGGATGGGAGCCTCTTGTGTTAACCAACTCTTGGGAGTGCCAGCGCAAGGCGAATGCCCGAACAAGGCGGCCCAAGCTTTCACTTTAGTCTATATTCGGCATCGAGGAATGAACTCCATCATTCCGAAGGGCTTACGCGGGGGCGATTCGAAAACCGGCTGAAGGCCGCAGAGGGTAGAGCTAGCCAACATGTTGGATTCGGTTCGGTGTGTTCAGACTCTCCGGGCTATGGCCCCCTCAATCTCCCCCCACTCCCTGAAAAATGCAAACTTACTCGCGGTGACTATCTGGCGTTAATGGGCGCCGGCATTCAAAGCGTCGATCGAGTCTGGCAGCACTCTGAGGAATATTAGGTCCACTCGTCGGTCGCCTGATCTCGTCGAAACCCCCAAAGTCTAAGGCTTGATGTCGCAAAGGATTACCAGCAACAGGCGATTCTGGCCGCGCTCGAAGAGCTGATGGAATGTGAATCTCTCACGAATGCAGAAGAAGCGATTGCTGAGATCGTTCTCGGCCGGCTTCAAGAGACTTGGGGTGCGAGGATAAACTTCGAGAAACTACTAGAAGCAACAAATCGACTGGTTGGGCAGAGTTTGAGCCGGGGGTGGGGAACAGAATGGTAAGAGTTTTTGCCATCAGGAAGAGTTGGCTGATGGAGGTACACGCGATCCTAGTTACCGCGCTTCCACGCCTCGCCCGGAATGAGCGCAATAAGTTTGTCCATCACGGTTCGTCCGGCATTCTGTGGGTGCAGCGCTGGTGATGGATGCTCGCCCAACACGAGAAGTGGAGACATATCTTCGGTAAAGACGGGATCTGCAAGTTTTTCTAACAGGTTCGATTCGAATTCGGCGCGCGAAATCGATGCCCCTTCGTGCTCAACATATCGGAGGAAGCAGCTTACGACCTTCTTGGCGTCCAGCTTGGGGACCTTCTCGAAGGCGACGGCGAGATCAAAGAGATCGCGACCCTGCTTTCGCTGATAGAGCGCGCGCAACTTGGTGCCTAGAAGCTCTTCAATTGAGTACGTAACGAGTTCTGTCTCAGCATTAAACCAGGGGCTTTTGACCTTAAACTTCTTTCGAATGTAGCCGAAGACGGAGAAGTGTTCACGCGTATTGATTTCAACCTTCAATTGTAGTGGTGTGATTGGGGCGATTTCAGAATCGAAACGGTAGATGAGCGTCGCTCTCTTCCCTCCGACTGTTTTCGGCGCGGCTGGCCGAGCCAGGAATCCAATATTTTGCGCAACCCCGTAAGGGTTGGTCCTATGGGCTCAGGCTTAACTTGCACAAGGTCGATGTCCTCAGAATACCGGCTGGGTGGATTGAGAAAGAGTTTGTGGAGAGCCGTTCCTCCCCGGAAGGCCAGACGGCTGTTGAGTGTTGGTTCGGAGAAGATCTGAACGAGCGCGCGCGATAAAATTAGGTCCTGCTCGACCTGTGCGTCAGTGGACCAGGGGGCGGCTGCGCGCCACGCAGTGATGTGCGCGCGCGGAATCACCCGGGGACCTCTACGTCTTCATTGATGATTACTTTCCATCGGGCTGATTTACGACGGCGCGGAGGTTGACCAGGACGCAGATATACAGTTCTTGGTAGGGAACTCTTGATCCACTCTGCCAGTGGCTTCACTTTCGCCTCTTCGCCGATGTGCTCTAGCAAAAAACCAAGCCGTTGGGCCGAAGGGAGATCGTCGTCTCGGCGCGCGGCCTCCGAGAGGTGCTCAGGGTCGATCTTTTCAGCGAGGTCGGCGAGGACAGTGGCTATGTTGTTTAGTCCGCCGGCGTGCCTGGGGTACCGAACCAAGTCGAGTGCGGTTGACTCTGGAGTGGAGATTTTCATGGCGCCGGTCTCTGTTTTGAGGGAGATGGTTTCAGTTCGCTTGATATGTTTCTTGAGCAGGAATCGAATGCGCGAACGGCCCACTACTGCGGGTCTCATTTGCCGGCTGGCCATGACCTGAAATTCTTGAGGTTGCTGGTGGGCGGCTCCGTGCAGCGCCGCCGCCGAAAGAAGACCGACATAATACGGTTCACTCTCAAATTCCATGAGCTGATCGATGAACCAGGAAGGTGGCGGTGAACCCGCGGACTTGTATTCCAGCGGTACAATGACAAAGAATCCGCGCCGCGGTGAAATTAATCTGCCTTGGCGGGACAGGCGCAAGGCCGCGAGCTTGAGAGCGACAGGAGAGATCTTCAATTCTTTAAAGGCCTCACCTCGAACAAAGGTGTAGCGTCCAGACTGCTGGAGACGATCAACGTAGCGGTGCAGGTATAAAGACTGTTGATTCACAAGCGAAAGGTATCACAAAGTGATACTTTTTGCATGTACATTGCGTTCATGGCCAACTCGGGTCTTAAGTCAAAGCAGCCTTCTTGCCGAGAATAGACAGACCTATTCCGACTCTTTCAGTCTCTGTGTGGCCCGCCAGTGAAATCCAGGTCGGTTTTCTTCCAATCGTTTTAGATTTGCCAGCGGATCACGCGCCACGCCATCCGCTGTTTCTTGAGCACACAAGCCAGGGAGTTCGAGGCTTTTCCCCCTTAGTGGTGCGGATATGCGCGCTTTTTTCCGGATCCGTTGAAGGGCTTTGCGAAACGTTTCGTAACTGATGTCGAGCCCATCGTCGGCGAGGCATTGCCAGACTTGCTTCCACGTCTTTCCGGAGGCCAGGGCTGCTTCAATTTCGGAGAGGAGGGACCGGATCAGTGCGGTTTTCGTGCTGGGCGGTTCGGCGGCGAGTTTCTCCAAGGCGTGGCGGAAGCGATTTGGGGTTGACACCAGCATTGTTGGTGTATATGTATAGCAGCATGGAAAGCGCGAGGCAAAAGAAATTGTACGCGGGGGACAACAAACTACAGTTTGGGACACTCCGGGACAGTTGCCGACAAGTTGAGGACAACTAGGGGACAGCTGAGGAACTGTTGGCGAGAGAAGGCGACAGTTAAGGACAAATAACAACAATTAGGGGACAGAATGGGACAGAGGCATGCGCTGGGAGGGGATTTGTTGTTGTTGGCCGTGGGTATTGGAACATAAAGGAATGTGGCTACAGTGCGCGCGATTTGATCGGCAAGTCTAGTGAGCTTGTTACGTTGTGGCGGTTTTTGCGCGGATGCGCCACAAATGCGCCACACAAAGAAGGGAGGATCAATCATGAGAAAACGCAGAATTGAGCGCAATCTTGCGTTCCCAACCGAGGAATTCCGGAGGCGACTACGTACCGCCGCAAAGGAACGAGGATTTCGCACAGAACAAGCGTTCATCCTTGCCGCCTGCGAAAACGAGCTCAAACGGGATGACGGCACAGAGGCTACGACCCAATTAGAGGACCGCATGGTCGCCAGCCTCGGGAAAGTGGCTAAGGAGTTTCAATCACTCTTCACCCTGGCTCACACCCAATTTGCTCTTACGAATTCTCTTCTCCAGTATGTGCTGACCTGCATGATTGAGCCTCCCGAGGAGGTCCTGCCTGCGGCTCGCGCACGGGCGAGGCATAGATATGCAAAAATTCTCCGCCTCGCTGGGCAAGAGGTAGCAACGCGGAACAAGGCTACGCTGGAGGAGGTCCTTACTGGTGGGAAACAACCATGAGATCATTCCGTCGGCGCCCCTGGCGACCAAACGGAAACGAGGTGAAAGGTGTTTTCCACGCTTCCTGGTTGAGGTATGCGTCCAGGGCCATGTGTATATCGTACAGAATGGACCGCCGTGGGAATGCCACCGCGGGGACCCCTCATGGAGACGATGGTGCGGCCTGTGGCAATTCGTAGAAATGTCGGCTTCGATGTCTTCAACGTTCGCTTACTGATCGGTCTGGACAAACTGCTTCGCGCGAAGCGGAGGTATCAAGGTGATCTGTCCGCCTCGATCAACGACGCGCTACTTGCCGTCGACCTCAACACGGTCAAGCTAGTTGCTCTCCAGGGCAAGAAAAAACAAACCGCCAGGGAGACGCAGGTAGTCATTCTGCGACGCCTCATCCGTAGACTTCATCGCATAGCCAAGGCACGCGACTGCTCGATCAATCAACTCGTAAACAGCGGGTTGATGGCTCACTACTCGAAGCAGAGGAGTGGCAAGCTCGGCGGCTCATCTAGGCCAACACGGCAGGCCACCAAGGCGGCATACGACAAAATGAGCGTCGCGGAGCGGCAGAAATTATTCGAAGTTCTTGGGACTCTCACCGGTCTCCAGGAAGGGCCCACGGGAAAATTCTCAGACGGCACTTACTTTGAGTATGATCGCGCTTTAGAAACAACTGTGGAGGTTAGGCGGTCGGGAGAACGATTCCCGGTAACGTTGGCCGCGGGAAAGTTCCACCGGCAAACAGAAACATCTGTCGCGCACAAAACTGCACGATAAGGATACTTTGCTCTGAGCGAACTGAAACCAGCACTGATTGTCATTGCAGGCCCTCTGGGCGCAGGGAAAACTACGTTCTACGAAGCCCACCTGAAAGAGGCATTTCCGGACCTAGTTCCGCCCATCGCGCATAAGCGAGAGGAGATGCTGCTCGAGCAGCGCTCGTTTGCAGTTGAAGATTGGACTGTGGATCTGGAGTTGTTGGAGAACGCGCGGCAGGCCGGCTACACAACAAAGGTCTTTTTCATTTCTACGGAAGATCCCAACCTCAACGTAGGACGCGTGCTTCTGAGGATGAGTCAAAGCGGGCAGGGCGTCCCGCTTGGCACAATTCCAGAGTCCTACAAAGAGGCCATGAGGAGTCTGCCGGAGACTCGCAAACACGCCGATGATCTTCTCGTGTATGACAATACCGAAAACGGAAGAGGCCACCGCCTCGTTGCTCGTTTCATCGCCGGCGAGTTGGTCAAGACAGCGCAAACTCCGCCCGACTGGCTGAAAAAAGTTTTCGGCCGTGAGCTGCGCAGCGAAGTGAAACACCAAGGAAAATCTGGACGCGCACGCTAACATCCGCCAGCCTTGACGCACAGTCGACTCAAATATAGACAAAGAAGGCAGAGCCCGTCGCGTGAAATTTCTGCTTGGCGTGTGCTATATGTATATAGTATGCTGAAAAAAAAGCCATTGACTGCGCCGTGGAGATGCGGGGGCGGGCTAGGGGAAACGAAAAATGAGCGACACGGAACACGCGAACCCGGATGCCCAGTGAGGTGTAGACAGATTGTCTGCAATGGATTTTGATTCTCCGAGGGATCGCATGGGCGTTTTGCAACTTCCGCCGATCCAGCCAATCGCGGTCACAATCGAACAGGCCGCGAAACTCATCGGCACCAACGATAAACAGATTCGCAGGGCAATCTATGCCCGTGAACTCCCGGCGGTTCGACTTGGCAAATCCTACAGCATCGCAATTGCCGATTTGACGAGGTGGTTTGAGCGCAAGAAGAAGTTTATCTGAGTCGAAGACCTGCCTTATGTCTCTTGGAGGTAAGCAATGGGTTGAATGCCCCACGGTATCAAACGGCTGAATCTACTACTTGACGGAGGTGAGCGGATGAGAACTCGCGGTGAAGGTGGACTCGAAAAAATCGGCCACATCTGGTACTTCACGTTCTACAACCTGAAGGGGAAACAGATGCGCCGATCTTCTAAGTCTCGCCTCAAGTCAGTAGCAATTGAAATGCTCCAACAGGCGCAAAAAGATTTACGGAAAGGAACCGAGCCGGCGTCGGCGCGTAAGATGAAGTACGAGGACATTCGTCGTATTCTCGTCGACGACTATCTTTTATCCGCGAAGGCCGTCATGGACGGCAAGGAAATCCTGATCTCCGGGCGCCGCGGGCTCCTCAAGCCTCTCGATGACTACTTTGGCGGCATGAACGTTGCCAACATCACAACGGATGTACTGCGTGACTTCTCGTCGAAGCGAATGGAAAACGGAGTCGCGGGGCCAACGGTCAATCGCAACCTCGCCATGCTTCGCCGGATGTTCAAACTTGCCGAACGCGAAAGCAAGGTCTCGAACGTTCCGTACTTCCCGATGCAGAAGGAATCGGAGCCGCGTGAAGCGTTCTTGGAGGGTCCTAGGTTTGAAAAACTTCGCGCCGAAATGCCTGAGCTCCTACGCCCGACGTTGACGTTCTGCTATGAGACGGGGTGCCGCACCGGAGCTATGGCGAAGGTCGTCTGGCCTTGGGTCAACCTAGCCGACCAGGAAATAAGCCTGCCGCCCGGTGTCGTCAAGAATCGCAAGCCGATTGTCCCCCTCTCGGATGAGCTCACGGCCATGCTCAAGAAGAAATTCCGAGGCCACGGCACAGTATTCGCGACGAGGAATTTTCCGGCGTGCGTGGATAAAGGCATGTGTTAAGTGTGGACTTGGAGAAAAGACAGGAAAAGCGTGGTATCAGTATCGGGGCCTTGTTCCCCATGATTTCCGACGCTCCGCCGTTCGCAACCTCGTCAACTCCGGTGTCGATACAGCCACAGCCATGAAGATTACGGGACATCGCACTCTGCACATCTTCATGCGGTACAATATTATTTCGACGGGCCAACTCCACGAAGCTATGGACAAGGTCACGTCGAAAAAGAAGGCAGCGAAGTGACGCGGAACAACGCAAATACAACGCAAAGTTGGGATGCGACTCCGGTCAATGTGAGCTATCTTCTTTCTTATCAATGAGGGGCCCGTAGCTCAGCGGTTAGAGCAGCGGACTCATAATCCGTTGGTCGTAGGTTCAAATCCTACCGGGCCCACTAGAAGATCACAGAATCCGCAACAGCTGCCCCGGCGCTGACGGCAGAAGGAAACAACCTGGGAGCACGTGCGCGGCTAGCTGCATCACCGCACCTTTTTGCGCCTCCACTACTAACGTGGGTATAGATCAGCACCGTCGTGGTTATTGACCCAGCCATTTCCGTTCGACAAAATGGCTGGCACAGCACTTACCTGTTGTTTGCACAGACACCGACAGGACCAGGTGCACTCTTGCTTTACCTATGTTCACAATTCGCGGACAGCCGGTCTCAACTGCACGAAGCTCTCTCAAAAGGGCTGATCGGGAGCTGCGCCAGCCGGCCCTTCCTCACTCCAATCCACACGCATGGCTTGGATCGCCTCAGTTGGGGGCGGTGCCGGAATCTGGGTGAAACTGCCGGGCGAGGAGAATTTGACGATGTCTAGGAACTGCAAATCCAGTTTAGCCTGGGCCCTGCTTGCCACCTTGCTCCTGACTCGTGTCCTGCTCGCGCAAAGCCCCAACGCTGACCTCATCCTTATCCACGGCCACATCCTCACCCTTGATGGTACGGACTCCCTAGCCCAGGCCATGGCCATCCGCCAGGGCGTCATCGTGAAAGTCGGGACCGACGCGGAAGTTCTAGAATTCGCGGGCAGTGCTCCCGGGATGCGGGTCATCGACCTTCACGGGCACACGGCCACGCCTGGGCTTATTGATACGCACGCGCACATTGCCGAGGGAGGCGTGGAAGAACTTTACGGCGTGAAGCTTTCTGATGCCACTTCGGTAGCGGAAATCGTGGCGCGAGTAAAGGCCAAGATCGCGCTGGTCAAGCCCGGCGAATGGGTCACTGGCTCTGGCTGGGATGAGGGCAAGCTCGCTGAACGACGCTATGTCACCGCCGCCGATCTCGATGCCGTGGCCCCCAACAATCCCGTCTGGCTCGTGCATACCACCGGCCATTATGGAGTCGCCAATTCGTTTGCCCTCAAACTGGCGCACATCACTGGGGCCACAGCCGACCCCACCGCCGGCACCATCGACCGGGACGCCCACGGCAACCCCACCGGCGTCCTCAAAGAAGACTCGGCCATGGAGCCCGTCACGCGGCTCATCCCTCCTACTACTCCCGAGCAGATGCGGCAAGGCATCCTGTATATCCAGAAGGTGCTGCACAGTGAAGGCATGACCGCGGTCAAAGACCCGGACATTCAACAAATCCACTGGGATGCTTACAAATCGCTCCTCGACCAGGGACAGCTCAACGAGCGCATCTGCGTTCTCTGGCATGCTGGCTCAACGCTTGAGTCCGCGCGCAAAGCGCTGTCCGAGATCACGGCTGTTCCGCGCGTGCCGGCGAGTCTCGGCGACGACCGCCTGCTCTCCTGTGGAGTAAAGATTTACATGGATGGCTCTGGTGGCGCGCGCACCGGATGGGTTTATGACGATTGGTTGCGCAACGGCGCGACGCCGGACGTTACAAGTTCGGGGGCGGGCAATCGCGGGTACCCACAAGTTGACCCCGCGGTTTATCGAGAAATGGTCCGCCTGTTCCACCAGAACGGCGTGCCGGTGGGAACCCATGCGGTTGGCGATCGCGCCATGGACTGGGTTGTGGACACCTACGCGCTGGTCGAGCAGGAGCAACCGCATGCTGGCCTGCGCCACAGCATCATCCACGCCAACCTGCCCACGCCGCATGCGCTCGAAGTAATGGCCAACCTGCAAAAGAAATACGATGCCGGCTACCCCGAGATGCAGCCGGGATTCCTCTGGTGGATCGGCGATATCTACGCGGCCAGCTACGGTTCGAAACGTGGGCTGCACCTGGAGCCGTTCAAGACATTGCAGGCCCTCGGCATTCTGTGGTCTGGCGGGTCAGACTATTTCGTCACGCCCGTTGCCGCCCGCTACGGGCTTTGGGCCTCCGCAGCTCGCCAGGCCGCCAAAGGCACCTATGGCCTACACCCGTTCGGGATGACGGAAGCCGTGGACATTCGCACGGCCCTCCGCAGCTACACAGCCTGGGGGTCGCGGCAGATGTTCCTGGAAAACAAGATCGGAACGCTCGAGGTAAGCAAAAAAGCCGACATCGCGATCTGGGATCGCGACCTCTACGCAATTCCCACCGACCAGATCAAAGACCTGAAATGCCTGATGACGTTGCTGGACGGGGAAGTCGTGTACAGTTCGCCGGATTCCCCCCTAACCACATCGGTCCGCTAACCCAATCGCAGAAGCCGGGTCACACTCATCGCCGCGATGACCGAGGTGGCCGTCTGATCACGCCCATCAGCCGCTCCGGTAACGGGCAATTCAGGTAGCGACAACCAAGCTGGTTGAAAAAGCAGGCCTGACACTCTCCTGTCGATGATCCTTAGAGATGGGAAAAGTTCCCCTTGCTGATCTTGCTGCCCTACCATGGATGCCGTGAGTTGTCGGCACGAGAAGGGTCAAGAGGAGCATCATAGATTTTCGGCGGGAAATCGATGAAAACCTACGCAATTGCTAATGCACAGACCAAACCTGCGTTTTGGAGCGCTCGCTGACTCGCCGACGGCTCCCGTCGCCTGAAGGTAATGTGAAGCGCGACGCGGAGCTAACCCCCTGCCAATTTGCTTAGTGCCGCAAGGTCCCGAATGACCACGGTTGATCCCTTCACCTGCAGGACTTGCCTCTTCTTGAAATCCGAAAACAAGCGCGTCACCGTCTCCCGCGACGATCCGATCATCTGGGCGATTTCTTCGTGGGTTAGCGTGAGTGTGGCGCGCACTTCGCCCTCAACCTTTTCCCCTTCGGCGACCTGTTCGAGCAGGAAGCGCGCAAACTTCTCCGCGGCGGAATGCGAAAGACCGATGGTCCGCATCTCTCCGACCGCCAGGTGGTAGTTCTCGCTGAGTTGCTGCGCAACGCGCAGCGCGGCTTCCCCGTGAGCCTTCAAGAACTCCAGGAAATCATTGCGAGCAATGAAATTCGCTTGCGCTGGTTCCAGCACTTCCGCTGAAGCTTGGTAAGGCTGGCCCGACACGGTAGCGGCAAGTCCGAGAATCTCCCCTTTTTCGGGCACGCGCAGGATCAACGTCTTACCGTCAGCCGAGGAAGTCGACAGCTTTACGCGGCCGTTGCACAGAATGAACACCCCGCGTGGCTTTTGGCCTTCCACAAACAAAGTCGCGCCCTTGGGATAACTGGCAGCGGCGGTGATCGTCTCCAAATGCTTCAACGCGGCCGGGGAAAGATTGCAGAACAGGCGTTCCTCGTGGTGGGGACAGTTGAGGCAGCTCTCAACGATTTCTAAACCGTAGGGGGCACGCGTAGTAGATCCGCGCCGGACTATGCCGGCCTTGTCCTTGGGAACAAACCAGAAGCGTTTGCTCATAGGCCCTCTTGTTGAACCTTCCTGTTCCTGCTCGGGGTCAACTTTGATCGTCTCCATAACGCCTCCGTGCATCACAAGGGGAGCAAACAAGGATCTAAAAAACCTGCCCGACTCGTTTGCAGGATCGCGCGTTCCAGGTCTTCGCGCTTTTGATTCGAATCATCTGCTCGGTCCATTTTGGAACTGCCTGCCGTTCCCATTCATTTCTTGTCGTGCGGAGACTCTCGCCGACTTCCAGAACGCGGATCTCGGCGAGGAGCGCTTAGGCGGTGGCCTGCCCACCTCTTCATCACTATTCCTAGATCATCCATGGCCTCGCGGATATGACCCGTGTCACGCGAGAATGTGACTTGCATCACCACGTATCTGCGCCTTCCAAAGATACTTATCCCTCGGATATCGGAAGTCAGGCTCCAGCGGCGGTTTAACACCTGCTCTATGGCAATGTGACGTCCGTCACATTCCGGCGTGACGCATGGCACTGCGCCATTTGCCCTGCCGGTCCAGGCTTGTGACCAGCAAAGCCTGCAGATCGGCAGATCGCAGCGGGAACGGAAGTTGCCTTGGCCTTAGAACTTATTCAGGAGGATCTATTGTGATGAGATACCATACGCGGGACAGTAGTTTCTTTGCGGTAGTTGCGGCCTTGGTTGTGCTCTCGTCGGTATTGGCGTCGGCTCCCAAGAGTTCTGCCATTCCTGCGTTCTCCCGGAAGTACCAGACCTCTTGCACTACCTGCCACAACAACTATCCGGAATTGAACGACTTCGGGGAAGCATTCAAGAAAAACGGCTTCAAGTTCCCTAAAGATGACGAAACCTTCGTCAAGGAACCCCCAGTTCTCCTTGGCTCGAAAGCCCAGAAAGAAGCTTTTCCCGGCGCCGTGTACCCGGGCGAGATTCCGGGCTTTCTGCCCATTGCCTTCCGGTACGAGGGTAACTTCACATTGAACCGCAAGCAGCCCGCAGGCTTCATCACCCAAACTGGATTCACTCCCCGTACCGACTTGTTCGCCCCCAACACCTTCACGATCATCAGCGCTGGGAGTTTCGGCCAAAACCTTTCCTTCTGGATCGACGACGACATTTCGGTAGACGCCGCGAATGCCAGCGGCGCCATGGGCGACGGTTGGCTGAAATACAGCGATCTGGGCCATGGGATCGGATTGCCGAAGAACGCGTTGAACGTGCGGTTCGGACAATTCGAGCTGGATTTGCCCTTCACGCAGGCGAAAACGATTTATTTGTCGCCTTATGACATTTACAGCCAAACCAACCTCGGACCCACGGGTACAACGACAAACAATCCAGTTATTTTTGGCTCGGCGCAACGCGGCATCGAATTCGGCGGGACGCCCAACAACGGAAACTTTGACTGGTCGGTGGCCGTGATCAACGGGAGCAACGCGGGAGACGCCGCCCGTAGTTCGAAAGATGTTTACGTTCGCCTTTCCCAAAGATTCAATCTGGAGCGTGACCCGGAAAGCCGCAACGCCATCCAGGCTGCCGGGCCAACTGGTCCCCGCGACCACACTTCGATCCGCTTGGGTTTCTATTATTACCACGGGAAGAACGAGCAGAATCAGGACGGTACGACCTTCCCCGGCATTCTGACCACCGTCGAAGAGCCGTTCTACCGTGTCGGCGGCGACCTGCGCTTCAAGTACCGCCATCTGGAGCTATTCGGGCTCGCAATGTACGGCCACGACGACAACCACTTGTTCACTGCGGGACCGCCCGCGACGATTGCCGCTGCGCCGGCGGTGAAGTTCTCCGGCGGTTTCGCCGGCGCCAATTATTGGTTCTATCCGTGGCTCATCGGCACGTTCCATTACGACGCCGTGAACTCCCACGCCGACTTCATTAATGGCGCACCAGCGTCAGAACACCAGACGCGCAATCGCTTCAGCCCAGGCTTCCAGATACTGGCGCGTGCCAACATCAAGATCGTCGGCGAATATCAATACACATTTGGCCAGCCCTATAGCGATCCCGTGACGGGAAACACCCTGTTTTTCCGTCCGAACACCTTCCAAGCGGGCATCGACTACGTTTTCTAAACCAAGTTTGCTTTGGAAAGTCTGAAGTGCAGGAAGAATTCGAACAAGAGAGGAATGTCATGAGTCTCGTGAAAATCGCAGCAAAAGGTGTGGCTGTAGGTCTCACTCTGGCATTGGTCAGCGTTGTCAAGGCCAATGAAATCAAGGGCAAGGTGAGTGTCCAGGGCATCAAGTCTGCGGAGAACATTGCGGTGTACGTGGATGTCATTCCGGACAAGAAATTTGACGCTCCGAAAGATCCGGTGGTGGTCGACCAGCGGAAAATGGCGTTTGTTCCGCACGTCGTTGCGGCCCAGCAGGGCACTACGGTGGAATTCCTGAACAGCGACTCCGTCGGGCACAACGTCTACTGGCCCTCCATCAGCGGCAACAAGAAGCTGGCGCACAACCTGGGCACCTGGCCAAAGGGCGAGAAGAAGCCTTTCCAATTCAACGATGTAGGTGTGGCATCCCTGCTCTGCAACGTGCACCCGGAAATGTCGGGTTATGTCGTCGTCACCCCGACTCCCTATTTCGCAGTCACCGACAAGGACGGCAACTTTGAAATCAAGAACATTCCTGCCGGGAAGTACACGCTGAAGACTTGGAGCGAGGACGGGAAACCAACCACGCAGGCAGTGGATGTGAGTGGTGCGACAGCCAGTGTAGAACTGACGGTCAAGAAGTAGCGGTGACAGAGATCGCGGAGCGCTCCTTGAAGACCCGAACCAAATTGGTGGACCTCGAGTGGCTCGAGTCCAACTTTCCCTGCATGCAGGCCTGTCCCGTCCATACCCAGGCCGGCCGCTACGTCTCCCTCATCGCCGAGGGGAGGTACGAGGAGGCGTATCGCTATGCCCGGGTCCCTAATCCTTTTGCTTCGATCTGCGGCCGCGTCTGCGGTCATCCTTGCGAACCAGCCTGCCGACGAGGCCAGTTTGACGCGCCCATCTCCATTCGCGCCTTGAAGCGCTTTGTGACCGAGCGCCATGGGCCGGAGTCACGCAACCCCATCGACGTTTTTTCGAGGCGTCCGCGTGTCGCTCGCTCCGAAAAGGTGGCCATCATCGGGTCCGGCCCGGCAGGCATGTCCGCCGCACACGATCTGGCACTACTCGGCTATCCGGTTACCATTTTCGAGGCTGCTGCCGTGCCGGGCGGCATGATGCACCTCGGCATTCCGGAATACCGCCTGCCGCGCGACGTCTTGCAAGCACAGATTCGCGAAATCCTCGACCTTGGCCCGGAACTGCTTCTCCATACGCGGCTGGGCCGCGACTTTTCCCTCGAAGACCTCCGCCGCCAGGGCTACCAAGCCATTTTGATGGCCTTCGGCCTGCACCGCAGCCGCGACCTCCACCTTCCCGGCAACGATCTAGACGGCGTGGTGAAGGGCATCGACTTTCTCCTGAATGTCAATCTTGGCTATCGCTTCCAAATTGGCAAGCAAGTTGTCGTTATCGGCGGGGGAAACGTGGCCATTGACGTGGCGCGTTCCGCCATGCGCGAGCAGCAGCAAAAATTCATGAAGGACATCACCGGAGTGGTCCTTCCAAACGAGCTGACCTCCAGCGAGTTGGACGTCGCCATGAAGGAATTCATGGACGTCTCGCGGCAGGCGTTGCGAATGGGCGCCCGCGAAGTCCATCTCGTTTGCCTGGAGTCTCGCGAGGAAATGCCCGCGTCGGAGGAAGAGATCGACGAAGGCCTGAGGGAGGGAATCAAGATTCATCCCTCCCTCGGCCCCAAACAGTTTGTGGGCAAAAACGGAAAACTCACCGGGCTTGAAGTGATTCGCTGCACCTCTGTTTTTGACGAGCAAAAGCGCTTCAACCCGAAGTTTGCCGAGGGCACGGAAACCATCCTTCCTTGTGACACGGTGATTCTCGCCATTGGGCAGGCTTCCGATCTCTCTTTCTTGAAACCCTCCGATGGCATCGAAACCACGCGCCAAGGCACTTTGAAGATTGATCCCGCAACGCTGATGACCGCTGCGCCAGGGATTTTTGCCGCAGGCGACATCGCCTTCGGGCCCCGGCTCATCATCAATGCGGTTGCTGACGGCAAAAAGGCCGCCGAGCAAATCGACAAGTTCCTTCGCGGGCCGGAGTGGCAACCCAAGCCGCAGTTCGTGCAAATCAGTGTCCTCGACCATCACCAAATGGCCGAGGAATACGACGAGTATTCCCGCCTGGCCGTTCCCACAATTCCTCTCGAACGGCGCACCGGTGTTTCCGAGGTGGAGACCGGATTCACGGAAGAGCAGGCGCGGAGGGAAGCTTCACGCTGTTTGCAGTGCTGGATCAATACGATCTTCGAAGGGAATGAAGCCAACGGCAGCGAATGCATCCTCTGCGGCGGCTGCGTGGATGTCTGTCCGGAAAACTGTCTCGAGCTCGTTCCCTTAAGCCAATTCGAATTCTCCGGTGAGACGCGCCAGCAACTCGCCTCCACTTCCGAAGCGCGCGCGAACGAACTGCTGCACTTTTCGCCAGCGGAGCTGGGAGCTTCGCAAGGCTCGGTGATGGTCAAGGATGAGACGATTTGCATCCGCTGCGGCCTTTGCGCCGAGCGCTGCCCGGTGCACACCATCACCATGGAAGCTTTCGAGGTTTTCGATCACGACCCGAGTTTAGCGCAAAGCGAGGAGATGACTCTCCCATCATGAGCGACACAAAAACATCTTCGGTTGCGGGTTCGCCGCTCGCCATCCCGGTGGGCCAGGGAGTCACGCGGCGCGATTTTCTCAACGAGATCACCATGGGGGCGCTCGGCATCGCGGGCCTCGGCTCGGTCGCGGTAACTTATCAATATTTTTCGCCCAATGTTTTGTTCGAGCCTTCCACCACGTTTCGCGCCGGTAATCCCGACCTTTATCCCGTGCATTCCGTCACGTTCTTGCAGGACCAGCAGGTTTACATCGTGCGCATGCCGGAGGGCTTTTACGCAGTGTCCGCCGTGTGCACGCACCTTGGCTGCATCACGCAATGGAAACCGGACGCGGACATGATTGCCTGCCCGTGCCATGGCAGCACATTTCGTCCCGACGGCGTAAAGATCGAAGGGCCCGCGCCGCGGCCGCTTCCTCACTTTGCGATTTCTCTCACGGCCGACGGCGAGCTGGTCGTGGACAAGCTGCAAATCATCAAGGCTTCGCAGGTTTTGAAAGTTTGAGGGAAACATGGCTAGCTGTTTTCAATCCGCCCTCCACAACCTTCGCGAGACGAAAGTGTGGAAGTCCGTCTTCCGCCGCGGCCCGGCCAATACCAACCGCACGCGCAGCCTGGCGATTTTCGGGAACCTGTTCCTCCACTGGATGCCGGTCAAAGTTCGCGAAAAGTCGCTCCGCGTGCGCGCTTCCTATTATCTCGGGTCGATTTCTTTCATCCTCTTCATCGTTCTGTTCGTCACCGGAATCTTGCTGATGTTTTATTACCATCCGGCGGCGCCAAACGCCTACCGCGACATGAAGGACCTCCAATTTGTCGTTGCGAACGGCGTATTCCTGCGGAATCTCCACCGCCTGGCCGCGCACTTGATGGTCTTCGCCGTCTTCTGGCACATGTTTCACGTCTTCTACCGTGGCGGCTACAAACCTCCTCATGAATTCAACTGGGTTGTCGGGGTGGTGCTCCTCCTCTTGACCCTGTTCCTCAGTTACACCGGCTATTTGCTGCCCTGGGATCAACTTGCGTTCTGGGCCGTCACCGTCGGCACCAATATCATTTCCGCCATGCCGTTCATCGGGCACAAAGTGCGCTTCCTGCTTCTCGGCGGCAACATCGTGGGAGAAAACGCTTTGCTGCGCTTTTACGTGCTTCACGTCGTGATTCTTCCGCTTGCCGCCTTTGTATTGATCGGAATTCATTTCTGGCGCGTGCAAAAAGACGGCGGTTTGACCGTCAAGCCCAAGGACGAAGATGGAAAAGAATAAAATCGAAACCGGGCTTAGTTCGGATGCGAAGAAAGAGCCGCGGCGCGTTGTCTTCGTCACGAAGAAGACATCCGCCAAGGTCGTGGGCGAGCGCGGCCCGCAGTTGATGACCTTCCCTCATCTGTTGATCCGCGAGGCGATTGCATTTCAGGTTTTGGTGATCGCCATGGTGATCGTGGCGCTCGTCTGGGACGCGCCGCTCGAGCGGCTCGCCAATCCGCTGCTCACCCCCAACCCTGCCAAAGCGCCGTGGTACTTTCTGGGCCTCCAGGAATTGCTGCACTTTTTCCCGCCGTTTGTGGCCGGCATCCTGATCCCCACCCTCGTCGTTGTCGCGCTGATCTTCATTCCTTATTTCAACGTGAACATCGAGGGCCGGGCCCTCTGGGCGTACCACCCTGCGCAACATCTGCGCACCATCTTGATCGTGGCGCTCATGCTCCTCGCGTTGCTCGCCGGGTTTCATGCCTGGACGATTTTTGTGCCGACCGCGTTACTGGCCACGCTCCTGGTGATCTCCTACACCGGCAGGCAGGCGCGGAAAGGATGGTTAGGATCGTTGGGCAGCAAGCCACTCTCCTGGTGGATCATGACCTGGTTCATTGCTGTCGCCGTTTGCCTGACCGCTGTGGGCACCTTCTTCCGCGGCCCAGGCTGGTCTTGGGTGTGGCCTTGGGGGACCTATGCCGGCTGAAGCGATGGGCAAGGTAACCGACCGCATGCGCTTCGTTTTTGCGGTCTTGAGCCTGATCTTCCTGGCCGTGCTGGCCATTTCGCCTTTCAAGGACTACCGCCGCGAGTGGAAGCAGTACAAACGTTCTTATCTGCGCTTTGCGCAGGGTCGCCCGGATACGAAGCGGCTGACCGCCGATTACAGCCCGGGCATTGATCAAATCTGGCTCCCCGGAATGAACGTGGTCGACCGCTGCACCACCTGCCATCAGGGAATCACGCAATCGAGCCTTGCGGATAAGTCTGTTCCGCAGCCTTTTCGCGCGCATCCGCCGATTCCGCACAACATGCGCGAGTGGGGCTGCACGATTTGTCATCGCGGCCAGGGGCCGGCCACGGAAGTCGCCGAAGCTCACGAGTCCACGCTCGCCTGGGAGCAGCCGGTCTTGCCCACGCACTTCATCCAGGCTTCCTGCGGAACCTGCCATCAATCCGATCTGCCGCAAACGCCGCAGCTTGCGCGCGGCCGCCAGCTCCTGGCCGAATTCAATTGCCAAGGTTGCCACAAAATGCAGGGCATCGAGCGGCCCGCGATGCTCGGCCCGGACCTCACGAGCATCGGCACGAAAGTCAGCCGCGAATGGATTTACAAATGGCTCAAGGAACCGCGCACGATTGTGGACAAGGACGGCAACGTCACCGTCAATGGCTACGAAACCGAGGAAGAGCCGCGCATGCCAAAGTTCCGGCTCAGCGAGACGGAACTTCGCGCGCTGGCGGCTTACCTCAGCGTTCAAAAAGCAAAGGCGCTTCGGCCGTACAAGATTTCTCCGGCCGTCGTTGCCGCCTGGAGCAAAAATCCGGAACTGATTTCGCAAGGGGAGCTTCGCTTCCGGCAGATGTTCTGCACCACCTGTCACTCGCTGGCCGTCACGCGCGCCGGAGAAACGAAGCTGATCGGCGGCGATATTGGCCCCGAGCTCACAAAAGTGGGCAGCAAGGTCAATACGGACTGGCTGATCGCCTGGCTGCGCGATCCGGAGGCCTATCTGCCGCACACGCGCATGACGCGCTACGGCTGGTCGGATGAGGACCTGTACAAAGTCAGCCAGTACATCACGACAAAGCTGGTTGATTCCGATTTGCTCAGCGACGTTCCGAAACTCGATCCGCCAGCGGATGAGGAAATCCAGCTCGGGCGCGGGCTGTTTATTGAGAAAGGTTGCGCGAGCTGCCACACCATCGAAGGCGTGAACCCGCAAAAAGATTTTGGGCCGGACTTGAGCGCGCTCGGAGGAAAAAACGCCTCGGAACTCGAATTCGGCGCGGCGAAAATTCCGCACAACCTGGTCTCTTACATCCAGGCCAAGCTCGAGGATCCCGTTTCGGTCAATCCTGCGGCGCGCATGCCGCGATACAGTTGGAATCAACCGGATCTCGACGCCGTCACCACGGCGTTGCTTAGCATGAAAGGCGCGCCGCCAACGAGCGCCTTCGAAAACCTCCTCGTGCCGCGCAAACCATCCTCCTTCCGCGCCACCGGCTCGTTTGCCGAAGTCTACGAACGCTATAAGTGCTACGCCTGCCACAGATTCAATGGCTACGGCGGCGACTTGGCGCCCGACCTGACCTACGAAGGCAGCCGCGCCGAGCGGCAGTGGCTCGTGGAGTTCCTGAAGAGCCCGCAGACATTGCGCCCGACGCTCATTTTGCGCATGCCGCAACTCAACATGAGCGACAAGGACGCGGCCACGCTGGCCGATTACCTCGCCTTGGTCATGCAGCATCCGGCGGTGAACCCGGCAAGCAAGGACGCCAAGGAGTTCACTCCGGCGATGGCCACGCTTGGCAAGCAGCTCTATGAGGTGAAATATCAGTGCCAGTCCTGCCACACGATCGGCAGCTCTGGCGGATACGTGGGTCCCAACCTGAGTAATGCCGGAGGCTGGCTGACGCCCGCTTGGATCGAAGCCTGGCTCAG
The DNA here is from genome assembly GCA_003223215.1 of Acidobacteriota bacterium. GTDB lineage: Bacteria > Acidobacteriota > Terriglobia > Acidiferrales > UBA7541 > Acidiferrum. Next base: position 58,668 of record QHYH01000089.1, read on the forward strand.
AAATCCTCAAGCGTTGATTCCGGATTCCATTGAACCGCGCCGAAACTTCACAGACGAAGAGATTCTGGCGCTGACCGCCTACCTCGTGACGCTGCGCGCAGGAATCAAGCCGCAGAAGACCGCCGTCAACATCGGAGCCCTGGCTTCCGAGCAGGGGGCAGGGCGATGAGAATCCGCAACTTGGCAGTGGCTGCTCTCGGTGTCGCCGCTCTTTGCGGTGCCTCCGGCTGCCGCAAGCACGCTCGAACTGCAAAGGTCGACCCGCTTCTCGCAGCGTATGATTCGGAAGCGGACTGGAACGATTCCACAAAAATGATTCCACTCGGCTACCAGCAAGCTCAGGGTAAGCGCGTCTTCTACCAATATTGTGTGTGGTGCCACGCGGACTCGACCCCCGCGGGCCCGTCAAATCGCTCGAACCTCACGCCGGTACCGGCACTGCTCGACGACGGCGCAACGCTCAACGCCGAGAGCGACGAGTACCTCGGGAACATCATCACCCTCGGCGGCAGCGCCTTGGGAAAATCGGCGATGATGCCGCCTTACGGGCGCACGCTCTCGCCGGAGGAAATCCGCTCGGTCATCGCTTTCACGCGCGCGATCGCCCAGCCGCCGTACCAGCCTCCCGGCCGGCCCGGATCGCAATATTCGGCCAGATAGGAGATACTTTTTCGGCCCATGAAATCCGCACGCTCGCTAGGTTTTCAAAGCAAGAAGACTCTGCTCGCGTTGCCGTTGCTCGCGTTTTGTGCCATGCCGGCCTCGGCGCAGGTGAGCCCCAGCGAAGTCCTGAATCCCGACCTGCAAGCTCTCGAGCAGGCTCATTTCCAGCAGTTGATCGCAATCAACCACTCCGTCGCCAAAACCAAATTCCCTTTTCCTTTTTATCTGAGCCGCTACGTCGGTCTCGATCCCGCAAAACAGGCGGAAGCGGATACGCGGGGACTGGAGTTTGTGCGCTTCAAGGACCGCGCGATACTGAAGGTCAGCGGAAATTACAACGCGGCGTACGACACGCTTCGCCTGACGCAAAACGAACGCGCAACCGCTACCTTTCGTTCCGTGATCCTTCCGATTTTGCAGGTGGTCACCGCGGCTCTGCCGGAAGATTTGCCGTGCGATGGAATCGGCTTCGAGATCGCGCATCACGCGCGCACCAACAACCGAAGCTACGATTTTGAAGGGAAAGAAACCCTGGTGGTGGTCTTTGACCGCGCGGACGCCTGGGCAATCTCGCGCGCGAGCAGCGATCCGGAGCGCCAGGAAATCCTGAACCGCTCGAAAGTGTTTGTGAGCGGGGTGGACTACGGCCTGTCGCTAACCGAGCGCGATCCGCTGAATGTCGAGACGCTTCGGCGGTCCATTCCCGCCAATCCGGATGCCACTTCGTCAGCGCGCTCTTCCGCACTGACCTCGCATTCCGTGCTGCTGAAGCCGGTGAATCCTCCTCCGGCTGCTCCCGCAGCCCCGGCCGGCGCCAAGCCCGCTGCACCTCGAGCGGCCGATCCCTCGCCAGAAACTCCTCGGCTAACGCAAGCGGACGCGAACCGCCTCGAAGAAAAATATCAATCGCAGTTGAGCGCGCTCGCGAAAGAAGGCGCAGCGAAATTTCGTTTCGTCGCGTACGCGCCGCCTACCTTTGTGCTTTTCCACGACCAGATCGCACTCGAGATGACCCTGAAGAATTCGCGGCAATTCGCGCCCGCGAGGGGCTCGATTTACAAGCGGGCCGCCGAGAGCTTCGACCTTTTCCTGGCGCCGCTGCTGAAAGACATTTCGGAGCGCATTTCGCCGGATGTGGAGTTCGAGCTGTTCGACTTTTCCGTGCTTAACAAGCTTTCGCCGACGGCCAAGGAAACCTCCGAAGCCGTCGAGTTCATCTGCCCGCGCGCCGAGCTTAAGAAATTCGTCAATGCGGAAATCACCAACCAGCAGTTGCTCGACCAGAGCGTCGTGCTCGTCAACGGCGTGCGCATTGCCCTCAACCTGCAACTGGTCGAATAGCTCGGTGTGCGCCGCCTGCTTTTCAAAGAGAGTTGTTAAGCCAATCCCGCTTTGGACAGCGGCAATTCGCGGATGCGCTTTCCGCTGGCCGAAAAAACCGCGTTCGAGATCGCGGGCGCTATCGCGGGGAGGCCCGGCTCCCCGATACCCCCCGGAGGCGCGTCGCTTTCCACGACGTGCACGTGGATTTCCCGCGGAGCGGTATTCATGCGCGCGACCGGGTAATCGTTGAAGTTCGACTGGTCAATGGCGCCATTCGTCGCGGTGATTTCCCCGTAAAAGGCGATGCTGGTTCCCATCACTGCCGCGCCTTCAAATTGATTACGCACCATGTCCGGGTTTACCACCGTCCCCGCATCGAGGGCCGTGTCCACGCGCAGAATCTCGACTCTGCCCGCATCGTTTAGCTGCACCTGCACGACCGACGCCGCGTAGGTCAGGAAACTCCGGTGCATCGCCAAGCCCATCCCGAATCCCTGGCCTTGTTTCTTCTTGCCCCAGCCGGATTTTTCCGCCGCCAATTGCAGCACCCGTCGGAACCGCGCCGTGTCAATGGGATATTGCTCATAAGGCTGCCCGTAATTCTCATAGTCCTTCGGCAACTCGCTTTTCGGAATAATGCGGTCCGCTCCCAGAAGCTCGAGGGAATACTCAAGCGGGTCTTTCCCGGCCGCATGCGCCAGTTCATCGGCAAACGACTGAATCGCAAAGGCGTGATAGATGTTAGCCACCGACCGGAACCATCCAATTCGCACATGCGCCGTGGCCGGTCCGTTCTCGGAGCGATGATTGGGGATCGCGAACGGCAGATCGGAGAAACCCAGCCCGAGTTCCCCGGCGTCGGAATAGACCGCATCGGCATTGAAGGTCGAGCCGATCGGAGGAAACACGGTGCGCTGCAGCCAGGCGGTCGGCTTTCCATCCGCACCGAGCGCAGCCTTCATATACATCGCCGAAACGGAGTGGTAGGTGTCGAATTTGATGTCGTCCTCGCGGCTCCAGACGACCTTCACCGGTCTCCCCGTTTTTTTCGAGAGCACCGCTGCCTCCACCGCGTAGTCCGGGAACGATTTTCGCCCAAACGCGCCACCCAGCAAAGTAACGTGCACCGTCACGTCTGCCTTCGGCACACCCACCGCTGCCGCAATGGCATCGCGCGCGCCCACGGGGCTTTGCGTGGGCGCCCAGGCTTCTACCTTTCCATCGCGGTAAACCGCGAGCGCCGCCGGCGGCTCCATCGAAGCATGCGCGAGCAGCGGGGCGTAGTATTCGGCTTCGATGATCCTGCCGCCTTGCGCAAACGCCGCGTCCACGTTTCCTACTTCACGCACGACTTTTCCGGGCTTTTGCGCGGTCTCCTGCAACTGTTTCCGATAGGCGCCGGAATTGAAGACGCGGTGAGAACTCTCTTCCCACTCGACCTGCAATTTCTTTCTGCCCTGCATGGCGGCCCAGGTGTTGTCGGCGAGCACCGCCACCCCGCCGAGGGCCTGATACAGAACCGGAGGCTTGAAGGTAGGGATGGTCGCCGTCTGCTTGACCCCGCCGACGAGCAGCGCCGCCTTGTCGTCCACCGATTTCACGGCACTGCCCAACACCGGAGGATGCAGCACGCTCGCATATAGCATCCCCGCCATGTGGGTGTCCTGCCCAAAGACGCCCTTGCCTGTGCACAAGTCCTTCAGGTCGTAACCGGCGGTATCTTTTCCGATGTACCGCCATGCGCTGCGGGGCTTGAGTTTAAGTTCCTCCTTCTTAGGCACCTCCTGTTTCGCTGCGGCGGCCGCCAGTTCTCCGTACCCCAGCTTCTTCTCGGAGTTCTTGTGGACCACCATGTGCAATTCCGTGGAGCATTCCGCTTCCGGAACATTCCATTGCTTGGCGGCCGCGCGGACCAGCATCAGCCTCGCCGTCGCACCGGCTTCGCGCAAAGGCACAAAGAAGCTGACGACCGAGTGCGAGCCGTCGGTATCCTGGTCCCCGTATTTCTCATCGCCTGTGGCCTGCACAACTTTCACGCGCGCCCAGTCCGCGTCGAGTTCGTCCGCAACGATGCGCGGCAAGGACGTTCGCACGCCGTTTCCCATTTCCGAGCGATGCGCCACGACATAGGCCGTTCCGTCCGTATCGACGGCCAAGTAAACGCCGGGGTGCAGCACCGCCTTGCTCATGGCGTCGGCGGGGTTGCCATTCACGGTGGCGGCCAACAGCTGGTCGGGCATCCAGCGCACGCTCAATACAAAGGCGCCAGCGCCAAGCATGCCCTGCAAAAATCCGCGCCGGCTGCCCGAGAATTCTTGCGTTTTTTCGGAAATATTTTCGATGTGCATCATGGCTGCTCGCCCTCCAAAGGAATGAAAACGAGTCCAAAAGCGGTCAAGCGTCAGCCCACCATGCTAACACCATTCCCGGTTTCCCGAGGTTCGAGCGAATCACGGGCCATCATGGGGTTTTCACGGGGTTGGCCATTCTCCGAGCGCCCTCCGGAGATCGACGAGTTGGCCGAGATGATAGGCGTTGTGGTCCGCCACGAGCAACGCTTCGCGCAAGATCGTCTGGCCGTCCCTATGGGGAACCCTGGCGAACAAATCGGTCTTCGGATTCTTCACGAGACTGATCATTTCCTCGAGATCTCGCACAAATGCCTCCACGGACTTGTGCCACGCGGCCTCATTCGCCGGCCCAGGCGTTGTCGGCCAGTACCCTTCGGGAAATCCGGGGGAAACATGCTTGGGATTGCGGCTGAATTCCAGGATGTCCCATTGCGCGATCCGCGAATGTTCCAGGAGCTGCCAGCCGGTATGCGGCAGTCCCGCTATAAAGGCTCCGCGTTTGGCCTCGGGGAAGCCCTCGACGGCGTCCATGAAATGGACGTGCGCGCCGCCGCCTTTCAAAAGATAGACGAGGTGTTCGCGCAATGCCCGATCGTTGCTGCTCGAAGTGGTCTTCTTGCCTGCCGGTTTGGCACTTTTCCTCATGGGATTCCTATTTCTCTGAAAGCAGAACTTGTTGCGGTACTTCCGGAACGGGATGCAAGGTCGTTCTTGCGAACCCGGCATTGCCGAACATCCTCTCATATTGCGCGAAGGTATAGGCGTCTCCTCTGTCTGTACCCGCCAGCATCACCAGACTAAAAGCGGCCGCCATGGGCGGGGAGACGCGGTCCTCGTTCGGAACAAATTCGAGCGTCATGGCTTGGCCCCCGTGCTTCAGCGCTCGATGGACGCGGCGCATCAGTTTCTCGCAAGTGGGCACATCGAAATGATGAAAGATGTTTGTCAGCAGAACGAAGTCGTAACCGTTGCCAAATTCGACCTCAAACGCGCTTCCCGGCCGCGTCGTATAGCGTTCCGCCACGCCAAGTTTTTTGGCGTTCTCCTTGGCAACTTCTAAGACGCCGGGCCAATCAACGGCAACGATCTCTGCTCTCGGATTGCGCCTCGCCACGGTGATGCCATACATTCCATGCCCCGCCGCGATATCCAGAACTTTCGAAGGCTTGGCTTCGGCGGCGCCGCTCAGTCCGGCGATAAACTCTGCCGCCGGTATCGTCAGCGGCGCCATGGAGCGCGCAAAGTTTAACCATACTTCTTCATGCGCCTTGGTATGGTCTCCGGTCTCGCCGGCCGTCCCGCCTTTGCGCACCGCCTCTGCCAGCGCTGCGAAATTCTTTCGGCTCCATGGACTGGCCAGGAAGTTGATCATCGAGGCGAGGCAGGCCGGCGAATGGCGGTTCAAAAAAGTTGCGGCGTCCTCGGTGAGCGAATACTGGTTGTTTGTTTTTGTCAGGAATTCTTTCACCGTGAAGTAATCGCACAGAATTCGCATGCCGCGCTCCGACGTCCCGGTTTTACCAGCCAGCGATTCGGCGGTGTTCGCGCCTTCCGCAATGGCCGTGAAGATGTCCAGCTCAATCGCCGCTTTCAGCGCCTCGGTTTCCTGAAACGCGACCATGGTATTGAAAATGCGTTCCGGGCTTGGCTTGGATTTCGCTGTGGATGCGGCCATGAACTTTCGCTCCTACTCTTGAAGGTCGATGCTTCTGCCGGCAAAGATGCTCGCCTTTTGGGAGATGTTGTGGCGAACCGGCAATTCCGTTCAGTCGTTGCCCAGGACCCGCTCATGCTGGCATACTTTCTCTCCCCGCGGCAAGCAAGAGGCGACCAATGAAACGCGAATACCAGCGCTGGTATTCCCAGCGGCTCGGCTTGGAGCTTGGCGTCGTGGTCTACGGCCACTGGGGCGCGCCCTTGCTTGGTTTTCCGACCAGCGCCGGCGATGAATGGGAACTCGAAGGCCAGGGCATGGTGGGCGCGCTCGGCGACTTCATCGACGGCGGCATAATCAAATTCTATGCGGTGAATTCCATCAATGGGCTCAGCTTTTACAACAAAGGCGGGCATCCGTTCCACCGCAGCTACGTGCAGGCCATGTTCGACTCTTATTTGCGCGAAGAGGTCGTGCCCTTCATCTGGAACAATTGCCAGACGCAGGGCATCGTCATCTCCACGATGGGCGCATCTTTTGGCGCGTATCATGCGGCGAATTCGCTCTTCAAACATCCCGACGTCATCAAGCGCTGCTTCGCCATGTCCGGCGTCTACGATCTGCGCAATTTCATGGACGGCATGTACGACGACAACTTTTATTTCAACAATCCCGTCGATTACCTCGCAAACATGAGCGACCCGTGGTTTTACGAGCAGATCGCGACTTGCGACATCCACATCTCGACCGGCACGGGTTCCTGGGAGAACAGCGGGCCCACGTATCGCCTCTCGGAGGTTCTATCCGGCAAGGGCATCCGCCACTCGCTCGACAACTGGGGCCCGCAAGGCGGGCACGACTGGCCCTACTGGAAGCACCAGATGCGCGAATATGTCGGGAGATTGTTCTGAATTTAACGCGCTTAACCAGGGCGTAACGCTTGCTTGTCAGTCTCGGTCCAGGATGGAGCCTATAATTCCTCCAACTACCCCGCCTTGAACGGCCTTATTGGACTCGATGGGCATATACTCCATGAGCTCATGGGCAAGCTTGGCGATCGGCAAGGTCTGCAGCCAAACACGGCCCGGACCCGTCAAGGACGCCAGAAAAATTCCGTCCCCGCCAAAAATCATGTTCTTGATTCCCGGCACCGTGGTGATCTGGAAATTCACGCTGGTCTGGAACGCCCCGACATGCCCCGGATGGACCCGCAGCGTCTCACCCGCCTCGAGGTCTTTCACGATCAATTCCCCGGAAAGTTCTAGCCACGCCGTTCCCTGTCCGCTCACACGTTGCAGCAGGAAACCGCTTCCGCCAAAAATCCCCGCCCCCAGTGACTGCTGGAAACCCACGCCAAGCTGGACAAGCGAGGTCGAACAGAGAAATCCGTGGCGGTGAATCATGTATTCGCGGCCGGGTCCGACTTCGACGGGCACAATATGTCCCGGAAGTTTTGCGGCAAAGGCCAGCTCGCCCGGCCTTCCCACTGCGCGGTATTCGGTCATGAAAAGCGTTGCGCCGCCCACAACGCGCTTTAATGCGCCCAACACGCCTCCCCCGCCGCCAAACTGAGTATGCGTGGTCATCTCGATCGAGCTGCCCATCCAGGAGAGCTGGCCTGCTTCGGAAATGATCGAATCATTCGGATCCAGCGTAAACTCCAGGACCGGCATGGTCGTGCCCACAATTTGGTTCCGCATGACTGGCTCCTTACGGGAATGTCGTTCTTTGAACTGAACTACGCACTGCCCGGGCTTGAGATTACCGGAATATCCCCAAGCAAGAATTACGATAGCCCGAGGTATGCGAGCTGATAGCGGCCCTTTTCGATGACCTGCTGGTCATCGATCCAGACGTCGCACTTGCGGGTGAGCACGTCCACATGCGTCGTGGATTTCCAGTCCGCGTGAGTCTGGCTGCCGTAGGGATCGCCAAAGGCGAGATGCACGCCGGGAAACTTTTCGTCCTGGAGCAGCACGCCGATCATTTCGGTCAATCCAAGATTCGTTCCGAAGGCCAGCTCTCCGACGCGGTCGCTGTTTTCGTCGGTGTGGCAATACTCCCAGAACTCCTGCTGCAGGTCCTTGCGCTCGCAGGCTGCGTCCACGAGCCGCCCGGCCCTGATCGCCAGCCGGAGCGGCGTAGACTGCAGGTCGCCGAATTTCCCGCAGAAGTGATCGCCCACAGTCGCATCACAGACGAACGTGCCATCCACGGTTGCCGGAGTTGTAAAAACCTCGCCTGCCGGCAGATTCGACCAGTAGCGCGGGTCGATCAGCCCGCTGGTCTTCACCCAATCGAGCCGCCGGTCAAAGTGCGCGGCAAACTCCGTGCCCGCCTCGGTTTTTACCCTCAGCGTCTCGGCGCCGAGCAAGCGTTCACGCAGCTTCTCGCTCAAGCGGTCCACCATGCGGTAGTCCGCGCGCATACCTTGCTGCATGATCTCGGGCGTCACGCCGACCATGTGCGCGTAGCGAATCTGGCGGCGCTCGACGACTTCGACGATGGCCATGCGCGCCGCGAGTTCGCCCGGTTGCGGGGCCATGCACAAGACGCCGACATCTGCCCTCTCCAGGGCGCCCAAGACTTCCGCTGGCGCCGCCGCCATCGGCCGAGGCCCAAACTCCTCCAGCAAGAGTCGCGTCGCGCGGGCTTCGCGTTCATCGAGCGCAGCGGCCATGCTCGCGGCCACGGCGCGGCTCGTCTCATCGGCGATCAACGCGACGTTTTCGCCCGAACGCACACCGAGGCACGTTTCCACGGCGTTGCGCGCGCCGGGCATCAGTTCCGGATCAGGAGCGCCGAAGCTCATGCAAATTAGTGTACTTGAATCACAACGATTTTCTAACCCTGTCATTGTTCGGTGGCTTCTCTCGAACTGCCGGGAGGACGGAGCAAAGCCCGCCGATGCTTCGAACGCTCGAGGTCATGTTTTTGGGCTGACGCAGAACGCGGGCACCTGCCCGCCGCCGCTCGTGACGTTGGCGAGCCCCGTTGAGCTGAGCCGCGTGAGGAACCCGCAAAGCTTTCCCCGGAACAAGTACGGCGCAAAGTCCACCAGCATCTCGCGGTAGTCCACGCGACCCGCCGGCAGGATGTAGGGGAACACTTCGCGCCGCGTGGGAATGCGGTCTTGCACGATCCACACGCCGTTCGTCGCGGTGAGCGCGCGCTCGATGGCTTCATCCCACCCGGCTTCGCTTGTTTCCCAGCCCAGCGTCACGCCCGAACCGCCGTATTCATCGCTGGGCTTGAGCACGAGGTTTTCGCGGTGTTGGCGGACGAATGCCAGCAGCTCAATGGTCCGGCCGTAGTGCGCCGTCTTTACGTCCGCAACCACGCGCGTCCAGGGAATGTGCTTGCGGATCAATTCGCGCTCGCTCAGCGAGAAAAGCGCGCCGTTTTGCTCGTCGGTGAGGACCGCAAAAAAAGCCTTCACGTGCGGGATCTTGCAGCGGAAGTTGTTCGCCACGCACACCGCGCCCGCCGTGTACGCTTTGACCAGCGCAGAACATTCCCCCGGCTTGGCGACGATGTCATTGATAAGCACGCGCCGGTAGACCAGATCGATCCGCTGGCCCTCCGCAGCCAGCGACTTCCCGTCCCATTCGAGCTGCTGTGGGTCGGCGATGAGCGTCGGTATGCCCTTCTTTTCGAAGCGCGCCTGGAGAATCTCAAATTCACTCCACGTTGGAACTTTTTCCCAGTCCACGATGGCAATTTGCGGTTTTTGCGCGGAGCCGCCCCAATCCCGATAGCTCTCGAGCAGCGCTTCGAGCAGCTTGGCGCTCAGCGCGTAGGGCTGCACTTCGTATTTCCGGGCGAACTGACCCATCATCGGGAGTTCGTTGAAAATTTCAGCGAGCGTTTCCGCGTAACCTGGGCCGGCGGGTGATTCCGCGTTGTACTCGGCAAATTTCAGCGAATCGGGCAGCAGGAAGGCGTCCAAGCGCGAGGCCGTGCTCGCAGGGCCGTAGCCCACGTGGATGCGCGCCAAGCGTTCCTCTTCTTCGCTCAAGTGCAACTGAGCAAAGATGTGCTTGTCGCCCAAGGCCACCGTTACGACGCGTTCGCCGAGCTCGGCGATCCTCTCCGCGACCGTTCGCACCCGTTCTTCGTCTGCCGGTGAAAGAAAGACTGGCCGGAGGAAGGGACAATGAACCCGGTCACCGAAGGTCAACTTGGCCTTGCGCATGCGCCCAAACAAATCCTCGGGGAGGCCCGGCATACGCAGGAGCATGGGCTTCAGGATTTCATGCCACTCCTCGGAAGGAGGAAGAACCGAGGGTTGCGGAGCGATGGTCACGGCACTACGAACCTTGCAGCGAACCCGAGGCCAACACAGCGGCGGGTTTTTGCCCTGCCGTTGCGCCCTTGGGCGTCCCCGTGAATCCCGCGGCCGTCCCGATCCCCAGCATTTCTTCCCAGCGCGGCCAGGAAGAGTAGGTCTGCCCGTAGAGAGCGCGGTCGATCACCAGCCGAGCCATTTTTTCCACGACCAGCTCAAAATAGAATTCCGTGATGCGGTCGCGCTCAAAATCCGGCGCGGGATTCAGGAAGTCGATGGCATAGGGCACGCCGTCCTTCACCGCGAACTCGATGGTGTTCATTTCGTACCCGAGCGCCTGATTGATGGTTTGCGCGTCGTTCACGATGCGCACGCCCAGTTCCGAGGTTAAGTACGCGTGGTCGACCAGGTATTTGCGCTCCTTCGGGTCGTAATGGACGGGGACAATGTCAGTCTTGCCAAACGTGAAGCAGCGCACGTATTGCGTGAAATCGATGAATTCCTGCAGCGTCATGCAATACGGCGAGGTCTGGTCGTAGGCCGCCAATAACTCCTGTTTGTTGTGGACCTTATAGACGTGCTTCCATCCTCCGCCGGAAAAAGGCTTGAGAATCGCCGGCCGCCCGACATAATCGAGCAACCCATCCCAGTCGATGGGGTATTCCAGGTTGTGGAGCGACTCCGAAGTGATGTCCACGTCGCTCGGATAGCCCTTTTGCGGGAGCAGTACCGTCTTGGGGATGGCGATTCCCAGCTTCGTCGCGACCGAATAGTTGAAATACTTGTCGTCGGCCGTCCACCAGAAGGGATTGTTGATGACGTAGGTGCCTTCGAGAACGGCGTACTTCAAAAAGCCGCGGTAATACTGGACTTCGTGCGAGATGCGGTCGACGATCACGCTGTACCTCGCCGGCTCGCCCATGCGCGTGCCGCCCAGCTTCACAAATTCCGCGGCAACGCCGTCTTTCTTGCCGAGTTCGTTCACTCGCACGATAAACGCCGGAGGAAAGCTGTATTCCCGCCCGCAGAGAAGGCCGATCTTTTTCATTTGCGCGCTCCTGCCAGGAAGCTGTGGTATTACCTTGCGCGATCCCGTTAATTCACCGCGTGCGCCGAGGAAGGGCGCGGCTCGGTCACGCCGGCGCGGGTCTCGGCAACCAGATGGCGCACGACCGCTTTCGGATCTCCTGTTTCGCGATAGACGCGCAGTTGGCGGTCCGCGCTGGTGCCTTCCTTCAGGATGGTGTGGACGTATTCGACGGCGCTGCGGCTTCCGAGCTCATCCACCACGTCGTCCACCAGTGCCAGCAGTTCCGGAACCAACCGGCGCATGTCCACTTCTGCTTCTTTTCCGAAGTCAATCAGCTTGCCATCGACGCCGTAGCGCGCCGCGCGCCATTTATTTTCCTCGATGAGCGCCCGGCGATAGAGCCTCCAGCCCTGGTTCAATGTATACAGCCGGTGCAGCTTCACGATGATCGCTTGCGCCAGCGCGGCAATGGCCACCGCCTCCTCGACTTTGGTGCATACGTCGAACATCCGGAATTCCAGCGTTCCGAACATCGGGTGCGGGCGCACGTCCCACCAGATTTTCTTGCCGTTGTCGATGCAGTGCAGTTTGACCAGCAGATTCACGAAATTCTCGTAAGCGCTCCAAGACTCGAACTGCTCCGGCACGCCGGTTCGCGGGAATCGGCGGAACACCGTGGTGCGAAAAGATTTAAGTCCTGTGTTTCGGCCCATCCAGAAAGGCGAACTGGTCGAAAGCGCCAGCAGGTGCGGCAGGAAGTAGCGTACGCCGTTCATCAGGTCGATGGTGGTCTGCCGGTCCGGCATGGCCACGTGCACGTGCATCCCGAAAATCAGCAGCGACCTCGCCAGTTGCCCCATCTCTTCGACAATGTGCTCGTAGCGCTCCCCGGGAGAGATGATCTGGTCGATCCAGCTCGAAAACGGGTGCGTTCCGGCGGCGGCGACCTGCAGACCCGCGCGCTCCGCGGCGGCCACGAGTTCACCGCGCGTGCGGTGCATTTCGATGCGCAGATCGCTGACGCTGTCGCAAATCCGCGTCCCGGTTTCCACGATGGACTGGTGCAACTCCGGTTTGACCTGTTCCGCGATGTCCGGGGAAGCCTGCGAGATGAGCTGGCTGACGTGCGAGCGTAACTCGCACGTGGTGGGGTCAATAATCTGAAATTCTTCCTCGACGCCTATGGTAAAGCGGTGAGCCATGGGCTGGCACTCCGTAGTACATGACCTTGCCAGGGACTTGGCGCTTCGTAATCATACCCCGCCGCGGTTCGCAATTGCACCCTTGGCACGTTCCCTCCTTTCCCGTGAAGAAACTCGGCGCGAGGCAATTTGGCGCTGGACGCAGGCGGGCACGCCTTGCCAGACTCTCTGCCATGCAAATCCAGCCCTTTCGCATCGAACAGTATTTTGGGAAATACGAATTCACTGCCAAATACCTGCTTTCCAGTTCTGACGCGGAGTCCCGCACCGTCCAGGAGCTGCTCGACCTCGAGCCCGGGTCGCATGAACGCCTCCTCAAGCATTGGTGCGGGTACACCGAATCGCCGGGGGCGCCCGCGCTCCGGGAGGTCATCTCGGGAATGTATCGGGGAGTCCGGCCGGAAGACGTTCTGGTCATGGCCGCAACCGAGGAAGGCATCTTTGTTCTGTATCACGCGCTGCTTTCGCCGGGTGATCACGTGATCGTGGAAACCCCGTGTTACGAAAGTGCCCTTGAAGTCGCGCGCAGTACCGGAGCGCGAGTCAGCGAGTGGCCCCGCTCGGAGGAGAATGGCTGGGCCCATGATCTCGCTGCTCTCGAGAAACTCATCCAGCCCAACACGAAAATCATCTACGTCAACACGCCGCACAATCCCACCGGGCTGGTGATGCCGGCAAGCGTGTTCGAGCAAGTGAGGAGCCTTGCGGCCAGCCGTGGCGTCATCTTTTTTTGTGACGAGGTTTACCGCGAACTCGAGCACGACCCCGCGGATCGTCTTCCTGCCGCTTGCGAAGTCTACGAACGCGCCGTCAGCCTGGGTTCCATGAGCAAAACCTACGGCTTGCCCGGTCTTCGGCTCGGCTGGCTCGTTTCCAAAGACGCGGACATCCTGCGGCGCTGTCTCGAACTCAAGTACTACACCACGATTTGCACCAGCGCTCCCAGCGAATTTCTCTCAGCGCTGGCCCTGCGCCATCGCCAAGTCCTGGTCGAGCGCAATCGCGAAATTGTCCTGCGCAACTTGCCTCTTCTGGATTCCTTTTTCGAGCGGCGCTCGGATCTTTTCGAATGGGTCAAACCCAACGCGAGCCCGATCGGCTTCGTGCGCTACAAGCCGCAGCGCGACGTGCTTTCTTTTTGCGAGGACGTTGTAGGGAACGCGGGAGTCTTACTGTTGCCGGGAACCGTCTACGACCAGCCGCGCCACATTCGCTTTGGCTACGGGCGCAGGAACATGCCCGAAGCACTCGCGCAATTCAGCGCCTACCTATCCGCCCATTCCGGATTTGGCGTCACTGCTCCATGACGGTCAAGCATCTCGGGAGAAAAGGGAGCCATCGAGGGACGGGAGGAAACCGGCTAGGGTTCATAATAAGAGCGGAACGGATGAACCCATCCGCCCCACCGGAAACGTTCTCCCCTGCGAGCCCTTCTTTTCTGACCTCTCATCTGGAACTTCGACTTCTCGCCTACGCCGCGCCCATGGCCCGCCGTTGCTGGAAGCATTCCCTGCAAAAGACCGGCCGCCCCTGGGTCGGCCGGAAGGGAACGGTGGTTTCCTTTCCGCACTGTGAGCAATTGGTCTTGGTCTCCGTGCGTGCCGGAGCGGCGTGCCCGCCGCCTTCGGCCCTTTTCGCTTTGCACGCCTTGCAGCGCTTGGGCTCGTTCTTAAATCCCTTGTCGGCAAAAAACATCTGCTCGCCGCCAGTGAACACGAACTCGGCACCGCATTCCGCACACTTCAACACCTTGTCGTGGTATTCCATGAGGCGCTCTCCCCTTGGTCCCGCGGGTCAAGGGTTTGGGAGGACTTTCGACCTGAGAGCCAAGATGCTTGAGGAGACCAGTATCCGGGGACGCCGGGCGCGGATCCCTTGGGCCTGCGGGTACGAAGCTGCGAAAAACACCCAAACACTCTGCCTAACGGGGGCCTGATTCTCGGAAGATTCTGCGCGCCAGGCTGCGACAGATAACGGAAGGGCGGCCCATTCGGAAGGACCGCCCTCGGTACTTACTCCGATTCCCGCCGCTGCTTCTTGCGCATTCGCTTCCGCGAAAGCGCTTCCTTGGCCCGGCGCTTCTCGCCGGGCTTCATATAGAAACTATGTTTCTTGATCTCCTTGATGATGTCTTCCTGTTGCACCTTGCGCTTAAAGCGCCGCAATGCATTTTCAAGAGATTCATTCTCTTGGATGATGACTTCTGCCACTTTATCAATTCACCCCCAATCCGGTTCGGATTGGTAACCTGCGGAGCCTCTCGCCGGCAAGGCCATCGCCGGCACATAGATTTGCGGGCACCGCCCCTGCTTTTATTATCACATGTATTGGCCGTTTTGCAGAACGCACCATGAAAGGTCGCTGGCTTCTTCTAAATCAATTCCCGCGCTACAGTCAAGGAATCTTTGCAAATTCTTGCCAGTTTTATAGGTACTAAGACCACCTGATAACCACTTTACGCTGATAGTAACCCGAATGTAACAATCCGCGGCTCTTGGCCCGAGGCCGGATAAGCCCGCCCGGGGGATTCGCCCTTTCCGCGCCCAGTCCGGTTGCCCGATGCCTTGTTTCTGCTGTTAGAATGAGCCCGCTTCCACATCAAGCCTTTCGAGGAGCCGGCCCATGTCCGATACCATGCGGGATGCCATCGCCGTACTTCTTGCCGGCGGCCAGGGGGAACGCCTTTGGCCGCTTACGCGCGACCGCGCCAAACCCGCCGTTCCTTTTGGCGCCCTCTACCGCATCATTGACATCACGCTTTCCAACTGCATTAATTCGAGCCTGCGACGCGTTTTTATCCTCACGCAGTACAAGGCCCTCAGCCTGAGCCGCCACGTCCGCGCCGGTTGGTCGCCGCTCGCCGGCCTCGGCGAATACATCGAAGTCATTCCCCCGCAGATGCGCGTCTCGCAATCCTGGTATCAGGGCACCGCCGACGCGGTCTACCAAAACATCTATTCCATCGGGAGCGAGCGATCCAAATTCGTCTTCATCCTTTCCGGGGATCACATCTACAAGATGAACTACGCCAAGATGCTTCAGCAGCACACCGACTCGGGCGCCGATGTCACCGTGGCCACTATCCAAATCCCCGTCGAGCGGGCCGCCCGCCAATTCGGCGTCATCGAAGTGGACAAGGACTGGCGAATCGTGGGCTTTGAGGAAAAACCTGCGACTCCCAAGCAATCCCCTCATCACCCCGGCCATTGCAATGCCTCAATGGGCATCTACATCTTCAATACCCAGCTCATGATTCCCATTCTTCTGGCTGACTCCGAGGATCCCAAGTCCAGCCACGATTTTGGGAAAGACATCCTTCCGCGCATCATCGCCAGGCACCGCGTTTTTGCCTACAACTTTGTGGATGAAAATGCCAAGGACGCCTACTACTGGCGCGACGTCGGAACGCTCGATGCCTACTACGAGGCCAACATGGACCTGGTCACCGTTTCACCGGTCTTCAACCTGTACGACAAAGCCTGGCCGCTGCGCACCTGGCAGCAGCAGTATCCGCCCGCCAAATTCGTGTTTGCCGATCCCGAGCGCATGGGCGTGGCCCTGGATTCGATCGTGGCCGGCGGTTCGGTCATCTCCGGCGGACGCGTGCAAACATCCGTGATTGGTTACGACGTGCGCGTGAACAGTTATTGCGAGGTGACGGATTCCATCATCTATAATCACGTGAACATAGGCCGGCACTCGCGCATTCGCCGCGCCATCATCGACCGCCACGTCAGCCTTCCCGAACACACCGAAATCGGCTACGACGCGGAAGCCGACCGCCGCCGCTTTCACCTCACGGACTCCGGCATCGTCGTCGTCGTGCGACAGGAATCGCTCATCGAGGAGCCGGAATCGACCTGATCGCGCGGCCGCCGAGGGCCGGCATGCACCTGGTCGACTTCGCCGGGGCTTTAGCCTTTCCAGACGTATTTTCCGCAGGAGCAGGGCACAGTGTCGGTGGGGGTTTGCTTCTCCATCGGCTGTTTACATACGGGACAGTTCTTTCGCCACATACCGCAAATCCGCTATTAGTGGGCCAGCCCGGTAACGGATACGGGCAGGTTCAATTGCGCAATCATGGCGAAGAACTCTTCTCGCTCTTGCAGGGCCACAAGCAGCGAGAGCGCTTTCCCATAGGCGTGGATCGCACCCGTAAGACGCTGAAAGGCCGCGGAATCCTGTGCGGTCATGCGTCTTTCGATGTGGGCGTCCGCTGAGAGCTCGAGAACTTGTTCTATGGCCAGATTCGCAAGACCTGTGTCTGATGTCATCATCACCGGCAGGCCTCCTTCCTTTCTTCCTCAGTCATAGATAAGGGTACGCGGCACCGGGTGATGCGCATAAAGGGAACGCCTGTATTTGGGCCCGAACCATAGCCGATTCCAGATACGGGTGTTTACCCGCCCTTGGTGGTGCTAAATCGGGCTCCGGAACGGAAAACGGGCTGCCAGCCCGGCGTCCTTATTCGTTTGGCACTTCCTCGGAGACCCAATGCCGCGCTGAAGGGCTGCGGAAGCCACCTCCTGCGGTGGCCTGGTCATTCAAGGCCCGAGCGAAACCGGAATCCACAACGGCAGCGCCGCCCGCGCGCATTCCTCCAACCGCTGTTGATCGCTTGGCGAGAACGCGTTTGCCCGCTCGCTTTCGACGTCAATCATTCCAATTACTTTTCCGCTTTGCGGATGAACAATCGGGACGATGATTTCCGAAAGCGTGCTGCCGAACGCGGTCAAGTACCGCGGATCGCTTTGCACATCGCCCACAAGGACGGTCGCTTTCTCCCGGATGGCCGCGCCGGTCAGTCCCTGGGTGACGGGAAAGGTCGGGTAAGCCGGCGCCCCCGGCCCGCTGTAGGCAATCAGGGACACCATTAGGTCGCCCACATCGTACAGGCCGGTCCACCGGTAATTTCCGAGGCTGCGCACCGCTTCGGCGAGTTGCCTCGCTTTTTCGCTCCGCACCTCCTTTCCCGCGACCACCGACCGCATACGCTCCACGATTTCCTGCGTGCGGCTCATTGAGTTCGCCTCTCTAACGTCTTTCCACTCCGGAGAAAAACGAGCGTCTACCGAGAGGGTATTCCTACATCCGTTTCCCCGCAAACAATGCGCAAGCCGCTGAAAGCAAGGGCGCTAAGTGTGTTTCTCTGGTGCCGCCAGCACGCGGCAAAGAGCCATGTAAGTCGACGAAAGGGAGAACGCTTGGATGAGGAACGGTCGAGGAATCAAGCAGTACGGGCGAGCATGGGTGGCGGCTTGGGCCGGGGAGGCAGGGAAAAGGACGGTCAGGTCTCCTCCGACAGTGTGGTTAGAGGGCTCGCAGGCCCACTTCGCCTTCCTGCTTCGAGCCTGGTTTGCCGACCCATACGACGTTGCAGCGAATGGAGCGCAGTTCGTCGCTGGGGATGACCTCCACAACTTGTCCACGCCTGAGCCGGAAACTGCCGCGAAGCCTGAACCCTTCGTCCGAACGATCGATAATCAGGCAGGGAACCCTTTGTGGGATTGCAGCGAGGTTGACGACCACGCTGGCTCCCTTCCTCGTGGCAACCCGCCTCGAGCCGCGAACCTCATGCACTGAGAAAATAGGCACAGCTTTGTCCTCGACGGTGATTTTCCTCATGACACCCATTATTGAATACGTGCCATAAAGCGGAGCCATCGGGTGAATACCTGTATCGTGCGCGCGGAGTAACTAGAGGCGGCGACTTGTGACCCGGTGACTCCTGCCAGATGGCAAAGAAGAAACTCGACAGTCGAAGCGGAGGAACGGAATTCTCCGCGCGCGTGTCGCAAGGAGCGGGCTGCCCGAAGCTCGGGACAGAACCGGGAAAGGATCGGAGGCACACCGGGAGAGTCGAGAACGATCGGCCTCTCGCAATGTCCAAAATGCCAGAAGCCAGGCAGCCTCCCTAGTTCTGTATCGGCGTGAGGCGCTCCCGATTTAATAAGCAATAAGCATTGTCCGGCGATCACGGGCCAGGCCGGGGCCTCTGCTACAATCGTTGGTTTACATTTCGAGTGAGGAGATGCGCTAAGACATGTCCGCAGCAATGGCCACGAAGATCACCAAGGTTTATGCACGACAGGTACTCGATTCGCGCGGGAATCCCACGGTCGAGGCGGATGTGCACGTGGGAGCCGGAGCGCGAGCCAGGGCTCGCGCGGGCCAAGGCGGCGGAGCGGGCGCTGGGAACGGCGTGCGGGGGCGCGCCACGGTTCCTTCCGGCGCGTCCACCGGCGAGCACGAAGCGCTCGAGTTGCGCGACGGCGACAAGTCCAAATACCTCGGCAAGGGGGTGCTGAAAGCGGTTGGCAACGTCAACGGTGAAATTGCCAAAGCGGTCGTGGGTCTGGACGCTCGAGACCAGCATGCGCTCGACAAGCGGATGATCGAACTCGACGGGACGCCGACGAAATCGCGCCTGGGCGCCAATGCGATTCTGGCCGTTTCGATGGCGGCTGCGCGCGCCGCGGCGGCTGCCGAGAACCTGGCGCTCTACAAATACCTGGCGCGTTATTCCACGGACAAATCCGCGAATCTGCTGCCCTGCCCGATGATGAACATTTTGAACGGCGGGGCGCACGCCGATAACTCGGTGGATTTCCAGGAATTTATGGTCATGCCTGTCGGCGCGCCAAGATTTTCCGAAGGGTTGAGATGGGGCGTGGAAGTGTTTCACGCCCTCAAATCCGCGTTGAAGAAGCACAGCTACTCAACAGCGGTGGGCGACGAAGGCGGCTTTGCGCCGAGTTGCAAGTCCAATGAAGAAGCCATCCAGATTGTTCTCGAAGCCATCGCCGCCGCCGGGTTCCAGCCGGGCGAACAGGTGAGCATCGCACTCGATCCGGCCTCGAGCGAATTCTTCGACAAGACTAGCGGCCAATACGTCTTCAAGAAGTCCGACAAGTCCGCCCGCTCGAGCGGCGAAATGGCCGCGTACTGGACGACGTGGGCAGAAAAGTATCCGATTGTCTCGATTGAAGACGGCATGGCGGAAGACGATTGGGCCGGCTGGAAATCGCTGACACAGAGCATCGGCAACAAATCCTCGAAGAAGAAAATTCAATTGGTGGGCGACGATCTTTTCGTGACGAATACGGAGCGGCTGTCTAGAGGGATCAAGGAGGGAATCGCGAACGCGATTCTTATCAAGCTGAATCAAATCGGAAGCGTCACCGAAACGATTGAGGCGATCGAGCTGGCGCGCCGAGCGGGCTACCACGCCATCATCTCCCACCGCTCCGGCGAAACCGAAGATACTTTTATCGCCGATCTCGCCGTGGCTACCGCGGCTGGGCAAATCAAGACCGGCTCGGCCAGCCGCACCGACCGCGTCGCAAAGTACAATCAGCTTTTGCGGATCGAAGAAGAGCTTGGTTCCGCGGCGCGGTTCAACGGCAAGGCCGCACTCCTCTAGCAGGCGTGGCCGATCGCAAAGGCCGCTACGCAGGTCGCTTGTGGCCGCGCCCCCGCGAAACAACGCGAGACTCAAGTACCGTTGACAGGCCCTGGCCGGTCGCCTAATTTGGAAGCTTGCCCGAGCCTCATCCTCTTTTGCTTTGTTAGGGTTGGGGTGACCCATCATGGCAAAAGTCCTTTACTGCAATAGTCTCGTTCCCGGGTGCAAGTTCGAGGCGCACGGAAACTCCGAAGAGGAAGTCTTGGGGGATTTCGCCGATCACATTGCGATCGCGCATAACATGGTGAACATCTCGGAGGAGATTCTGGCGATGATCAGCAAGGCCATTCAGGAAGAAATTCGCCTTCGCGCCGCGCGCGCGTAGCGCCTTCCCGCACGCGGAAGCCTCGCTACCGGGAAGGGCGCGGCGAAGTCTTTGCTAAACTCTCGGCATGTCTCGCCCAGCAAGTCCCGGCGCGGAAGCAAAAAACATCTCGCTTCGTTTTGCCCAATCGGTTGATGTGGAACCGCTCGCGCGACTGATCAATGCGGCGTTTATCGTGGAGCAGCCATTCATCGAAGGCGATCGCATCGATCCTCGAGGGGTGCGGGCGTACCTGGAAAAAGGGAAGTTTCTTGTTGCCGAAGATTCGCATGGGCTTGCCGGATGCGTGTACTTGGAACTGCGGGGAGAACGCGGTTACCTTGGATTGCTGGGCGTGGAGCCGAGGCGGCAGGGTACGGGCCTGGGACGCAAATTGATGGAGGCGGGTGAGAATTATTTTCGCGCGGCCAATTGCCGCGCTATCGATCTGCGCATTATCAGCCCGCGCAGGCCGCTTCCGGGGTTTTATGCGCATCTGGGCTACCTAGAGACCGGCACCGCGCCGTTCGCTCCAGACGTTCCGGTTAAAGTGCCCTGCCACTACATTCTCATGTCCAAACCGCTCGAATGACCGATGACCCGTGTCCGGCCCCGTGCGTTTTCGGCTTGCATGTTCGTGTTCGGGCGAGAATTTGCAAGCTATCGAATTTCGCCAAACCGCATCAGCAAGACACCTAGCCGAATCGGCGGCAAGCCTGCCGCCGCCCGTATGACTTCGTCGCATTGATTTTGCTGGCCCCGATACACTCGGTCGGAAAAGGCCCCTCACCGGCACCGACGGCCGCAGACAGGTCGATATTTTCAATCGGCGACGCTTTGATGCAGAATACGGACGCTCGTTCAAGGGGGAAACTTGTTCCGTCAGACATTGCCTGCTTCTATCGTATTTGCTTGCCTTTTCTTTGCGCCGGTAGGCCATGGCGTCATTGCCGAAGAGCAGCCGCTCTCCGGCTTTTCCGCACAGTCGTCCGAGACCGAACGCCAATGGGAAGAAAAGCTGCGCGCCATACCCAGCCCGGAGAATCTGCGCGCGTACATGCAGCGGCTCTCGGCGCGTCCACACCACGTCGGCTCGCCTTATGACCAGGACAATGCCGAATGGATCCTCGGGAAATTCAAAGAGTTTGGTCTGGACGCACACATCGAACAATTTGCGGTTCTCTTTCCCACGCCGAAACAGCGCCTCGTGGAACTGGTGGATGGCGGGCTGAAATTTACCGCCAAGCTCGAGGAGCCCGCGGTCCCGGAGGATCCCACTTCCCATCAGCAATCCGAGCAGCTTCCGACCTACAACGCGTATTCGATCGACGGTGACGTCACGGCTCCGCTCGTGTACGTGAACTACGGCGTGCCGGAAGATTACGAACAACTGGAGCGCATGGGCGTGTCGGTGAAAGGCAAGATTGTCATTGCGCGCTATTACCATTCCTGGCGCGGGATCAAACCGAAAGTCGCGGCGGAGCACGGCGCGGTGGGTTGCCTGATCTTTTCCGACCCGCACGAGGATGGTTTCTTTCAGGGCGATACTTTCCCCGGGGGGCCGTATCGCCCGCCGGATGGCGTGCAACGCGGGAGCGTGGAGGACATGCCGCTTTATCCGGGTGATCCGTTGACACCGGGAGTTGGCGCAACCAAGGATGCCAAGCGGCTGAGAGTCGAGGAAGCGCCGGTGATTACCAAGATTCCCGTACTTCCGATTTCCTACGCTGATGCGCAGCCGTTGCTCTCGGCGCTCACAGGGCGCGTCGCGCCAGCGGATTGGCGCGGGGGACTGGGAATTGCCTATCACGTCGGGCCGGGCCCGGCGAAAGTGCATTTGCGGGTGACGTCCAACTGGGAGCCGCTGAAGACCTTGTACGACGTGGTCGGGAAAATTCCCGGTTCGACGTTTCCGGACGAATGGGTGATTCGCGGAAACCATCACGACGCCTGGGTGAACGGCGCGGAAGATCCTGTTGCGGGACAGATCGCTTTGCTCGAAGAAGCGCGGGCGCTTGGGGAGCTGGTTAAGGCGGGCTGGAAGCCGAAGCGAACCATCATTTACTGCGCGTGGGATGGCGAGGAGCCGGGGCTTCTTGGCTCGACGGAATGGGCCGAGGAGCACTACGAGGAATTGCGCGCGCACGCCGTGGCGTACATCAATTCGGACAGCAACGGGCGCGGCTATTTCAACGTAGAAGGGTCGCACACCCTCGAAAAATTCAGCAACGACGTGGCTCGGGATATCACCGACCCGGAAACAAAACTCAGCGTTTGGACCCGCGCCCGGCTCCGCGACATCTCGAACGCAAGAACCGCGGAGCAGCGTGAAGAAATCCGCAAGCGCGCGGACCTGCGAATTCCGGCGCTCGGCTCGGGGTCGGACTACACCACGTTTCTGCAGCACGACGGCGTGGCGTCGTTGAATTTCGGCTTTGGCGGCGAAGACGGCGGAGGCATCTACCATTCGATTTATGACGACTTTTATTGGTTCACGCACTTCAGCGACACGGATTTCGTTTACGGGCGCGCTCTGGCGCAGGCAGGCAGCACGGCCGTCATGCGGCTGGCGGACGCGGACTTGCTGCCGTTTGAATTCGGCGACTTTGCGGACACCGTGCAGATGTACGTCAAGGAGCTGAAAGCCCTGGCGCAGAAATCACAGGATGACATTCGCGAACGCAACCGGGAGATTGAAGAAGGCGTGTTCCAGGCGACCAACGATCCCAAGCGCCCGCTCGTTCCGCCTGCAGTCGAAGCCGTGCCTCCGCACCTGAATTTTGCTCCCCTGGAAAATGCCGTGGACGCGCTCAATCGCAGCGCGGCGGAGTATCGCAAAGCGGTGGAGCAGGTCAATGCGAAGGGCGCCGCCCGGTCGGCCTCGTTTGCCGAAGTGAACAAGCTGCTGATGGCAAGCGAGCGCAAATTGACGAACAAGGAAGGCTTACCGACGAGGCCGTGGTTCAAACATCAATTGTACGCACCGGGATTCTACACCGGCTATGCGGTGAAGACGGTGCCGGCCGTGCGCGAGGCCATCGAGTTGAAGCAATGGAAGCAGGCCGATGAAGCCATCGCCGTAGTGGCTGGCGTTCTCGAACAGGAAGCGGCGCTGATTTCTTCGGCGGCACGGAAGCTCGCGCCGTAAAGCGCGGTTTCTTAGCGTTGGAAATTCTGTAAATAAGGCGGCAGCGCGATCGCTCGGTCGCAGCGTTCGTCGCGAATTGGCGAGTCGAAGGCGACGTGCACGGGAATGACGCCGGCCCAGACCGGCAAAGCGTAGTCCGCTTCGTCGTCGATCGGCGGGCCCGTGCGCACTTTGGCGGACACTTCGCTAAGCGGCAGGCGCAGGATGCTGGTGGCTTTCAATTCCTGGTCGCTCGGCTGGCGCGCTTCGTTCCAGCGCCCGCGGAGGATTTTCTCGGTAAAACCGTGCAGGGCTTCCCGTTTTTCCTGCGGCGCATCGACCGGAGTTGCTTTGCCGAGCGCAACGACGGAGCGGTAGTTCATGGAATGGTTGAAAACAGAACGCGCGAGGACAAAACCGTCGGTGAGAGTGACCGTAACGCAAACGGGAAGGCCCTCACCGAGGTTGCGGAGCATACGGCTGGCGGCGGAGCCGTGGAAGTAGAGGGCGTGACCCACGCGGGCGAACAGCGTGGGAATCACGTAGGGCTGGCCATCCACGGAGAATCCGACGTGGCACACAAATCCTTCGTCGAGAATTTTGTAAATGGTTTCGCGATCATAGACGCCGCGGTTTGGCTCGCGCACCACGCGCGTGCGCTCGCTCGGCGGAGTTGCTTCGGGCACAATGCACCTCGTGGAGAAACGGGGCGCGGAGCCTATCGACTCGCGATGGCTCATTTGATTTCTAGCCGGCGCCACTGCGGCATGTATGACTGCAGCTAGAGACGATGCTATCACGCATGACCGTGCAAAGAGGGCTGTTCGAGATTCCGCCTCAGGGAAGAGCATGGCCAAATTGGCAGAATGGCCAAGGACAGAGTCAGTCTGGAAGCCGCTTTTGGCGGCTCGAACGCGGGCAGCGCCTGTGAGACACTAATTTATTCAAGACGAGGTGAAATCGCGCGATCGGAAGCCGACCATGAGCACACCAGCGGTACGGGAAACCGGAACCAGAGCCTTTGATGTCGCCTGGGCACGCGAACAGTTTCCTTCTCTGAAATTGCAGGTGGAGCGGCACGCGGCGGCGTTTCTGGACGGACCGGCGGGAACGCAGGTTCCGAAACAAGTGATCCAGGCGATTGAAGACTATCTTGTCAGCGCGAATGCGAATACGTGCGGAGCTTTTGAGACCAGCCGGCGAAACGACGCGATGATCGCGTCCACTCGCGCGGCAATGGCGGATTTTTTCAACTGCCATCCGGGCGAGGTCGTGTTCGGGCAAAACATGACCACCATCACCTTTGCGCTCGCGCGCGCGATCGGGCGGGAGTTCAAGGCAGGGGATGAAATCGTGGTGACCACCTTGGACCATGATGCGAACGTGGCGCCGTGGCAGGCACTCCAGGAAAGGGGTGTGGTCGTCCGCCAGGTGGACATTCACGAAGAGGATTGCACGCTCGATTTCGACGATCTCAGGCGGAAAATCACGCCGAAAGCCAAGGTGGTCGCGGTCGGCTACGCGTCGAACATGGTGGGGACCATCAACCGTGTGGCGGAAATTACGAAACTCGCGCATGCCGCCGAAGCGCTGATGTTTGTGGACGCGGTGCACTTTGCTCCGCACGGGCTGGTCGACGTGAAAGCGCTGGATTGCGATTTTCTGGTGTGCTCGCCCTACAAGTTTTTCGGGCCGCACCTGGGAACACTCTACGGGAAGCGAGAGCATCTCGAGCGCTTCAAACCCTACAAAGTGCGTCCGGCCACCGATGCGATTCCCGATTGCTGGGAGACCGGGACCCAGGTGCAAGAATTGATTGCGGGAATTGGCGCGGCTGTTGATTACCTTGCCGGTCTCGGGCGGCGCTCGGATTCCAGCGTGAAAACGCGGCGGGAAGCGCTGCGGGCGGCGTATGGCTCGACCGTGCCTTACGAAAGGACGCTGTTGACGAGGCTGTTGGACGGCTTGCAAAGCATCCCCGGAGTGAAGGTTTACGGCATTACCGATCCCCAGCGGTTTCAAGAACGCTGCTCCACGATCTCCCTGCGGATGGGCGACCACCATCCGACGGAGATTGCGAAGTTCCTGGGTGATCGGGGCCTGTTCACCTGGGACGGCAATTTTTACGCCATGAATCTTTCCGAACGCCTGGGGGTCGAATCAAAGGGCGGCGTGCTGCGCATCGGACTTGTGCACTATAACACGATGGAAGAAGTGGACCGCCTGCTGAAAGCGCTTGACGAGTTCGCCAAGCAGTAAAATCCGCATCAAAATCTCGAGAAGCTGCGGCCAGGGCCGACGCTCGGGATGAATCTCGAGCCTGCTTTTCGATGTGCCAGCCGTGGTGGCCGATCGTCGGACATCTGAGCGATGGGGGCGCAAGTCAGTGTGGAAAAAATGTAAAAAACCAGAATCCCCTCCCTGCCCCTCCACCGTGTTAATCGGGGAATGCCTTGCGGTCGATCCCGGGAACGAGTTTCAAGGCATTCTGGTAATAGACTTTTTTCAACACTTCGTCGGGAACCTGGAAACCATAAATGCGCCAGAAGGCGTGGCGCGGGCGGTAATACTCGAAATACTCGTCGCGGGTTTCGAGCGCGCGGAAATACCACTTGTATTCGCTCACTTCGTAAATGTCTTTGCCCATTAAAACGCGGTCCTGATACTTCACCAGGAAATCGTGGGCCGAATAGGGCTGGCGGCCCAGTTCGGCAAGCACAGCGGCGATGTCCACGTACATATTCGGCAACGCGTCGAGCGTTTCGCCGAGGCGTTCGAGATCGTTGCCGTGAAACGCCAGGTGCGCGGCGATGAAGTTGGTTTTCGGGTGCTTGGCGAAGAGACGGTTTCGCTCGGCGATGAGCGTCTCGAACGGCGGATACTTATCCGGCGGTCGCGCGCGCCCCGGAAACTGCTTCAACTCGAGCCAGCGCTCGTTGTGGTAGTCCCAGGGATCGAAAAACGCCGCGGGCTCCGCTATGTGGATGAGCACGGGAATGCCAAGCTCGGCGCACTTGTCCCACACCGGATCGAATTCGGGATCGTCGACGTGCACGCGCTGACCGCCGGCGTATTTCACATCCATTCCGAAATTCTTGAATATTTTCAGGCCTTGTGCGCCGCCGCTCTTGACGTCCTGCTCGAGCCGCGCGGCTGCCCGCTTGCCGTACCCCGGGGTGTTAAGGTCGTCGTAACTCAGATTGGCAAAGACCACGAAGCGATCCGGGTAGCGGCCTTTCATGGTCGCGACGGTTTGCCGCAACTGGTCTCCGGTGCCGCCGCTCAAGTTCACGATCACGCGCAGGTTGATCGTGTCCATTTCCTTGACGAGCTCATCCACGTGCTGTGCTGTCGGGTTCGCGTGATGGCTGTGAATGTCGATGAACGGAAACCTCGCCCGTTCGATTTTGTGTTCCCTGGTGACCAGCGTGGATCTGGGCCGGTACTCCTCAAGGCTCGGCGTCTGGGTGTAATTCTTTGCGTCTTGCTCGGGCGTCCCGGCGTACGTCCGCGTGGGCAGCAGGACGGAGATGGAGGCGGCGATGGCGAGCGGAAGGACGGTGCGACGGAATTTCATGAAGCTCCCCCAAGACTCCCCGTTTAGGACTTATCTTCGCACAGGAGGGTTAGCGGACTTTTGGAAATCCTTGAGGAACCCTTCCTGCCGAGCTCTCCTCCCTGCGGAACGCGTTGCGGATTGGGGAGTTTGCGGTTGGGCAACTTGCCGAGGTTCGATTGGCGAGTGGACGACAGCCACCCTAAAATGAGGCTGATGCCTCAAGCGAAACTGGCGCGCAATCTGCTTTTTGGAGGGCTGGGCCTGGTGGCTGGCTTTCTGGCGCTGGCGGTTGCCGTGCCTCTCGAGCCGCAGGTTCCCTTGCCATTGCTGGTTCTGCTTTCCCCGGGTTTGAAAATCGCTGAGCTGATTATGCCGCAAACGCACGGATCGCTGGCGTGGACCTTTGGCTGGTTCCTGCGCATTGCAATCCTGAGCAACGCGGTGTTTTATTACGCCATTTTTGCCCTGCTCGCACACCTTCTGGCCCGCCGAGGGACCAGCTAGCACATGATGGTGCGCCATTCCTCTCGTGACCGCGGTCCCGGAAAGAGCGCAAGGCATGGACGGGCGGAGGCTCACTCTCTTGCGAAAAGGCCTCCGCCCCTAGACCCGCGAACTCCCAGGAAGGGGCCGGAGGCACGAGATGTATAACGCCCGGAAGTTCCCGGGAGTTGCGGCCTACCCGGTAGTGAGCCACACTGGCAAATCATTTCATCGCGGTCTCATACCGCGGTCCCATACGTCAGCGGGCCGCCACGGCCGGCAAGGGAACTCCTCAACGCGAGGAGAAAAAGGTGTGCGGCGCTTCCTTGGATTCCACCTCGGCGCGGCACGCGCGCAGCACATCCAGAGTGTTCTGCCTGGATTTGCCATCGCGATCTTCGCGATCCTCGGGCAGAAGATCGATCACATGGCCGAATTCGTGCAGCAGGACTAGGACTTGGGCACGAAATGAGCCGCCGACGTAGGGTCCGACCTGGATCCAGCGCGTACCCTGAAAGCTCAGGGGTCCACCTTTGAATCGATCTTCGACCAAACTCGCTGCCGGGAAAAAGAAGGCGCCATTTGCGTTAATGGTGACGGTCGAGGAAGGCCCCCCGTCTTGTTCCACGCTGGCAACGTAAGGGTTGTAGATCATCTCGAAGCCGTCGCCGGCGGGGGCTTTCCGAACAAAGGCCTCCCCTTTGCGGTCCACAGCAAAGGTAACGGTTCGAAAGACCGCTGCGGGATCGGAATTCCTGGTGCGGTACCAATCGGTACAGGCGTTTTCCGTTTCCAGGATTTCAAGTGCTTTGTCGCGGGCGCGCAGGATCAGTTGGCCTTGTTTTCCCATGGTGTTCAGATCGTCGCGCACGGCGTCACTCGACGCCGGGCACGGGGTGACGGCCCGAGTCGATCCATTGCAGAGAACAGCCGGCATGGGGGCGGAGGCTTTGGCGAGCGAATGGCTGCAAGAGGCGCTGCCGTTTCGATCACCTGCCCGAGCGGCGATGGAACGATTCTCATTGACAGAGCAAGGATCGGCCGAAGACGCCGGGCCGGGAACGCCCATAGGGCGGGCCTCCACGCTGAAGAATCGCGCCGACTGGGAAAATGCTGGCGAACCGAAAAAAGTTACTGCGAAAAGAACAACGACGGCCTGAAAGCTCCTTCGGACACCGTACATCTGGGCTCTCCCGCCCGGACGTGAAACTCACCACAGACCGCCCTGGAGTTTCTCCTGATGGCCGTCAACCGGAGGCCGTCCAAGGAGCGGTTGAACCTCGGTCCGGGACTATTGGGGAAGACGAATCTCGGCGGGAACCTTCACCTTAAATTTTTCTAGAAAGATTCTCAGAGCAAGCTTAAGCGCCAATCGTGCAAGAGCCGCTGAACGAGGGCCTTTTCTACGCGCTAGGCGGCGGCAGTAACTTTGTTAAATTTAGAAAACCTCGATGCGGCCGCGCAGGGAAACCGGGAACCGCTTTGGCGCCGACATCGACGCGCCTTGACAGAGGAGGGGCGACGACCTAGGCTGCAACACCTGTTGGAGAAGGATGGATGGATGGAGCCGAGGGAGCAAAACATGAAGAGCACGAGAATCTTAAGATT
Organism: Acidobacteriota bacterium; assembly: GCA_003223215.1. Taxonomy (GTDB): domain Bacteria; phylum Acidobacteriota; class Terriglobia; order Acidiferrales; family UBA7541; genus Acidiferrum. The sequence continues at coordinate 87,725 of QHYH01000089.1, forward strand.
TGCCGCTCGCGGAGTTCTGGCTGCTTTCCTTTTTGGAGCCGCTCTGTCCGAGCTCACGCCGTTAAGCCCCGCGGACACCGACAAATACGAGGTGACGGTCGAGCGCAACGTCGCGGCCAAGATGCGCGACGGTGTTACGCTGCGCGCGGATATTTACCGGCCGAAAGCGGACGGAAGATTTCCGGTGTTGCTGGTGAGAACTCCGTACGACAAACAGGGGATTATGACCTTTGGACTGCGGGCGGCGAAGCGCGGCTACGTGGTGATTGCGCAGGATGTGCGCGGGCGATTCACTTCGGAGGGCGAGTGGTATACCTTCAAGAATGAATCGCTGGACGGCTACGACACGGTGGAATGGGCGGCGGCGCTGCCATACGCGAACGGAAAAGTGGGGATGTTTGGGGGATCCTATGTGGGAGCGACGCAATACCTCGCGGCGATTGCCAAGCCGCCGCATCTGGCGGGCATTTGTCCCACGGTGACGGCTTCCAATTACCACGACGGATGGACGTACCAAGGGGGAGCCTTCGAGCAGTGGTTCAACGAGTCGTGGTCCAGCGGACTGGCACTGGATACGATGCGGCGTCGCACCGAGAAAGGCATCAACCCTCTGGAGGGTAGCAAGGTATTGCCGCTGCTTTCCTACCCGGTGCTCGAAGCGCCCCCGTCAACCGGCCTCGCGACGTACTTCACGGATTGGCTGGAACATTCGAACTACGACCATTACTGGAAAGCGATTTCGATTGAAGACCACTACGCGGATATCCAGGTGCCGGTGTTCGGAGTGGGCGCGTGGTACGACATCTTTCTGGGCGGAACGCTGCGCAATTACGTGAGGCTGAAGACGGAAGCCGGAACGGGAGCGGCGCGGAAAGGACAAAGACTCGAGGTCACGGTTGGCGGGCACGCAGGAGGCGGCAGAAAAATCGGAGCGGTCGATTTTGGTGAGAAATTGCCGGCCGACGATGAAGCAGCGATGCTGCGCTGGTACGACTGGCTGCTGAAGGGCGAGGGGAACGGCGTCGAGAAAGAGAAACCGGTCAAAATTTTTGTCATGGGAAAAAACGAGTGGCGCGAGGAAGACGACTGGCCGCTCGAGCGCGCGAAAAGCACGCGCTATTACCTGCACTCGGCGGGAGCCGCGAATGGATTGAGCGGGAACGGGGTGTTGAATACGGCGGTACCGGGAGAGGAGAAGGCCGACCAGTATATTTACGATCCGAGTGATGCAGTGCCGACAATCGGCGGGCCGCTCTGCTGCCAGGCATTGCCGACGGGAATTGGCCCGCAGGATCAGCGGCCGGCCGAGGAGCGCCATGACGTCTTGGTTTACACGACGACGGCGTTCGCGAGGGACACCGAAGTGACCGGCCCGGTCTCACTTGATTTGTACGTAAGCAGCTCGGCAGTGGACACGGATTTTACCGGGAAGCTCGTGGACGTCCGGCCGGATGGGTTTGCGCAGAACCTAACGGAAGGAATCTTGCGGCTGCGTTATCGCAATTCGCAAGAAAAACCGGAGCTCGTAAATCCGGGCGAGACGTACCGCATCACCGTGGACTTGTGGGCTACGAGCAACGTGTTTCTGGCCGGGCACAAGTTGCGGCTAGAGGTTTCCAGCAGCAATTTCCCGCGGTTCGACCGCAACCTCAATACAGGAGAAGAGCAGGCGCGCGCGACGCGCATGATCAAATCGACGAACGTGGTTTATCACGACAAGGCGCATCCTTCGGCGCTGATCCTGCCCGTCCTGCCTTGAAGCATTGCCATTTTCTTCTTCCTCGCCGGAGCCGGCTATATCTCGAAGCCCAGGAGACGCATCAGCTCGAGTGCGTTGCTTTTTGCGATGATTCCTTCGCGGAGTCGGTAGTCGAAATACATTTTCCCGTCTTTGACCTGATCTGCGAAGTGCATGTTGCGCACAAGGCCGTTGGCGGAACCGGTGATCTCGGTTAAAGCCAGGTCGTGAGTGGTGACCACGCCAATGGCACTCTGGTTGAGGAGAGCTTTCAACAGACCTTCGGCGCCGATTCTGCGGTCCTTGCTATTGGTTCCCTCCAGTAACTCGTCAAAAAGGAACAAAAGTGTTGTCGCCTCCTCGGTCAACTTGAACACCCGCCGAATTTGCTGGATCTCCGTATAAAAGCCGGAGCGGCCTTGTTCGAGAGAATCGGTCCTTCGAATGCTCGTGCCCACCGAGAGGGGCGAAAGACGAAGCGATTTTCCCCGGATGGGCGCGCCGGCCATGGCCAGGACCGCGTTGATGCCCATGGTGCGAAGCAACGTGCTCTTTCCAGACATGTTCGAACCGCTCACAAGCATCACGCGTGTGTCTCGGTCGAGCCGCACGCTGTTTCGAACACATTTGGAGTCCGGGATCAGCGGGTGCCCCAGGTTCTCTCCGATGAAGGTGATCGACGATTCATCGGCGAACTCAGGAAAGGGGTCGCCAGGGTGTTCGAACGAATAGGTTGCGAGAGAGAGCAAAGCCTCCATTTCCGCGGTAATGTCGACCCAAGCGCGCAGCGAGGCGCCCCAGCGGCGGCGCCAAGCTTCGGCGGCCAGGCCAACCTGGAGCGTATAGAGGAAGGGAAGTTCAGCGAGGTGCGCCAGCAGGCTATGTCGCGCATCCACCCAGTAAACGATACGCGCCAATCTCCGAATCACTGCCGACGCGGGTATGGGGCCCGGCTTGAGTGGCGCACAGAGTTTCTGCGCCGGTAAAGAACGGAAGGGTTCTTTTTCCAGGAGTTCGAGAATGTTCGAGAAAAGGACCAGGCCTTCGGCATTGCAGGAGACTCCGTCGATCACCGCTTGGGTCTTCTTTCGCAGTCGCCAACGAAGGAATCCTTCGAGCGTTAGCACCAGCGTGAAAGGCCAGACTATCGAGGTCAGAAAGTAAAAGACGCCCGTCGCAACGACCGCGATGACCAGGGCGAGGACCACGCCGCGCCAGACATTCCCCGGAAGGTCACGCGGACCCTCGGCCCAAACCACCAAGGATTCCGGGGCTAAACGAGGGCGCAGCCCTTCACCGGTGACCGCCAGGTTCTCGCGAAGATCGAGTTTTTCACGGAATTCGGAGACCAATTCCTGACGGGTAAGAACCACAGGTTTCTTCGACGGTCGGCGAAGCCAGTCTGCCAGGCGATTTTCTCCCATGGGAAGGCGCGCGGTGGAAAGCAACTCGAACAAACTGCCCTTGCCAAACACGTCGAGGTCTTCGGCATAGACATGCTCGTCAGCGCGAAACCGGTCCCCGCCCTGCCCTGTTCCGACCCAGCGGTCTTCGATGCGATCCATTCCCCTGCGGTAATAGTCTGCGGCGGTTGAGGCGCGTGCTCTTGCTCGGATGGCAAGTTCATGCAGCAGCGCCAAGACTAAGTAGAGGACAACCGAAACAAGCACCCAGTATCCCGGAAGCAGGTCCCTTGACAACGACAGATAGGCAATGAGAAGGCCTGCCGCGACAACCAGCAACTTCAGGTTTCCGATTCTCACGTGAAGGAGGTCTTTGGCCGACAGCGTCTTCCGGCGTGAGTCCAGTCTGTTCGAGTAAACCTGACGCGGGTCGAGCACGCTTCACGCTCTCAAAAAGAACAAGAAGAGTTTACTCGTTCTTTCCGGACGGCGCGGAGCGTCAAGAAAATAAGGGCAAATTGACGGGTGCACCTTCCAGGGCGAGGAGCCTCGATTTGGTGGCGCGCCCGCCGTGCGCAGAAAATCCGCCGGGCCTCCCGCCGGCAGCGGCGACGCGATGGCAGGGAATGAGGATCGGGACGGGGTTCTTTGCCATGGCCAGACCGACCTCCTGAGCTCGATGGGGCTGGCCGACCGCTCTCGCGATTTCGCCATAGGTACGCGTTTGTCCCGGGGGAATTTCGCGAGCGGCTTCGTACACTTGGCGAAAAAACGGGGCCACATCGCCTAAGTCCACCTCGACGCTGTGAAAGTCCTGAACTTGTCCTCCCAGATGACGCCGAATTCCTTCTATGATTGCTACGATCTCAGGCGGAGGAAGGCCGCGGCGGCTGGGACCGGACCTCCGAGCGATCCGGGATTCCGTGGCTCGCGGCGTGGCCTCCGGAAGCTGCACGGCGGTGACGACGGCGCGTGAAGTAGAATACGCCGGTTCGCGCCAGGCAATGCCGCATGTGCCGAGCGGAGTCTCAAACAGGCAATAGGAGGCTCGCTTCATGGATGAGCCGCGTCTTTAAACCGGGACTGAACTGTTTGTGATGCCTGGAGCGGCCCGCTGGTTATTTGCGTATCCCCGGCGGGCTCGAGGAGTGTCTCGTGACCTGGCCTGGCGCAAAGTGCGCAAAGTTTCGATCGCTTGTTTTCTGGCCGTAACACCCGTATCCTTCTCCTTCCCGCAGCCCGAGGGACCTTCATGGCTCGAAATACTTCCTTCGCCGGCGGTGACGGGCGCAGGTCGCTTCCGTGCTCGGGCGGTACTCTCCATTCTCCTGCTTACCGGCCTGCTGGCCGGGCCTGTTGCCTGGCTAAGTACGATTCCCCTGGTCCGAAGGTGATGCATGGCAACTCCTCACGAAGCCGCCGCCGATGATCCCGTGAGAAGGGACGTGGTGCTCGCCGCGTGGGTGCGTGACGCTCGAAGAAGGACAATGGAGGTGGTCGAGGACTTGTCCGACGAACAGCTCCTCGGACCGCAATTGCGGATCGTGAATCCCCTGTTGTGGGAAATCGGGCATGTCACTTGGTTCCAGGAAAAGTGGGCGCTGCGGCACGCGGGTGGAGAGGCGCCCATGCGGGCCGACAGCGACTCACTTTATGATTCAGCGGCCATCCCCCACGACACACGTTGGAACCTGAGGCTGCCTTCGCGTGATGACACACTGGCTTACATGAGGGCCGTGCGCGATCGCGTGCTGGAGCGCATCGAGCAAGGAAACCTCACCGAGAGCGACCGTTATTTCATCACGCTGGCGGTTTTCCATGAGGACATGCACACCGAAGCCTTCACTTATACGCGACAGACGCATGGGTGGAGTGCGCCGGTTTTTTCCGGACTGGAGCCGGGGAGTTCCTGCGAAGGAGGGCCGCTCGGCGGAGATGTGGAGATTCCGGGAGGACGGTTTCGCTTGGGGGCGCTTCACGAAGAATCTTTTGTTTTTGACAACGAGAAGTGGGCGCACGCCGTCGCGGTCGAACCGTTTGCGATCGCGCGAGCGGCGGTGACACAAGTGCAGTTTTTGGAATTCGTCGAGCAAAAGGGGTACAACCGGCGGGAATTCTGGAGCGAGGCGGGTTGGGGCTGGCGCGAGAGCGTGAGCGCGGGGCATCCGGTGTACTGGAAACGCGAGGCAGCGGGACGCTGGCTGCGCCGGAATTTCGACCAGTGGGTGCCGCTCGAAGCGCACCGCCCGGTGCTGCACGTGAACTGGTGGGAGGCGGAGGCATTCTGCAACTGGGCGGGACGAAGGCTGCCAACCGAACTCGAATGGGAAGTGGCGGCGGCTGGCGAATCATCGGATTCGTCCAAGGAACTCGCGGGAGTGAAACGCCGGTTTCCCTGGGGCGACGATTCGCCGCGAGCGGAGCACGCCAACCTGGGCTGGCGGGCCATGGGCACCGTAGATGTTGGCGCGATGGCGGCTGGAGACAGCGCCTTCGGGTGCCGGCAGATGATCGGAAATGTGTGGGAATGGACGGCCGACGACTTCGCGCCCTATCCGGGATTTGAAGTCGATCCGTATCGCGAATACTCCGAGCCCTGGTTCGGCACCCACAAAGCGCTGCGCGGCGGGGCCTGGCCGACGCAGCCGCGGCTGCTCCGCAATACCTGGCGGAACTTCTACACGCCGGATCGCCGCGACGTTTGGGCGGGATTCCGCACCTGCCAAGCGCCACAATAACGAGTGAAGATCAAGCTAGTCACGCCAGCACCCGCCAAGGTCCACACCGGAAACCGCACGACCGCGGACCGCTGGGCAGGGCTGCTCGGAGAACTGGGGAACGAAGTCGGCGTCCAGCAGGACTGGAACGGCGAAGAATGCGACTTGCTGATTGCGCTGCATGCGAGGCGCAGCTTGCCTTCGGTACAACGTTTCCGCGAGGCGCACCCCCGCAGCCCGCTGATTCTCGCGCTGACCGGAACCGACGTCTACGGCGACCTGGAGAAGGACTCGGAAGCAAAGCGGTCGCTGGAGTTGGCGACTAGGGTTGTGGTCCTGCAAGACCTCGCAGCTGAGGCACTTCCCCAAGACGCGCGAGGAAAGGTACGCGTGATTTACCAGTCAGCCGAGCCCCCTAGGATATCTCCGCCGCGGGAAGAGCACTCGTTCCAGGTCTGCGTGCTGGCGCACCTGCGATCGGTCAAGGACCCACTGCGAGCGGCGTATGCGGTGCGCGGCTTGTCAGCCTCGTCAAGGATTTTGGTGAAGCACGCCGGAGCCATTCTCGACCCGGATTTTGCCAGGCAGCTGGAGGCGGAGCAGCGCGCCAATCCGCGCTACCGCTGGTTGGGACCTCTAACGCACGAGAAGGCCCTCGATCTGCTGGCGCGCTCGCACCTGCTGGCGCTCACCTCGCACCTCGAGGGGGGTGCCAACGTTGTCAGTGAAGCTATCGCCGTCCGAACTCCGATCATTTCGTCGCTGATACCAGGCTCGGTTGGCATCTTGGGAAAGGAATATACCGGATACTTTCCCGTCGGCAACACCGTTGCTCTTCGAGAGCAATTGAAGCGCGCCGAATCCGACGACGGGTTTTATCGAGAGCTCCAACATCAGGTTGCAGAGCTGCGCTCGCTGGTGAGTGCGGCCCGCGAGCGGGACACCTGGCAAGCCTTGCTCGGCGAACTCGGCTGAAGAGCTGCGGCGCTCTTCCGCGTCTTCCGGATAATGCGGCAACCCGAGTGGAGCTCTGACGGCCTGCTCTCAAAACGAACTCACCACGTGCCTTTTCGCCTTCTTGACACGGCCGCGGTTGCGTTGTTAACTCGCCGCCCGAGGAGGCTTCCGATGATAACAATGACACCGAAAGCGCGCTTGGTTGCGACCCTGACAGTAGCCGGTCCCTGGTTTGCGGTTGCTCTATTGATCCTTGGCGCTGCCCCGTTGCTGCGGGCACAGGAGATTTCGCACAAGCTTACGGTCATGGATGAGTTTCAAATCCAAACGCCTACAGACCCGCAGATTTCGCCCGACGGAAAGAAAATTGTTTACGTGCGAAGGTTTGCTGACCGAGCAACGGACAAACGCTACGCGAATCTCTGGATCATCAATAGCGACGGCACCGACCACCGAGCGCTAACCACGGGCAACCGCAGCGACTCTTCGCCGCACTGGTCGCCGGACGGTACGCGCATCGCCTATCTCTCCGACGCCGACGGCAAAACGCAGATTTACATTCGCTGGATGGATACCGGCCAGACTGCGCGCATTACCGATCTCGAGGATTCACCCGAAGCCATCGCCTGGTCGCCGGATGGAAAGATGCTTTCGTTTTCCGCGCTGGTTCCGGGCAAGGGGCCGCACATCGCTGACCTTCCTGCACCACCCGCAGGAGCCAAGTGGGCGGATCCGCCGAAGGCGTACGATCAGCTGGTGTACCGGTTCAACGGCGTGGGTTATCTCAAGCCCGGGTTCATGCAAGTGTTTGTTGTGAGTGCAGAGGGCGGAGCGCCGCGGCAGGTCACCAACGGCAACTTCCCGAATGGCGGAAATGAATGGAGTCCGACGCGCGCGGACTGGACTCCCGACGGCAAGTATCTGATTATTTCGGCAAACCGTCATCCGGAATCGGACCACGCGTACTTCGACACGGAAGTTTACGAATTCAGCGTCGCCGATGGCGCGCTGCGCGCGCTCACCAACCGGAAAGGACCGGATAATTCACCGGAAGTCTCTCCGAATGGAAAATGGATTGCGTACACCGGCTTTGACGACCGCCTCCAGGGCCACCAAACGACCAAGCTGTATTTGGTGAACCGCGACGGCACGGGCTCGCACTCGCTCTCGGACAATCTCGACCGCGACATCCAGGGTCCGGAATGGGCTCCCGACAACAGCGGCGTGTTTTTCCAGTATGCCGATCAGGGGGATACGAAGATTGGATTCTGCACGAACGACGGAAACTGCAAAAAAATCGCCGACCATGTTGCTTCCACCACGAGCGCTTATGGCGGAGGTTCGTTTTCCATCGCCCGCACGGGGCTCGTCGCCATGACCTACGGCCGTACCGACGACCCCGGCAACATTGCCGTTCTGACGAACGGCGCGATGAAGGTGCTCACTTCTTTGAACCAAGAGCTGCTGGCGCAGAAGAAGCCCGGGCACGTGGAAGAAATTTCGTACGAATCATCGAAGGACAAGCGCAAGATCCAGGGCTGGATCGTTCATCCGCCGGATTTCGACGCTTCGAAGAAATATCCGCTCATCCTGGAGATTCACGGCGGGCCGTTCGCGGACTACGGTGACCGCTTCGATTTTGAAAAGCAGGTGTGGGCATCTATGGGCTACGTGGTGCTGTACACCAACCCGCGAGGCAGCACGAGCTATGGCGAAGAATTCGCCAATCTGATTCACCACGCGTATCCCGGCGACGACTTCGACGACTTGAACAGCGGCGTGGACGCGGTGGCGGCAAAGGGCTACATCGACACGAACAATCTTTTTGTGACCGGCGGCAGCGGTGGCGGAGTGCTTACCTGCTGGACCATCGAGCACACCGACCGCTTCCGCGCGGCGGCTTCGCTCTATCCGGTCATCAACTGGTACAGCTTTGTGCTGACGTCGGACATCCCATGGGTCGCGCAATACTGGTTTCCCGGCAATCCTTGGGACCACACGGAGCAGTACATGCAGCGCTCGCTGACCAATCTGGTCGCCAAGGTCAAAACGCCGACCATGGTGATGACCGGCGAGGCCGACTATCGCACGCCAATTCCCGAGGCCGAGCAGTTTTATGAGGCTCTAAAACTGTTGAATATCGATTCAGTGCTCGTGCGCGTTCCTGAAGAGCCGCACGGCATCAGCCGGCGCCCGAGCCACCACATCGACAAAATGTTGTATGTGGCCGGGTGGTTCGAGCAGCACAAAGCAAAGTAGCGCGGGGTTTTTACGGAAACAGACGGTCGGTATTTATGCTGCGTTTAGGTTCGGAAGTCTAGAACTAGTCCGGCTTCGCAGCGTACCAAACCGACTGCGAATGCAAAGAGAGAGAACAAATCATGCGCAATAAACTGACTTTCTTCGAACTGACCGGCGCTCTTGTGATTGCCCTGGGTTTTTGTGCCTGCCCATTCCCGCTTTCCGCCGCGCCTTCGCCCGGCGCCTCCGGTTACAAGGTGATTAAGACCATCCCACTCGGAGGCGAGGGCGGCTGGGATTACGTTTACGTGGACAGCAGCGCCCGCCGCGTGTACATCTCGCGGGGCACGCACACCGTGGTGATGGACGCGGACACTTACGCGGTGGTCGGCGACATCCCCGACACGCAAGGCGTGCACGGCATCGCCATCGCCAGCGATTTGGGGCGCGGCTTCACGAGCAACGGCCGCAGCAACGACGTCACGATTTTTGACCTAAAGACACTGAAGCCAATCGGCAATGTGAAGACCGACGCGAACCCAGACGCCATTGTCTACGATCCGGTCAGCAAGCGCGTGTTCACGTTTAATGGCCGCGGAAAAAATACCACGGCCATCAATGCGGCGAACGGCACGGTTGCGGGCACCTTGCCTCTCGGCGGCAAACCCGAATTCGCCGCGGTGGATGGCAAAGGAAGCGTCTTCGTAAACAACGAAGACACTTCCGAAATCATCGAGATCAATGCGCAGAAAATCACCGAGACGCATCGCTGGCCGCTGGCGCCGTGCAAATCGCCTTCGGGCCTGGCCATGGACACAAAGAACCGGCGGCTGTACTCGGTCTGCGATGACAAAGTGTCCGTCGTGGTCAATGCCGACACGGGCAAGGTTGTGGCCACACCAGAAATCGGCAAGGGGCCAGACGCTGCGGCCTTCGACGCAGGGTCAAATGAGTTTTTCGCTTCCTGCGGCGAAGGCGTGCTCACGGTCGTCCATCAAGATTCGCCGGATCAATATACGGTCGTGGAAAATGTGGCAACCAAGCGAAGCGCGCGCACCATGGGCCTGGATTTGAAGACGCACAACATTTTCATGCCTGCCGCGGATTTTGATCCGCCGGCTCCGGGAGAACGTCGGGGCAAAATGAAGCCCGATTCGTTCGTCATTGTGGTTGTGGGGAAGTAAGTTTTTCGGGAAAGGGGCGGAAGGGGAAACCGCCACCTTGTTTGCTTGGAACCTTCTCTGAAACAGATGTTTCAAGCGGGTGTTTTGTGTCCGCACGCGATGATCCTGTAAGTCCCATCGCAAGTTACATTTGCAGCTTGACCTTCACCTGCAAACGCTTGCGCATCGTATTTGACTTGCCAACAAACGTTTCCATTCCTTGGATACAACAAATTAGTTGTTGACAGCGGTCTATTACTCGGTGTATTTGCACACCCACAGTTTGCACGAGTGGGTTTAGCGAGTGGAGCAAAGGCACCGTTTCTCTCCAGTTGCGAGTTCATCCCTGTATCTAATCCCGGTGTGTGCGCTGGGCGGTTGGATTGCGCCTGTGCCGCAGGAGAGCGTTAGTGCGTTTGCGTCACACAGGTCTCGCGTGTTCAGGGCGCAGGCCTGTCCGAGCTTTATCCCGCTTCGCCGACTCGTCTAGTGGGTGGAGGCATCATGAAAATGTTGAAGAACGTTGCGATCACGTTTGTCCTGCTGGCCGCTTTTCTCTCAGCGGTGCTGGCGTGGGCGCAGACGGCCAACACGGGCCTCGTCTTGGGAACGGTGACGGATCCAGCAGGGGCTGTCGTCCCCGATGCCAAAGTTCAACTTAACAACACGGATACGAATGAAACTAAAGAGACGATGACCAACTCTGCGGGGCAGTTCACTTTTCCGGGAGTTGCCCCCGGTAAGTACAAGGTAACGATCACGAAAGCTGGTTTTGCCACTCTCGTAGTGGCCAACTTGATTGTCGACGTGAACAAGAGCTATCCCGTGGACGTCAAAATGGAGATTCGATCATCAAGCGATGTTGTCGAAGTCTCCGCGGGAGCGGAGGCGGAACTTCAAAAGGCCGATGCCGTCGTTGGCGGTGTCGTGAGCGGCGAAATGCTAACACGGCTGCCGACTCTTAACCGCGACGCGACCGAGCTCCTTACTCTCCAGCCCGGGTCCACTCCGTATGATGATTCGACCGGATTTGGGAATGGCGGCGGCACCATCGCAGGCGCGCGCAGCGATCAGAACACCGTTTCCCTGGATGGCATCGACATCACAGATAACGTTATCACCGGCGGCGCGAACGAACAGCCGATCATTCCCGTCGGGGTCGATGCGGTGGATGAGTTCCGAGTCGGTGTAACCAACGCGAACGCTACCTTCGGCCGCTCCGCCGGAGGCCAGATCACCCTGATCAGCCACAGCGGCACGAATAATTATCACGGCACAGCCTACTGGTTCCATCAGAACGACAACCTCAATGCCAACACTTGGGACCTCAACCACACACCTGTCAAAGATGCGTCCGGCAATATCAAGACACCCTTCACTCCGAAGCCTGAGCAGAAAGATAACCGCGTCGGCCTGAGTTTCGGCGGACCCATCCGCAAGGATAAGACCTTCATCTTTGGAAACTACGAAGTTCGGCGATTTCCCCAGGCGCTGTCTTTTACCCGCCTGGTTCCCAGCCCTACGCTGAAGCAGGGGATTCTACAATTCAAGGACTGTTCTCAGGGGTTCGACAGCTCCGGCAAATGCCTAGGGGGAACGGTCCAGCAATACAACTTAGCCAGTGCTGCAAACTGCGGTTCTGACTCTCAGGGCCAACCGCTGAATCAGGCATGCGACCCACGCGGTCTTGGGATGAGCCCGACCGTGCAAGCGCTTTGGAACCTCATGCCAACAGGGAATGACAATACTGTGCCCGGTGCTGATGGTCTGAATATCCTCGGGCTTCGTGGTACAGTCCCCGGCCAACTTAAGTCTGACGGCGTTGGGGTCAAGCTGGACCACAACTTTACAGATAAGGTTCACTTCTTCGGCCGCTATTCCTATTCCCGCAGCTTGAACCCAAATGGCTTTCAGATTGACCTTCGCACTCCGAGTACGCCAAGCGGCTCCCAAATCCGGGGCGATTCCATCATCAGCGGGCTCGATTGGCAACTTCGGCCAAACCTTCTGAACAGTTTCCGCGGCGGTTGGGTCCGAAGTCGCCAGGATTTTAGCGTGGACCGTCCCAGCACTTCCGCAGCCCAACTTGCGCTGCCGGGAACAGCTTCTAGCGCCTCGCAGACGGGCTGGATCGCACTAGCTCCAGGGCTCGCCACTGGCAGCGGCTTCTTGGACGCCGTTGTGGATGTGGATACCCAGCGCGCGCGGCACCAGGCCATCTACGACAGCAACAAGCAGTACAGCGACTTCCTGACGTGGACCAAGGGCAAGCACACGATTGTGGGCGGGACCAACATGCGTTGGCTCCCCACCATCCACGATCGCGACGACAAAGTCATTGGATCGGTCAACTCCCTCGTTGCCGCCCTCGATGGGGACCATAACTTTACGATTCCCACTGGCAACCGGTTGGCCAGTTGCGCACCTTTGGTGCCTGCCTCGGGAGGTAATCCGGCAATTCCTGCTGTTGCCAACAACTGCATACAAAGCTCCGATGTTTCAAGATGGGACCGCCTCTATGCAGCATCGCTCGGATTGATTGATAACGTGGGCATCCTTACGGCCAGCGATGGCAAGCTCAACCCTTTGCCCTTTGGTAGCACGCTTGTGGCTCGTACCACCTTGCGCTCCTATGATTTCTTCTGGCAGGACACGTGGCGCATGACGCCTTCCTTCACTATGACGTATGGACTTTCCTACGGGTGGCAAACCACTCCACAAGAGAGGGATGGGAAACAGGCATTGATGGTGGATGCCGGTAACGGTAATAAGGTTCTTACCGCGAAGGACTACCTGGATGCTAAGGCAGCAGCGGCAGCCGCAGGGAATTTCTACGATCCCACCATCGGCTACATGCCGATCCGAACCTCTGGCCGCAGCAATGTCTTTAATGTGGATTATGGAGATTTTGCGCCACGATTCTCAATCGCCTGGAACCCTTCGTACGGGAGTGGCTTCCTTGGACATATGTTCGGGGACCGCAAGACGGTCATCCGCGGCGGCTATGGCATATCTTACGACCGGATCAATACGGTCGGAAGTGTGATTATTCCAATGCTTGGAGTGGGGTTCGCACAGACTCTAAGTGTTGGGGCACCTGGATGCGCTGCCAGTGGTACGCCGGGAACCGGTTGTGGGGTTAACAACACTCCAGGCGGTTCGATTTTCCGCGTCGGGCAGGACGGCACAATCCCTACACCTGCCCCACTCGGCAAGCAAAATATACCCGTGGTTCCCCAAGGCTTCCTTGCTGAAACTTTGAGCTTTGCCGTTGACCCGGACTTTAAGGTCGGCCGCAATCACATGGTGGACTTCACCGTTCAAACAGAGATGCGCGGCAATATGTTGCTCGAGTTTGGCTTCATTGGCCGTTATGCTCGCGATCTTCTCAACAACGTCAACTTCAATTCCTCACCGATCATGTTCAAAGATCCAGCCTCCGGCCAGACCTTCGCCCAAGCTTACGATGCGCTCAGCGCGCAGGTCCGCAACAACCAATCCATTACCCCGCAACCGTTCTTCGAAAAATACATACCATTAGGCGCCTGCAACGGCATACTTGGGGTTTCAGCCACGAGCTCGACGAGTTGCTTGGCACAAGGCGATACGGGCGACTTCACGGGCTTCAATGTCTCCGACCTTTTCCTTATCATGGACATAGTAAGGGGCCTCGGAGCCGGCCTCCCGACTTTCAACAATTTAAACATTCTCGACATGTTCGTACGCACGCACCGGGACTATTCCAACTACAATGCCGGGTTCGTGGCGCTGCACAATCGTGGCTGGCACGGCATGCAATTTGACCTGAACTATACGTATTCTAAATCCTTGGACCAGATTGGAACGGTACAAAACTCGGCAAGCTACTATGCGTCGAGCTTTAACCCAACTTATGAGTACGGCCCGTCGTTCTTTGACCGTCCCCATATCTTTAACGGGACTTACAATTACGACCTGCCCTTCGGGCATGGGCACCTTTTGGGGAGTTCCTCCCATGAGTGGTTCAACAAGGTCATCGGCGGCTGGTACACGGCGGGCGTGGTTCGTGTTGCCAGCGGTCAACCGCTCACCGTCGTGCAAGGCCTATCGGGGAGTTCTTTGGGTGGCGGAATCATCTTCGGCGTACCCCAGGGAGCCATCCCAACGGTGACTCCGAACTCCCTCGGCGGAGGCGTTCACGAGGGTGTCTGTAGCTCCAGCGGTGTTGGTTCGACTGGTGACGGACCGAATTGCAGCCCCGGCGATACGGGCACGGGTATCAACTACTTCGCGAATCCGGCGGCTGCTCTAAAGGACTTTCGTCCTATCCTCCTGGCTTCCGACGGTAGAACGGGCAGGAGCCGGCCACTCCGGGGCTTTGGCATACGAAGCTTCGACATGCGGATCGGAAAAGAGACGAAATTCCATGAGAAGTACGGCTTCGAAATCTCGGCCGATTTATTCAATGCCTTCAACCACCCGATTTTCCTGAATCCAAACCTTGACTTGACCACCCTTCCGACGTTCGGAGTGGTTTCGTCGACCCTTATTCCGGCCAACCGAACCTCCAGCAGCCGCTGGATTCAACTCGGCTTGCGCATTAATTTCTAGCCTTCACATGGGCAAAGAAAACATCGAGGGGAGAGCGTAAAAGCTCTCCCTTTGTTTACTTCCCAACGGGGCCACGCACTCCCGCCGTGGACTCGAAGAGATTTCGCCCTTTGCACCGCGCTTCGAAGCCGCGGGTCAAGAAGCGCAACCCGCCGTGGCGAGCAGCTTGGTGTTGGGGGTAACGGTTCGCCACTTCGCGCAACCGCATCTAGAAAATGCATGAGCGGCGACGGCCCAAGTCCCTCCGCCTCGCCAAAAAACAAAGCGTCCCGGCGGGAGGGTGCGCCGGGACGCCTTTCGTTGGGGGTTGAGGGATCTTTGGGCCTTCGAGGGAACTCTTTAGGGTGTCAGCCTCCAATTCTTCTAGGGCACAACGCCCAGGTTGTGCCTGCCCGCCAGCAAAGACACGCTTGCTCCCGCCGTTTGCGGAAGCCACCAGAACCTCCGGATCCAGGGGTTCTGGCTGACCATCATTCGCTTGCCCAAGAAATCCATGAACGACGGGCTCACCTGGATGGCGGCATAAATCGCATTGGAACTGGCGAACGGTTTGAGAAATGGATTCGCTTCCCGGCCGTATCCGCTCGAAATGGCGCGGCGTGTGGTCCAGGCGTCAAATCCGGCTGCCGCGTGCGCTGCGGCCATCAGTCCGTACCACGTCTTCCGCTGCCTCGGGCTTTCGTCAGGCCGTCCTGCCGTTGCTCGGACGGGCTGAACGGGTTCCGCCGACAAGCCGAGCGCCGCCGGTTCAGCCTCGGCCTTTACCTTCAGCTCCGGCGCGGAAGGCGATGCTGCTCGAACGATCGAATCTCTTGAGGTGCTGTCGAAAGGCGTGACAGAAAGGGTTTGCCGCTCGCCATTCGCTTTCAAGGCTGCGGAAAACTTCCCTAAGTCGTCGGTCTGCGGAAGGGCGCAAACCCATAGGATGGCTGCAAGGACCATTCACCACCTCAGTCGGCCAGTGGACTTGCAAGTCCAGCCCCACTCGCAGTGAGCCCTCGGTATCGGCCCAAAGCGCATCAAATAGCGGTCCTTTGGCCCCATTTTCGCTAGTCCGGCGCCTCGGGACCTCCGTTTAACGCCGGTGTAACGCGAGTACTAGACCGTTTTTGAGAAAAGATTTTCTCTTTTTGATACGGCCGTCTCGGCCGCGTCTGCCACGCAGGGTCGCGTGAGCCCGCGAAACGGGCTTCGCCTCCCCAGTCGGCAACGGCCACATGCTGCGCTAGGCACGAGGATGTCGAAACTATCAAAACTAACAGGCAACACGAGCTCCGAGCGCTGCGAGTTCGCCCACAGCGCAACTCTGCTATAATTCGCGGCGCTGGCTCCGGCCGCGTCGGAGCCATGCCCAACGATGTCAGGCAACGACTCCTTGGCTGCCAAGCGCGCGCTCGTTCCGCAGCGCAGTCCTCAGCCTCCGCGCTTCATCGCTATCGAAGGTCCCCTGCGTGTCGGCAAGACCACCCTCGCCCGCATCCTCGCCGAACGGCTGCACGCGCGCCGCATTTACGATTGCGAGGACAATCCGTTTCTCGCCGACTTCTACAAAGCCAAACCAGGAGCCGCATTCCGTGCCCAGATGTATTTCCTCATCGAGCGGCAAAAGCATCTTCGCGAAGGCCTGGCCGTCGAAGCCCTCGGCCTCATCCTCTCCGACTTTCTCCTCGAAAAAGACCGCATTT
This sequence comes from Acidobacteriota bacterium, assembly GCA_003223215.1. Classification (GTDB taxonomy): domain Bacteria; phylum Acidobacteriota; class Terriglobia; order Acidiferrales; family UBA7541; genus Acidiferrum. The sequence continues at coordinate 104,219 of QHYH01000089.1, forward strand.
TCGCCAATCTCAATCTCGACGATCAGGAACTCAAGCTCTACGAGCGCTACTACGAGCTCCTTTCCGCCGATCTCCCTGCTCCCGACCTGGTCATTTACCTGCAAGCCAAGCCGGAAGTCTTGCGCGCCCGCATCGCAAAAAAGGCTTCGCGCGAAGAGTCGCAAATCTCACTCGAATACATCGAGGAGGTCACGCGCGCCTACGAGCATTTCTTTTTCCGCTACTCCGCCTCGGACCTCCTGGTAATCAACACCTCGGAGATCGATTTCGTCGAGCGCAGCGACGACTTGCAGCAGCTTCTCAGGCGGCTCCAGGATCCGGTCAAAGGTACGCAATACTTCCTGCCGCTCGGCGCCTCCGAATAGAAACGCGTTGACAGTTCGGCGCAACCCGTCTAAGTTTCGCCTCGCATGAATCCGCTGACGCCCTTCCCATGAAAAACAAACTCCTTCTGGCAGCCATCGTTTCGGCAACGGTGGCCATCCTTGCTTCGCTCTTTGCCGGCACGCTCGTCGCGCTGATTCCCGCGCTTGCCGCCATGGCGCTGCGCTGGCTCGCAGTGGTTCTCATTGCGGCTTATGCAACCTATCGGCGCTCGCTGACCGCGTGGATCCTGATCGGTTTGCTCGCCGGCGCGGAATTCGGCCACGATGCGGCTGCCACGGCTGCAAAATTACAATTCCTTGGCGCGATTTTTCTGCGCCTCATCAAGGTCATCATCGCACCGCTGCTGTTCGGCACCTTGGTCGTAGGCATCGCGGGCCACGCCGACCTGAAGAAAGTCGGCCGCCTCGGTGTCAAATCGCTTGTTTACTTTGAAATTGTTTCCACGATTGCGCTCGTCATCGGTTGGGCGGCCATAAGTCTCAGCCGCGCGGGTGAAGGCGTGCGTCTTCCGCCGTCGGCTGCCGCCGAACCGCTCAGCGCCGCTCCACACACCGCGGCACAACTCATCACCGACATCTTTCCCGAAAACATCGCCAAATCCGTCGCCGAGGGCCAGGTGCTGCAGGTTGTCGTCTTCAGCATCCTCTTTGCCATGGCGCTCATCCTGGTTCCCGAAGCAAAACGGCGTCCCATGCTGTCGTTCGCCGGAAGCCTCTCGGAAACCATGTTCAAGTTCACCAACCTTGTCATGTACGCCGCGCCGGTCGGCGTCTTTGGGGCCGTCGCCTATACCGTCGGCCACCTCGGCCTGGGTGTCCTCTTGCCGCTCCTAAAGCTGCTCGCGACCATGTACCTCGCACTCGTATTTTTTATCGTCTGCGTTTTGTTTCCCATTGCGCTGCTCTCGCAAGTTCCCGTGAAGGAGTTTCTTCGAGCCGCCACCGAACCGGTGACCATCGCGTTTGCAACCGCCAGTTCCGAAGCCGCTCTCCCTCGCGCCATGGAGAAGATGGAGTCTTTTGGTGTTCCACGTGAAACGGTCGCTTTCGTCCTTCCCACCGGCTATAGCTTCAATCTCGATGGCTCCAGCCTCTACCAATCGCTCGCTTTACTGTTCATTGCCCAGGCTGCGGACCTTCATCTCTCGATCGGCCAGCAAGCGGTCATGCTGCTTACTCTTCTCGTTAGCAGCAAAGGCACGGCTGGGGTGGCCCGCGCATCGCTGGTGATCGTCCTGGCGGCGGCCGCTTCCTTTCATCTGCCGACGGAGCCGCTTTTTCTTCTCTTCGGGATTGATCAACTCATGGACATGGGCCGCACGGCCGTCAACGTCCTTGGCAACTGCCTTGCATGCGTGGTCATCGCTCGCTGGGAGCACGAGTTCCCCGCGCCGGTTCACACAGCGACACACCAAGCCTGACTCCGCTGGATAGGAACGAGTGCGAACGAACAGGAGTGAGCTGGCCGTGGGGCGCGCTTCCAAGTCCCCCGGCTCTGCTCGAAAGCTCCTCTGGCTACGTCGCCTGAACTGACACGAGATATTCGTTCAGATTTCTGATCCGCTGAAGCTCGCGGCAAGATGCATGGTGGTGAGTGGACATGACCGCCTCCGGAATTTTGAACTTGGTTGGCACGGAAGCCTCTTCTTCCGGGGAGCCACCTGGGCTCTGGCACATTCAACGTACGCTTCCTACCCTTCCGGACAGCACTCCTATACTAGGGGTCAGCTGCCCGGTTTCGCGTCTTCGGTCCAGTTTCTTGCTTCGCGTCTTGGGCATAGACTGCCGGCATCCTTAAAGGAAGCCGGTCGAGCGTGCCTGGGCTTCGTCGCTTCAGGAAATGCGGACGGCAGGGAGGGTGTCCTCGATGAAATTTCTGGTATCGGTTATCGTGATCCTTTTACTGATCTTGTCGCTTCCCCCCATGATTCAGTCGTAAGGGAAGCACACCTCGCATTGCAATCGCGGTAACGCTCGTTCTCTTTAGTGTGCTTTCCTAGCGGGGAGAGTTGTGGCGGGCGCCCGCAAGAAAGTGTCAAAAAATTCCTCCACGCGATGCCACGCATCGCCGAGCACGTGCTCGCGGCTGAAATAATGAAATTCGCCCGGGTACATCATAAACGAAACCAGGTCGCCCTTGCGCTTCTTCAGGGCCTCGTCGATGAGCCATACCGACTCGAGGAACGGCACGTTGACGTCCGCCGTGCCGTGTAATACCAGCAACGGACGCTCCAGCCTGTCGATGTGCGAGATCGGCGAAGCCTTGGCATAGACATCCGGATGCTCTTCCGGAGTTCCGATGCGGCTTGCCGTCCAATCACCGTGGTAGGGGTCGGAATAATACATCACGTAATCCACGACTCCCGCAACGTCCACGCCGGCCCGGAACAGTGTCGGCTGGTCGGTCATGGCGATAAGCGTGAAAAATCCGCCGTAGCTCAAGCCCCACACGCCAATGCGGTTCGCGTCCACGTACGGCAGGCTCTTCAAATAATTCCCACCCATCCAGGCGTCTTTCGCGTCTTTCCCGCCCACGTCCATGTACACGCCGGTGCGCCAATCCCGGCCGTAACCGATGCTCCCGCGATAATCCGGTGCCAGGACCACGTACCCTTTCTCGAGAAAATACTGATGAATGCTGTAGTACACGGCATAGTTTCGCTGCACGTGCCAGCCGTCGTAATTCTGGTTCACGCCGTCGCCGTGAATCCACAAAATCGCGGGATGCTTCTTGCTGCGGTCGAGCTTCTTGGGCACAAAAAGCCAGGCCGGCACCTGCTGTCCATCCGGCCCCGGATAATGCACGAACTGAGGCTCGACAAACCGCGTGCGGTCGATGTCCGCGGGCATGGAATCGGTCAGGCGGACAGGCTCGGCGCCTTCGCGCGCCGCAACGGTGTAGAGATCCGCGCTGTTGTGCGTATCGGTATGCTGATAGACCAGCCTTGCGTCGCCATCCGACCAGTGCGGTTCGATGTTCGTTCCGGCCGCCTCTTGGAGGTACGCAATCTTTGCCTGCGCGGGGTCGTCGCCGATCGTGGCGATGCCAATCCGGCGGTCCCCAGGGTGATCTTCCGTGTTCGCGTCGAACGCGATGCGCGTGCTGTCGTGCGACCAGGCCGGGCGCCAGGCCTCAAACTTGCCCCTGGTGATCTGCGACGCGTTGCCGCCAGTTGATGGGATTACATACAGATGATCCCAGCCGTCCTGATCGCTGAGGAACGCGATCCACTTGCCGTTCGGTGACGGCCAGGGCTGCGCTCCCGCCTCACCCCAATCGGGAATACTCCAGAATTTCTCTTCGTCGACTTCATGAACGGTTTTGACCGAACCGGTCGCGGCATCGGCAATGTAAATGAAATATTTCTTGAAGTCCTTCGATTCTCCATCGAAAACCAGGCTCTTCGCGTCTATCCAGGCCAATCCTCCATATTCGCCGGGCGTATGGATCGGCACGGGTTTTCCTCCGTCGAGCTTCAGCGCGTACATTTGCCCGGGCACGTACTCCGAGACGCGATAAATGATTTTCGCGCCGGAGTACGCCGGAGATTCATCGTGATGAACGATCTTCGACCCGGCCGTATAAGCAACGGAGTTTCCATCCGGCGACCACACGATGCCGCGAATGCCCACATCATCGTGAGTGACGGTGGACTCTGCTCCATCAGAAAGCCAGCGCACGATCAGATCGCTCCCGTGCCGCGCGTTTTGGCCTTCTGCGCGGTTGCCGCGTACGAACGCCACGCGCTTGCCGTCAGGGGAAGGCACGAATCCACTGCCTTGATCCGGCTTGCTCCACGCTGGTTTGGCTTGCCCGCCTGCCGAGGGAACCTTCCACAAGTCTCCTTCGTGCACGAAATAAAGGCTTTCGCCGTCTGCGCTCCAGAACGCATCGGCGACTCCGCCTTCGGGAAACGATGTGAGAGCAACCGGCGCACCGCTGCCATCGGCGCTCGCCACATACAGATTCTTTATGTCCGCGCGGTCCCAGACAAACGCCACATGCTTGTTGTCGGGTGACCATAGCGGGTCCGACGGATGCTTGATTTCGATCAGCTGCTCAATCGTGAGTGCAGGCTTGCGGCTCTCGCCCTGTGCCTCGAAATCGCTCGCGCCCGCCAGCGCCGCGAGGGCCACACATGCCCCGAGTACGTGCTTCCCTCTGCACATCGCGCCTCCTCTTGGTTCCGGAGTCCCGGCGAAGCGGAGTTTATGTGAAATGCGGACAGGCTGCCAGTGAAAGGAATCGACGGGCGGGCGGAGCACGTCGCCCGCCCGCCGATTAAAAAATTTCGGATAACAATCCTGCCGCAGCCAGATCGCGCTAAAACGTAAAGCGCAGTCCAAACCGCGTTACGAAGGGATTGATGGCCAGTGCCGGCTTCAAATAGGATCCTCCGGAGGGAGGTGTGTACTGAGTCACCTGCGCGATGGTGGTTTGAGAGTTTGTCAAATTGAAGAAATCGACGACGGGCATAAGGCGCCAGCGGTCCTGGAAGACAAACTCACGGGAGAATCGCAGGTTCAATTGGTTCACGCTGGGCAAGCGCAGGATCCCTGCTGGTTGAAGAATGACGGTCTCACCGATCGGGACGCCTTGACCGTCTGGCACGGAAAAAGTCTCCGTTGGCTGGAGGGGGAAACCGGTATAGTGCTGAAAGTTGACGCTGGTAGCGAATTTCCAGGGTAGCTCGTAAGTGCTGTCCACCTTGAAGACATAGGTGGAGTCGAGATTCAGGTAGTTGTTTGTTCGGTTGATGTCATTGTTGGGATCGTTGAAATTGTCGCTGGTAGCTTGATCCGAGAAACCGCGTCCGAAAACGCCTTTCTGACGTTGAATGGTGAACCCACCCAGGATTTGCCACTTATGAGACAGACGCTTAACCGCGGTGAATTCTACGGCGTGGTAGGAGTTGTCATCCAGCTGCGGAAAGTTGGAGACCACGAGATTAAACCTTCCGTATTTTGTTGTATCGGCGGGTTGAAAACTATAGAGAGTCATCGGCTGGTTTGTGATCGGATTCATGATCGGGCTGCCGTTGAGCGAGGTGATGGGAACGTAGTCCGACTTCTGAACCGCAGCGTTCTCAATTCCAAACAGGTTCTTTTTCGTTCGGTAGTAATAGGTGGCTCCGACGCGAAGGTCGCGCCACAGCTGCTTTTCGTACCCGGCACTGGCTTCTTCCGAATAGGGGCGGCTCATGTTGCGGTTGATTTGCGCGGCGCCGGACGAGCCTACAGGCGTCGCCCCGGAGGGCAGCCATTCGCTTTGTTGCGGGATGTTATCGTGGTTCGAGTCATTCCACGGAAAAGATAGGGTAACCAGTCCGACGGGATTGGCGGTCTCCGCCAGGCCAGTTCCTTGCATGATGTAATAGATGCCGTAAGCAAAACGCAGCACCGAGTCTCCCTTGCCGGTGGGATCGAATGCAACTCCGATGCGTGGCGAGACGGTGTTCCAAGCCACCAGGTTTCCTGACGCCGGGAAGCTCGTAACCTGGAAGAGTTGCGGGAAGGTCAGGTTGGGATCGGTCTTTTGCGCCGGGTAATAGGTAGTGAAACGGTCGTAGCGCACCCCCAAATTCAACGTGAGCCGTCGCTTGAGGTTCCAAGTGTCCTGCAGGTAGAAGCTGGTATCGCGAAAATAGTTTTTCTGAGTCGTCGGGGTGTTGTAAGCCACGACTTGGAAGGGTGCGGTGAAGGAGACCTTCGGACTACTGAAGATAGTGTTGATACCTTGATTCACCTTATAGATGTAAGAGTTGTAGCTGTCGCCCCATTCAAACCCAAATTGGAAATTGTGCGCGCCAGCCCAATTGGCTTTGTACCAAGAACCGCTTGCGGACCATTTGAGCACCCACGCCGGGTTTATAAATTCATAAGGGGCGGCGCCCGATTCGGTCGAGGTTCCGATGTCTTGCAAATTAAGCCCGGTAGAGCCGTGCTGGTAACTCAGCGGGAAGACAATTTTGTTCCAACCGATGCGAAAATCCAGCAAGAAGTTATTGGTGATTTGACTGGTCCAAAGCCCCTGGAGAATGTAAGCCGGCTCAATCTGGAGCCAACTGGCGTCCTGCGTGACGAATTGATAGGAAGTGTCGCGCCGGAAAAAGCGGTTCTGCTCGTTGTAAAGCCAAATGAAACTGAACTTGTTCTTCGGATTAATCTGCCAATCGCTGCGCAAGTCCGTGTTGGTTTGATGGTTGATGTCCACGACGGGAACGCCCGCCTGGTTGGTTACGGCCAGTATCCGCTGGTTCAGGTCGTACCGGCGGTAAGAGCCAAACAGCCACCATCTGTCCCTCATGATGGGTCCACCCAGGCTCGCCGAAGTATCTCGGGTCATGTTGAATGGCGAGCCCGTTGACACGGGCGATCCCTGGAACAGCGGCTGCTTTACTCCGGCTTGCGTGGCGGCGGTCAAATAATAAAGCGCCGCCTGACCATGCAGTTGATTCGACCCCGACTTCGTCACCATATTCATGTAAATGCCGCCGATGGGCACGGAAGCAGGGGCGTTGTCGGAGACAACCTGAAACTCATCGAACGAGTCGTGATTGGTATAAAACTGAGTGTAGCCGCCGCTCGCCCCCGGCCAGTTCAAATCGAGGCCGTTGAAGCTGTAAACCTGTTCTGCCTGGGTGCTTCCATGGATCTGCATCGCGGACTGCTGGTAGCTGTTGTTGCCGGCTACATCGAAGGTGCTCGATGTTACCCCGGGCATTTGCGCGGCGGTGGACCACGGGTCGCGCCCGCTCGGAATGTCCTGCAACAAGGTCTGGTCAAACGTCGTTGAGGTTTGCACGCCCTGCAGGTCGACGACGTTTACGCCCTCGACGCGGACAACCTGGGTTACTTCTCCAACCTGGAGCTTCGCGTTGACCGTGGCCGTGAAGCCGGCGGTGAGCACAATGCCGGTTTCGCTGAAGCCCTTGAACCCCTTGGCGGCGACGGTGACCTCATAGGTCCCAAGCGGCAACAGGTCAAACAGATACGCGCCGTCCGCCCCCGTGCCTGTCGTGCGTTCCGCCATCAGCGAGGTGCTTTTGACCGTCACCGTGGCATTCGGCACGGCGGCTCCGGAGGAATCCGTTACCATCCCCGCGATTTTTCCCGTGGTGGCAACTTGCCCGAATGTCGAACCTGACAGCAACATGAGAATCCCGAGAACGAACACCCATGGTCTCCGCTTCCTCATTTTCCCCTCCTCACATGCTTCCGATCGCAACTTCCCGGGTGTTTTTGAAGCCAGCCGAGGGCCCTCCTCGGAGACAGGAAAGCCTCGTCGGGCGTAGCGGGCTTCCCAGGATATTGCCGCAACGTAGGTTGCAAGAAAGCGGTAATAAGTCAACGGGAAAATCTAGATACAAAGATTCACTCACCCCGAGACTCCCCCACGCTCCACTGCTCTACTCTGACGCGGGAATCGGCCAAAAGTGAGTTAAGGCGGATCTAAGGCCTTGAGAGCGCTTTTCGAGGAAAAGGCAAAGCCTTGTCTGTTAATCGTTTACCGTCATTATTGAGCTGGGCCGAACCGAGCTAGGTTGGCCGAGGTGCGCCCCGGAACCACTTAGGCTGCAAGCTCACCACCCGACCACAGACGCGACAACCAGGGAAACCAGCTCTAGACCGACGTCGCCAACACACGTTTCTAAATTTTGTCCGTAAGCAAGCGATACGAATGAGCTAAAGTTTGGAACTCATTGGGCTTTGCCCGTAATGGACCCGGGCCGGAGCCAGGAGTTCCCTGCGAATTGCCCGCGCCCATTTCGGTCTTCGCGAAAGACCGCTACCAAACGGATTGCGCCAGCCGACTTCGCGGACTCTCCGAGGATTCTCTGGATTTTCCAGGCAGGTAAATCCTCAATGAACTCATCGAGGATTTGCCCGTCGATGATAATTTCGCCGAAGCAAATCGGCGTGCCACCAGTCAATTTTACATTCCGTCTCCGATCGCCGCTCGGCGCGAGAAGACGAACATCTGTGGTTCAACTCTTGCATCCAATTCACTGGCAGCTACTTAAAATCGCTAAGCAATTTGCTCGCTCTTTGGCACACTGCTTGCCCCTCTAAACGACAGTCCGCGCACGCGACGGCTGGCAGCCCGGGAGAAACGGTGCCACGGCGGCGCAGGTAATTCCACTACTTCGGCAGGCTTGCTACTGGCTGTCGAGTGGTAAGCGCTTCTGCGATTTACTCCCTCCCAGTCGCCCGGTCCCCGGCAGGATGCTGAAGAACCATTGCTTGGGGGTTACGTTCTCCAAGCTTTGCGGATGGTACGCCCCAAACGGGTGAGCCGCGGGGTTCGCCGGCCCGGTTGCCTTCTTGCGTTGCCGAGCGAATCCCCAGGAGACTCGGGGAGTTTCGCCGCACCCTAGCGTCGCGTTTTTCAGCACCGGTCAAAAAAGAGCTTTCTGGATGAGCTCACAACGTCGAGGTGTCTGAAAAATGATTTCGCAACTCCGGAAGTTGAAAATTCGTATTGGTTCGTTCTTCCTTTTGTTTTCTTTTTTGACGGTCGCGTTGCTCGCTGAAACTTCTTCCGCTCGCGCGCAAGGCTCCTTTTTCGATGATCCCCTCACGCCATCCTTCGCAAGCCACACCGGAGCCATTGTGGGAACCGTATATCTAAACCGGAGCGCGGAAGCGGCCCCTCAAGTCGCCGTGAACATCCGTTCGCTCTCGTCAGGCACGATTCGAACGGTGTTAACCGATTTTGGCGGCCATTTCGAAATTAATCAGATTCCGCAGGGAACCTACGAGGTCAGCTCATCGGAGCAGGGCCATGGGTTTGCCAGCACCATCGCGGAGGTCAATTTCTTTCCCGCGGAAGTCACTCTTTACCTCAGCTCGTCCATGCCCCCCGGAAGTGGCGCGAATCCTTATATCGTCTCGGTTCGAGAGCTGAAGATTCCGTCAAAGGCCCAGAACGAATACAACCGCGGCCTCGAACGTCTGGCCAAAAAAGATTTTGCCGCGAGCCTCGAGCACTTCACCAAGGCCGCGGCAGTCTATCCCGGCTATTATGAAGCGATTTACCACATCGGCCTCGTCGAGTTGCGTTTGCAACATGAGGACAAGGCCATCGAAGCCTTCCAAAAGGCTATCGATCTGAGTGGCGGCCATTATGCCCACGCGCAGTTTGCCTACGGCCTGATCCTCTGCGACCGGCGGAAACCGGAGGAGGCCGAGCGCTTGATTCGCCGCGGACTCGATAGCGACCCAGACTCCCCGGAAGGACATCTTTTTCTGGGGATTGCGTTGCTCGACCAGAACCGCCTCGATGAGGCAGAAAAGAGTCTTCGGGAAGCTCTCCTTCGAAAGCCCCCTTACCCCAACGTCTATCTCGTGCTCGCAGACGTTCACGCGAAAAGAAAGGATTATCAGTCCCAGGTTCAGGACCTTGACGCCTACCTGAAGCTCGTTCCGTCGTCCGCCGCAAGCGCCGACGTTCGCAAGGTGCGCGACACCGCCAAGCGCCTCAGCTCCCCATCCGCGCCTGTAAGTTCTCCGAACTGACGACGAACCATGACTCTTTTACCGATTGGCTAGGAACCCGAGGCTGTTTAAGGAAAGCCGCGCCTCACGCTTCTCGCAAAGCTAGGAGTGGATCGACTCGACTCGCGCTCCGCGCCGGCAGGTAGCACGCAACAAAAGCAACCGCGAGCAGCGCGAACGATGCGCCTCCCAGACTGATCGGATCGCTCCCGCTTACGCCGTAGAGGAAGCGCGACAGCACGCGTCCCAGCAGGAGCGACAGCGCCATGCCCACGCCCACGCCGCTAGCCACAACCGTCATACCTTGACGTAGTACCAGGAGCGACACGCTTCCCTGGCCCGCGCCTAGCGCCATACGCACTCCGATTTCGCGCCGCCGCTGATTGACGGAATACGCCATAATTCCGTATAGCCCCACCGAAGCGAGGCCCAGCGCCAGCAGTCCGAAAACACCGAGCAGGCCCACGCCAATCTTCGACCACCAAAGCGCCTGATCAATCACCTTGGTCCCCGTGCGAATGTCTTCCACCGCCAGCGCGGGGTCGAGGCTGTGAATCTCTGCCGCAACGGCCGCCAGAACCGTCGATGGACTGCGTTCAGTTCTGGCATAAAGAATCATGCTGTCTGTGTAATGCTGCCGCAGCGGGATGTAAACGCACGCCTGCGGCGGCTCCCCGAGCGTCTGATAGTTCGTGGTTTTTACGACGCCGACAATCTCGAGGAACCCCTTGCCTTGAGGTAATTGGAAGCGTTTACCGAGTGCGTTTTGATTTGGCCAATACTTGGCGGCCATGGTCTCGTTGATGATGGTCACGGGCGTCGAAACGTCGCGATCGTTTTGCGTAAAGTCCCGGCCTTCCAGAAGCGGGATGCCCATCGTGGAAAAATAGTTGAGGTCCACCGTGTTTACGACGGCCGAGACGGCTTCGGATTTCTTGCGCGCCTCTTGCCCTTCGATCACGATGCCCGTCTCTTTGCGTCCCCACAGCGGCAGGTTCGACGCCCAGGAAACCGACCAGATGCCGGGAACCCTGCCAATGCGGTCAAGCACCTGTTTGTAAAACTGCTCCGTACGCACGCGATCGTACCCGGCTTGCCCGGGATAGAGCATGAACAGCGCCAAATGCTCCGTTTGGAAGCCGGGATCGATGACATACTCTCGCTCGATGCTTCGCAGGAAGAGGCCGGCGACCACCAGCAAAACAAGGGAAACCGCCACCTGCCCGGCCAGCAGCACGTTTGCCAGGCCGACCCGACCGCGGCTCCGTCCAGCGGTGCGCGTTTCCTCCTTCAATACTTCCGAGACTGAAACCCGCGAAGTTCGCAGTGCGGGCACAATGCCGAAGACGAGCCCGGTCAGTATGGCCACAGCAAATGCAAAAACGAACACACTCACGTTGAGTCTTAGATCCGCCAGGTTCTCGGCATATTCCGCGGGGCGCAACGATTCCAGAATGCGGCATCCTCCATAGCCGAATAAGAAGCCGAGGATGCCGCCAAAGAGGCCGAGCAGAACGCTCTCGGTCAGCAACTGGCGGATCAATCGCATGCGCCCGGCACCAAGCGAGATGCGGACCGCAATCTCCCGCCGGCGAACGCTCGAGCGGGCAAGAAGAAGATTGGCCACGTTGGAACAAGCGATGAGCAGCACCAATCCCACAATCGCCATCAGCAAAATTCCCCCAAACACCACCGGCTGCCGCTCCGGCCCATAGGCGGCCTCAAGCAAAGGCGTCACCGTAAGGATCTTCCCCTCATTCGCGCCGGGATCCTCCTTGCCTAGGGCCGCCCCCACAATGCTCATCTCCGCTTGCGCCTGCGCACGGGTAACTCCTGGCTGAAGTCGGCCGATTCCAGTAAACAGAGGGAGTCCGCGATCATTCAGGGCACTTCGCTGCTCAGCCGGCAAGACTTGCTCGGCCATCATGGATGGAATCCAAAGATCAGGTCCAAAAACGGCGTAAACGCCCTTGAAACCTTTGGGCCCGACACCAATAATCGTGAACGGCGTTTCGTCGAGCATGATCCTTTGCCCGAGAATATCGGAAACTCCAGCGAAGCGGTTTTGCCACGCCGTATAGCCGAGCACGACCACGGGAGCAGCGCCTGGCGAGCGATCCTCGCCGGGAAGAAAGAACCGTCCCAGGAACGGATGAATGCCAAGGGTATCGAAGTAATTCGCGGTCACGATTTCCGCGAAAATCCGGTGCGGCTCGCCCTTGTCGGTCATGGTGACCGCCAGGGGATAGGAATGCCCGGCAAGGCTCCGGAACGCGCGCGTCCGCTCCCGGATCTCTTTGAGATTCAAGTAAGAAATGGCCTGCAAGTCGCCTGACTGGGCCGTCTTGTTGACTTGCGTCGTGTTGACCGCCGCAAGCGTAGAGATTTTCTCAACGGGAAGGGGGTTCAGGATCAGCGAGTCCACCACCGTAAAGACCGCGGTGTTCGCCCCGATGCCGAGAGCCAGCGTTAGCACCGCAACGGCACTGAAGCCAGGGCTTTTGCGCAGCATGCGTAGGGCAAAGTGCAGGTCTTTCGCAAAATCCGAAAACAGGTGTCCGCCCGGAGTCGCCCCCTCGACGACGGAACCGCGCTCCGGGGTCCTCTCAGAGGCCTCGAGTTCCGGGACGAAATCTCCCCAGTCGATTTCCCCGAGCACTTCTCGCAAGACCTCTTTTTGCCCCGCTCCCTGCCGAGCGAGCTCGTCGTACCTTTGTTGAAGATGATCGGAAAGCTCCTCGATGATTTCCGCTTCCCGTTCCGGCCCGAGATTCAGTCCTGCCAGATGTTTCCTGATTTCACGCATCCATTCAGGCATGTTGCACTCCCGCGATTCGGCCCACGGCACCGGCAAACTCTTGCCACTTCCTGCGTTGCAGCCCGAGGACACGCTGTCCTTCCGCCGTCAGCCGGTAATACCTCCGTCGTCTTTGATTCGCTTTCTCGACCCACCGCCCTTGGATCCAACCTCGCTTTTCCAGCCGGTACAGCAGCGGGTAGAGCGAGGCCACATGAAAATGGAGCGTGCCTCCCGAGCGCACGTCGATGAGCTTGCCGATTTCGTACCCATGCCGAGGCTGGCTCTCCAACAGGGACAAAATCAGGAGCTCTGCGCTCCCTTTTTTCCAGGCCTCCTCCATTTTCATCCCCATATATGGGCCTCCCATATATGCTACGCAGGCAGCCCTCTCCGGATTTCATGGGATCTCCATTTTTTCCCCGGGATGGTAAGGCCCCAGGTAGCCCCATGCCATGCGACTCAAGGACGCTAGGTAAGATCGGCCTGCCCGTTGCTGGATGGAAGGGTGGTTGATAACAGGCTTGAGACGATAGGCTAAGAAGGAACAGCGAAACTTCGGAGAATTTGATCCCTCACGCCCGAGAGCGAGCCATCCCTGACGGCGCGCGGTGGGCCTTCTATTCCTCGCGCAGCGTCCTGGCCGGGTCGATCCTGGCAATTCTTAAGGTCGGCAGCAGGGTTGCGAGAAGCGTGATAACAAAAAGGGTCAACACCACAAACAGGCTGGTCGTTATATCGTAAACGCCTACGCCATAAATCACGCTGCGCATGACCCGCAGCGCTCCCGCGGAAAAAAACAGCCCCAGAACCAATCCCAGCAGGGAAGCGGCAACCCCGGAGCGCCCGATCTGCACCATGACCCGACCGACGCTCGAACCCAGAGCCATGCGGATACCGATTTCCCGAGTCCTCTCTGCCACCATATTGGCCACCAGCGCAAAGATGCCCACCGCGCTTAGCAGTAGAGCGAGGGCCGCCATGGCGCCCAGCAGCGCTACTTCCATTCGCTCGGTCGTCAGCGTCCGGGCCAACAGGTCCCCCATGGTGTAGAAGCCGGAAGCGGGCAAATTTGGATCAGCCTTTTCGAGCGCGCGCTGCATCTCGCCCGTCAGTCCCGCCACAGCACCTGTCGTGCGGACCATCCAGTTTGGCTGAAGCCAAACATGTAGCAGGGCGAGAAGCGGGCCGTCTACTTGTGCGGCGGGAATGTACATCGTCTCCTCGGTCTGGAGCGGCGCAACGGGATCCAAACCTGAGGAAAGAGGGACGTCGGCTACTTCGCCCACAATCAGCGTGTCTTTGTCGATGTATCGCCCTACGGGATTCGTTCCGCCATAGAACTTTCGCGCGAAAGCCTGGTTCACCACAGCTACCTTCTGCGCATTGGGGCCGTCCGCATCAGTAAAGACGCGACCGGCAAGCAATGGCATCTGCAACGTCTCGAAATATCCCGGGGTAACGTAGACCCAATCTGCCCCACCCTGGTGGCCAGCCTCTTTGCCATCGCTGAGAGTGACCCAGTCGTTTCCGGTGAACTCGTAGGGGAGATTCAATCCGACGGCAGCATTCTCGACTCCTGGAATCTGCCGCATGCCGGCCGTGCTCTCGTCCAACAGCTTTCGAAATGTTGCGGGGTCGTGGTATCGAACATCGTCGAGCGAGGCTTTCGCAACCATCACGCCGTGGGGATTGCATCGTGGTGGCAACGTCTCCAAATGGATCAGGGTGCGGATGAGCAAGCCGGTACCGGCCAGCAGCACAACCGTAAGGGCCACTTCACCGGCAACGAGCGCTTGGCGCAGGCGCAGGCTGCCAACCCCGGCTACCGTACGGTTCGCCATCGATGACCGCAGATCCACTCGCCGCGTGGCTAAGGCGGGGAGCATGCCAAAGAGCACGCTGGTCAGAACGGATACGGCCAGCGTGAAGATCATTACGCGGCTGTCGAGCGGCACGCTCGCAACAGGGAGGAAGTGTTCGGGTAGTAGCAGGAAGAGTTCACGCAGAGCCAGAAAACCGACGACCACGCTAAGCGCTCCACCTACAAGGGCCAGCAACAGGTTCTCGATCCAGAACTGCCGCTGAATCTGCCAGCCCGACGCGCCGAGCGCCAGCCGCGTGGCGACTTCCGGCGTGCGGCGCATCATACGCACGAGCGTCAGCCCCGCCAGGTTGGCGCAGGCGATCACGAGGATGAAACCGGCGGCCACCATCAGTGCCAACACCTGCGGGCGCAGCGAAGCGGCCTCGGCTTTCTGGAGCGGCACCGCGTGGTAGCTCACTTTTGCGCCGGGGTTGTCGGCTAATTCGTAGCGCCCGACGCGGCTTGACCAGGTGCGGTTGACCTGCGCATCCGCTTCCCGCCAGGTCGCGCCATCGCGCAGCCGGATGATGCAACTGAAGTTCGTTCCACGGCCTTCGCCCTCGCGGTCGGGTTCGAGAGGCGTGTACACATCGGCGTTCAACGGAGTTGTCGCGCCCTGCGGCAGCACGCCCACCACCGTGTGGGGCTCGCTTTTGAGCAGGATGGCTTGCCCAAGGATGCCGGGGTCCGCACCAAAAACATTCCGCCAGAGGTTGTAACTGAGAATGACGGTCTTAGGCCCGTGAGGTCGGTCCTCGTCCTCCAAAAAGTTTCGTCCCAGGACGGGCTCGAGGGCAAGCACGTCGAAGTAATGCGCCGAGACCCGCCCGGCATGCACATATTCCACATGCGAACCCGCTTTTAGGTTCACTCCCGATGTGCCTCCCCCTGATACGGCCGAGATTAAGGCCGGAACGTTGTCGCGAAGCAGCTCCCATTGCTCGCCATTTACGTTGTGCCGCTTATCGGAGGCTTCGGACGAGCCGGCGATCCGTGTGTAAATTGTGCCCATGCGTTCCGGATGCGCGTACGGCAGACTCTTCAGGAGCAGCGCGTTTACCAACGAGAAAATCGCCGTGTTCGCGCCAACCGAGAGAGCCAGCGTAAGCACCACCGTGAGAGTGAAGCCACGATTCTTGGCGAGTTGGCGGAGGCCGAAGCGGCAATCGGACACGACCGAATGGAGCCAATGGCCAAGCTGTTCCTCGCGTACTTGCTCCTTGACCTGTTCCGCGCCGCCGAGTTCCATTCGCGCCGCTCGCTCGGCTTCCTTGCGTCCCATGCCCGCTCGAATCCTTTCGTCAACCAGCATCTGGAAGTGCGAGCGAACCTCCCTGTCAAGGTCTTCCTCTACACGCCGGGTGAAAAGGAGATTTCGGAGAAGACTTTTGGCCTTTGCAAGCAGCGGCATGCTCCACCTCAGGAACATCACGGCGCTTCCAAAGCCTGCGCAATGGCCCAGGAAATGCGTCCCCATCGCCTGGATTCCGCCTCGAGTTGTTTCCTTCCCGCCTTGGTCAGACGATAGTATTTCGCGCGGCGATGGTTTTCCGAGTCTCCCCAAAAAGAGGATGTCCAACCTTCCTCTTCCATCCGGTGCAGGGCGGGAAACAGCGACCCCGGCTTAACGACAAAAGTGCCCCCGGTGATCTGCTGGATTCTGCGGGAAATGCCCAAGCCATGCATCTCACCGGTGGCCAGCGATTTCAAGATCAGCAGGTCCAATGTCCCTTGCAGCAGAGTCGTCGGTTCAGAGTGCAATCGCAATCTCCTATCGAAAGTCGATAGGAATGGTAATCCGCCTACCTATAGAGTGTCAATAGGAAGTAACAAAAGGAGCCGTAAGTGTCCAGCGCATTTCGCGCAGTTTTTCACGTGCAACCTCCGACTCCCAACCTCTGGTGTTATATTGCCCTCCGGGACTTCTAGGAGGCTTTGAAAATGGAATTGTGGTCTCGCCGTAAATTCTTTCTCACTTCGCTTGCCGGGAGCGCGCTTGCTGGCACAAATAAACTCTTCGGCCGCCCGCCGTCAAACGAGGACACCGAGCTTGCTCTCGCGACCCTCGCCGCTCCCGCCCCGGGCCAGCGCCCGCTCATCATCTCGAGCGCCAACGGCCTCCGCGCCCTTGATAAGGGCATGGACATCCTCAAGAAAGGAGGAGACACGCTCGACGCGGTCGTCGCCGCGGTCACCGTCGTCGAGGACGATCCCAACGACGATTCCGTCGGCTACGGCGGCTTGCCCAACGAGGAAGGTGAAGTCGAGCTCGACGCCAGCGTTATGCATGGCCCCACCCACCGGGCGGGATCCGTGGCTGCGGTGCGCCGCATCAAGAACGTCTCGCGCCTCGCCAAAACCGTGATGGAAAACACGAATCACCTCATGATCGTGGGTGAGGGCGCGCGCCGCTTCGCCGTGGCCGAGGGATTCGAGGAGATGAACCTGCTCACCGAGCATTCGCGGAAAATCTGGCTCGCCTGGAAAGCAAAAACTTCCTTCAATTGGCGGCCCGGAATCGATTCTCCGGAATGGAAGGAATACATGAGCTCTTTGTTTGACGGCGACGAAAAGCGAATCGCCTACGCCGAGCGCGTCATCGCCCATCCGCCAACGGGCACGATTCCTTGCATGGCCGTCGACGCCAAAGGCGACATCTCGGCAACCACTACGACCTCGGGACTCTCCTGGAAAATTCCCGGCCGCGTAGGTGACTCTCCCATCATCGGCGCGGGCTGCTACGTTGACAATGAAGTGGGCGCTGCGGGTTCCACCGGCAAGGGTGAGGAAAACATCAAAATTTGCGGTGGGCATACCATCATCGAAATGATGCGTCAGGGAAAATCACCGACCGACGCCTGCATGGAAGCCATGGCGCGTGTCGCACACAATTACAAGAACAACAAGACAAAACTCAACACCTTCCACCTCTACTTTTACGCCATCAACAAAGACGGCGCGCACGGCGCGGTTTCGCTTTGGCGCAACGGCTATGAGGCAAGCAAGCAGGCCTCCTACGCCGTCCATGACGGCACCGAAGCCCGGCTGGTCCCTTGCAAACCCTTTTTTGAGGAAGCCGGCGGCGACCAATAGCTGGAAATCGGAAAGTGGAAAAGTGAAAATAGATAGCGTTGATAGCGCATTACCGAAGGGCTAGGTGCGATTTTCCGTTTTCGATTTTCCCATCTCCGCTCACATGGATCAGGCAAACATCCTAATCATCGGAGGGGGCGTGATCGGCTGCGCCATTGCTCGGGCCGTCTCCGAGCGCTGGCAAGACGTTTTCCTCGTCGAGCAGTTTCCCAAGCTCGGCATGGCCACCAGCACGCGCAACAGCGGTGTCAACCATTCGGGGATTTACTATCCGAAGGGCTCGTTGAAGGCTCGCCTGTGCGTGGAAGGCAATCGCCTCACCTACGAATTCTGCGAGAAACACAAGGTTCCATTCCGTCATTGCGGCAAGCTGGTGGTCGCCGCCGATGGTCACGAACAGCCCGAGCTCCTCGCGCTCAAGAAGCGCGGTGAAGACAACGGCGTTGAGGGCCTCGAGCTTGTCGACCAAGCGGAAATCCGCAAGCGTGAGCCGCACATTCGAGGCGTGGCCGCCCTCCACGTCCCTTCGAGCGGCATCGTCTCCGCCGAAGAGCTTGTCCATGCCTACGCCCGCGTAGCGACCAACCAAGGTGCGAATATGGTCACGCACGCGAAAGTGGTTTCGCTCGAACCTTCCGGCGGCGCCATTCGCGTTGGCTTGAAAATCGGCGACGAAGAAGATGCCCAAGAAGAGAAAATCGACGCGCGGTGCGTCATCAATGCGGCTGGTCTCTATGCCGACGAGGTCGCCGCCATGCTGGGAAATCATTCCTGGAAAATCTATCCCGTGCGCGGTGAATATTGCGAGGTGCGCGGCCCGCGCTCCTCGCTCATCAACAATCTCGTCTATCCGCTTCCGCATAGCGACGGGCTGAGCCTGGGCGTGCACTTTACGAAAACTCTGTGGGGAACCTTTCTGCTTGGCCCGACGGCCACCTACGTGGAAGGCAAAGATAACTACGAGAAGAACCGCTTGCCCGTCTCCGCCTTCGCCCAAAGCGCGAAAACTCTTTTGCCGGAAGTCAAAGAGAGCGATTTGCAGCTCGGCTACGCCGGTCTCCGTCCGAAACTCGTTCCGCCAAGTCACCAAGGCGGGATCGTCGATTTTGTAATCACCCGCGACCCCAACGTCCCGCAAGCCATTCATCTGGTCGGCATGGAGTCCCCCGGCCTCACCGCCGCGCCCGCCGTCGCAAACTACATTGCGCAGATGTTGCAAGACGTGCTGGCGTAGTGGCTCGGGATCGGCGTGCAGCTATCCGTGTCCCTTGTCGCCTAAGTGCGCGGCCTGGAGAGTCGGGAACATGGGCTCCTGTCGGCGGCATGCTGCGCCCATTCAGCAAATTCGAAAGGTTTGGAAAAACTATTCGACGATGATGCGGACGAATCGCTTTTTTCCGGCGCGAAGAATAAACTCACATGGCTTGCTAAGGTCCAGCTCCTTTCTTGGATCGTCCACCGCTAAGCCGGCAATCTCAACAGCCTTTTGCTTGACCAATCGTTCTGCCTCTGCTTTCGATTCGGCCAGTTTCAATTCGACAAGTAGCGCGGTTAGCTTTTTCGCAGATCCTGTCGGCAATTTCACTGTCGGCGCTTCTTCCGGAGCTTGACGGTCGCGAAAAACGCGCTGGAAATGTTCCGCGGCCTTGCGACCAGCTTCCTTGCCATGGAAATCGGAAATGACTTCTTCCGCAAGCCTCATTTTTGCATCCATCGGATGCAGCGTGCCGCCAGAAACTTCCTTTTCTAGTGACGCAATTTCTTTTGGCGTCCGATCGGTCAGCAGTTCGTAGTAAGACCACATGAGGTCGTCGGGAATGGACATCATCTTGCCGAACATCTCCGGCGGCGGCTCGGTAATGCCGACGTAGTTGCGGAGGCTCTTGGACATTTTGCGCTGGCCGTCTAGGCCTACGAGAATAGGCATGGTGAGGGCCACCTGCCCGGCCAGGCCGTATTCCCGCTGAATGTCGCGGTGTATCAGCAAGTTGAACTTTTGTTCCGAGGCACCAAGTTCAACATCGGACTTGAGTTCCACGGCGTCGCGCGCGGTCAGCAAGGGATAGAGCAGTTCGTGCACGGAAATCGGCTGGTTGTTTTGCAGGCGCGAGCGAAAATCCTCGCGCTCCAGCATGCGCGCCAGCCGGTAATGGGAGCAAAGCCGAACGACGTCTTCGGCGTTCATTTTGCTGAGCCATTCGCTGTTGTAGCGAACCTCGGTTTTGTTGCGATCGAGAATCTTGAATACCTGGTCGAGGTAAGTCCTCGCGTTGGCGTCCACCTCGTCGCGGGTCAGCGGTGGTCGTGTCTCCGAAACGCCGGTAGGATCGCCAATCATCGCGGAAAAATCGCCAATCAGAAAGACCGCGGTGTGGCCCAAATCCTGAAAATGCTTTAGCTTGCGCAGCACCACGGTGTGCCCCAGATGGAGGTCGGGCGCCGTGGGGTCCACGCCGAGGTAAATGCGGAGCGGCTTCCCGGCTTTGCGCGACGCTTCGAGTTTCTCAACCAACTCGGGTTCCGGGATGATTTCCGCGACGCCCTTTTTTATATCGGCGAGCTGGTCTTCCACCGGTTTGAATTTGTGTTCGCTCATTTCCACTTTTGGCTTCGCGCCTTGCGTCATGTTCGTGCTGATTTTGCGATGACGATTCTGACTCGCACGCTCTAAGACGCCGGCCTCCCGGGGCAGGCCGAAGGCGGCGCCTAGAACCTCAGCACACGCCGGCCGGCGATCTTATATTTTCCCTCAAGAACGATGCGCACGGCTTCGGAATAAATGCGATGCTCTTCCGTCAGGATTCTCTCGGACAGAGACGCTTCCGTGTCATCGTCTTTCACCGGCACAACCGCCTGCACGATGATCGGGCCGGCGTCGAGGTTTTCGTCCACGAAATGCACCGTGCATCCGGCAAGTTTCACGCCGTATTCGAGCGCTTGCCGTTGCGATTCGAGTCCCGGGAACGACGGCAGCAGCGACGGATGAATATTCAGAATGCGGTTCGGGAATTTCGCGACGAAGTAGGGCGAGAGCAACCGCATGTAGCCGGCGAGACAAATCAAATCCACTTGGTGTTCGTCGAGGACCGCGGCCACCAGGCGATCATAGACTTCGCGCTCGAGACCCTTCGAAGGAATCACCCGCGTCGCAATTCCGCGCGTCTTGGCGCGTGCAATACCCGGCGCGCCCTCGCGATTGCTGATGACTATGGCCATTTCCGCGTTGGGGATGCGGCCGGCGGCCGCCGATTCCGCCAACGCTTCGAAATTCGAGCCGCGCCCGCTCAAGAGCACGCCAATGCGCTTCTTCATAAGCGCAAAACGTTAACACACACCCGAATAAGCGCAAAACTCGATGCCGGACCCGCCTGAAACGGATGTCGTATTCCTTACCCTCCCTTTCTTTACGCAAGCAATCCTTTGCCATACCGCAGAGAGCGCAGGTCGTCAGGAGTTGCTCCCCGACGCTTATTGCCTTGGCTTGTGGTGAACCGCCCTGCGTTAGGGCAACACTAGCTCACCGCTTTGCCGTAGAACCAGCGCAGGCCTGCGGTGAACAGCAGCAGATTGAAGATAACCAACACAGCGAGGACAACCAGCAAAGGAAGATGCGGGAACTGCGGCACCAGCGTAGCGCGCAAGCCTTCGCTCGCGTACACCAGCGGATTGACGAGCACCGCTTTCTGCATGATGGGGAACTTCTCGAGCGCGCTCCATGGATAGTAAGTGCAACCGAAGAAAATCATCGGCGCCACAATCAAACTGAACATCAAGCCGATATGGGTTTGCTGCATACTGCAGGCGAGCGCCAGGCCGCCCGTCGCGGAGAAAAGAGCCACAAGCAGAGCTACGGCCGCAAACAGAAGGGGGTGAGGTACGCGCAGGTCGACACCAGGTCGCAGCAAAAGCCAAGCCGCCGGAATCACCATCAGGCCGGCGGCCAGCGATTGCAGCGTCCCCGCAACGACCTTCTCGACCGCCAGCCAGGAAATGTCCATGGGTGCCAGCAAGCGATCTTCGATTTCGTGCGTGAACTGAAACTCCGCGATCACCGGCATGGCCACGGCCCAGATGCCCGTGCCCACCATGCAGATGGCCATGATGCCCGGCAACAACAGGCTCTTGTAGGAGGGCGGCATGTAGCCGCTGCCCACCATCACTCGCCCGAAGATGAACACAAACATCAGCGGCTGGAGAAACGTCTGGAACAGCAGCGCCACGACGTTGCGGCGCGCCACATGGGCGTCGCGCGCGAGAATCGCCAGAAAGGTTTTCCAGTTCATTCGCGCAAGCTCCTTCCCGTATGGTGCAGAAAGAGATTCTCTAGGCTCGGCTCGGAGATATGCACATCGTGCAGTTCGACGCCGGAGGCGGAAGCGAGATGCGCCACTTCCGGAATCAGCGAGCCGCCGCGGTCCGCGTACACATCGGCGCCAACGCCGTCGGTGACGCGCACTTCGCGAACCCCGGAAAGCTTTTGCAGGCGCTCGAGAAACTCCCCCGAGTGCAGGCCGAACCGCAACTGCAGGAGAAAACCTCCGGGGACGGAAGCCTTCAATTCGCGAGGAGTTCCCAGGGCGATCACCCGGCCGTGGTCGATGATGGCAAGGCGCTGGCAGAGCGTGTCGGCTTCTTCCATGTTGTGCGTGGTGAGCAGAATGGTTTTGCCGGTCTGGTTGTACTCGCGAACGATCTCCCACAGGAGCAAGCGCGTCTGCGGGTCGAGACCGGCGCTGGGCTCGTCCAGAAACAGCACCTGCGGATCGTGCACCATGGCGCGCGCGATGGAGAGGCGCTGCATCATGCCGCCTGAAAAACCGCGAACCATCTGGTCGGCGCGGTCGGTCAGTTTGAAACGCTCGAGCAAGGCTTCCGCGCGCTTCATCCGCTCGTGATGCGGAAGGCCGAAGTAGGCGCCGTGGAAGGTTAGAATCTCGCGGGCGGTCAGGTTGAAGTCCAGATTCGGACGCTGGCCAACCACGCCGATCAAACGCTTGACGGCTACCTGATTGAGCCAAACGTCGTGCTCGCCAATGAACGCCTGGCCGGACGTCGGGCGAACCCGCGTGGTGAGGATACCTACGGTGGTGGATTTGCCCGCTCCGTTCGGCCCCAGGAGACAGAAGATTTCGCCGGGGCGGATCTCTAGCGAGATGCCGTCGAGTGCGGTGATTTGCGGCTTGGGCTGCTTGCTCTTTCCCCCTGGGGCGCGAAAAGAGAAGCCACCCCCGCCCGCGGCAACCGGAGGGGGAGAGGTATAGACCTTGCGCAATTCGACGGTACGAATCCCGGCTAACATGGAGGACGTTCCTCAAGGACCCTACGCAGGCGCCGCGTGGACAATAACGCCGCCGCCCCGGATTGCTGTCAAGGGACCTTAGCATAGCCGGGGCCATGCGGCAAAATGCGCTCTCCCATCCCCCGAAATCGGCTCAGTTGGGGCGACCGGGATCCATCGGAGTTGCCGGCTCCATGGGGGAGAGAAGCGGGCCAGCGGTGCCGTCCATGGATTCGGTTGCGGCCGGACGGGTTCGCTCGGTCCACCAGCGCGAAGCCATTTGAAAAAGCCAGAGGATCCCTCCCAGGATCACGAAGAACATCAACCACCGAAGAACCGTCGCGAGAAGCGCGGCATCGAGGACCGGCCATGCCCATTGGAACCGCCGCAGCACGCTCCCGCGGTCGAGCATCCAGTGCCAGGCGGTGTGTGCCACGATCGCGGAAAGGATAATCGTTCCCATGCGCTCGGTGACGGCGTAGCGGAAAAAGAGCTGCAACACGGGGATCAGCAGAAGGAGCACGAGGAGCTGTCCCAGCTCCACGCCGACGTTAAACGAAAGCAGCGAGGTCAGGAGATGGGTTCCGGAGAATTGCAAGGACTGCCGCAGCGCGAACGAGAAGCCGAATCCGTGGACCAGCCCGAAACCGAAAGCGATCATCCAGCGCCGCTCGACGCTGCCGGCCCCAACGATATTTTCGAGCGCCATGTAGACGATCGAAGCGGCAATGAGCGTCTCAATCAGCGGCGGAAACCACAGGAAATCCGGCGCGAGGTTATAGGCCGAAGCAATCAAGGTTATCGAGTGCGCCAAGGTAAACGCGGTGACCACGGGAATGAGCGCGCGAAGCCGGCGGAACGGAATCACCAAGCAAAACAAAAACAAAAGATGGTCGGTCCCGTCCAGGATGTGCAGAAAGCCCAAGTCCACAAAGCGCAGAGCGGCCTGATGCCAGCGTGGATCGAGACGAACCAGTCCGGGGTCGCCATCGAATTCGAATGCGCGGGTCTCGCCCCCGGGAAGAACCAAGCGCAGAACGGTCGTGACGCGCAGGCCCAGGCGCGCAAACCGCGGCTCGATCGAAAAACGCGAGCGATCCGACTGAACCGGAGTGTCGAGCAAAACATCCAGCAGGGTCTGGTCCCAGTACACGTCCGTGGCATCGGAAAGCGGCGGGCTCGCGAGGTGAACGATGGCGCTCTCATAGGAGCCGAAGGAGAAATCCGATGGCAGCGAGATGCGCGTCGCAATCACCTGCGGATTCGGCAGCAGATGGTTGCCTTCATACATTTCAAAGAAGCCGGCGATCCACAGCTTGGCCGCGCCGGGAAGCAAAGCACCTGCGCGCGCGATATCCAGATAGCCGGGCCCGCGCAAGGGAAAGCTGATGTCGCGCATGGCCTTGAGCGGCACACGCACCAGCACATGAACATGCTGGCCTTCCGGCTTGACGAACATCTCGACGGTCACGTCGTTGGGAATATCGTGAGCAAGGGCAAAGCACGGTAGAAAAAGACCCAAGGCGGCTAGCAGAAGTCGATGCATTCGAACCATGATTTTTCTCTTCTACTTCGGCATGTACCCGGCCGGCAAGACTTTGTGCGGATCAACCCGCACCACCAGGTAAACAATCTGATCCGAGCTGATTTCGCTGAACCAGTGCGGCGTATTCGGAGGAATAATGACGACGTCGCCCGGTCCGATTTTGCGGCTCACGCCATTCTGGAGCGGCCCGCCACGCGTGCTCGGGCCGTTCAGGACGGCAACGACCGGATGATCAGCCGGAAACTCTGAGGTGTTGTCCATGGAGCCGCCGGTGACCAGCGTCGCGTTGCCTTCGATGACGTGATAAATCTCGGTGATGCGGCTGTGTTCAATTCCACCGCCCGCCTGCGCTCCCGAAGTTTTGGCGCGATGAACCACGCCGAGCCCAACGTTGTATTCGCCGTTGATGCTCACCACGCGAATGGCCTGGTCGCTCACACGATCCGCAGCCGTCTTTTGCACCAAAGACTGAATCTCGGCGCCGCTGACGTCGGTCGCCGTGCCGCGAGGAAGATGCGGCGAGGCCGGAGGCGCGTTTTGCGTTTGCACGGAGGGTTTGTTCGCGAACGCCAGCGCAACAACGAATGCAAGAAAAGGAAGAATAATCTTTTGCATTATCAACTCCTTTGCCGGTCAACTTTAGCGTGCGAAGCTACCTGCTCGTTGGCCACACCACGCCCTGATCTTTCTTCGTGACCGGGGCCATGCCCTTATAGACGAATTTCTGCACGCGCTGCCCGCGATAGGTCTCCGTTGTGAAAATATTTCCCTTGGAATCCGTCGCGATGCTGTGCACCGCGTAAAACTGCCCGGGCTGGCGGCCGCCGTCGCCGAAGCTGGTCAGAATTTCCAACGTATCCCGCAGCAGAACGTAAATTTTCTCGTTCGAACCATCGGCAAGGAAAATGTATTTCTGCTGCGGATCCTTGGAAAACGCAATGTCCCAGGCCGACCCGTCGCCCAAAGTTCGCTTCGCGATAAACGCTTCCTTCACGAACGTCCCGTCCTTCTTAAACACCTGGATGCGGTCGTTCGGCCGGTCGCAAACGTAGAGCAAGCCGTCGTTTGCCAGCTCCGCGCAATGCACGGGATTGCGGAATTGTTGCGCGGGCGGCGCATCCGGATTGTACGGGCCGAGATCGGTGTCGTCGGGCTTGTGACCGTAAGCGCCCCAATGACGCTTGTATTTTCCGGTCTCCGCTTCGTACACAATCACGCGGTGGTTGCCATAGCCGTCCGCCACATACAGTTCATCGGTCGCTTTGTCGACGAACATTTTTGCCGGCCCCTTGAGATTGTCGGGGTCATTGCTGCCCTGGCTCATGGTGGGATGTCCAATTTGCATCAGGAATTTGCCGTCTTGCGTGAATTTCAGAATTTGATTGTCGTGAAAGCGTGAGCGGTCTTTGCCGCGGCCGTTCCCCCCAATCCATACGTTGCCTTTGTAATCCACGGTGATGCCGTGATTCGAATCCGGCCAGTCATAGCCCTGGCCCGGGCCTCCCCAGTGACCGATGAGGTTGCCCTCTTCGTCGAACTCGAGAACCGGCGGAGCCGGGACGCAGCACTCCGCCTTGGGCGGCTGCGCGCTTGCGTAGATTTCCATCGGCTCGAAGGTATTCGTGCGGTGAACGATCCAGACGTGGTCCCGGGGATCGACGGACACGCCAACCGACATCCCTTGGACCCAGTGATTGGGGAGCGGCTTGGGCCACAGGGGATCGACTTCGAAGCGCGGCGCCAGAACTTCGGCTCCCTCCGCGGTCGTCTTTTTCTCGAGCATCACCGAGCCCGCCGCCAGGGCGGCGACCAGTGCGAGAAAAATGGCTCCAATATAGAAGTTGCGTTTCATGTTCTCTCCTCCTGCTTACCGCCTGTGGCGGCGCAAGCCAAGCCGCCCGCCGTTGTTTCCGCACGCCTTGTCTCGATTGGGGCGCAGGCGGAGATTCTAAATTATTTGCGCAGATTCTCAAGCACTGCTTTCAGCTCCCCCGCACGCTGCCGGCAAAATCCGCTGCGGCGAGCCGTTCGTGGGCGCGAATCAGGGCTGCCAGAAACTCGAGCGGATGCCTTGAGCGCCTGGTTCGCGCTAGAATGCCTCTTCCTTTTTGAAGCCAATTCGCTCGGGCAGGAGAACGCATGAGCAATCGCAGAAGCACGATCTATGGACTTAGAAGAAGCGCCGGGCTCGCCGCGCTTCTGTCGCTAAAGTTGGCGGCCGGGCTCGCCTTCGCGCAGCAGGCCCCGCCACGCGATCCCGCGGAACCGCCGCCCGGCAAGCCCCAGGTGAAAAGCTTGCCGCGACCAGCGAGCGCGATTCGGCGGCAAAGCATCGATGAAAAATCGATGCGCACGCTGATCCACAGCTTGGTGAGCTGCGGAACGCGGTTGACGCTTTCTTCCTGGAGCGATCCCAAGCGCGGGATCGGCTGCGGGCGGGATGCGATTGTGGCGCGATTGAATGATATTGCGAAAGATTCCGGCGGAAAGCTGCAAGTTGTCGTGGACAGGTTCGAATCCACTTCCGAGCGAACTTCAGGTAAGCCGATTCCCCTCGAGAATGTCTACGCGATGCTGCCGGGCGCCGACCCGACCCTGTCGAAAACTCTGTTTATCGTTTCGGGCCATTTCGATTCGCGTCCTTCGAACGTGATGGATCCCGAAGCAGACGCTCCCGGGGCGGACGACGACGCTTCAGGAGCGGCGGTGAGCGTGGAATGTGCGCGCCTGCTGAGCAAAGCGAGCGCGAAAAGCAGCGGTTATCGCGCAACGATTCTCTTCGCGACAGTTTCCGGCGAGGAGCAAGGACTGCTCGGCAGCACGCATCTTGTCGACTGGGTCAAGCAGCAAGGCTACACCGTGGGCGGGATGCTTGACGACGACATCGTGGGGGCCGATCCTACACCGGGAGGGCCGCATCGCGTGCGCCTGTTTTCGGGGAATGGCGAGATCGATGATTGTGATGCGCCCGCGCGCGAACTCGCCCGCGCCATCGAAGAAATCGACGGCCGCAACGCGATTCGCTTGATTTTCCGCCAGGACCGCTACGGCCGCGGCGGGGACCACTATCCGTTTTACAAAGCAGGGCTGCCCGCAGTGCGCTTCACCGAGCCGCTCGAGGATTACCACCACCAGCATCAGACACCCCGCACGGAGGACGGCGCCGAGTACGGAGACTTCGAGAAATATCTGAACTACCCCTTCATGGGCAACGTGGCGAGGGACAACGCGGAAGTTCTGCGGCAATTGGCGATGGCTCCCGCGCCGCCAAGCAAAGCGCTCCTGAAAGGCGCGGTTACGCCGGACGCGAAAGTCTCTTGGGCCGCCGAACCCGATAGGGAGCGCGCCGGCTTTGAGGTGCTTTGGCGTGAAACGACCGACCCCCGCTGGCACGTCTATGAATTTGTGGTGGAGCCGGGCGAAGCAATCTTGCAGGGTGTTTCCACCGACAATCACTTTTTTGCGGTGCGTTCGGTCGGCAAGAACGGCGCGCGCTCGATTGCCGTGCCGACCGAAATGGAGCGGCGAACGCCCCCAGGACCGGCAAAACAATAGGCGAATTCTCCGGGTTTCAAAAAGGAGGGAACGCGTGATGCGCAGGACAGTAACTCCGTGTGTGCTCGTCTTGTTTACTTTGCGGCTCGCGGGCTGGGCGGCAGCTCAGGCGCCTGCACCTGCGCAGGAGAGGGGTGCCAGAACGCCGGAAGCCAAGAGCGATGAGAAGTGTGACGCGGCGGCGATGAAAGAAGAGTCGGCGGCGACCGAGCACTCGATTCGTGTGGGCGGCCAGACGATTTCCTACAAGGCCACGGCAGGCACCACGCTGTTAAAAAACGACAAGGGCGAGCCAACCGGCCTGATGTATTCCGTGGCCTACACGAAAAACGACGTCAAGGACCTCAGCACCCGGCCGGTGGCGTTTCTCTACAACGGCGGGCCGGGCTCGGCAACGATGTGGCTGCACATGGGAGCGTTCGGGCCGCGCCGCGTGTACACGGTAAACGGAGCGTTTACGCCTCCTGCCCCCTACCGGCTGGTGGACAATGGGGAAACCCTGCTCGACAAGACCGACCTGGTCTTCATCGACGCCATGGGAACCGGCTACAGCCACGCAGTATGCAAGGCGCAGGACAAGGATTTCTTCGGAATCGACGAAGACATCGAGGCCTTCGCGCAGTTTATCGTGACCTACCTGAGCCGGAATGACCGGTGGAATTCGCCGAAGTTCCTGATTGGGGAAAGTTATGGAACGTTCCGCTCCGCGGCGCTCGGGAATTATCTGCAATCGCACGATACCGTGCACCTGAACGGCATCGTGCTGATTTCCTCGGTGCTGGATTTGTCGTCGCTTACGTTTGCGCCGGGAGATGACCGGCCGTACATCTTTTACCTGCCTAGTTACGCGGCGGTCGCCTGGTATCACAAAGTGCTGAAAGACCGCCCGGCGGATGTGGTCGCGTTCATCGAAGAGGCGCGGAAATACGCGCAGGGCGAGTACGCGGCGGCGCTGTACAAGGGCGCGGCGCTTTCCGCGGCCGACAAAGCGGCGGTGGCAAAACGAGTCTCGTATTTTACCGGCCTATCCGAGGATTATCTGATGAAAGCGGACCTGCGCGTGACGCTCAGCCAGTTCCGCGCCGAGCTGCAGCGCAAGGAAGGGTTGACGACCGGGCGCATCGACGCGCGCTTCACCGGATACACCTACGACTTGCTGGAAGAGAACGCGCAGGGCGATCCGGAAGGCCCGGCGGTGGGCGGAGCCTTCACCGCGCTCATCAACGCGTACAATCACGACGAGTTGAAATTCGGGAAGGATAAGGTCTACCACAACTCGGCAAACGCGTTTGCAAGCTGGAACTGGACGCGCCGCGAGCAGCGGCGATTCGGCTTCCCCGGCGCGCCCAATGTGGATCAGGATCTGGCGCAAGCGATGATCACCAATCCCAAACTGCTGGTGCAAGTGGAGAACGGCTATTACGACTTGGCCACGCCGTTCTTCGCCACCGAACACACCATGGAGCATTTGGGCTTGCCGGACCCGCTCGAGAAAAACATCAAACTGGACTACTACACCGCCGGCCACATGATGTACCTGCACGACGAGGATCGCGTGAACCTGCACAACCAAATTTCGAGCTTCATCGACCGCGCCACTCAGCAACCGTAGTAGCCTCGGGGCCTGCCGAAAACAAGAATGCCCGAAGTGGTCATCCCGACGGGCCGGCTATGGATCGACGAATCGTCGCCTTGGTCCGGGAACCACAGCTCGCGCGCCCTCCCGGCACGGATGAAAATCCTCCGGCCGTTAACACTTGGCCGTAAGCGGGCGTCTGGAAGAGGGACTCCGGCGAAAGCCCGAGAAACCAAGCCAATCAGGAGACCCGTCATGACCCCGAAACTGCCTCGCTTGCTCCTCGCTGCTCTGCTGGCTGGCTCCTTTGGGATTTCAAGCGAGCTTCCTGGGAAAAATGCCGTATTTGCCGGACTGACGGCACATGAGTGGGGCACGTTCACGTCGATTGCCGGCCGAGACGGCCAGGCAATCGACTGGTTGCCGTTGTCGGGATCGACGGATTTGCCGGGCTTCGTCGAGCATCTTCGCGATGGCCGCTTCAAGATAGGACTGCGCGGCACGGTGCGCATGGAAACTCCGGTGCTGTATTTCTACGACTCGCGCGAAGAACGAGTGTCGGTGAAAGTGAGTTTCGCGAAAGGCGTGATCACCGAGTGGTATCCACACGCCACTCGCGTGGAGCCGATGGCCAATCTCTTCGACGGCAGCCTGTACCAGACGCATCCCGATGGAAGCATCGCCTGGGGCGCCCTCACCGTTTCGCCGAGCCTTGCCGCCGACTTTCCGCGCGACGCAGAGCACAGCCCCTACTACTCGGCGCGACAGACTTCGGCGACTCCGCTTTGCGTGAGAACACCGACAGGTGAGCAGCATGAGAAATTCCTTTTTTATCGTGGCGTGTCCACGTTTCGCGCACCCCTCTCCGCGAAACTGACCGCCGACGGCAAGGTGCAGGTGCAAAATGACGCGAAGGAAGAGATACCGAACACGATTCTGTTCGAACGGCGCGGCGAGCAAGCGGGCTACCGCATCGCCGGAGCCATCGCGAAAGAAGCCGCGCTTGATCCGCCTGAGCTGACCGGCAGTGTCGACGACCTGAGAAGAGAGTTGGTGGGAATGCTGGTGGCGCAAGGGCTGTATCTGGACGAGGCGCAAGCCATGGTGGAGACCTGGCGGGGCTCGTGGCTCGAAGAAGGAAGCCGCCTGCTTTACATCGTGCCACGCAAATTTGTGAACGAAATTTTGCCGCTGTCGATCGATCCGGCGCCCGCGCAAATCGCCCGCGTCTTCGTGGGAAGGCTGGAACTCGTCACGGCTCGCACGGAGAACGCCGTGGAAACGGCGTTTGCCGCGCACGACAAAGCGACGCTCGAAAAATACGGGCGGTTCCTCGAGCCGATTCTGCGAACGATGCTCGGGAAAGATTCGCATTGCCCGCGCGTCGCGAAGCTCAACGGGTATCTGAATACCGTGCAAGCCTCGCTGATGGCCCAGGCGCGCGGCCAAAAATGAGCCACGCACGAAATGGGGCTGCGACAAAGACGGAAGGCTCGATGGATTCGCCGGACAGAGCAGGGGCATGATCTGCCGTGCCCTTACGGGCGTAGGGGCCACGGCGTGGCGGCCAAGTCTTCGTGCTACGCGGCGGCAACAGGCTCGGCGAAGGTGATGAAGTGCCCGCCGGGATCCTGGACGGCAAACTCCTTCATGCCATAAAACGCCGTGCGAACGGGCATGACCATGCGCGAATCCTTCATCTGGGCAAGCACGGCGTCCAGATTGTCGACCTCCATGTAGAGATACGTCGGCCCCTTGCGGGCCTCCGAGGACATCGCGGGCGGCGCGTCCTTTTCCACGCTCGCGTAGGTCTGGTACATCACTTCGACGGAGTTTTTCTGGAAGATCACGAAGCCGAGCTTGTTGCCATCCGGGACTTCGACGGTCTTGGCGAATCCAA
This sequence comes from Acidobacteriota bacterium, assembly GCA_003223215.1. Lineage (GTDB taxonomy): Bacteria > Acidobacteriota > Terriglobia > Acidiferrales > UBA7541 > Acidiferrum. The sequence continues at coordinate 135,715 of QHYH01000089.1, forward strand.
GACGGTCGACCCAAAACGGGATGAGCGGCTCGATTTCCTTGACCAGCAGGACCGCGGTGATGCGCTTGACGTTCATGGGCGGTTTCTCCTTAAGCGACATTAGCTTTCGACACGGAAAGGGCGAAGAGCACGGCAAGGGCACCAAGGTAGGGCGATGGCCATGTGACCGGGCTGTCGCGATGGGCGGGCTGCTAGGGCGCATGCCGGGGGTCCTCCTCTGACCTTTCTCCGACGGGAGCTTTCCCCTTGACGCCGGGAGTAGTCTAAATTAGACTAGTATCAATTAGACTAGTCTAATTTAGACTAGTGTCGGGAAAGCGTGGATTTCTGTCAAGGAGATTCGTTTATGGCGACGGCGACAAGGCAGCTCGGCGACCTCGTCTCGGTCGGGCCGGCGATGCTCCGGGACTTCGCGATCCTCGGAATCCGCAGCGTGGCGCGCCTCGCGAAGCAGGACCCACGAAAAATGTATGAGAGGCTGAGCCGCAAGACGGGACAGCGGCAGGACCCGTGCGTGCTGGACACCTTCGCGGCGGCGGTGGCGCAGGCGCAGAATCCGCGCTTGCCCGCGGAGCAATGCGTGTGGTGGTATTGGAGCCGAAAGAGGACCTTGGCGAAGTGACTCGCGGCGGGGATGCAGAAGAAGCGGAAGGCGCGCCGAACGAGGACGCGCGTTGGACGCAGAAGCTCGCAAAGAAGACCGTTATCTCGCAAAGCTATTTCCAAAACTTGCCTTTTTCCATCCGCTGACTCCAAAAGGAGAGAAATTTTGAAACCAGATCTCGTTGAAGGGCGGGGCAGAAGGGAAAATTCTTGAAGTTGAACTTGGCGCATGGAATTCGCGCCCCCGGAGCTGTCAGCGAACGAAGAAGTGTTCCCACGAGGAGACAAGCGGCGCTGACGACGCCGGACCTGGTCGTGCTGAGCCTGCTCGCCGAGCGGCCGATGCACGGCCATCAGGCGAATCTGGAACTGGAACGGCGGGAGATTCGCGATTGGGCGCCGATTTCGCGGCCGCAGGTGTACTACTCGCTCGAGAAACTGGCGCGCGCGGGTTTGCTTCGCAGCGTGAAGATCCATGAACCGGCCACGCGGCCGGAGCGCACCACATTCGAAACCACGGAGAAGGGCCGCGAGGCGCTGGCCGACGCGCTCGAATGGGACGAGTGGACCACACAGCGCACACACCCCGCGTTTCTGACGTGGCTGGCGCTTTCCTGGCAGGCGCGGCCGGGCGTTTTCCGGAAACAGCTGAAAGAGAGGCGGAAATTCCTGCTAAAGGAACTGGCCAGAGAAAAACAAACGCTGCTTTCGATTTACGCCGAGGTCGGTCATAAGTTCCACGAAGCGGCTTGGATGGTCAGCTTGATGATCGATCAGCTTCGAACGGAGGTCCGCTGGAACCGGCAACTGGACCGCGACCTGAAGAGAAGAGCCCCGGCCATTCATTCCGCGTCTGGGCAGCGATTACCCCACTGAGCTTCAGCCAGCCGGAGAATATGCCCACGCCCGCGTCCACAGAAACTCGGGCGCGAATTCCCCGACGGCGCATCGGCGCCACATTCACGCTGCCTATCTACGAGACAAGCGAGTTTCCCGCGGCCCTACCTGACCGTCATGAACTGCGGTTTGCTCGGAGCGCTCCAAACCACTTTCCCCTTTTCATCGTAGAATTGGAGCGATGCCTGACCGGCTATCACGGGCATGTCGTAGAGCCGTGGAGACCGGCCGTTCGGATCCATTGCGGTCAGGCTTGGAGTGACGCTTAACCGCGCATAGACGCGTCCGTCTCCGTCCTTGAGAACGAAATCCTGGGCCTCGACGGTGCGCACGTGAAGCACGTCTGGCTCGACGCGATCAGGCCTTGCTGCAGCTGCGACACGCTCGGCTCGTCTTGCGCTCAGGAGCAACATGGAAATAACAAACAATAGCGCGATCACGCTGGCGGATTTCCAGCGGCGATTGGCGGATTCGAGTCTCTCAACGCGAGCAGCCAAGGCCTGAACATCTACCGGTGAAGAATTCATAGGCACCTCCTGGAGTTGGGCGGACAGGTCTCTGTGGATTTGGACGAGCGTGTGACTCTATCGTGAGCACAGCTCTCTCGTTCGCGCTCGCAAACGCCATCCACAAAGCCTATGCTAATGGTATCCCTCATGGCGCTCAAGCCCTCAAACGGAGGAACATGCGTTCACGTCTTTTGCAGCTCGGCGTTACCGGGATTTTGTCGGCGGCGTTATTCTGTTCAGCTTTTGGCCAGGGCAATAGCCAAGGCCACGGCAAAGGAAAGGGCCACAATAAACACCAGGACAGCGACGACCAGGGAGAAAGCAGCAGGTACTTTTTTGCCGAGCGCGACCGCGAAATCACCACGCGCTACTATTCGAATCACGGTTCGAACCTGCCGCCGGGCTTAGCCAAGCGCGGCGGGAATCTGCCTCCGGGGCTGGAAAAGCAATTGGAGCGGAACGGCACGCTTCCGCCGGGTCTACAAAAGCGCATCGCGCCCTGTCCCGTGGAACTTGAGCGGCAACTGCCGCCGCTTCCCGCGGATTATCGGCGCGCGGTGATCGGAGCGCACCTCGTGATCTTCAATCGAAACACGAATGTGATTGTGGACGTCATGAAGGATGTGGTGCGGTAAGGGGTAACTGGCGAGCGCTGACTGCCGGAAGAGCCGACTCGTGGCCGACGGCGTGAGCTACAGAATATGGGGGCGAGAACTTCCCCGGGGCTAGCCCCTTTGGATTTCAAATGACGGATGCGGAGCTTAGCCCCACCCCTAAAAACGGAGTTTTTTCGCAAACCCAGACAAAAGACCCGCGTACTCCGACAGGCACTGACCCCGCTCCTCCAGGAAATGTTTAAGCCGGGGTGAACAAGGCCACGGATCTCGAGACCCGCCACTACAAATTCAGTGAGCCCGAGAAGGCCACGCGGGACTTGCCGGATTCGCCGCGCTCGACGCGGCCGATGCGGAAGAATTTCTCGCGGCGCTTCTTGAGGTCGGCCTCGACGGACTTCACGAACTTCGGCGGCACGACCAGAATCATTCCCACGCCCAAATTGAAAGACTGCAACAACTCATCGGTGTCAATCTTTCCGAGCTTGGCGAGATATTTGAAGATCGCCGGGACGGGCCAGGAAGCCAAATCGATTTCCGCTTTGACACCGCTTGGCAGCACGCGCGGCAAATTCCCGGGAATGCCGCCGCCGGTGATGTGCGCCAGCGCCGAGACCCAGCCTTTGGAGAGGATGTTTCGCAGAGCCGACGCGTAGCAGAGGTGTGGCTTGAGGAGTTCCGCGCCGATCTTATTGCCGACTTCCGCGACATACGTTTCCGGCTTTAGCTTTTCACCTTCGAAGATGAGCTTGCGTGCGAGGGAATAGCCGTTGGTGTGCAAGCCGGAAGAAGGCAGAGCGAGCAAGGCGTCGCCCGGCTGGACATTTTTGCCGGTGAGGAGCTTCTTGCGGTCGACGGCGCCGACGATGAAGCCGGCCAGATCATACTCGCCTGGCGGGTAAAAACCGGGCATTTCCGCGGTTTCCCCGCCGATGAGCGCGCAGCCGGCTTTGCGGCAGGAGCGGCTCATGCCTTCCACGAGCTGCTCGACCACTGGCGGCTCGAGCTTGCCCATGGCCAGGTAGTCGAGGAAAAAGAGCGGCTCGGCGCCCTGCACCAGGATGTCGTTGATGCAGTGATTGACCAGGTCGCCGCCAACGGTAGAATGCACGCCCATGGCCATGGCCACTTTGAGTTTTGTGCCGACGCCATCGGCGCTCGAAACCAGCACCGGCTCTTTCCATTTTTTGTGGTCCAGCGCGAACAGCGCGCCGAAGCTCCCGATGCCGCCAAGGACTCCGGGAGTAAACGTGCGGCTGGCATGATGCCGGATGCACTGCTTGGCTTCCTCGGCGACGGCGATATTGACACCGGCATCGGCGTATTTCATAGGCAGCGTGACTCGACTTCCGTGTTCCGTGATCCGTGAAAAACGCCGCGACACCTCTCGCGCACGAGCGGTCCGACAAAACTGCGCTCAATCTTACGTCGAGAGGCCAGGAGGCGCCGTGGCGGGTGGCGGCGACTGCTTGCAAAACCTGATGAATCGCCAAAGCTTAAAAAGTGCGGAAAATCCGCCGCCAGCGCACTTCGCCGGGATGCAAGATGGCATTGGCGTAGGCGAAGAAGCGCTCGCGAAACTGCCCCGGTTCCCAGGCTTCCGGCGAAACGTCGAGGGACATGTAAATCATCACGGGCGTGCCGATGATGTCGTTGCGCGGAACACACCCCCAGAACCGGCTGTCGTAAGAATTGGCGCGATTATCACCCATGACAAAATAGCAGTCGGCGGGAACCCGGTAAGGTACTTTCAACTCGTAAGGCTCGGTGGGGCCGGTGGTGTACTTCTCGACGAGACGTTGTCCGTTGACCCATACCGAACCGTCGTGAATGTCAATGGCGTCGCCGGGAAGGCCGATCACGCGCTTCACATAGTCGGGCGTGTCCGGAGCAAAGGGCGGCTTGAAGATAATGACTTGCTGACGCTTGGGATTGCGCCACAGGGGGACGTGCCAGTTGGTGAAGGGAATGCCCGCGTCGTAGCCGATGCGGCTCATGATGAGGTGGTCGCCGATGAGCAGGGTCTTCTCCATGGAGCCCGAGGGGATGACCCGCGCCTGGCCGATGGTGCCGTTGATCAGCAGAAACACGAGCCCCACCCAGAACCAGGCGATCACCTCGCGCTGGACTTTCGTGCTCATCGGAAGGTTCGCTTCTGGTTTTTTCGCTTTTTCGGGTTTTGCGTTGTCAGCTTTCACGATGCACCGCCACCGGCCCTTCTGCGGATCCGGGTTCACTGTCTATTGTAACCGAAGCGGAGGCCGGATTTTCGGCGGAACTGCGCCCGCGAACCTCCAGCTGCACCAGGTCGGTCGGGTAAACACCCGTATAGCAAGACCTACAGAATCGGCCCTCGTTGTCGCCGACGGCCTGTTTGAGCGAGGCCAGAGAGAGGTAGCCAAGCGAATCCGCGCCGAGGAATTTGCAGATTTCTTCGGGAGACTTCGAGGAGGCAATCAATTCCTCGCGCGTGGGCGTGTCCACGCCGTAGTAGCACGGAGAGATTGTTGGCGGGCAACTGATGCGCACGTGGACTTCCTTGGCCCCGACCTCGCGAACCATGCGCACGATTTTGCGGCTGGTGGTGCCGCGGACGATGGAATCGTCCACGAGCACGACGCGCTGACCTTCAATGAGGCTCCGCACGGGATTGAGCTTGAGCTTCACGCCGAAATTGCGGATCGCCTGCGACGGCTCGATGAACGTGCGGCCGATGTAATGATTGCGAATCAAGCCCATGCGGAAGGGTGTTTTGGATTCGAGCGCGTAGCCGACGGCAGCGGGCACGCCGGAGTCGGGCACGGGAACCACAATGTCCGCTTCGACGGGATGTTCGCGCGCGAGCAGGCGGCCGAGCATTTCGCGGCTCTGGTTGACGGAGCGGCCGAAGATGATGCTGTCCGGGCGCGAGAAGTAGACGTGTTCGAAAATGCACTGCTGATGCTGCTTCGCGGGCGCGAAATGGATGGACTCTATGCCGCATTTGGAGATGCGCACCATTTCGCCGGGCTCGATTTCGCGGACGTATTGCGCATTGAGCAGATCGAACGCGCAGGTTTCCGAAGCCACGAGCCAGGCCAGGGAGCCGCCGGGAGTCGAAAGCTTGCCGAGAACCAGCGGGCGGAAGCCGCGAGGGTCGCGCACGGCATACAGCTCGTCGGTGGTAAGAACGAGGAGCGAATAGGCGCCTTCGACTTGGTTCAGGGCGTCGCCGAGCGCGCCAGAGAGATTGCGGGCTTGCGAGCGCGCCAGCAAATGCACGATGACTTCCGTATCGCTGTTGGACTGAAAGATCGAGCCGCGATGCTCAAGCTTGCGGCGCCAGTCGGCGGCATTGGTAAGATTGCCGTTGTGACCGAGCGCGACCTTGCCCTTGTTGCAGTCGATCAGGATGGGCTGCGCGTTCAGCAGCGCTTTGTCGCCGGCCGTGGAATACCGCGTGTGCCCGATGGCCAGGTTGCCGGGAAGCTTCGCGAGAACGCTGGGCTGGAAAATTTCTTCGACTTTGCCCATGGCACGATGGAGCTGGAGTTCCGCGCCGTCGCTCGCGACGATGCCGGCGGATTCCTGGCCGCGATGCTGGAGAGCGTAAAGGCCGAGGTAAACCAGATTCGCGGCTTCGGGATGGCCAAAAACGCCGAAGACGCCACAATGGTCGTGGAAATGGTCGTCTGCGAAACTGAAAAGCTTGCTCACAGGCCTTCCCTGCTCCAGGTCGTCATTTGCGGATGCCCAAGCACTGCTCAAGCGAGTTCGTCCAGGCGTCGCGCAAAGCTTCGACCGCGGACTCGATGACGGCGTGCCCCCTCTGTTCGATGCGGAAGCGATCGCGGGTGACCCTGCCTATTTCGCGGGCCGCCAAGCCGTATTGTCGCGCAATTGTGAGCACGGCGGCAAGGTTTTCAGGCGAAACGGAAACGACGGCGCGAGCGCCGCGTTCGCCAAAGACGGCGTATTCCGCTGGGGCAGGGTCGTCGACCGACACGGTTAGGCCAAGCGAGGCCGCCGCTCCGCGGAAAGCGGGCACAGCATGCCCTGCCTCGGCAAGCGAGTAAGACGCGAAGCAGCATTCGGCAAGGGCCAGGGCCAGGCCGCCGTCAGAAATGTCGTGGGCCGATCGGACGAGGCCTCCCGACGCAAGGGCCGCGAGGCCATCGATGAGGCGCTTTTCGGCGTCGAGCTCGATGGCGGGAGGTTCGCCGGCGACGATTCCGCCGATCGTTCTGGAATATTCCGAGGAGGAGAATTCGCGAGAAAAAGCCGCGGGGCTGACGGCGCGCGCTCGAGCGTCGGTGTTCGAACCGTCGAGAAGAAGGATGACGTCGCCAGGGTTGCGGAAGGCCATTTCAAGCACGCGGGAAACGTCGTCGAGAATGCCGAGCATGCCGATGACGGGAGTGGGATAGATCGATTTGCCGAGGGTTTCGTTGTAGAAGCTGACGTTGCCTCCGGTGATGGGCGTGCCGAGAGCCAGCGAAGCTTTGGCTATGCCGTCGATCACCTGCGAAAATTGCCACATGACTTCGGGCTTTTCCGGGCTGCCGAAGTTGAGGCAGTTCGTGGCGGCGAGAGGACGCGCGCCGCTCGCGGCAACGTTGCGCGCGGCTTCCGCGACGGCATGCATCGCGCCGAGGTGTGGATTGAGCTGGCACCAGCGGCCGTTGCCATCGGTCGAGAGCGCGAGAGCACGCTTGACCTCATTGGTTTTCGGATCTTTGATGCGCACCACGGCGGCATCACTGGCGCCCGGCCCGGCAAGCGTATTCGTGCGCACCGAGGTGTCATACTGCTCGGTGATCCAGCGCTTGGAAGCAAGCGTGGGCGAAGCGAGCAGCCGCAAGAAATTCGGAGTGAGATTTGTGGCTTCCGGTGCGAAGGGAAACCAATCTTTTTCCGATTCCACGCGCGGCGCGGGCCGCGCGATCGGCCGGTGGTAAACCGGCCCTTCTTCGGCCAGCGGATGTGCGGGAATATCCGCGGCGACGCTGCCGTTCATCTTTATGCGCGCCACGCCGTCTTCGGTGACACGCCCGACCACCACGGCGTCGAGGCCCCACTTTTTGAAAACGGCGAGCACTTCCAGCTCGCGGCCTTTTTCCGCCACCAGCAGCATGCGCTCCTGCGACTCGCTGAGCATGATTTCGTAGGGCGTCATGGCGGTCTCGCGCTGGGGAACCTTGGCGAGATCAATTTCGATCCCTGTGCCGCCGCGCGAGGCCATTTCCACGGTCGAGCACGTCAGCCCCGCCGCGCCCATGTCCTGGATCGCCACGACCGCGCCGGTTTGCATCGCTTCAAGGCACGCCTCAAGCAGGAGCTTTTCCATGAACGGATCGCCGACCTGCACGTTGGGGCGCTTCTGCTGGGACTCTTCGGTGAACTCGGCGGAGGCCAGCAGCGACGCGCCGTGAATGCCATCGCGGCCGGTTTTCGCGCCGACGTAAATCACGGGATTGCCGGCGCCTTTGGCTTTGGCAAAGAACAAATCTTCCTTGCGCGCGATGCCGAGCGCCAGGGCGTTGACCAGAGGATTTTGCGAATAGCAAGGCTCGAAGGCCACTTCGCCGCCGACGGTCGGCACGCCGAAACAGTTTCCGTAGCTGCCGACTCCGCGGATGACGCCGTCGAGGATGCGGCCGTTTCTCGCCGCTTCTTCGTTCGAGGTGTGCCTGCTCGGTGTGATCTCTCCGAAACGCAACGAATCGAGAACAGCGATTGGCCTGGCGCCCATGGTGAAAATGTCTCGGAGGATGCCGCCGACGCCGGTGGTCGCGCCCTGAAACGGCTCGACGAAACTCGGATGGTTGTGCGATTCGATCTTGAACGCCGCGACGAGGCCGTCGCCAATGTCCACGACCCCGGCATTCTCGCCAGGGCCTTGCACCACGAGCTTTCCGCGCGTGGGCAAGCGCTCGAGATGAACTTTGCTCGATTTGTAGGAGCAGTGCTCGCTCCACATCACGCTGAAAATGCCCAGCTCGGTGATGTTCGGTTCGCGGCCGAGGATTTGCCTGACGCGCGCGTATTCTTCCCTGGTCAGGCCGTGTTCCGCGGCGATTTCAGGAGTGACTTTAATTTCCGTTGGTGCTGTGGCCATCGTTCCCGTTTTTCGAAATGCCCAGACAAAGCGGGGGCACGACAGATCGTGCCCCTGCGAAAATCTCGGAAATTCGCGCCGCCCTCAAACCGTGGCCTTTGCTGCGCCGACCAGCGCTTCGACCATCGAGCGGAAGATCACCAGGCCGTCCGCCGAGCCCAGGGCCAATTCCGCGGCGCGCTCGGGGTGGGGCATCAGGCCGGTTACGTTGCGTTCGCGGTTACAGACGCCGGCGATGTTGTGCATCGCGCCGTTGGGATTGCCGGCGTCATCGTTCGAACCATCGGGCGTGGTATAGCGAAAAATCACCCGGCGATTCCTCTCGAGTTCCGCGAGCGTCGCCTCGTCCACGGTCCAGTTGCCATCGGAATGGGCGATGGGAATCTTGAGGATTTGGCCTTTTCGAGCGGCGTTGGTGAAAGGCGTGTCGGTTTGCTCCACGCGAATATGCACGTGGCGGCAGATGAAGCGCAGTCCGCTGTTGCGCATCATGGCCCCGGGAAGAAGGCCCGCTTCGCACAAGATCTGGAAACCATTGCAAATGCCGAGCACCATCCCGCCGCTTGCCGCGAATTTCTCGACCGACTTCATCACCGGCGAAAAGCGCGCGATGGCGCCCGTGCGCAGGTAGTCGCCGTAGGAAAATCCACCGGGCAGGATGATCGCGTCACAATTCCCCAGATCTTGCGATTGGTGCCAGATAAATTCGACAGGCTTTCCGAGGACGTTTCCGATGGCGTAAAAGGCGTCGTGGTCGCAATTGGACCCGGGAAAAACAACGACTCCAAATTTCATGCGGCGGCAGCCCCCTGGCGCGTTGTGGGAAATCCTATTTTAGCACATCTGCCTTCGGGACATCCTCCGCCTTCGCGGCGCCTGTGGATTTCAGGAGGCCCCCTGGCTGAAATCCGATCACAAAGGGAACCCCCCATTATCCTCGGCCACCATCTCGTAGCACCTTCAAGCGCGCACGACCGTTAGCAACCTTGCCGAAATGAATTTCGACCGCGTCGCGCGCCAAGGTGGCCAACACCGGCGGATCGGAGGAAATAGCGCAGATTGCGGAAACCGAAAACGCCTCGATGGCCTTCGGCGGCCTTGCCATCAGGAACGATGAACGGTGGCGAAACCATGGTCAGTCCTGCGCCAGGATTGGCTGGGGCTCCCTTGCCTTCCGCGGAACTCGGGCCATCTGGCACGGCGGGCCGCGCCCTTAGCGACGCTTTTTTTCTCTGCGGCGGGATTTTTTGCTTGTGTGGCGCGAGGATTTTCCCGGCGGCTGCTGAGCGGCAAGTTCGCGGCGTTTCCTGGACGCCCAACCGGGCTTATTGACCTGGCGGCCGCGGCCGATTCCCAAGCTGTCGTCGGGCACGTTTTCGGTGATGGTCGAGCCCGCGGCGACATAAGCGTGGTCCCCGATGTGCACCGGGGCCACGAGAACCGAATCGCTGCCGATGAAAACGCCTTTGCCGATGGTCGTGGGATGTTTCTGGAAGCCATCGTAATTGCAGGTAATCGTGCCGGCGCCGATGTTGCTCTTGGCGCCCACCTTGGCGTCTCCGAGATAGGTGAGGTGCGGCACTTTCGCGCCTTCGCCGATGACCGCCTTTTTGGTCTCCACGAAGTTGCCGATGCGCCCGCCGCGCTTCACGTGCGTTCCCGTGCGCAAGCGCGCGAACGGACCGATAGTCACGCCATCTTCCAGCCGGCTTTCCACCACCAAACAGTGCGGCTCAATCTTCACATCGTCACCGACCACAGCATCCACAAGGACGCTTCCCGTTTTTACGCTTGACCGCGCGCCCAGTTTGGTTTTTCCAAGCAATTGCACCCCGGCCTCGATCACCGTGTCTTCGCCGGCGGTCACATCCGGATCGATGAGAACGGTCTCCGGCAACTGGATGGTCACGCCCGAGTCCATCAGCGCGTTGCGTTTCCGTTCGCGAAAGATGCGGTCGACTTCGGCGAGATCCGCGCGCGTATTGCACCCCAAAACCTCGCGCGAGTCGGCGGCGACCTCGGCAAGCACGGTCTCGCCTTTGCCGCTCATCGCCGCAATGGCGTCGGTCAAATACACCTCGCGGTGCTTGTTGTTGGGCTTCACTTCGGCGAGGGCGGGCCACAGCTTTTCCAGCGTGAAGCAATAAATCGCCGAATTGATCTCGTTGATTTCGCGCTGCTCGTCGGTGAGTTGCGATTCCTCAACGATCGAGGAAACAGCCGTTTCCGACTTGCGAACGACGCGCCCATAACCGGAAGGATCAGCGACCACCGCCGAAAGAATGGTTGCTGCGGCATTGCCGTTGCGATGCGTGGCGATGAGCGCCTTCAAAGCTTCCGTGCGAATGAGCGGCGCGTCGCCCGGCAGCACCAGGGCGAATTTCGCGCGTCCGAGCGCGCGCTTGGCGACTTGCACGGCGTGGCCGGTGCCATTCTGCGGTTGCTGCAGGACAGTCGCGGCCCCGAGCGGCTCGACCACCCGAGCCACGTGTTCCGCCTGATGCCCCACGACGACGATAGTTTCCCGCGCCTTGAGCGGTTCACACGCGCGCACGATCTGTTCCACAAGGGTCCGCCCACCGGCGCGGTGCAATACTTTGGCGAGGCTCGATCTGAGGCGAGTGCCTTCAATGACGGCCAGGTCATGGTTGGACATGGTTAACAGCCATTCTGCGGGAGCCGGAGTTTTTTGGCAATCAGGAGAAAACGCTTCTAAACGGCTAGTCGCCCGGAGCAGCCACCTCGGAAAGGACGCGCGGGTAGGCTGGTTCTTCGGCCGGAACGGCTTCGCCGGTGGTGACGGTCCAAAGGGAGGGGTCGGCCAGCAGCCGGCTGACCAGTTGCGTGTGCAGGGAGTGACCCGCTTTGTGGGCCTCGACCCGGGCCAGCAGCGGTAAACCGGCCAGGGCCAGGTCACCAATCAGGTCGAGCGCCTTGTGACGACCGAATTCGTCTGGAAAGCGCAATGGGCCATTCATGATGCCGTCGCGGGTTAGGACGATGGCGTTTTCGAGGGATCCGCCGCGGATCAGGCCCATGGCGCGCAAAGGCTTGATGTCCCGGTCGAAGCAGAACGTCCGGGCCCGCGCGAGCAGGTGGCGGAAAGTGTCGCGCCCAACGATCATTTCCACTTCCTGTTGGCCGACCAGCGGGTGCGGGAAATCCACGTAGCAGCGGACGCGAAACTCCTCGGCCGGATAAATGCCGATCCGGCGGTCACCTTCACTCACTTCCAACGGTTTCAGGACTTTCAGATAACGGCGCTTGCGGCGCAGCTTGCGTAGTCCCGATTGTTCGAGCATTTGCATGAAAGGCTCGGCCGAGCCGTCCAGGATGGGCACTTCGATTGAATTGATGTCGATGTAGACGTTGTCGATTCCACAGGAATAAATGGCGGCAAGCAGATGCTCGGTCGTCGACAGCAGCACTCCCTGCTTCATCAGGCTGGTGGCGTAGCTGACCCTCGCAACGTTGTGCCCCTGGGCTTCGATCGGGAAGTTGTCGAGGTCTACGCGGCGGAAAACGATTCCCGTCTCAGCCGGCGCGGGAACCAGCCGGACACACCCGCGGACGCCAGTGTGCAGGCCCACACCCTCCGCACAAGATTCTCTGGTTATCGTTGTTTGGAACATTGCAGGTATTGTAGCATTTTGCGGGCCAGGTTGTACTAGCATTGTGCTGTATTATCAACGGGTTACAAAGGGACTTCCCACCTTTGGGACGCTGTCTGTGGTAATTAGGCAACAATCTAGCCTTTGACCCGTGTCGGTTTGCCGGAACTTGGGGCGTCCTTTTTGTTTCCTAGCGCGTCTCAACTTTTGCGGTGTTATACTTGGGTTTTGTACCGAAACCACCGAGGAAGGCGCATGAATCGACCGGCACGCATCGGCATTTTTTCTTTATCCGTATTGATCTTTTGTTATGCGGGTATAGGTCACGTCCTGGGCAGATCCTCGGACGACAAGGCCTACAAATCGCTGACGGTTTACGGCGAAGTTTTGCAGAAGATCCAGCAGGATTATGTGGACGACCCGAACATGCACACGGTGACCGCCGGCGCGCTCCATGGACTTCTGGAATCGCTCGACCCCCAATCGAGCTATCTGACGCCGCGCGAATACGAAGAATACAAAAAGAAGGTGGCCAACCCCGGCACCGGCGAAACGGGAATGACGCTAAGCAAGCGCTTTGGCTACATCATCGTTCTTTCGGTCTTGCCGGACAGCCCGGGCGTCAAAGCGGGGATTCGCAGCGCGGACTTGCTAGAATCTATCGGCGGATTTACGAGCCGCGACATGTCCGTTGGCCAGGCAGTGAATCTTTTGAACGGCCAGCCAGGCACCGCGATCAAGGTTGCCGTGATTCGCCGCGGCAAGGCCACACCGGACGAGGTCGACATCGTCCGCGAGAAGCTGGCGACCGCGAAACTGATCGTCCAGAAGGCCGACCCGGACATTCTCACGCTGCGTTTCCCCTCGCTCGACACGGGCCGCGCCGATGAAGTACGCAACCGCCTGCTGGACGCCGAAAAGCAGGGGATTCACAAAGTGATTTTGGACCTGCGCGAATGCGGGCGCGGGCCGGTATCGGAAGCGATAGCCATCGCGCGTCTTTTCATTCCAAGCGGAACGTTGGCCACTCTGCGCGGCCAAACCGTCTCGACGCAAGTGTTCTCCGCCGATCCCAAGCAGGTCATGTGGAGGAATCCCGTCTCCGTACTGGTGGACACGACGACTTCCGGCGCAGCGGAAGTGCTGGCCTCCGCGATCGCAGCCAACCATCGGGGCGACGTGGTGGGCGAGCGTACGTTTGGGCTGGCATCGGAACAGAAGCTCATCACGCTCGATGACGGTGCCGCGCTGATTCTCACCGTGGCGAATTATTACAATGCCGACGGCAAATCCATCCTGGAAGAAGGCGTGACGCCTAGTGAAGTCGTGCGAGCCGATGCGACGGAGGATTCCGACTCGGGAGACGACGACGCGGCGCCCGCTCCGGCAACCCAGCGGGAGCCTGGGCTCGGACCGCGTCCGCTTTCTCCCGAAGACCCCATCTACCATCGTGCTCTGGACCTGCTAAAGGCGGCCGCCCCGGCGAAAAAGGCTGCCTAAGATCACGTGGGCCGGGCGCGAGCTTTTGCCGGGCCTCGGCGCGGGTTTCGCCCGCATCACGGTTTCTGCCGTTTCCTTCTTGTTTTGATGGCCCCCTTCTTGGCATGGGCGGCCGGTTGCAGCAAGGCGCCTCCAGGGCGCCTGTCTGTTGCGAGAATTCACGCCATCACGAGCGAACTTTCCGAAGCGGCTCAGTCCGCCGCACCGATGGGAAGCCAAATTCACATCACCCTCGGAGCATCCGACAAAAGCCCACAAGCCCCAGATCAGCTGGACATCACACTGTTTTCGGACAAGCCATCGTCCACGCGTTCTGATGCTGCGAAAGTGGAGCGATCTCTAGATGCCGCGGCGACCCGCAACGGACTCGCCCGGCATCCCTTGCCCTGTCGCGAAGGCATCTGCTTTTATTACGCGAGATCGAGCGCCCGAACCCACGTGGTTCACCTCCACGTGCGGCCCGCATCCGAGCAGAAAATGGTCGAATCCGGCCATCCTTCTTCCCTTCCCAAGCTGGCCATCATCTTGGATGACTTGGGAAGCGACCGCCGCGTCGCCCAGGAGATCTTCGGTCTGCCGTACCCGCTCACGCTTTCCATTCTGCCGAATCATCAACATTCCGAAGAGATTGCCGAGGAGGCGGAGCGCCGCGGCTACCAAGTGATGTTGCACCTCCCCATGCAGGCGGTCGCAAGCGAACGACCGGAAGCGCAGGAATTGCGGCCGGGCATGCCCGCTCGGGAAGTCTCCAAGCTGGTCACCCAGTTTCTCCACAACGTTCCCGGCGCCGTTGGCGCGAACAATCATCAAGGTTCGGAGGCCACTTCGGACCTCGCCCTGATGGGTGAACTGATGCCCGTGCTGCGCGGTCGCCACCTTTTTTACATTGACAGCCGAACAACGGCAGCGACGGTGGCTTACGAAACGGCGCAAAGGTCGCAAGTTCGCTCGGCGTTTCGCAACGTTCCTTTTCTCGATGACGTCGAGGAGGTTGCCGCGGTACGCAAACAACTGGAATTAGCCCTGCGTGGCGCACGCGAAAAAGGCGGTGCCGTGGCCATCGGCCATCCGCACTCCGCCACGCTCGAGGCTTTGCGCGATGTTCTTCCCAAGGCGCAGGAGCAGGGAGTGCGCCTTGCGTTTGCCTCGGAACTCGTGCACTAGTCAGCGACGGGGTTCCATGGTGCGTTCGAATGCTTCTTCGCTGGGAAAAGATAATGAATCAAGACAGCGGAAATCCCCAGGGTCAGGAAGCCGAAAACGCTGCCTTCCGGCCCAACCGTCCCGCCCGTCAGCCAGGTCTTGCCGTGCAGAACCGCGCTCGAAAGGTGCCGGTCAAATACGTAGCCGCTGTTCGGAACGGAGAAAAGGAAGGTCTCGCCAAAGTCAAAGCTGGCGTGCCAGCCCACGGCTAACCAGAGATTCCCGGTTCGACGCAGGGCCAGCGCGAAGACCAGACCCGTGACCACCACGTTGGCCGCTCCCGCAGCTCCTTCCCCGGGGTTCCCCAGGTGGGCGGCACCAAACACCAGAGACAGGCAGACGGCGGCAGGCCAGAAGCCCATCCCTCGCGCCAGAGTGTATTGCGGGTATCCGCGAAACAGAAATTCTTCCGAGAGCCCCACAAGAGTGAACGCTAGCGCCCAAAGCGCCGCGCCATCCAAAAGGCTGGACCCATGAAGGACGATTGTTCCGAAGGAATATCCGCCGCAGGCGGCGATCAACCCGACCAGCAGGCTCACCTCGCCGAGACCCAGTAGGATCCCGAGCCAGAACAATCCGCCGAAGGCTTGCCGCAGCGGCAAACCATAAACCCCGGCGGGACGCCGTTCCAAGCGCGCCATCAGAACGGCCGCAGCATAAGCCGACAGAAAGCTCCGCAGTTCTTCGAGAATCACAGATGGTGGAGAGTCCGGATTGACCCTAAGCCCGCCGGCCAGCAGGACAAGAACCCCGATGGCGTACTCCATCATCAGCCAGAAGGCGACATACAGCAGCAGCCTCCAGCCAACCCGCAATCCGTCTGAGCCAAGGAAGATTCTGCTTACGAGCCCTTCCGGTCGAGGGAGTTGGGAGGCGGGGGGCAAGGACGATTCGGTGGACGGTTCGGTCGTCAAAGGAACCTCAGAAATAAGCGCTCACGGTTGTCGGTGCCGATCTTCAACCGCAGCTTGACCCTCAAGCCTGCTCGAGCGCCGTCCGATTCTATCTTAGCCAAGAGATTTTCCAGGGAATTTCCAAGGACGAGACGCCGGGAACGCCAATCTCGCTCAGGGATGGAGCGAGATTTCCGCGGCTCCGAGAATTCTCAGACTGTTTTTTTCTTGCACGAAAGCGACGGCTTTCAGACGGTCCCGGTTCCATTCTTTGCGAAGAGATACGGCGGCATCCGAGGAGGAGAAAGAAACGTCGCGGTCCGGCTTTGCTTCGCCGATCTTGCGCATCGAGCGCACCACCGCGGCATGGCGCAATTCATGCCCGGCGTTCTCCCCGCGCGTCACCGAAGAGTGCAAGCCCGTCTCGGTGATCGCCAGCCACACCTCCGCAGCCCCTCCCTTTGGCGGCGCAAGAAGCTTTGCGACCTCGACCGAAAAATTTTCCTTACCGGGCTTATCTCGGCTGGCTTCGGCCAAGGTTACGGGAACCTTGGCCTGCTCCGCTGCCGCGGCAATCGACTGGAGAGCTTGCTCGACGCGTCCTCCGGAAAACTCCACGCTCCCATCCACCACCATTTGCGGCGTATAGGGGTTGCGATTGCCAAGCACGTCCGCATAGGCCAACTGCCGGGTGGTCCAATCATGTGAGGAAAACGGATCCCGCCAACCCTGGTCGTCCCAATAGTCCACGTGTTCTTCCAATGCGACGACTTGCGCATTGCCGACGCCGCCGAGCTCGTCGAGCTTGGCGAGCAAGGCGTCGGCGGGAGGGCAGCTCGAGCAACCTTCTGAGGTGAACAGTTCGACCACCACCGCCGCTCGACTGGGAACGGACGGCTTAGCGTACTCCCCGGAGCCGGCGGCCCCCACTCCCAACAACCCAATCAGCAACGTCGCGCCAATCGCTCTCAGGCTCGTGAATAAACGCCTCATAGACCTTCTCCAAGACACCAACGAACCCCCAACCGACTGCCGGATAACGGCCAGGTAGAAAGATTACTCCTCAGCGAAGACCTTGCAAATACATCCAAGCACCCTAACCATCATGCTAGAGTAAACAAGTTATGTCTCTTTCCCCGGAACCGGCGCTGCGGTTCGTTGGGGGCCGCTTAGCTCTCGATTTCGCCAACATGGTGCCTGCGCGAGGAGAATTATCCTGGGATCAGCTTATCGCTTTCCTTCAGTCCGCGCATATCATAACCGCCGAGCGCGGCGGGGAACTCCTGGCCCTCAGCCGCTCCGACCCGCAATCGGCGGAGTCCCTCTTACGGAAAGCCCAGAGGCTTGCTTCCGCTTTGCGCATGGCCTTCGAAGCTCTCCTCCACCGGCATCGCATAGTGAGCGAATGGGTCGCGCCGGTCAACGAAATCTTGCGCGTCACGGAAGGGCACGACGAACTTGTCCCGGGCGACCGTGATTGGAAAATCGAATTCGTCGCCCGGGAGGGTGGCCTTGAGTGGTTGCTCGCCGCCGTGGCCCGTTCCGCGGCCGAAATGATTGCCGAGGGCCCGCGTGCGCGGCTCGGCCTGTGCGCCAATCCGCGATGCGGCCTGTTTTTCTACGATGCTTCCCGCACGCGCCGACGCCGGTGGTGCTCCATGACCGTGTGCGGCAACCGGAGCAAAGTCGCCGCCTTTGCCCGGCGTCAGGCTTCTACCCACCGGGCAAAATCCTGAGCAACGCCCTCCGGGCCGGCCTTTATTTGACGTACTTGGGCTTCTCCCCTTTCGACCACGGGTCATAAGTGTGGGCAAACACCAGACGATCGGCTACCGGCGGATGCGAGTACAGCCAAAAAGTAATAAACGGCGGCGGATTCGGATCCGACAGGTCCAGTTCTCCGAGGACCTGAAAGGCGTGCGCCGCGACCTCCGATGAGTTCGCAATCAGGCCGTGGGTGATTTCGAGCGCGTACACATCGGCGGCGTGTTCTTCCATGCGGCTGAACCAGTTGATGGCCGGCGAAGAAGAAAACAGCAAAATCTGCAAAAGCAGCAAAAGCACCGCGAGCGACGCCCAATCTTCCGCCCCCACGATCTTCCAGTCGCGGCCCCACCGACCGAGCGCCCAGTGCAATCCGCGAAACAGCAGATAGAGCGCGACCAAAAGCGCCGCCGCTCCGGCCAGGAAGCCTTTGACTACATGCCCCAGAACATAGTGGCCAAGTTCATGCCCGACGACGAAGAGCGTTTCTTCATTCGACGTCTTCTGAATGAGCGTGTCCCAAATCACCACCCGCTTCGACGCTCCCAAACCTGCCACGTAGGCATTGATGGCGTTGGTTTTCCTGCTGGCTTCCTCGAGGAACATGCGCTCCGGCGGAATCGGGACCCCGGCGCGCTTCGTGAGTTTCTCAATAGAAGCGACCAGGTTTGCATGCTGCTCGCTGAGCGGGTCGAACTTGTTGAACAGCGGATCGATCACTAAAGGCATGATCACAATGATCACCAGCAGAATGGCCACCGCAGGGAACCAGAAAAGCAACCACCAGCGCCGCGGGCTGAAGCGCATGACCGCAAACAGGACCAGCACCAATACGACGGCGATGGCGATGCCGACCAGCTCTTCCTTGGTCCAGTCCCAGAACCATGAGCCCCAGCCTTGTACCGATTGCTCGTAATGCAAAGAAAGCCGGTGCCAATACAAGCGCACCGGGAGGTCCAGTACGTCGACCAGCAGAACGAGCAGCGGCACGAAGACCAATCCTTGCACCCAGCGCCTTTGGCTGGCACTTTCGGCGATATCCCGAAAGCGCGCGGCGATTCCCAGCCGCAGGATCAGGAACAGGAAAAGGCCTCCCAGAATGTAGGAGAGAAAATAGAGCGTGTAGCCGGCGCGGGAATAAGCCACCGCTTTTTCATATTTTTCGTGTGAGAGCGTGTATTGTTCCGTTTTCGTCTGTTCCGAAGTGCTGATGACGAGCGGAGGAACCTCGTTCGCAGGCGGCAGTTGCGAGGCGGTCTCTGACGCACGGTCCTCCGCGGGCGAAGCCAGCTGCGCCTTCCGAACCCGGGGCAGGATCAAAAACAGGAAAACCAGCAAGGCACAGAGAGGCAGCGCGAAACGGTTCGAGAGAATCGGCCACCTCATAAAAACGCCCGGCAATGAATCGCAATAGAGTTTCCGCGCATATAAACAGCATGAGCGCGTGGCGCCGTGAGCATGCCGCACACGCTATTCGAGTGCAAGATTTTCATCCCCCGCATTGGACGGAACAGCTGGCAAAACCGTTTCCGGCGGGCAAAACAAAGGAGAAGGGAATCAAGGTGTTATCCTCGGATGGGCCGTCTTCAGGCAGTAATTGCTTATCGCGCCGCCGGTCGCCAGGCCGCAGTGCACCAAAGAGGTCCAGCGTTCGAGTTTGTGGTGACGGTAGCGATGAAAAAGATAGGACGCGCCGATGGAGACCCCGGTCGCTGCGGCTTCAATGGCGGCAAAGGCCGCATGATTGTCCACGACATCGTTGGTCAGGAGAATCTCCTGCCTGCCCCGCCGGCGCATATTCAAAGTCGAAAAATAGTCGAGCGTGCGCGCCGCCCCGACGCCGGCAAACAGCCAGCGATTCTCTTTGTCCCAGAAACGGTGCTCTCTCGGGAGATTTTCCCGCGGGGGTTCGCAGATTTTCGCTGGGCCCTCGGAGGCGCTCGGGGGCTGCTGTTTTGCCGCGTCTTGCCCCCAAGCCGTCTTTACGACCACGCCGGTCGCCAGCAGCAACAGCAATTTAGCTTTCGTCCGATTCATGGTTCTCAGGCGTGCGGGTCTGCTTTTCTGCCCCGGACTCCCGTATTATCGCACTTCCGCTCTCTTCTCTCGACAACCCCGGCTCAAATGCCCTTTGTTGCACCTTTCGCTACGTTTTTGTGCCGGGCGTTGTCATTCCGGTTCCGACGCGGTATTTTGGAAATTGGCCCACTAAAGTGTTTCCCAAGGAGTAGCTCATGCCCGGCTCCCTACTACTGCGATCCGCCTTCGCCGCCGTTCTGGTTGGCGCGTTGCTTCCCGTGGCTTTCTCTCGGCCGCAGGATTCTCAGTCCGTCGCGGAAGCTGCTCGCCGCGCCCGCGAAAAGAAAAAGGGCTCCGCCAAGCCCGCGAAGGTCATCACCGACGACACGCTGGACGTGAAAAGGGGAGATGTGCAAAGCGCGGTTGCGGAAGAACCCAAGATCGCAGGCGCCCCGGATGCCGCCAACCAACCCGGGAACCGCGCCGCTAACCCGGGCACTGGCGATGCCCAATCACCAGCCGCGAAGGACGAAAAGCTAAAAAAGGAAATCGCTCGGGTGAAAGAGCAGCTCAAGGACGCGCTCGGCGATCTCGACCTCCTGCAGCGCGAAAACCGCCTCGACCAAGACACTTATTATTCCCAACCGAACTTTGCGAGCGACACCGCGGGAAAGCAGAAACTCGACGACGAACAGCATAAGATAGGCGACAAGCGCCAGGAAATCGACCGCTTGAAAGGCAAACTGGCCGATTTGCAAAAGTCGCTTGGCGAATCCTCTTCTTCCTCCTCGCGACCCTAATCTGGCTTCATCCTTCGGCTCGGTTTCGGTCGCCGCAAAGCCCCATCCTTCCCATTTCCGGCAAGCTTTTGCCGGGCTCCATGGCCTGGTCGCCCGACACACCAAAGTCGCGGAAAAGCGGGCGGGAACGCTAAGATGGGTCAAAGCAAACCGGGCTGCACCGCATGGTCAGTCGATACCGTGAATGCGCAGGTTCACCAGTTGATCGATGGTCAGGTCCTTCATGCCGCGGGACTGCAGCTTGCTGATGTATTCGGGCGTGACGCCATGAATGCGCATGGCGATGAGTTGATCCGGCTCCGGGTGCGAATAACCGAGCTTTTGCACGGCACCGATGAAATCCGGCGAAACGCCGTGGATCCGGAAGGCAATCAGCTTGTCCAGCTCCACGTGGTCGTAGCCGCACTTTTTTAGCTCCGCCATCCATTCCGGGGATGCGCCGTGAATGCGCATGGCGATGAGCTTGTCCGGATTGGCGTCATAACCGGCCTGGCGCACGCTTCGCACCATTTCCGGCGAAACGCCGTGAATGCGAAACGCAATTAGCTTGTCGCTATCTGCCACACTGAGCCCCGCGGATCGCAGATCGGAAACAAACTGCGGGGACACTCCGTGAATCCGGAAGGCGATGAATTCGTCGCTCGAGGAAGCGTTTAGTCCGGAAGAGCGGATCTGGTCAATGAATTCCGGCGTCACGCCGTGAATTTTGAAGGCGATCAGCTTGTCGGTATCAAGCCCTTGCAAATTCCTCGCTTTGATTTCCCGCGCGAATTTCAGGCTCACGTCGTGAACCGCCATGGCCCATTGCTTTTCCCCGTCGATCCCCTCGAACCCCAGTGCCTTCATCTCCTGCGCGTATTTCGCATCGGGGATGAAATGGAAAATTCCCGCGCCCTCGCCGTCCTTCACGAATCCTTCGCATTCAAATCGGCCGGCGTCCCGCATGATCGTAAAATGCACGTCCTGCCGGCCCGGTTTGGAAAGATCCAGCCCGGTGAGTTCTTTCGCTTCCCGCTCCGAGCTCGAATGAAAGTGATGGCCGCCGCGCGAGTCCATGATGGAAACTTCCACTTTCCCCGGCTCATCCGAGCGTCGAATCGTCCAATCGCCGCTCTCGGCCTGCCCGCGGAGCGCCGTGGCCAGCCCGAACACCGCGCCGCCCACAATAAGAATCAGTCCCATCACTCGATTAAAGTTCATGGTGCTTCTCCCGTTTCCGGCTCTCCTCGGATTCCTAGAGAACTCCCGCTTGCTTGAGGGCGATCAGTTTGTCGAGCGTCAGGTTCTGGAAGCCGTGCTTGCGCGCTTTGTCGATGAATTCCGGCGTGATCCCCTCGACTTTTGCGCCGATGAGTTCATCCACGTCCAGGTTTTTGAATCCCGCATCCTGCATGAACTTTACGTACTCCGGCGTAATGCCCTGCACTTTCATTCCGATGAGGTCGTCCACATCGGGTTTTAAGCCGGTGGCCTCGATGCCCTTGACGTAGTCCGGCGTGATCCCTTGCACCTTCATCCCGATCAGCTCCTCCGTGTCGGGCTTGAACCCGAGGGCTTGCATGCCTTTGACGTATTCCGGGGTAATCCCTTGCACTTTCATTCCGATGAGGTTCTCCGGGTCGAACTTTAAACCGAGCCCGCGCATGTCGTTTGCATATTGCGGGGTGATACCCTGCACTTTCATCCCGATCAGCTCGTCTATGCCCAGGTTGGGAGCAAGGTTGCGCATGTCGCGAAGGTATTCCGGGGTGATGCCCTGGACGCGCATTCCGATCAACTCTTCCACGGTGGGCTTCATTCCCAACTCGTGGATTTCCTTGACGTAAGCCGGAGTCACACCCTGAATCTTCATGGCGATCAGTTCGTCGGCGGTCAGGCTCTTGAATCCCGCCGCCTCCATGCCTTCCAGATAGGATTCCTTCCCGCTCGCTTGCTCTTCGTCCCGCTCCTGCTTTTTTTCTTTGAGCTTATCGTTGTCCTTGTCTTTGCCCGCCTGTTCGGTCGAAGCAAAAGACTTTGCTGCCGTTGAAGTATTTGCCGGCCGCACCACGATCACAGTGCTGCTGCTTTGCTCCTCGGGGGCCGCCAAGTTTGCCAAGTTGCTACCTGCTTGGTGCCGATTCGCGCTTGCTTTGCTCCCCAGAGCGGCGTGCGCCACACCCAGGAAGGCGTTGCCGGCGAGCATCGCTCCCGCCAGACCTACCACCGCCACGGCCATGCCCGCCACGCGGAGTCTTCCCGCCGCCTCATCCAGACCGAGCAGCCGTACCACGCGCTCACTAAGCGGGCTGCGGTTTGCCGCCATCAACAACGAAGGCGCCGTGCGCCACTCCTCCATTAGCGTGAGCGCTCGTGCGTAGTTCACCGCGTCGCCAGAAACGGCAACCGCTTCGTCGTCGCAGCAGTGTTCGCGCTCTGTGCGAATCCGCTGACTTACCCACCAAACCGCCGGGTGGTAAAACAGCAACGTCTCGACGCCGATCTGAAAGAGATTCACAAAACCGTCGAGCCTGCGAATGTGCGCTAGCTCGTGCGCGATGATCATGGCAATCTGCTCTTCGCTCAATCCTGTCAGCGCTTTTGCCGGCAGCAGTACCACCGGGCGAACCCATCCCAACACCGCGGGCGCGTCCAGCCGCAAACATTCGCAGTACCGGATCACGCGTTCGAGCCCCATTTTCCTTTGCAGCGCCAAACATTTCTCATAAAGTTCCCGCGCCACCGGCCTCATTTCGCAGCGCCGCATCTTCTCGACCAGGAACAGTCCTCCGGCCGTCCGCAAACTCAGCAGCAGCACTCCCAGGAACCATGCTTCCACACACCACAAAATCCCCGCCGGCTGAGGCGCCGGAGCTTCTGGCGCCGGGGCGCCGGGACCTGCCGCGACCGATACGCCTTCGACCGGTTTCACCGCAAGCGCGGAAGCCCCCGGTGCCCCGTACCCGACGGCCGGATCTTTTTGCCGCATCAGCCCCGCGAGGGTGATTAGCGGTGCCGCCATCATCAAGGCCAGCGCGATCACCGCCAGGGCGTAACGCGTCGTGGCTCGCCGGCAAAGCGCGTTGGTCACGGCAAAAAGCGCCGCGAGCGCCGCCCCCTGCCACACGAAATGGAGCAGCGTCCAGCCGAGCGCCTGCAGAAGTTCGGGAGAGATTCCGTGCGCCAGGATTCTCATCGGCTTCTCCTCTCGCACTCATCGAGCAGCCGGCGCAGCTCGTCCAGTTCTTCCCTGCTGGTTCGCCGGCCTTCTAGAGCGTGCATCATCAATTCGCTGGCCGAGCCTTCAAATACGCGTTGCAGCACGTCGCACACAAGCTGCCGTTTGGTTTCTGTCGCCGGCTGACATGCTTCATAGACGTGCGCGCGCTGGCCTTCGTCTCGGCGTACCGTGCCCTTGGCGGTCATAATCTGAAGGAGTTTCAAGACCGTGGTGTAACCGAGGGATTTCTTTTCGCTCAGAGCTTCGTGGACCTCGCGGACCGTGGAGGGCCCGCGCGCCCACAGCACGCGAAGAATCTCCAATTCCGAAGCAGTGGGCTTTTGCAAAGGTTCCTTAAGCATGCGCGGGAGCCTACTACGAAGAGCTTCGTATTGTCAACGAAATTCTTCGTAGTATTTTGCCGGGCCCGCATCAGGGTCGAGTTGGGGCTTCGGCGAAGATTTTCTCGAATACCCGCGGCGGAGCAGGCTCTCGAACGCCAGATCGCCCAATTGTGCTTTGCAGCCTGGACGCGGCTCGCTCCCCGCGCCGCCTTCCGGGGGCACGTTTTCCACAGCTGCAACCTTACCACAATATCTTGTGGTGTTTTTCTCTTGACGCCAAGGATGGCTCGGGGCAGAATGCGCGCCAGCAAATGCGCTGTTCCCGCGCGGTCCCTGGTCTCCGACCACAGGCACGGGCGCTGCAGGATGGACTCCGCTTTGCGGCCTTTGAGGTGAAGCGATGCAATACCTGCCCGGCCTGACGGTGCAATGCATCAACCCGCTGTGCCAAGCCCGCGGCCGCTGGCTGCGCGCCGATGTCGCTGGTCCGGTCGCCAAGGACGGCCGCTGCCCTTCCTGCGGAGACTTTCTCCGCAACGTGCCGCCGCCGCTCGGTCCGCGCTTGCGTATGCGGCCGCGCTTGCTCGCCGGGCGGCCGCCGCTGCGCCCGCGCTGAAGCCATCCCCGTTGTCCTGGCCATAGCCTTTCGGTTGAAGCTAGGCCGGGCTGCTCGACCGAGTGTTGGTCATTGATTTTCTCATCCCGCTGCTGCCAGCCGAGGAGGCAGCTCCTCGGCCGTTGCTGGCGGCCCCAAACCGTTTGCAGATCCCCGATTCAAAAACATTGCCGAAGGAACGCCTTTATTAGATCTTTTCGATGCAGTCAGGGAAGAAAAACGAGACTTGGCAGCAACCGGACCGTCAGGTCTCGACGAGGCCTTTTTCGAGGATCTCTTCATCGGTGAGCCACGGATCGGGGATGTTGGCGGAGCCGAGGCGAAGGATGTCTTCGAGCGCGCCGCGGACTTCGCAAAGATGAAAATCGACGCCGATGCGTTCGAGCAATTCAAGCAGCGCCTCGGCACCGACCGCTTCGATCGGCTTCGCACGGATGCCGCCGTGGTTCACCCGCTGGTAGGTCACGACGTAAATGGCCAGGGGACCGGCTCCATGGCGATCAATATGAAGAAAGCCCCGGGTTTGGGGGTGGGCCGGGGCGCGCCGCGCTGCTACACCTGAAGCGGGAGGGTGTGCGCTCATCGTGTTGGTGTTTTCACCGCTTGAGAGAGGTTTCCTTTCGTCGGATTCTCTCGAAGAGCTTCTGGAGCTAACGCCCTGAGCGACAACCTCCTAAACGAGTCAGATCCAGCAAGCGATCCCTCACCCGCTCGAGCGGGTTTCGAATAAACATTTCTTGAGGTCGTTTTCCATAAGCCTTCGCCTCGGTCCTTCGCTTTAGCTGCAGCCGCTGGTGCTGCCGCAGTTTTCGCATTTGTAGCAGGCGCCGTTCGGAACCATCAGCATGCCGCACTCGCTGCAGGTCGGCGCTCCTTCATAGGCGTTCGTCGGCTTGGTGGCGGCTGCCGGCGCGGGAGGAGAGGCCAGCGCCGAGAGAATCACGGGAGCAGGAACCGCGGGGCCGCTGTTCTCGGCGTGCGTCCCGCCGTTCAGTTTGAGATAGTCCGAGGAGATAAACCGTCCGCCGAGCCACCGCGCGATGTAATCCAGGACCGAGGAAACGAAGCGGATGTTCGGATTCGCGGTGATGCCGGAAGGCTCGAAGCGGGTATTCAGCAGCTTGTCCACAAAGACCTTCAGCGGAACGCCGTATTGCAGGCCGAGCGAAATCGTTAGCGCCAGACCATCCATCACGCCAGAGAGGGTCGAACCTTCCTTGGCCATTTTGATGAATACTTCCCCGGGACGCCCGTCGTCGTACATGCCCACGGTGATATAGCCTTCATGGCCGCTCACGCTGAATTTGTGGGTGACGGAAGCGCGTTCGTAAGGCATTTTTTCGCGCTGCGCGCGCTGAAACAGCTCGCGTTGCACCGGCTCGGCCGCCCGCGGCGCGGCTTCGGTTTTCTTGTCTTCCTTCTTGGCGTCCTTGGCGGCACTCAAGGGCTGCGAACGCTTGGAATTGTCGCGATAGATAGCCACGGCTTTCAGCCCCAGCCGCCACGACTCGATGTAGGCGTTCATGATGTCTTCGACGGTGGCTTCCTCGGGCATGTTGATGGTCTTCGAGATTGCGCCCGAGAGAAACGGCTGCGCGGCGGCCATCATCTTCACGTGGCCGGTCCAGCGGATGGAACGCCCGCCGCCCTGGGGCGCGAGCGAGCAATCAAAAACCGCCAAATGCTCTTCCTTCACGTATCGCGCCCCTTCGATTTTGCCGTTTTTGTCGATGTAGGAAACGATTTCGCTGGATTGCTCGGGCGTGTAACCCAGTTTCATGAGCGCCTGCGGCACGGTGTTGTTGACGATCTTGATCAGGCCGCCGCCAACAAGCCTCTTGTACTTCACGAGCGCCAGATCCGGCTCGATCCCGGTGGTGTCGCAATCCATCATGAAACCAATGGTGCCGGTGGGCGCCAGCACGGTGACCTGGGAATTCTTGAAGCCGAACTTTTCGCCGTGATCGAGAGCCGTGTCCCAGGATTCCTGGGCGGCCAGAAACAATTCCGGCTGGACATGCTCGGGTTGGATGCCGCGCATGGCTTCGCGGTGCATCCGGATGACCTCGAGCATCGGCTCGCGGTTCACCTCATAGCCTGGAAACGCGCCCATGCGCTCGGCAATGCGCGCAGACTGCGCGTAGGCCTCGCCGCACATCAGCGCGGTGACGGCGCCGGCCATGTCGCGGCCCTCAGGAGAGTCGTAGGGCAGCGCCATGGACATGAGCAGCGCACCGAGGTTGGCGTAACCCAGCCCGAGCGGCCGGAAATTGTGCGAATTCTCGGCGATCTTCTCCGTCGGGTAGCTCGCGTTGCCCACCAGGATTTCCTGCGCGGTAATGGTCGCGTCCACGGCATGCATGAAAGCCGGCACATCGAACTGTCCGCCGGTGGTGACGAATTTCATCAGATTCAGCGACGCCAGGTTGCACGCGGTGTCGTCCAGGAACATGTATTCCGAGCAGGGATTGCTCGCGTTGATGCGCGCCGTGGACTTCGAGGTGTGCCAGCGATTGACGGTGGTGTCATACTGCATTCCGGGATCGCCACAGTGCCAGGTGGACTCCGCAATCTTCATCATCAGGTCGCGTGCACGGAGCTTTTCGACGGGTTGCCCATCGTGGACGTTCTTGGTCCACCAATCCTTGTCCTCGACCACGGCGCGCATGAAGTCGTCGGTGACGCGCACGGAGTGGTTGGCGTTCTGGAAGAAGATGGAGCTGTAGGCCGCGCCGTCAATCGAGCTGTCGTAGCCCTGTTCGATGAGCACATGGGCTTTGCGCTCTTCCTTCCTTTTGCATTCGATGAATTCGGCGATGTCCGGATGGTCGATGTTCAGAATGACCATCTTGGCGGCGCGCCGCGTCTTGCCGCCGCTCTTGATGACGCCGGCAAAGGCGTCGAAACCCTTCATGAAGCTGACCGGACCCGAGGCGATGCCGCCCCCGGAGAGCGCTTCCTTGCTTCCGCGCAGGGTGGAGAAATTCGTGCCGGTGCCCGAGCCCCACTTGAACAACATGCCCTCGGTCTTGGCCAAATCCATGATGGAACCCATGTCGTCTCTGACCGAGTTGATAAAGCAGGCGGAGCATTGCGGCTTGGCCTGGACGCCGACGTTGAACCACACCGGGGAATTGAAGGCCATTTTCTGCTCGACCAGCAGGTGGGTCAGTTCATCGCGGAAAGCCTCGCGCGAGGCGGCATCGGCGAAGTATCCGCCCTCGTTGCCCCAGCGGACGATGGTATTAGCCACGCGGCTGATGAGTTGCCGAACCGAGGATTCGCGGTCGGGAGTGCCCATCTTGCCGTGAAAATACTTGCTCGCGACGATGTTGGTGGCCGTTTGCGACCAGGTTTTTGGAACCTCCACATCTTCCTGACGGAAGATGGTCGCGCCCTTTTCGTTGCCGATCAAGGCGACGCGTTTTTCCCATTCGACCGCGTCGAAAGGCGATTTTTTGCCGTCGGTAAAGTGGCGCGAAAAAGTCAGACCTTCCCCCGCGCCTGCGGCCGCTCTCTCTACCGCATCCGCCGCCCGCGTATTTCCGCTTAGTGCGTGCTTCACGGTTGCCATTTCGTCCCTCCCGCGCCATCGGATCCCGCCAAGCTGCGGGGGGACCCTATTATTTTACTCCCGTGTCGGGGGTCATGCTTCGCTTCCAAGTCTCGACACGCGATTCGGGGACTCCCGGGAACGCTCTCGAGCGAAAAAAAGACGACTGCCGAGCAGTCGCAGGCTAATTCGCGCGAAACGCCAATGCACCGCCGTGGCCGCCCATTCCTCGATCAGCCTCACAGCAGATGCTCCGCCACGCTTAAGGTCGCGGAGCAAATACGATGGCGCTCGATTTTTTCGCTAAACAGCCGGGTGGCTTATCGTGGACGCGTGGACCCTCGAGCCGCTCTCGACTCGGCCCGGCTGGCGCTTCCACATCCCCCGAATCTGGAGTTGCAGTATCGACGGATGCGAAAAGCCTGTCAAGAGGAAAACGCGAGATATGGTTAATATTTTGGTACCGCGTCTATTTGTAGTGGTCCATTTTCCGCGCAAGTTGTGGCGCTTCAACACTTTTTGCACCGTTTGTCCTGGCGCCACACTAAGGGCATCCAAATAGAAGGATGAAGCGAAGTTTTTTCTGTCTGCTTTTCCTGGGACTTCTTTCTTGGCAACGAATTGCGCAAGAAAAAGCTGCCTCCGAACCGCCGAATTCCGCCTCGAGCGAACCGGCTTACGGGGAGAAACTGCGCATTCCGGGAATCCACAACGCCGGAAAAATTAACGACCTGCTTTACCGCGGCGGGCAACCAAAACAAGCAGGGCTTGCCGAACTGAAAAAGTTGGGCATCACCACGATTGTGGACCTGCGGCGCGACGATCCGCAAAAGGCGGACTGGGAACGCCGCGAAACCGCGGCTTTAGCCATGCGCTTTGTGTACATTCCGGTGAGCGGGTGGGGACCTCCGAGCGACGAGCAGGTGGCGCAATTCCTCGCCTTGTTTCGCGAGGATCCCAAGCAAAAGGTTTTCCTGCACTGCCGATTCGGGGATGATCGCACCGGCACCTTGGTCGCGGCCTATCGCATCGCGGTCGACCAATGGACCCCCAAGCAAGCCATCGGCGAAATGTACTTTTTTGGCTTCAACTCCTTCTGGCATCCCTCGATGAAGAAGTTTATCGAGCAATTCCCGGAGCACCTGCGTTCGGCCCCGGCCCTCGCGCCGCCGCGCTCTTCGCCCTGAACGACACTCCCTCGCGACCCCCGGGCCTGGTTTAGATACCTGTACCTTTCCCTTATTCATCTTGGAACCGCCTTCTTATAAATGGGTTATGACCTGTACCTCCCATTTTTTCCTAGTACCAACGTACCCCGGAAAAACATTACCCTCGCTTCATTTCGCTGCCGGCCGAACTTCCTTATTCTTGCACCCTCACGTTAGAAAGCTCTTCGCAAGGGAGAGACACGAGATGCAGGTCGGACGATACGAAATTCTGGAAATGATCGGGTCGGGGGCCCACGGGCGCGTGGCCCGGGCCCACGATCCACTCATCGGCCGTTTGGTGGCCATCAAACTCTTCCCCAAGGAATTGGCGCACGGCGAAGCCAGGCAGCGCTTCATTCAAGAGGCGCGCGTGGTGGGGCAGCTCTCGCATCCTTCCATCATCACCCTGCACGACATGGGCATTGATGAAGCCAGCCACACACCCTATCTGGTGATGGAGTATCTCGAGGGCCAGCCCCTTGATCGCATCCTGGACAAGCGCAGCATTCCTTTTCAGAAAGCCTGCGCCTGGGCCGGGCAAGTAGCCAGCGCGTTGGGTGTGGCGCACCGCAAGGGCGTCATCCACGGCGACGTCAAGCCCGCAAATATGCTGATCACCGAAGACGGCCGCGTGAAACTGATGGACTTCGGCATGGCCCGGCTTGCCAGTCACGATACCAAAACCACCGCCCTTGCCGGAACACCGGCTTACTGGTGCCCCGAACAGATCGTGGGCAAACCGCAGGACGCGCGCTCGGATCTGTTTTCTCTGGGCATCGTGCTGTATGAAATGGTGACCGGGCAGCGGCCCTTTGACGCGGACTCGTTGCAGGGCATTTGCACACGCGTTCTTTCTTCCACGCCGCTTCCGCCGTCGCACGCGAATCATTCGCTGCCGGCCGCGTTCGATGACATTGCGGCGCGCTGCCTGGCAAAGGATCCTGCCCACCGCTACGCCAACGCCGAAGCGCTAGCGCAGGAACTGTTCCCGCTCGCGCGGCACACTCCGCTTCCGGGTCCCGCGGCTCAGGCTCACGCCAACGGCAATGGGAATGGGCTGCGCGACCGTGCCGGGCGACTCATGCGCTCCGCCTAAATGATTGCGCTGCAAAAAGGCCGCTACGAAGCCCTGGAATCCATCGGGTCCGGAACCACGAGCCGCGTGGAACGGGCGCGGGACAATGTCATCGGCCGCACCGTGGCCCTCAAAACCTTCATCCACAGTTTCGGCGAAGACCTGGAAGAGCAGTTCCTGCGCGAGGCGCAACTGGTTGGTCAGCTTTCTCATCCCGCCATCGTGCAACTCTACGACGTAGGCGTCCATGAGCACGGCACGCCTTTTCTGGTGATGGAATACATTGCCGGGAAAACCTTGGAAGAATATCTCGAATCGTCTTCGTTAACGGTTCAGCGCGCATGCGCCTGGGCCGCCGACTTGGCCCGTGCGCTTGCGCTGGCTCACCGCACGGGGATCATTCACGGCGACATCAAACCCGGGAACATCTTTGTGACGCCGGAGGAAAAGGTGAAGCTTGGCGACTTCGGCATCGCGCGCCTGGCCACACAAGTTTCCGGCTCAGACCGCTTGAAGGGTACCCCCGCTTATCTGGCCCCGGAACAGATTCTGGGCGCGCCGCAGGATCAGCGCTCGGACCAGTTTTCCTTTGGGATTGTATTTTATCAATTGCTGACGGGAGCGCGGCCGTTCGACGGGAGTTCCCTGGGCGCGGTGTGTTCGGAGATTCTCTATGCCGAGCCGGTGCCGCCTTCGAAGCGCAATCCCGCGGTACCGCGCGAGGTGGATCGCGTGGTCGCCCGCTGCCTGGCGAAGAATCCACTCGAACGCTTCGATTCCTTCGACCAGTTGGTCCGGTCCTTGTATCCCTTTACCCGCTCGCGGCCTGCCTCCCTGCCGGCGGGGAAGGGTTCCTGGTGGATGCAGCCGTCAAAGCATCGCGATATTTGGATGGTGGCGGCTGCCGGCGTGCTGCTCGCTGGTTCGCTGCAACTTCCGCGCGCACTCTACGAAAGGTTTCGCATCCCCCCGGCCCCGACTTACTATCGGCCCGGCGTGCCCTATGAAGCGTTTCGCTACACGGAGCAAAGGCCGGCGGCGGAACCACCGCCGGACGCTTCCGATGCTCCCGACGCAGCCCCGGGACAAACGGAACAAAAAGAAATGCCGCGACGAATGATTCATCTCGGGAAGGTTGCCCTGACTAACGCGAGTCATCCCGACAACTCGCACGGTTCTCGTTCCTCAGCATCCTCGAGCGAGTCGCACGTTTCTCGAATGGCCGCCCGGAATCACTGAAGCGCGCCAGCCTGTAGAAAAATCCTGAAGAACGAACAGGGAGTCTGGAGCGCCTCTACTCCTATGAAAATAGCTGCCTATCGCGTTGAAAACAAAGCATAGGTGCCTGGGTCCATTTTCATCCTTCGTTGTGGCTCTCCGAGAGCCATGAGTTACTCC
>QHYH01000233.1:0-3127 GCA_003223215.1 Acidobacteriota bacterium
TCAAGCCAAAAAAACTCAAGCCGAAGACTGCGGAGACGCGGCCGCGAAGATGCGCAGGCGCGTGCTCCTGCACGATCGTATTGGCCAGGCCGAAGTTCATGGAGAGTGCAATCGCGAGTACACCCATCGAGCAGGCTGTGAGAAGAAAGCTGTGCGAACGCGACATAAAAAAAACGCCCGCTGCCACGGCCAGAACATTGCCGCTCATGAATTTTAATCGTTTTTCGCGCGCGATGCTCAGTAAACCGAGCGATCCGAGAAAGGCTCCGCTCCCCGATGTTGCCATGAGCCAGCCCATACTGTCCGGGCCGAGCTGCAATACATTGCGCACGTAAAGCGGCAACATTACCGAGATCGTCGGAAAAATGAAAATGGTGGTGAGCGCAATGAGCATGATCATCGAAAGAATGGTGCGATCCGATCGGACATAGCGAAAGCCATCCATGATCCCGCTGCGCCGTTTTTCTTCTTCTTCCTTTGTGCCAACTGGACGTCGCGGAAGTGAAATCAGCGCAATGATAAGCGCGAGAAACGAAAACGCGTTTGCAAAAAAGGCTGAGGCCGCTCCCCACCAACCTACGAACAAACCGGCCAGCGATGGTCCGATGAGCCGCGAGCCATGAAAAACCGAACGATCCAAAGCAACTGCCGACGCAATTTGTTCGCGGTTCACGAGCTCCGGCACGAGCGCCGAGATCGCCGGCATTTCAAACGCGATTGAGACGCCGAGCAACGCTGCAAAAAAGATTATGTGCCAAATTTGGATTTGACCGATGAAAACGAGCCAGCCCAGCGCGAGCGCGAATGCGATCTGCGCGATTTGTGTGGCGATTAAAATCTTTCGTTTGTCGAATCGATCGGCCGCTGAACCGCCGATCATAGTTAGCGCAAGGGTCGGCAGGCCGGCGGCGAGATTCACCAAGCCGAGCATAATCGCCTTGTTCGTCAGCGTGCTCATGACCCAGCCCTGCGCCATCACTTGCATCCACGTGCCGCTATCGGAAATGAGCGAGCCGATGATGTAGCGGCGAAACGGGCCCGCCCGCAGCAACTCAAGAGTTCTGCCTCCAAACGGTTTTGCTTCTGCGCTCATCGCCCAGACTCATACGCGGGGAAAAGCGCTGCTGCAATGGAGAGAAACTTTGCGCGCGCGAAGTAGTGGTTAAAAGTGCGTTTGCTGCACTGGAAGCGATAGTTCATGGTGGTCTATGCGCGTCGACAGGTTCACACAGAAGATGCAGGAGGCGCTGCAAGCTGCGCAGGATATCGCTTCGCAATTCAATCATCAGGAGATTGCGAATGAACATTTTCTTTCTGCGCTTCTCGATCAGACCGACGGAATAGCTCAGCCGCTGCTCGAGAAAATCGGCGTCCCGGTTGATCGTCTGCGCGAACGATTGGCGAGCGAACTCGAGCGTCGGCCGAAAGTTCACGGCGCGACTGTCGATCTTCGCCTCTCTAATGAACTCCGGAGCGTGCTCGACGGCGCGGAGAAGGAGATGGCGAAGTTGAAAGACGAGTTCACGAGCGCCGAGCATTACCTCCTGGCGCTGGCCAGCACGAACGTTCCCGCGGCAAAAGTGCTGAAGGATCTCGGGGTTACGCCCAACAAACTAATGCAAGCGTTGCAACAGGTGCGCGGTTCGCAGCGCGTGACCGATCAAAATCCTGAAGGTAAATATCAAACGCTCGAGAAATACGGCCGCGACCTGACCGAATTGGCGCGGCGCGGCAAGATCGATCCGGTAATTGGCCGCGACAACGAAATCCGCCGCATTATGCAAGTCCTTTCGCGTCGCACAAAAAACAACCCGGTGCTGATCGGCGATCCGGGTGTCGGTAAGACGGCAATCGTGGAAGGACTGGCGCGGCGGATCATCAGCGGCGACGTCCCCGATTCGCTGAAGCAAAAACGCGTTATTGCGATGGACATTGGGGCGATGGTGGCGGGCGCGAAATTCCGCGGCGAATTCGAAGATCGCCTGAAAGCGTTTCTAAAAGAAGTGACCGATTCGCAGGGCCAGATCATCTTGTTCATCGACGAATTGCATACCATCGTTGGCGCCGGTGCGGCCGAAGGCTCGGTGGACGCGTCGAACATGCTCAAGCCGATGCTGGCGCGCGGCGAGTTACACACCATCGGCGCGACCACGCTCGATGAATACCGCAAATACATCGAGAAAGATGCGGCACTGGAGCGGCGCTTTCAGCCAGTCATGGTGGATGAGCCGAGCGTGGAAGACACGATCGCCATTCTGCGCGGACTAAAAGAACGCTACGAAGTGCATCACGGCGTGCGCATCACCGACGCGGCGATCGTCGCGGCCGCGGTGCTTTCCCATCGCTACATCAGCGAACGCTTCCTTCCCGATAAAGCGATCGATCTCGTCGATGAAGCGGCGTCGCGTTTGAAGATCGAGCTCGATTCGATGCCGACCGAGATCGACGTGATCGAGCGCGAGATCATGCAGCATGAGATGGAGCGGCAGGCGCTCAAGAAAGAAAAAGATCCGGCGAGCAAAGAGCGGCTGAAAAAGCTCGAAAAAGAGTTGGCCGAGCTGAAAGAAAGATCCGACGCGCTGAAAGCGGAGTGGCAAAAAGAGAAAGCGCAAATTACCGAGCAAGCGAAATTGAAAGAACAGCTCGATCAATTGCGCACGGAATTGGAGCGCGCCCAGCGTCGCGGCGAACTCGGGAAGGCGAGCGAAATTCAATACGGAAGAATTCCCGAGCTCGAGAAAAAATTAGCGAACATGGAAGAGAGTGCCCGGAAAAATGCCGGTGCTACTCGGAGAAGACTTCTGCGCCAGGAAGTCACGGAGGAAGACATCGCGCAGGTAGTTTCGAGCTGGACCGGAATTCCGGTGTCGCGGTTGCAGGAAGGCGAGCGCGCAAAACTATTACGGCTGGAAGAGCATTTGCATCAACGCGTGATCGGGCAAGACGCCGCCATCAAAGCAGTCGCGAACGCTGTTCGTCGCGCCCGCGCTGGATTGCAGGATCCGAATCGCCCGATCGGCTCCTTTATTTTTCTCGGGCCCACCGGCGTCGGGAAAACTGAACTGTCGCGTGCGCTCGCGGAATTTTTGTTTGATGACGAGAACGCGATGATTCGCATCGACATGAG
>QHYH01000233.1:3269-4383 GCA_003223215.1 Acidobacteriota bacterium
ACGGACGGGCAGGGGAGAACGGTGGATTTCAAGAACACCGTCATCATCATGACTTCGAACATCGGCTCGCAATACATTACCGAGGAGGAATCAAGCGAAGCTCGGAGCCGCTTGGTCATGGATGCGTTGCGCGAGCATTTTCGTCCGGAATTTTTAAATCGAGTGGATGAGATCATCATCTTCGATCGATTGACCGACGAGGATCTTAAGAAAATTGTGGAGATTCAGCTGGCCCGGTTAACGAAACGCCTGGCCCAGCAAAATATTACGCTGAAGTTGACTGATTCGGCGAAAACGGTCATTGCGCGCGAAGGTTATGATCCTGTTTATGGCGCGCGACCATTGAAACGCGCGATCCAGCACCTGCTCCTCGATCCGCTGAGCATCAACATTCTCGAGGGAAAATTTGGTGAAGGACAAACTATCATAGCCGACGCCAAAAACGGCAGGATCGAATTCAAGTTGAAGTAGTCGTCCCGGGCGCGAGCTCCTGCTACTACCAGCCCTTCTCATTAGCACCGGCCTTGAGGCCGGTGCGGAAACAGCAGCATCGTGATGAAAGCCGTTTCAACGGCTTCTCTCATCGTCTCAGTACAGGCCCTGAAAGATCCGCGCCATGTGAGTCGAAGATGCAAGCTAGCTTCGGTGATCAGTGCAGTTTTCGTGAGGTCCCTCGCTTGCGCTCGGGATGACGGCAGTGCGCCGATTGAACATTCCATAATTCATGCTGTCTTAGGTGCATGATCAAAACGACTTTAGCGTTAGTAGCGGCGGGAGTATTAGCGGCAAGCTCGTCCTTTGCCGGCGGGAAATCATGTTGCGGCGCCAAGGGCACGCAAGTGTCTAATGACAGCGCCAGTTGCATGAATTTGGCGAGTCTTAATCTGAACGCCGATCAGAATTCGAAATTGGTGGCGTGGCAGAATGAATGCATGAAAGATGGTTGCACCAAGGAGAGTCGCGCCGCTTTTATGAAGAAAGCCAAGACAATCCTTTCCGTGGACCAATACGCCCAGCTGAAATCTGAGTGCGATAAAACGATGACGAAAAAGAGCTGATTCTTTTTTCGTTAGTCAGTATTCAAGAGCGCGCCGGCTAATCATCGGCGCGTTTT
>QHYH01000234.1:0-3112 GCA_003223215.1 Acidobacteriota bacterium
CTTGTGCGAAGGAAAATAGCGAGGATCCTGATGCAGGATCGTCGAGAGGGCAAAAGTCTGGATGAATCTCCGCGATTCTGTATTTGCCAAAGTCGCGCCAAATCGCTTCGCCCAACCCTGCACACCTCCGCCGTAGTGGGGCCACTGTCCCATTGCGTGGGCCCAAGTGGCCTGAAAACCTGCTGACGCGAACGTGTATGGCGAATACGTGCTTTTCAGAAACAGGTGGAATTTGCAATGCGCGGACAGGGGCGTATAGGCGAAGGTCCCAATCGTCATGCCGGCTTCTTTGCCCGTCGCAGGCGACTGGGAATTATTGTCAGGTGCGAGTAAGCTGCACGGATCGGTCACCTTTTGATCCACCGATCCCTGCTGAATCGAAGAAGGTAACGGCGTCTCTGGGTGGGCGGATGAAGACTCCGCGGGGGCGGAATCCTGCGCCTGCGCCATCGCAATCGAGACCATCACCAGAAACACATAAATTACAAACGCCATCGCACCACCCGCTGTGCCACGGCGGCGTAGATGCATTGCGGTGGACTGCCAGAACATGAGTCTCACTCCGAGCCCGGGGCCGTTCATGCGTTCATTCGGCCCCCGGGCGACAATCTACCGAGGATTCATTTAGCTTCGTCAAGCTGGTGTGATTCCGTCTCTGCTCCGCCTTCGCTACAACAATAGCCGCGCTTGATCCAAATCCACGTTTGCAAAACTAACATCCATGTCAGGCCGGAGCTTGTTGCCCGCAAGCTAGGCCACTTGATCAGAAATGAGCTGCCGATCCCTGATGGTTTCCTGCGCAACGCGCAGTACCGACTGTGCTTCCAGCACTTCGTAGTAGGACTGATCCACTTGCAGTAGAGCGTTTGCTCGCGCGGTAACGATATTCTCTTGCTCGGCTCGCGCATGGAGACTGGAACTAATCACCAGTTTCCGAGTTCGGCCAAAATCGGTCACTAGTTGTTTGACCATCACGCCGTTCGAATATCTGTCATAGATGATCGAGTTGTTCAACCCTCCGGCCGCGACGCGGCTGGCGTGCTCTGCGTAAGCGCCCGACAGACTGCCGTTCGCCGTCAGATAGTAAGCGGAGCGAGCCTGACGGACCATCTGGTCTGCCGCCACCGCCATCTCCCGCGCCGCCTGAATCTGAGGATGATTTTGTATCGCAATTCTCTCGGCATCCTCGATGCGTGAGACTCTCTGTCGACTGCGCCGCCACCGTCGTGCTGAGCAGGGCAGCGCCCGACAAGATAATCAGACCAGAAACTAAATCATGCAATCTCATCGGGCTCTCCCACACGTATCAAGTTACTGGCCGTGTCCTGTTGGGGCGTCGTTGTTCACTTCGTGAGACTCGATCGATTGGCGCAGCACGATATGCGATGAATCATTCAAGTCGGTGACGATCAGGAACCTGTCCGATGGCACACCCATAGACGCTCCGGCACCGCCAGAGAGGGTCTTTAGCGGACCGACGGTTTGAACGATTCCTGCTCCATCGGGATTGGTCTTCAAGACTGCCA
This sequence comes from Acidobacteriota bacterium, assembly GCA_003223215.1. Classification (GTDB taxonomy): domain Bacteria; phylum Acidobacteriota; class Terriglobia; order Acidiferrales; family UBA7541; genus Acidiferrum. Next base: position 1,527 of record QHYH01000234.1, read on the forward strand.
GAGGTTCGAGTTTTCCGAAAGGCGCATGATCAGACTCCGCGAGGTACACCTGGTATTGCGACTTAGGGGTCAGACCCTCCGCAGCAATTTGAAGAAGATCCACCAGGCCGAGCGAATTTACGGCCACCGATGCCTGTGCATCGGGCAATGCGGATCCTCCTGCTTGCAGGTGCAAACGTGCAGTATTGGCGGCTTCACCAAGTGGAGAGAGATTCTCAGCGCCAGATCCGTTTGGAACTGCGTTCGGCACGTACACCAGAGCTTGTGTCGTCTGTCCAATTGGAATGTTAGCGATCACCTTGTTGCTCACTGTGTCGATCGCGGCCGCCATGCTTCCATTCTCGAGAGCGACATACACTCTTGAACCGTCACCTGATGGCCAAATACCGTGCGGAAGACTGCCGACCGGTATAGTAGCAACCAGCTCCGGATTTGGACCTCTGCGAAACGCCTTTACCTCGTTTGCTCCGCCGATAGTGACGTAAGCAAACTTGCCATTGCGGTTGTTGGCAAAGTTCACGTGGTTCGTAATTGGCCCTGTCTCAAGCACCGCCTTCTGTTCAAACGGCGGCTTGGCGCTGTAAATCTGCACTTTGCCTGCGTCCTTCAGTGTGATCCATACTTCGTCATTTTCCGGACTTACAGCGATGTTCGGGCAAAACGGGCTCACCTGCGGCACACGCTTGAGAATTTTGTGTGATGCCACGTCAAGTACGGTCAGCTCCGGAGTGAAGCTGGAACAGACAAACGCATACTGCCCGTCCGGGCCAAACATAGTCATGCCTGGACCATTGGCCACCTCCACGCGACGGGTTTCCCTCATTTGTATTGGGTCGATGACCGAGACATAGTCTTCGCCGCGCACGGTCACCCATAATTCGCTTCCGTCCGGCGTGAAAAATGCTTCGTGTGGCGACCGGCCAACGTACACCGTTCCCTTCATCCTGTTCGTTGCCGTGTCGATCAGCGTTACCGCATTCGAGCCGACGGACACGACGGCGACTGTCTTTGAATCGGGCGAATAACCGAGACCATGCACCAGGAGCTGACCTTTGTAGAGCGGACTAAGAGAGCCGGGTGCCGGATCGCCAAGCCTGATCACGCCGACCAGCTTGTTCGTGGACGGGTCAATGACAGAAACCGTGTTTGAAGTCTGGTCGGCGGCGTAAACCCGATCGCGGCGGGAGATCGGAACGTCCGCCCGGCCCCATGGCGCTTGTTGCGCGAACGCGCCGGATAGTAGACAGAAGAGTGGTAACCAACGAGGTATTTTCATGCTAGTTCTCCTTTCTCGCCTGAAAAGCGAGTTGCTTTCTTATTTGTGAGGCTCGTGCTGCTTGAGCCACAGTTGCATCAACTCAATTTCCGATTGCTGGTCGGCAATAATCTCTTGCGCCAGTCTGCGCATTTCCGGATCCTTGCCATGCATAAGTTCGGTTTTGGCCATATCGATTGCCGCCTGATGATGCGGGAGCATCAATCTGACAAAATCAACGTCACTGTCTCCTGACGGATCTATCGATTCCATGTCGATGTGCATTTTTTCCATGCTCGCCATCAATTCGGGCCAATCGTCTTTCCCAACA
>QHYH01000234.1:3122-4109 GCA_003223215.1 Acidobacteriota bacterium
CGGCAACCCGCCAGGAGAGATCAGGGCTAACAGAATCGCAAGCGACCAAGGCCACTTTTTCACTTTGGCTTTGTACTGCATATATGTTGATGTGTTTGCCATGCTTCAACCTCCTCCTAATCTCTGCGAATGTTTTTTGTCTGTCTCTCGAGTGCCGAGTGTGTAGCGGACGATGGCCTCTCACTTGGCAGACGCTGCCTGATCACACGTCCCTTGTTGACTTACCTTGTGGCGCACGATTCGCATCTTCACGGTATTGCCAGGAAAGTCCAGGTACATCAGGCGTTTCTCGATGCGAACCGGGACAGAACTGTTGGCGGAAAGCGCCGAAGGCAAATCATCGAGTTCGGTCTCGTAACGCCCAACGTATACGTCGCAGTTTAACTGGACAGAGACATTGTAGAGGTAGTAATGCGACTGCAGTGGTGCACGGGTCGCCGCAGCGCCTGTTCTTACAGCAGGGTCTGCCACGTCCTGTTTTTGGACCTGGACGATTGTGCCTTGTTGGGATTGTTTGGACTGGCCGCTTGCGTAAGTAACTGTCACGACGCTCACGACTGCTAGAATGCTGACGCACAAACCGAGTTTCATAAATATCCTCCGAGGACAGTTGAGGCAATCCAGTTGCCACGGATCGCGCATCCTAAGTCCTCGGTTGGAATTGGATTGCTCTATTTTGCTTGCACGCCCTTGTCAGCCGTTCGACACGCTGACAGCATTCGGACGCGAGGCCGCTCAGAACGGGAAGCGCACCGAGAGAATCCAACGATGATTATCCCGGTGGAACTGCGTCACGGCGATCTGTACGCCACCGCCAATCGTAAGATGGAGTCGCTCCGCCAGTGGAAAGCTGCCCAGCACGAGGCCCGGAGTCAGGAAAACTTCCTTCTTTCCATCCAAAGTACCGCCCGACCAAAAAGTAGAATTTTGTTCAAGCATGGGCCAGATCTTTCCCTTGATCTTGTGGTCTACCGCGGTGTTGAAGAT
>QHYH01000235.1 GCA_003223215.1 Acidobacteriota bacterium
GCTTCCCCCGGCAGGCTCAGCGTGAGCAGCGGCGAAGTTTCGGTGAGGCCGTAACCGATGGCGACTTGCCAGCCCAACGCTTCGAGCTTCGACGCCAACTCCGGCTCAAGCGCCGCACCGCCGGAAGCGAGCAGCCGAAGGTTTTCGCCAAAACGTTTGTGCAGCGAGCGAAACAGCAACTTGCCGGCTCGCAAGTCGAGCTTTCGCGCAAAACCACTTACTGCCAGAAAGACACTGAACAATCTGCGCGCGATCCAGCCGGAAGACTCCACCTTCGATTCGATACTGGAATAAAGCGCGCTGTAGATCCGCGGCACACCGACGATCGTCGTCACTTCACCTTCACGTAATGCGCGCAGCAATTGCTGTCCGCTGAGTGAAAATGGCAGAACCAACGGCAGACCAAGAGCAAGTGGGACCAGCATGCCGATCACAAACGGATAAACGTGATGCAGTGGCAGAGGAAGCAGCACGCGATCGTCACCGGCGAGGATCTTCACATCGGCGGCAGTATCGAGCTGTGAAATAATGTTGGCGTGACTCAACGGCACGCCTTTAGGCGGACCAGTTGTGCCCGAGGTATAAAAAATTATCGCTTCATCGCTTGAGCCGGCCGTAGGAAGTTCTGTCGTCTTGTTATCCAGGAATCGTTCCCAACTTCGTTCGTCATCTGAGTCGGCATCGAACAAGATGAGCTTTGGTTTCTTCTCGCTGCTGGCGAGTTTCTCGATCCGCTCTACTCGTTTCTGCGTGGTGATGACGGCGCGCGCGTCGCTATCGCGCAAAATGTGAACGAGAGTTTTGTCCCCAAGCTGGACATCGAGCGGGACAGCGACCATGCCCGCGCGAATGATTCCCAGCGCAGCTGCGATCCACTCCGGGCTGTTTTCGGCGAAGAGGGCGATGGTATCGCCGCGTTTAAAATCCTGCCTGACGAGCCCATTAGCGAAAGCTCGCGCACAAGCTGAAAGTTTCTGAAACGACCAACAATGTCGATCTTTCTTGTCGAAATCGACCAACGCCGTCTTGTCGCCACGCTCGCCTAACGAGTCTATGACTGACTGCAATGTTCGCTCGGAGGTCATGGCAGTGACGCAGACAGGAGTGTCTGCGTCATTTTCATTTACCCTCCGCTTTTGCCACGATTTTCTTGGTCTCGATGAAACGATCGGGGTTGATCGAGATCGAATCGATGCCGTTCTCGACGAGGAATGCCGCGAATTCAGGATAATCACTCGGCGCCTCGCCGCAGATGCCCACCTTGCAATCGGCTTTGTGGGCCGCGCGAATGACTTCGCGGACCACATTTTTCACGGCTTCGTTCCGCTCATCAAATAAGTCGGCGAGCTCGGCCGAATCGCGATCCACGCCGAGCACGAGTTGAGTGAGATCGTTACTCCCGATAGAAAAACCATCGAAGCGTTTGCCAAATTTTTCGGCGAGGACGGCGTTGGAAGGTATTTCGCACATCATATAGATCTAAGCGTTCGCCAAATTTCTCGGCAAGCACGGCATTGGAAGGTATTTCGCACATCATATAAATCTCCAGCCCGCCGGGGCCGCGCACTAAACCATTCTCGGCCAGCTCGCGCAGAACTTTGTCGGCTTCATCGATTGTGCGGCAGAACGGCACCATCACGATCACGTTTTTCAGCCCGATCTGATTGCGCACACGCTGGATCGCCTCGCACTCCAGCCGGAAGGCGTCGCGAAATTCTTCGTGGTAATAACGCGATGCGCCGCGCAGTCCGAGCATCGGGTTCTGCTCACGTTGTTCAAACTGCTCGCCGCCGATCAGCGCGGCGTATTCATTGGTCTTAAAATCGCTCAGCCGCATGATGACGGGACGCGGATGCTGAGAGGCAGCGATAGGGGCGATGCCTTGTGCAAGTTTGTCGATGAAATAATCGCGCTTGTCCTTGTAACTGTGAGTCAATTTCTCGATGCGCCGGCGCGCCTCGCGATCCTCCAGCTCGTCGAAATGTGCCAGCGCCATCGGATGAACCTGAATGCGATTGGCGATGATGAACTCGATGCGCGCCAGGCCGATGCCGTCGCACGGCAATTTCCACCAACGAAACGCGCCGCCCGGGCTGGCGATATTGAGCATGATCGGCGTGCGCGTTTTTGGCAGCTTCTTCAAGCTGACTTTCTCCTCGGCGAAATCGAGCAATCCGTTGTAAACAAAGCCTTCGTCGCCCTCAGCGCAGGAGAGCGTCACCTCCTGGCGATCGCGCAAAACTTTTGTCGCCTCACCTGTGCCGACGATTGCCGGAATGCCAAGCTCGCGGCTGACGATCGCTGCGTGACAGGTTCGCCCGCCCAGGTCAGTGATGATGCCTTTGGTTTTTTTGAAGATCGGACCCCAATCAGGGTCGGTCATTTCGGTGACGAGAACGGAGCCTTCCTTAAATTTGCCGAGTTGGCGCGTGCTTTGGATGCGGCAGACTTTCGCGGCGGCGATTGCCTCGCCGACGGCCAGACCGGAGAGCGCTCGATTGCCTTTTTCCTTCAAGCGATAAGTAGTGAGCGAACCTGCCTCCTTCAGCGCCTGCACCGTCTCGGGCCGCGCTTGCACGACGAAAAGCTGACCGCTATCTCCATCTCGCGCCCATTCGATGTCCATCGGCCTTTCATAATGCTTCT
>QHYH01000033.1 GCA_003223215.1 Acidobacteriota bacterium
TCCTACCTGTCTATGTTGGAAGGGGGAAAGCGGCGACTCACTTCACGAGTGGCGCGTCGGGCAATGAGCGTTTTTGGGCTACCGCCAACTGTCCTTCCTCCGTCTCCCCCGGAGAATCAGTGGGGTGCAGAAACACTGGCGCAGCAACTCGCAGCCCTGGAATATCCCGGCTTCGCATATATGCGGTCACACAGACCGAAGAGAAACCCCGCCGAGGTTCTGGTAGGGGCACTTTCAAACGATCAGCTAGAGGCGCGGGTGGTAGAGGCCCTACCCTGGCTCCTCCTGCGGTACTCCAATACGGATTGGGCATGGCTAGTCGAACAGGCCAAGGTTCGTGATCTGCAAAACCGTTTGGGTTTTGTCGCTAGCCTAGCACGTCTGATGTCTGAAAAGGCCGCTCCGCTGGACGAAAGCCGCACTCGGTCATTGTCTGAACTGGAGAGAACTCTGGACAAGAGCCGACTTGCTAAGGAGGATACGCTCGGCAAACCGCCTCGTAGTGCGACAGAGCGAGAATGGGTTTTGGCGAATCGCACCGAGGAGGCGAAACATTGGAACCTCTTGACTGATTGGCGACCGGAGCACTTCCAGTATGCCTTCTGAGCCGGTGCCTGATGTCAATCTACCTGCCCCCTGGGCGGCTTTTTTGGATGAGCTAGACTCTCGTGTGCCAGAGCCTGTCGCACTTCACTGCATCGGCGGATTCGTTCTCACCGTTTGGTATGGCGTTCCGCGAGTGACGTCGGATTTGGATTGTGTTGCCGTTCTGCCGCATCACGACCTAGAAGCAATTGCTGGTCGCGGCTCGGGTCTTGCCAAAAGGCACAAGATTTATTTGCAGTACGTCGCTGTAAACACAATGCCCGAAGACTACGAGACACGCCTGACGGAGCTTTTTCCTGGACGGTTCAAAAACCTTCGCATCTGCGTTCCTGATCCTTACGACCTGATGCTGTCCAAACTTGAGCGAAACAGTCCCAAGGACCGCGAGGACGTAGAATACTTGGTGGGCAAATTGAAGCTCAATCCAAACCTGCTCCGGGAACGATATGAACGCGAACAGCGCCCCAATCTCTCAAACGAGTCTCGCCACGATCTAACGCTCAAATTGTGGCTGGATCTCTTTCCCCCGCAGGCGCAGTTCTCAACCTGATTGCCAGGCCGAGCAGCAGACTCAATACTTATCCAACCCGCTTTTATGGGCCATTCTCATTCTCGCATTGCTTCGCCGTTCAGATGACCCTTTATCCCGGTTGAGTAGGCCGGCGGGATTGCGCCACCGGCCTCTCGCAAACACGCCAGTCGAAGGGCGTGTCTGTCGCACGCATCGAAGTCCTCCTGTTTCCAGTTGCCTCGGTCATGCGACCCCTTGACCGACCCCTTCGCTCCAGCCCCATTACGAGCCTTCCTCGCTCTTACGAGTCGGTCCGCCCCAGTGCTCCGCATCGGTACGCTCGCCTCGCGGTTTTCGCCGCTTGGGCTTCTCCCTTCGCATCAGAGCGACTGGTTCCTGCAGTTCCACGCGACAGCCTGCATGCGCTTCACGCCCCCTCTACGCCGATCGCCGTCCGCTCAGTCATCAGGCACCCCGCGGACTTGTCCCAGGAGAACCATACGCCCCTGGTTTCGACGACTCTTGAGTTTTTAACGACGCGTCTTCGAAGGGTTCACTTTCGTTCGTCTCTCGTATGCTCACCTGCACGAGTTGTACTCGCGCTTTTCCTCCAACGCTCACCACCATGGCTCTTTACCACAGCAGCTTGGGGCGGTTTGAGACCTGCTCCTGAAAGCCGATCCCGAGGGGCCTTCCCTCATCTCTCGCGCAGCTTAACTTATTCACACGGTTGATTAGTTCAATGTGAACTCCTTCTCCGTGTGCTTCCTGCAGCACACTCTGGTCAAAAAACTCGTCCCGGTCGCCCCCGAGCAAGAACTCATTGCTCATTGCTCAGCGCCCTTTGAAGATAAAGCAGGTCCGGGAGGTCTTTTGCCAGGGGAGATTCCCGGCATCCTTAATATATGCGATATATGCGCTGCGAGCCCATCGTCCGCTGTCCCGTCGACTCCCTCTCGTAATACTTCAGCAGGCCGCCCAGTCGTTCTCGACACCGCACTGCTCCCATCTCCCATGTTCCTTCTTGCCTGCGTCTGCGAAGGAAACAAGATCCGATTGTCTTTGCCTCGGGCCTCATCATGATTCCTATCATCGCGAAAGAGGGGCACGAAGGAGTGCGGGGCCAGACCTGTGGCGATTGCTGCGGAGCATGAGAGACACGTAAACCAACCTTACAACCGGCCGCGGCGACTGTACACCTCCTTGCCGGTAAGCTCAGGCCTTGACGGAGAACCCGAGGTGCCCCTAGTTCGAAGCGTGGTAGCAAGAGATTCTCTGAAAGAGCGCAGCCAGATTTACCTGGCAGCGACCACGGACCGCACAGTTATCGTGTCGTCCTTCGCGGTTCCCTTGACCGTGACCTTCTGCCCAGCCAACTTCGAGAGCTCGGCCTCGTGTCCTTCCAAGGTGTAGAGTTTTTTATCCACGGCCAGCGCGTATTTCATACCGTCCTTGGCGCACATCCGTGTGCATTCAGCGGGAGTTTTGTCCTTGGCCATGTGCGAGGTACCGCACATAGAGTCCGTGAGCGTTCCCGTGAACGTCTGTTCTTGCTGGGCAACGGCAACGCTGGCTCCAACCGCTAAGATAAGAGCTGCGAGCAGTTTCGTTTTGTCCTTCATTTTCATTTCTCCTTGTGGTTTAACGTCACATCGAACAGCTCGGCGCGCTGAAGAATGGATGAGCCGCTGAGCTAGCAATCCTTTGTCGCCTCCTCGACCTGGAGGCGGAGCGTCCCACGACGCAGGGCGCGTTCCTTCATCAGGGCGAAAAAGACGGGTACGAGAATCAGCACGTGAATCGTTGACGTAATCATGCCGCCGACAATCGGTGCTGCAATGGGCTTCATGACGTCGGAACCGATGCCGCTTTCCCACAGAATGGGGATAAGACTGGCCAGCACGACGCACACGGTCATGAGCTTTGGCCGGAGGCGCTGCACCGCGCCTTCGATGACGGCTTGCTCGATGTCTTCATGCCGCAGTGGTTGTCCGCTGGCTAGCCGGCGGTTCAGAGCTTCGTGGAGGTAGACGAGCATCACAACTCCAGTCTCGACCGCGATGCCGAACAGTGCGATGTAGCCGACCCACACGGCAACGCTGAAGTTGTAACCGAGAAATTTCTGCAGGATTAGACCGCCGGTAAGCGCATAGAGCGTCGGGAAGATGAGGACAGCCGACTCTGCGACGGAATGGAACACTATATAGAGGAGGACGAAGATGACGAAGAACACGACCGGCAAGATGACCTGCAACCGCTCCTTCGCCCGTAGTTCGAACTCATACTCGCCCGCCCATTTGTAGGTGTAACCCGCGGGCAGACGAAGCTTTTGCGTCAGCATGGCGTTGGCGGATTTCACGAAATCGCCATAGTTCCGCGAATTGAGGTCGATGTAGACGTAGCCGGTAAGAGCTCCGTCTTCATCACGAATCATCGAGGGCCCGCGCGAAAAGGAGATTCGAGCCACCTCCTCTATTGGGATTTGTGCGCTGGATGGCGTAGCTATGAGAACTCTTCGTAGGTCGTCCACGTTCTCACGAAAGTCGCGGTTGTAGCGGACGTTGACGGGATAACGCTCGCGGCCTTCAATGTTTTCGGTGACCATTTCCCCGCCGATACCGGAGCTGACGGCTTGCTGCACATCAGCGACGGTGAGGCCGTAGCGTGACGCCTCCTCACGATTCACGTCGACGTCGACGTAGAAGCCTTGCGAGACCCGTTCTGAAAAAACGGATCGAACCTCGGGAAGAGTCGCAAGAACTTGTTGTATCTGCGCACCCGCCTGCTGGATTCCTTCGAGCGTTGGCCCCTGGATCTTCATCCCGAGTGGGGTTTTGATTCCGGTCAGCTCCATGTCCAATCGGTTCTCGACGGGCATGGTCCAGGTGTTGGAGAGACCCGGAAACTGCAACTTGGCGTCCATCTCCTGAATGAGCTTTTCGTAGGTCATTCCCGCACGCCACTTCTCCCGCGGCTTGAGCATGATTGTGGTGTCGTACATATCGAGCGGCGCGTTGTCCGTGGCGCTGTCCGACCTTCCGATGGTTCCGAACACGGTTTCCACTTCCGGGAAAGCACGTATGATGCGGTCCTGTTCCTGAAGTAGTTGCGTTGCCTGTCCAATGGAGATTCCGGGCAAGGCCGTGGGCATGTACAACGCCGAGCCTTCGAACAGCGGTGGCATGAACTGACTTCCAATCTTGAGCGCGAGCGGAAGCGTGACGACCAGGAAAATCAAATTGATGAGCAAGGTGGTTTTGCGAAACCTGAGGCAAAGGCGCAGTACCGGCAAGTAGAGCGCCTGCGTGATCCGTGAAATAGGGTTCTGCGATTCCGGTCGCAGTCTCCCGCGAATAAAAAGAATCATGAGCACGGGGACAAGTGTGATGGCCAGCAGGGACGAGAATCCTACTGCCAGCGTCTTGGTCCAGGCCAGTGCCCGGAACATTCTTCCTTCCTGCGCTTCAAGCAAGAAAACCGGAAAAAACGACACGACGATGATGAGCAAGGAGAAGAAGATGGCGGGGCCGACCTGTTTGGCAGAGTCTAGAAGAATCTTCCGCCGCTCCACGCCTGAAATCGGCGCCGATGCATTGGCTTGGTGCTCCGAGAGTTGGCGGTAGCCGTTCTCGACCATCACGATGGCCGCATCGACGAGCACGCCAATGGCGAGCGCGAGGCCACCGAGCGACATGATGTTCGAGCTGACCTGCAGGTAGTACATCGGGATGAAGGATGCAACCACGGCAATCGGCAGAGTGAGTATGGGAATCAGCGCCGAGCGGAAATGAAAAAGGAAGATGATGATGACGACGCTAACGATAAGCGCTTCTTCTAGCAAGTCGCGCTGAAGCGTTTCAATTGAAGCGTGAATCAACCCGGAACGGTCATAACCGGCAATGACTTCGACGCCAGGAGGCAACGATGGTTTGATTTCGGCCAGCTTTTTCTTCACGCCATTGATGACGTTCAAGGCGTTCATACCGTCGCGCATGACAACGATGCCGGCGACGGTCTCTCCTTCGCCTTGCCATTCCGCGGCTCCTTCGCGGATATCCGGGCCGAACGTGACCGTCCCGATATCACGAATCCTCACGGGAGTGCCGTTCTTTGTAGCAACGGGCACTGTTTCGAGGTCGCTCAGCGAACGCAAATACCCGAGGCCGCGAATCATGTACTCCGCGCCGCCCATTTCGAGGACTCGCCCGCCGACTTCATTCGTGCTGGACCGGACCTTTTCAATGACTGTGGAGAGCGGTATGGCGTAGGCGCGCAGTTTGTTAGGATCGAGATTCACCTGGTACTGTTTGACGAATCCACCAATGGTCGCGACTTCGGCGACGCCCGGGACCGTTTCGAACTGGTAGCGCAGATACCAATCCTGAATGCTGCGCAATTCGGCCAAGCTGCGTTGATGGGTGCGATCCACTAGAACGTACTCGCAGACCCAGCCCGCGCCGGTGGCGTCCGGTCCCATAACGGGATGGACATCGCTTGGCAGTCCTCCCTGGATCTGCTGCATGTATTCAAGAACGCGCGACCGCGCCCAGTAGAGATCGGTCCCATCCTGGAAGACGACGAAGACATAGGAATCTCCGAACATTGTTTGGGCGCGGACCGCTTTGACGTGGGGCGCAGCGAGAAGCTTTGTCACGATGGGATAGGTGACCTGGTCTTCGATGAGGCTTGGCGGCTGGCCGGCCCAAGGCGTGTGAATGATGACTTGCACATCGGAGATGTCCGGCAACGCATCCAAGGGAATCCGGCGCAGCGACCAGATTCCTGCTAGCACGAGGAGAAGCGTTCCCGTGAACACCAGGAAGCGATTTCGTGCGCACCAATCGATCCAGCGGGCGATCACGTTACATGCCTCCCGTCGCGTTCACGCTGAGTTGTTTGCTGGCCACGGTCTGCCCGTTCTTTTTCGCGATGATTGTCACTTGCCACGTTCCGCCGCTTTCGAGCTGGCCGGCGCCCTCGTAGATGCCGTTTCCTTTGTCAGTGAGAGAGACCGGCGTGCGCATGGCGGCCATTCCCATTGCTGGCATCGCGGGCATAAAGAACGTGACCGAAACTTCCGCGCCGGAAATCGGAGCGCCATTCGCTTCGCTCAGTTTCACGCGAATCGTGTTGCTGCCCTTCCGCGGAGGCGCGGGGTCAGTAGTTAGTTCGATATTCGTCTGTGGCGCGTTCATTGCGCCTGCTGACCCGGCGCCGGGCGGAGGCGGTACAAAGGACCCGAGGGCTGCTTGCAGTTGGCTCTCTGAATCGATCAAGAAATTCGCGGAAGTCACAACTTCCTCTCCCTCTTTCAACCCTTTCAACACGATGAAATCGTCCCCGGCGCGAGCGCCAAGCTCCACATCACGCGGTTCGAGATAACCGTCACCGCGGTTTACGAACACGACTTGTCGCGTTCCGGATTGCAAAACGCCACTGGCGGGAATGACCAACTTTTTCCCCATAGGAACCTTCAAGGCGACATTGAGAAACATTCCTGGGGTAAGTTTCAGATCGGAATTTGAGAACGCCAGGCGCGCACGTACCGTCCGCGTCGTCATGTCCACCTGCGGGTAAAGGAAGTTCACACGGCCTTCGAAGACGCGGCCTGGATAGCTATCTACCGTGAGTGTTGCCCGGTCGGCGACTTTGATTCTTCCTAAATCGTTTTGGAACACTTCAGCGAAAACCCAAACAGCCGAAAGATCAGCGACTGTATACAGGTGCGTTTCTGGCTGGACCGTAAGGTTCGGCAGCGCGTTGCGTTCCGTGATGTAGCCCGAAACCGGAGAATCGATTTCCAGCTCCTGCTGAACTTGGCCGGTAGACTCAAGTCGTGCAATTTCGCGTTGCGGCACGCCCCACTGCTTAAGTCGTTCGGTCGCGGCTTCCAAAAGTGAAGCGGCACTTTCAGTGACTCCGGGAACCGTGCTCTGCGCCACATGCCGCTGGTTTTGTTTGGCCACTAGATATTCGCGCTCGGTCGCCACGAGATCTGGACTGTAGATTGTGAAAAGCGGCTGTCCTTTGTTCAGGTACTGATACGTTGCATCTGCGAAGACTTTCTGTATGTAACCGGAATAGCGCAGTTGCACGTAAGAGAGGCGCGTTTCGTCGACCGCGACGTTGCCGGTGACGCGGATTTCGTCGTCAACAATCTTGCTTTCCACATGGCCCATCCGAACGCCAATGCTTTGCAGCCGTTCGGGCGAGAGTTGGATTGGCACGAGAGCGACCTCATGCGGCGCCATTTGGGTGCTCTCCAATCCGTTCGGAGAGTTCTGAGTCGTTTCATTGGCTCCAGCCGCCATCGCAGCTTGCATCTTCGGCCGCCGTGAAGAGCGCCACCACAGCCCGCCAAGAATCGCAATGAGCGCAATATTCGCCAAAACGGCGGCAACGAAAGCAGTCCGATAATTCCGCATTGCCTTTCTCCTCTTCTATCGCAGCGCCAGTCCAGTCATCTGTTCGAGCCGAGCGATGGCAGTCTCGTATTCGGCTAGGTTTTGCCAGTAGTCTTCGTCAAGGTGCAGCACGTCCAGGAACGCAGTCAGCACCGCCTGGAAATCTTGTTTGTTCGATTGGTAGGCTGCGAGACCCGCTTGAAACTCGGATCGCGATTGGGGCGAGAGCCCCTCCCGGTGAATCTTGAGCAGTTCAGCGGTCTGCTGCGCGGTGACGTATTGTGCGCGCAGCTCAGAAGCAAGTTGATGGGATAGGGCCTCGAATTCACTGCGGGCGTGAAGCTGCTCCGCTTGCGCTTGCGCAAGCTCTGGACGCTGTTTGTGTCCGCGGTAGATAGGAACTCTCACTCCAAAGGTCAGCATGTAGTACGCCCGGAATTGAGTGGGGTCCGTACGCTGCCACATGTATTGCACGTTGAAGTCAGGATAAAAATCCTTGCGAGCCAGGTCCACCTGCAGCGACTGCTTGTCAATCATCTTCTGCGATGCTGCAAGCTCTGGGTTCTGAGATTTCGCCGCGGCGAGAAGCTCATCATAGGCCTGAGGAAGAGGCGTCTCAGTGAGATCTGCAGGTTCGATGTCGGATGAATCTTGCGGCCGGTTGAGAAGCTGCTTAAGCTGCGCTTCGAGCTTCCCGACTTCGAGATGATGCATCGCAATTTCGCGGACAAGCTTCGTCTTTTGAAGCTGGGCCTGGAGCACATCTTGCTGCGTGCCCATGCCTGAACGGTAGCGCGCGTCCGCGGCTTGCTCTACTTGTTTCAGTAGTTCGCCGTCACTTTCGAGGATAGTCAGAGTCTTTGCGAGATACGCCAGACGAAAGTAGACGGCCTTGACATCCGCAAGCACCGACCGGCGTACCGACTCGAGCTGTTGTTGCGAGACGTCCGCTTCGCGCTTGGCGATTTCGCTCCGCAGCCGCAGCTTCCCGGGATACGGAATATCTTGTGAAACACCGACGCCAATGTACGCAAAGTTGCTATTCGTGTAGCCCGCGAACGGTCTCGGACTGCCGACACTGAACTGCTGAATCTGAAATTGCGGATCGGGAAGCGTCGAAACCTGCGCCGGAACCTGCTTCGTCGCTTGCCAGCCTTGTCGAGCCGCTTCGATCTCCGGATTGTTTTTCTCGGCTTCCTCGAGCAGGTTGGCAAGTGGAGTTACTGCTTGCGCGTGCTGCGCCGCGGGCTCTTGGGCAGGAGTTGCCTTTCCAAAGATCGAGAACACCAGCAGCGCGCATAGAGTCGGCCTCATCGCAGCCCTCAAAAGGCGTGAGGACGTACTTTTTTCGATCAGCAAGGGCATTTTCTTTCTCCTGAACGTGCGTAATGAACGATGTTTGATCGGCGCCACAGCGTGTGGGCTTGCAGCCGGCACGAGTCGACGCATGAACGGGCAACGGAACGTAAGGAGAGACACCCGTGCACGGGCGCACGGTTCAGGAGCGGATCAGATCAGGAAGGATGAATGAAGCTTATAGAGTTCCGGGGGCGAATGTTGCGGTGCAGCGAAATCTGGGTGAGGCATCTCCGAAAGATTCTGGACAAGTGTCGAAGGCAGGCTGTCACCGATAACCATCACCGGCGCGTGCAACGTGACGTGCGGCGCTGGCAATACGCTCGGAGGCTGCGAGGAAACCATTCCCTTGCAGCAGTCGTGGCTCTGGTTCGACGGGTCGCAGGGCATCGAGCCACAGCACTTCATGCTTTGCTGATCCTGGGTCAGCGGGGACATGCAGTCCCCAAACTGCAACATCAGGACCGCGACCACGGCCAACACCAGGAATACCGTTCTTCGAACCATATCTTGACTCTAGGGGGCTTAGACGCACGAGTCACGCAATTGGGTTTACGTTGGTTAGTGTGCAGCGTCAGGAAGGCAAAGAATGACTCGAGAGTGGCAACCATGGCTGCCACAGAAGGTAATGGGTTCTCCGTTCGGGCGCAACCGGCCCGGGTCCATGTCGCTCCCGGCGAATACCTACGCTGTCCAAACTGCAACAGCGCAGACCTCAAGAAGGTTTCTCTCGCCTACCAAGAAGGACTCTTTTATACCGCTGCCTGCACTCGACTGCGTGCTGTCGCGGTTGGCGGCTGTGGCCCGGATTTGGTAATTGGAAAGGCGACCACGCGAGGATTTCATCAGTCCGTTCTGTCGAAGCAGCTAACTCCTCCAGTGAAGTGGTCGTATCGCAAGCTGACTCTCTGGTGGGTGGTGGTGTTTCTCTCGATCGGGCGTCTTCTACATAAACACCATTACTAAAAATTCTGCTGCTGTTTCGTCGCCTCCGTTGACCCTTTTCGCGTTGTTGTCTGCCGCCACGTTCCTACTGATGCTGGTTCTGCTCTGGAGACACAATCAGTCTGCCTACAAGCGTCGCTATTCCCTGTGGCAACGTTCGTTCATCTGCCAACGCTGTGGCACTTTAACGGAGGGTAGGCTTTGCACGAAGGTCGTGTCGTCAGAGGGTA
>QHYH01000143.1:0-2617 GCA_003223215.1 Acidobacteriota bacterium
CGCTCGTGTGGGAATGCAGAACGAGCCGTGTGCCCGTTTGCTATGCGAACTTTAGTTTTTTGTGGCAGGACGCTTGCCCTTCGAATTGTTCCGAAAGGTGACGGGCATGCAGTACGAATAACTTCTGGTGGTTGCCCGACGAGGTTTTTGGTAGGGACAGGGAGACGCTGGGGGAGGCGGAGGGGGTGGTGGCTCAAACCCTACGCCCAGCATTGCCTTCCTCGACCCTAACTCGGCCGCGGCTGGTGGGCCGGATTTCTACCTGACGGCTTACGGAAGCGGATTTTCCTCCTCATCCTCCATCCAGTGGAACGGCCTGAAGCTCTCTACCACTTTCGTGAATAGTACACAAGTCTTCGTCATCGTCCCAGGCGGCTATCGGAGCACTTCCGGCTCTCCGACTGTCACTGTCTTCAACCCTGTACCTGGCGGAGGCACGTCCAACGCGATGTCCGTCCTCGTGGGAACAGCTCCAGCACCGCCGCAAGGAATTGGCGTGATTCAATTGGTTTCGGCCGGGCCGGATGGAACGCCGGGGAATGGCAACACTTATACCCCTCCCGCCCTTAGCGCGGACGGACGCTACGTCGCTTTTCAGTCCGATTCCACGAATCTTGTAGCTGGCACTGCCAGCGGTTTCACGGACATTTACATTCGTGATACCTGCCTGGGCGCGCCGACAGGATGCGCAGCCACGACAATGCGAGTGTCTGTGGCAAATGACGGCTCACTGCCCAACGGCAATAGCCGATCTCCAGCCATCAGTGCCAACGGTCGCTACGTCGCTTTCGACTCCAGCGCCAGCAACCTTTTTCCGGGAAGCACGCAGACCAACGGCTACGCTCACGTTTTTCTCCGGGATACTTGCATTGGTGCGCCTGCTAGCTGCATCCCGAGTACCTCACTTATTTCAGTCGCTAGTGACGGGACTCAAGCCAATAATGATTCGCGTGGCGCCGCGATTAGCAGCGATGGCCGCTTCGTCGCGTTTGTGTCAAGTGCCACGAATCTGGTGCCTAACGACACCAATAACGGATTCGAAGAAACCTTTCTGCGCGACACCTGCCTCGGCGCCCCTAGTTGCATTCCGACGACCACACGCGTATCTGTCGCCAACGACGGGAGCCAGGCCAACGGCCCGAGCGGCATTGCCTCCATTAGTGCAGACGCCCGCTATATGACATTCGTAACTGGTGCCACCAATCTTGTGCCCAACGACCCGAAAGCCACGGTAGTCCTCCATGACACGTGTTTTGGCGCAGCCACTGGCTGTGCGCCAAGCAACCGAAGCCTCTTTGTTGGCTATGCTGGTAATTCCCTGACGGCAGGCATCAGTTGGTGGCGCCTTAGTGCAAACGGGCGTTTTTCAGCCTTCGACGCGGAAACAAACAATCTTGTCCCTGGCGGTACCGGCCAGATCGTCGGGGCCTTCGTTTATGACGACTGCGTCGCTGCTCCCGTCGGCTGCATCCCACACACCGATCAAGTCTCCTTAACTTACAATGGTGGCCAACCTGATAGCGGTAGCGGGGCAGCTGTAGCCAGCAACGACGGTAACTATGTGGTCTTCGTGTCGATTGCTGACAATCTCTTGTCTTATGCATACCGTTCCAGCGCCGTTTATGTGCGCGTGACCTGCGCTAATGGCTTGGCAGGCTGCATTCCCACTACGTATCTGCTGTCCTTTGATGGCAACACGGGAATCCAGGGCAATAGTTCTTACTCCGACTACCCTGCCATTACGCCAGATGGCCACTACGCCGTTTTCATCTCGAACGCCCCGAACTGGCCGGGAAAGCTTCAGTCGAACGGCAACAACCAAACCTGGCTCGCCCGCGTCTACTAAGAGAAATGGCAAACCACTAAAAAGCGAGCAGACTATGACTTCCAACTATAAGCGGCCTATGGCTTCGACCATACTTGGTGTTCTCCTGCTTGGGTCGAATGCTCAAGCCCAAGCGGGGGACTGGCAGGCCGTCCGGAACCTCAAGCCAGGCACCCACATCACAGTGAAGGCCCAGCACAATGTCCTCTGCCTCTTTCAGTCCGCCACCGACAATGAACTCGTTTGTAAGCCCCTTCGTTTTCTCAGCCGTGAAATTCGCCGGGAGCCCAACGTAACTAAGCATGCGTTGATTGGAGCAGGAATAGGCGGTGGCGCCGGGGCTATCGCCGGGGCGACCACAGGTACGCCCCCGCGAGGCGGTAGAGCGACCGTGTTGACTCTTGGAGGGGCACTCGTCGGTAGTGTGGCTGGCGTCATCGTCTCAATTCCCCTGAGGGGCAAACTCATCTATAGGCAAAAGGCTCCTGCAACTGGGAGCGCAGGCAAATTTCGGTGATCTCTTCGGAGCGAAGATAGTAGCCCGGAATCCAGCCGGCTTGTTCGTCACTGAACAACGCGGTGGCCGTCACCGCCATGCTGGACCGCCTCTTGCGCCACAGTCATATCCTCAAATGCGGGAGCTGGAGGCCAAGTCGCAAGTGGAACTCTCCGAGCCCACGAAACAATCACCAGAACGATGAGGACTTAGAGAAAAGTGGCCACGGGCTTCTGAGCGGGATTTTTCGAGCTTCGAGCAAGAAATGGCCCTCCGCCGGGCAATTAGGCCACGGA
>QHYH01000143.1:2655-5188 GCA_003223215.1 Acidobacteriota bacterium
CAACGCGACGGCACTTAAATCCTGTGAGAAATACGAGGTCAAATCTTCTGGAATTAACGTCAGTGATTCCCGAGATGTATGAGCAACATCGAATACCAAAATTTTTCATTGCAGCCTTTTTGTTGATTGCCTTGAGCAGGGTTTCACCGCAGATTCGACACGGGTCGGACACTTCACGATTTGGCGAAGTCTCTTTTCCGACCTCCTGTTCGATCGTGGTTCAAAAGCAGTTCGATCTGGGAGTCTCCCTACTGCATTCCTTCGAGTACGACCAGGCGTCGAGACAGTTCCGTGAAGTTCTGCAGCAAGACCGTGGGTGTGCAATGGCGTATTGGGGCGAAGCGATGTCCCTTAACCATCCGCTGTGGCCTCAATCGTCGGACACTTATTTGGTGGATGGCTGGCAACTTGTTCAGAAAGCAGAATCGCAGCGCAAGAAGAGTCCTCGTGAGGAAGCATACATTCGGGCCATTTCGACGTTCTATAAGCCGGGAAAGCAGGACATCGAAGAACGAAATGTTGCTTATTCGCGAGAAATGGAGAAACTTCACAAAGCCTACCCCTCTGACGAAGAGGCATCTGTTTTCTACTCTCTCTCCCTAATTGCAATCCAGCCGCCTAATGATCCTTCGTTTGCATACGCGAAGCAGGCAACCAGTATTCTGAACCATGTTCTTGCTAAACATCCCAATCATCCGGGCGCAATGCACTACCTTATTCACGCTTGCGATAATCCCGGCATGGCGGGGGCAGGATTGGCGGTGGCAAGGCGTTACGCGAGCATTGCTCCTTCGTCGCCCCATGCACTGCACATGCCCTCCCACATCTTCGCGCGGCTGGGAATGTGGCAGGAAGATATAGCGTCCAACCTTGCTTCGCTAGCTGCAGCAAAGCGCGCTGCTTCTGGAACTGAGAGCCGGCTTCACGCTATGGATTTTCTGGAGTATGCCTACTTGCAGACTGCTCAAGACAGCGAAGCCAAGGCAATCGAAGGTGAAGCAGTGGCCCTGAAGAATGAGGGGTTCACTAGAGGTATGGAGCTGTATTACTACTACAGCCAGTCTCACTTTCCTGCGCTGCTGTTGTTGGAGACAAAAAACTGGAAAGCGGCGGAATCATTGCAGCCCGCCCCTAATGCCGACCGCGGATCTAAAGCAATAATCTATCGGGCTCGGGCCATAGGTGCTGGTCACATCGGGGACGTCATCATGGCCAGGGAGGCTGTTCGTAACCTGGACGAAGCACTCCCATTTATTGAGGAAAGCCACCCCGAACTAATGGTCCCACCCGTGGATGCAAATAAGAATGAGGCGCATGCTTGGCTTGCTTTCGCAGAAGGAAATAGCTCGGCGGCTTTTGATCTGCTACAGCAGGTAATTCAGTTCCAAGACCACGTAGGTAAAGGCGAGGCCGAACTGCCCGCCCGGGAGATGTATGCCGACATGCTACTTGCACTTGGTCGACCCGTCGAAGCTCTTGAGCAGTACCGTCTTACATTGAAGTCGGACCCAAACCGCTTCAACTCACTTTACGGCGCGGGCCTCTCTGCGGAGCTCGCCCACCAAACCAGTGTCGCGACAGCTTGCTACAAGCAGCTCCTTCGGAACTGCAACCAGGGGAGGAATTCAAATCGTAAAGAGTTGCAACATGCCAGAAGAGCCATCGCTGCAATGGCCAACTCACCGACTCCGTGAAGCTCCCCTGCTTAGTGGTCGAGCGGCCATCAATCATCAATCCACGGGACTTTGTAGTTCGGGGGCCGTCTCGATCTCTTATGGTCAAAAAAGTCGTGCGTAGGGCTGAAGTCAAAGGTCACCGTCAGGGTTTCAGGCGTGCTCTTGATTGAGGCCCGCTGGCAATCCGCGACCAGTACACAAACGGTGCCACCAGACTCAACATCCCAAACAGGACCACCACTTCGAATCTCCCCGAGCACGGCCAGAATCCCTTCCAGCCTTGTCCTTCGGCGCGTCGCAACAGGTTGTCCAAAAACAGGAAGAAAAATAACAGCGCCGCTATGTTGTACCCCGCCCTCGAATGCTTCTGCACGGTGGTAAGCTCCTCCTCATCTTCTTCCTGCTTCCTGCTTCAGCCAACAGAAGCATAGGAAGCCAGCCAGATACACCGCATTGTGGCCCAGAAAGGCCAGGAATGGCAGCATCACCCTCCACCACGACCAGTATCCCGCCACCGTAAGTTTCAAAACTGCCAGCACCACAGAAAGGAAGCCAAACACCCAGAACCCCATGGCCTGAATCGGATGTTCTTGTTTGCTGCTCATGCCGCCTCACGCTCATAATATTTCAGCAGGCCGCCCAGCCGCTCCCGACACCGCACCTTTTCCTGTTCTCCACGGACTGCTGGAGTTGGCAAAGGGAATAGCAATACGTTGTTTTTGCCTTGGTGATTTCTCTCCTCATGATAGTGGGTTTCGTAGTGGCGCAGCGCGCGCCGCAATGAGCCTTCGCCCAACAAGATCAGCTTCGCCAGGCATTCCTCCTTAACCGACCTTACCCAGCGTTCCGCATAGGCG
>QHYH01000144.1 GCA_003223215.1 Acidobacteriota bacterium
TCAGAAAACCAGAATCTTCCATCGTCACATTACGCGCCATCTGTTCCATCCACTCTTGATTCGGATGACGTGTGACTCCGGCCAAGCATATCCTCCGGCTCTCCAAATGAATGAAAAACAGCACGTAGTACGCCGAGTAGCCAGGCGCGATTACTCGCGCCCAGCCCTCTAAGAACCGTGCGTAACACTTTCGCGTTACACGGCTCGAGCACTCAACAACGCCCCCTTAACGAACGAGGACGCAGTCTTATTCAAGTGCAATTAAGATAAGACCTACTCGATACTGGGCTTACAGCCGATTCACACGGCGATGGGAAATTCACCAGGCGTGTGGGAAGCCGCACCAACGGCTTGCGCCGTCGTCATTTGCTTTGCTTCCTGCATCGGTTCCATAAATCGTCTCGAGTGCGAGCACCGGCGAAAAGTCTGCTCCGTTTCCGGCGACGTGATGTTGTCCCGAACAGGCGACGCAACGTCTATCTGCGCTATTACAGCGCCGCATTCGCTTCCTTTCGCGCTCCCATACCCACATCGCCATTGTCCGCCTCACGGCTTCCTACCCCACGTTTGTGGGGAACGATACGGGTTTACTTTGTTCCGCTGATTGGACATGTCAGGTAGTTTAGGTGCCCTCTGTACGCCGGCAGTGTTGTATCGCCCATGACGGAGGAGATTACACCCTCCGTGCCCACTGCAAAAAGAGCGCCGAGCATCTTCCGCTCCCTTGATGGTAACGACGCTTGCGAGAGTTTGCATCTGCTCACCGTGCTACCAACTCTAGCCCCGATCCGGATCGATGCTCCCAGATGCACCGTTGCCTCGCGGTTCCAGTGCCAACCTTTCGGTTGCAGGATTCATTGTCAGAGTGCTACATAACAGGTCGTTGCCTTCCCGCTATGACTCCTAGGGTACTCGTCATGGGAGACGAGGTCCGGACGGAAGAGAACTTCTTCCGACGGACAGTCACAATCAACAGCTTTACAGGTCGCAGGTAATCAACCCTCTTAGCGTAAGCACTTCCACCGTGAAGAAGTCGGTCGCCACCAACACCGCCATGTGAGCACGGATAAAGTCTTTCCAACTCTTTGCAATACGGGATCACTCCTCCTACGAAAATACCTTCAGGCGGTCTGAGCAAGCGGCTCCAAGGTCACTTTGTGGCCCAGACGTTCCAGTCGCCTGACCAAGGATCGGCGGATTCGCGTCGATACGGTCAAAGTGATCCGCACCGAGTTCTCGGTAGTCTTCCTTACGCTTCAGCATGTGATAGCCAATAGCTAACAGTGCGTGAGCTACCGCCATGACCGCGCGCTTGGCTCCCCGCCGAGCAGCAATGCGCCGATACAGGGCCGAGAGATAGTTGTTCTTGGTCATGGAGACGGCCCAAGCCGCCTGCGACAAACAACGGCGGAGCGAAACATTGCCTTTGCGCATCTTGCCGCTCAGCCGTTTCCCGGCGCTCTCAAAATTCCCGGGACACAAACAAGCCCAAGAAGCCAGGTGCCCTGAAGACGGAAACTGATTCATGTCCAATCCGATCTCCGCCAGCATTCCCCAAGCGGTTACCCGATCGACTCCGGGAATGGTGCATAGCCGAGTGACCTTATCCTCAAAAGGGAGCATGCGCTTATCGATCTCCTGCTCGATCTCGCTCCGTTTCGATTCCGTGAAGCGCAGGTGCTCGAAGAGCTGTCGGAGCAAGAATCGATGATGCTCGGTCATACGACCTTCGAGCGCCAATTTCAGTTCCGGGATCTTGTTCCGCAGCAGCCCTTTGGACATATCCGCCAGCCGGGCAGAGTCTTGCTCCCCGGCGAGCATCGCCTCCAAGATCGCTCTGCCCGAAGCGCCCAAAGCATCGGTCGCTACCGATGCCAACTTAATGTTGGCATCCTCCAACACCTTCTGAATGCGATTCGCAATCCGGTTGATCTCCTGTACCAAACTCACGCGATACCGCGTGAGGTCGCGAAGTTCACGGGTGGGTTGCGGCGGCACGAAACTCCCGCGGAGCAATCCGTGCTGCAGCAAGTCCGCGATCCACTCGCTGTCTTTCTGGTCCGTCTTCCGACGGGCCCGGCTTTAATGTGTTGCGCATTCACCAGCAACACCTCGAACCGCTCCGCAAGAATGTTCCACACCGGCTTCCAGTACACCCCGGTGGATTCCATGGCCACATGGGTTACGCCGCACTGCTCGAGCCAATCGGCCAACTGCAGCAGATCGTGAGTGAATGTCCCGAAGCGCTTCTTCTCTTTACGGCTCTTCCCCTTGGCCTCAGCCCACAACACACAGGCGGTAATACTCTTCTTATGCACGTCCAAACCACAACAGCAGGTGATAGACAACTTCCATCGCGCGACTCCTTTCACCGCGCGGCGTCGGACGCTTCGAAAAAGCGAAAACCTCCTACGCGTGCTCTCCGCAACTTCTGGAGGCTACAATTCGTTGTGCTTCTCAGCGTCCCAGCCATACTCATAAGCGGGCTCTGCGAGCGCCAGAGTGATACGGCCTCTGTCGCCAACGCGGCTGCACAAACGCTACGCCATCTCGAGCCCATTTTCATCCATCGTTGTGGTCCCCTCTGGGGGACCATGACCTACTCATAACGCAGCGCCTCGATCGGATCGACTCTGGTTGCCCGGCGGGCTGGAATGTAGCAGGCCGCAACCGCCACGACGCTGAGCAGCGCAATGACCACGGAAAACGATACAGGATCAGTTGCCGTCACTCGGAAGAGGTCCAATTGGCTCGCAAGTAAACGAGCAACTCCGATGCTCGCGAGCGTGCCGACGACAATGCCCACACCGACGAAGCTGGCGCCCGTCTGCATAATCAGGCGCAGAACGTCGGCTCGTTGGGCGCCGAGCGCCATGCGCACGCCGATTTCGCGAGTTCGGTGCGAGACGATGTAGGAGAGAACGCTGTAAAGACCTGCCAGCGCCAACGCGAGACCCAGCGCGGCAAACACACTGAAGAGCGCGACGAGGAAGCGCGGTTGTGCGGTCCGGAAACCCAGGATCGCTTCAATGGTTATCGGACCGTTGACGGGCTGTTCCCGGTCCATCTCTCGCACCTGCACGCGTAACGCGTTGCCGAACGCGTCCGGGTCACCCATCGTGCGGACGGCCAGAACGCGCTGCGGAGGGGCCAGCAGTGTGTAGGGAACAAGGACGGCAGGCTGCGGATCGCTTCGCACGTCGTCGTTGCGCGCGTTGCCCATTACGCCGATGAGCGTAACGTCAGATGAGGCATTGGCCGAGCTCAGGGTCAACCCTCTCGGAGTTTTGAGTTCATCCAGCTTGAGGAGTCGGCCCACAGGATCTTCGCCCGCCGGCCATAGCCGGGCGGCCGCCTCGTTTATGACCGCGACGGGCCGGGCGCTGTCGACCTCCTCCTCCGTGAACATACGTCCTCGCCGGAGCGGTATTCCCAGAGTTCGCAAGTAGTCGGCACCAGCCAGGTGCAGCATGATCGGGCGCGATCCCGACTGAGGCTCGCCCTCGATGGCAAAGGTCGATTGTGGTCCACCGAATGGAAGGCCGCCGTTGCCGATTGTGGCGGCCTGAACGCCAGGGAGGTGTTTGACGCGCTCCAGTAGGTTGCGCGCGAAACGATTGCGTTGATCCCACGTCGCATAGCGTTTCGGAGGAAGCGGCAGTCCCACGACCATGACCCGCTGGGGCTGAAAACCCAGATCGACCTGCTGCAGGGCGATGAAGCTACGGATTGTTAGCCCTGCGCTCACGAGCAGCACGACCGAAAACGCCACCTCGGCGACCACCAGCAGCGCCCGCGTTCTCTTGCCTGCTGATGCGCTCCCGCTTCGTGCTTCATCCTTAAGCGCCTCGACCAGATCGGGTCGCGATGACTGAAGAGCGGGTATGAGACCAAACAGGATTCCGGTGAATGCTGAAATGATGACGCAGAACATCAGCACGTAGACGTTGATCTCGATGCGCGCCTCGTTAGGGACGTTGAAGCTTGGCATCAGCGCTACCACCAGCCTGGTCATGCAGGCAGCGAACAGCAGTCCGAGCAGACCTCCGACCAGCGAAACGAGAACGCTTTCCGTCAACAACTGCCGTACGAGCCTGCCCTGTCCGGCACCTACAGCGAGTCGGATCGCCATTTCCCGCGTTCGCGACGTCCCTCGCGCAAGCTGCAGGTTCGCAACATTCGCGCAAGCGATCAGCAGGAGCAACCCCACCGCTCCCAAAAGCAGTCGCAGACTCTGCCGCATTTCTCCACTCGCGACGGTGATATCGAGATAGTTCGTCAACGTCGTGGCGAATTCGTCTCGCGGATAGCCGGTCGGATTGGCCTTCGCGAACTCCCGATGGAGAACATGCAATCGTTGGTCGGCGACGGAGGACGAGGTGCCCGACGCGAGACGCACAATCGGGAACACTCCTCGTTGATCGCGGGAATCGATCCCCATGGGCAGCCAGACACCATCCTCAGTCCACCAGCCGAAACGAGGGGGCATGATCCCGATGATGGTGTACGGCTGATCATCCAGACGAAGCGTCTTGCCGACAGCGTTCGGGTCGCCTCCAAAGAGCCGTTGCCAACGTCTGAAACTGAGCACAGTGACCAATTCCGGTTCACCGGTTGAGCGAATATCTGAAGGCTGAATCGTGCGGCCGATGAGCGGTGGGACTCCCAGAAAGTTAAACGCATTGCCCGAGAGCCGAATTCCGCTGATCGTTTCAGGCGCAAATTCACCGGTCAGCAATACATTACCAGGACAGGTGGCCATCACATCTGAGAAGGCTGACAACGTCGCCATTTCCAGATATTCCTTCGGCGGATACGGACGCATCCTCTGGTTTGCTGTGGCGCTGCGAAGGCCGGGCGTCCAGATCTCGCCCGGTTTGGCGTAGGGATACGGATCGATCAACACGCCGTACACTGCACTGAAGAGCGAAGTCGTTGCACCAATGCCGAGTGCGAGCATGAGCACGGCGGCGACGAAAAAGCCCGAGTGCTTGAAGTGTTGACGAAGCGCAAATCTGACGTCGTTCATACGAACCTCACGATTGTCACCCCTGAAAGGAGATGTAGCGTACGATATTTTTCACCGAGCCGCTTGGACTCTGTGGGACGATCCCGGGAGAGTAGGCCCGCGGAATGTCACCGCGAGCCCGTGGCTGGCGAATTGCTGTTTTGCTTCGGTGGACAATGTGACATTGCGCTGAACCTTGACACCGTGCCAATTCGCCAGGGACACCCTCTGCTTGTGCTGCCTTGCGCAAATCGCCATCGAGGGTTCCCAGCGGCAATTGGTAACGGCGAGCGAGCTTTAGGTATGCTGCGTGGTACACTGTGAGGCCATGCTTTTCGCCCAGCGCAAGAACCTCCTTACCCCGAGCGGTCGTGAGCGCTGGTTCGGTGTCGATCGGCAGCCGCCCGAGTTCATCCCAGAGCAGTTGAGGTTGTTCTGGCTTGATTCGCTTTCTGCGGACTCCCATCAATAGAGCGTTTGCAACTTCGGTGGCCCAGTGCGCCGGAACAATAATTCGATCACCCTGCCGTAAGCGTTCGAGAAACTCTTCGGTCCAATTCGTCGCTTCGTCTTCAAAACACCAGGCCAGAGCTACCGAGGCGTCCTGTGGCTGGCGAATTGTTGTTTCGCCCATATTCCTTTAGGATTTCTCTTCCTGCTACGATTCTGCGATGAGCAATTTGGCGTTCCATCTCCAAATCGACAAAGACGTGGTTCGCAGGATTCTCGCCCGTCACTACCGGCCGGGACAGCACCCCGATGGTCCTTCCTGGCTGACGTTCCTGGGCCACATGAAAGACAGTCTCTGGAGCATGGATCTGTTCACGTGCAAGTCGGCAACGTTGCGGACCCATTGGGTCCTCGTGGTCATGGATCAGTACACGCGCCGGATCATTGGGTTCGGCGTGCATGCGGGCACGGGCGATGGTGTCGCACTCTGTCGGATGTTCAACCGCGCCATTCGAGGGCACCTCTGCTTGCCGAAGTACCTCAGTTCCGACAACGATCCGCTTTATCAGTTCCACCAATGGCAAGCCAACCTGCGGATACTGGAAGTGACAGAAATCAAGACCATCCCCTACGTTCCCCTGTCCCATCCGTTCGTCGAAAGGCTGATCGGTACGCTTCGACGGGAGTATTTGGATCGCCTATTGTTCTGGACGAAGGCAGATCTCGAAAACAAACTGCTCGATTTCAGTACCTACTTCAACAACCATCGCACGCATACCGCACGGCAAGGGCGAACGCCGGATAGGACTGTGACCCGACCGGTCGTCAATCTCCGCTCATTTCGATGGCAACCTCATTGTCGATCGTTATATCAGACACCTATGGCTGCGTGATTTTCCCAAGACACGCGCTGCCTGCGGTAATGGTCGACCTCGGCAATGCTTCCAAAAAAATCATTCGGTGTTTCTCAATCGCAGCGCGTTTCGCCGATCTCATCGTTCAGTCCCACCGGATACGGCGCGATTGCCGGTACAATCGCCTCCCGTAACAATTCGCCAGAGACACCTGACAGCATGGAGACGGCTTTCCTTCGCTGATGGGCGGCCGATGGAGTTTTTGGCAGGGACAGGCTCAGCGGCCGCGTCTTAGAACCGCGCACAACAGTCACTAGGCGCCTCCGTCACTGGCGAACAATCGTCTTGACGCTACAGGCGAGTTCCTCCACAATGGAGGAGTTTAGGAGTATGACTGTGGCGATCCTCAACATCAAGAATCTTCCCGACGCTCTCTACAAGAAGCTTCAGGCTCGGGCGAAGCGCCAACACCGATCGATCGCTCAGGAGATAACGCATCTACTCAGCGAGGCTCTTGAAACGCCGAAGCCATTGTCCATCCTTGATCTCAAGGGGCTGGGTAAAGAGCACTGGAGGGAAGTTGACCCGTCCACACATGTTGCGCGAGAGCGAAGTTCATGGGATTGATGGCCGATCTCGGGCGCGGCCCTGTGGGTGTGGACACCGTCATCTTCATCTACTTCATCGAAGAACATCCCCAGTTCGTTCCGCTGCTTGAGCGGCTTTTCAGAGAGGTCGACAATGGACGCAGGGAATTGGTTACGTCGGCGCTTACTTTGTTGGAAGTTTTGGTCGTTCCCTACCGTTCGGGAGACCATCTGCTGGCCGGGCGTTATGAAGCTCTTCTCACTCGGAGTCGCGGGGTTCGGGTTGCAGAGATTTCGCGGGATCATCTGCGCGCCGCTGCGCAGCTAAGAGCTGCGACGGGAGTCAAGACGCCGGACTCCCTTCAGCTTGTGGCCGCTTTGGCGGCTGGCTGTGCCACTTTTCTCACCAATGATCGCGACCTCCCGACTATACGCGGCCTGCGTATCTTACAATTGGTTTCTTACTGTAGGTGATCTTGCACAACTACGAAAGCGCTCAGTATGCTGCCAAAGGTCCTTGCTGTGTCGACCGACATTTATCAATGGTTCCTTATGGGTGAATTGGCACGAGCGCAGGATAGCGAATGGAAGCGGCAAGAACTGCTGGATGCCATTCCTGGAGCAGGCCCCTTTTGGGTGTTTCGGAGCACGATTCGAAGGCTGGGCAGAAAACAGAGTTGCTCTAAGTTCCGTAAGCAAGCGCTGCAGAAATAGCACGCGACTGGCTGGAGGAGCACAATCTCCCGTTCAGGTAGCGGCGCACACTTGAAGTGAGAAGAGACATGGGTTTCGTACCGATCGGAGTTTCGGAGTACGTCAAGCTGCACGTGAAAGCTAACCCGGACGAGAATCCAACAGAGTTGCTAACGCGTTTGCGCAGTTGTGTTTCGGACGCCCTGATGGGAGCGCGTTGCCACTGTGGGGCACCGGTCTGGGTTGTCGGGTCCGTTTCAGCGGGCTACGGGTGTTTCACCTGCATCACCGGCGAGGCATTTCCCAGCGAAGACTATGAGATTGATGAGGTCCTCACTGCCCGTGGGAAAGCGTGATTTTGACAGGCTGTGGGTTTGCGCCGGTCTCCGAACGTGACCGAAGGTGGAATGCTGTCGAGAGATGGAGGGATCATAAGACGACTGCAATCGAAAGGCGGAATCCGTGTGAGTCGCTTGCAGCCCTGGATTGGTCGCGGGAGCACGTTGGTGCCGTCCTGATGCAGAAAGGTAAGGGCTGTGCCCCGTCTCACGCCAGCCCTTCGGCCTACCATTTGCGTAACGAGCGTTCGGTGTGCTACTGAAACTCGTAGGTTTCATCATTCTTTCCTTTTTAAGCATTGGGCGGAGTATTTGTTATCCCGCTCCCCGCCCCTAAGGCGGTACAGACAATTTGATCCCGCACCGCAGGGCCTAATCCCAGGTTCATAACTCCTGGGCAGATGCGGGAAACTTTTTAATGCGCCGAAGCGTTTTTAGTGGAAGCCTTAATTGGCGTCAAGGTCACCAAATTAGCCTCCTCTACCGCCATATGCAGGCCCCAATCGCCTGACCGATGTTCCCCTTCCGGGTGTTTTGACATGTAATTTACGAAAACACGAATGACCTGGCCAACGGTTGCTTCGCTGTCAAATTTTAGGATGTAGAAATGGTCTTCGCCGCCCTTAACCACACCACCGTTCATGGCCTCTATCCACCCGCTTATGAATCCGGAACAGAGTGCAATTTCATACCCATATTCGCCCATGAATTTGCCTTGGTCACGGTCCGGAGTGTTGGCGTAGGCGACGGAGTACTTGCAAACTTTTAGTAGCTCTCCCGCTTTGATGAGCGGTGTCGAGCTTGCTGTACTGCCGGTGACACTGCAAAGCAAAACAAATATGCAAATGATGATCGACGTCTTCATGGCTGGTGTTCTCCTCAAATTTTATTACTGCGGAATCCTTTCATGCCTGCGCCCACATCCGGTCTTGGCGGAACATTATGGTGATTTTTGGTTTCTCAGAAAATTGCGCCCTGGCATGTTCTGCGAGGAATTGGTTCATGTGATCGACCAGGATTCTTCGCGTGCTTCTGTCAATCTCATTCATCAGACTCCTAACGACCTCCGGCCCGAAAACACCGGAAACTTTATAGTTGCGCAACCTGAGACGTAGAAAACTAAACAATCGGTCCAAGATGCGTGGGAGTACCCGGACATTGGTACAGGACCGGGACTACTATAATATCTGCCGAGTGCGGGATCACAGACAGTAGCCGCAGCCGTCAGGTTCTAATGGATAATTCCATCCTCAGTTAGAACGAAGTGCCCTACCACCGGACAAGATCGCGCCGAATTCAGTTTTGATTTGATTCATTTCGTTCTTCTGCGACCGGACAGGAAACAACGGGGAGGCATCAGGTCTCCTTCGCGGAACCTCTGCAAGACCTCAAATTCTGATTCTTTTTTGGAGAAAATATGAGACCACGGTGATCATCGAACTGTACCGGGCGGCGTAACAATCCGCCACTGAAGATCATGCGAGATGGCCAACGTTCAGAGCACAACTACGGCGTGAATTTGATTTAGCGGAATCATGGCGAATGGTACCCTGTTAATTCGAAAGCGGCACCGAACTCTGCGGACGAGTTTTTGGCGCGGGCTTACGATGTCATGATGATCACCGACAGGACGGTTCTTGTGGTCGGAGTGCTTGCCCTTGTCCTTCTTGCTGGAAGGACTACGAACGCGCAGCGTGCCCGGGGCGAACTGCGTATCGAGGTGCGTGACCCGCAGGGGGCTGTGGTGCCGACTGAAGCGGAACTGGTGAGCGACGCCAATCAATTTCGCCGGACATTTCATGTGGGTTTGGATGGCCGTTACGTGGTACAGGACCTTGCTTTTGGTGTCTATCGTCTCAGCGTAAGTACGGAGGGGTTTGCGCCATGGTCCGGCTTGGTCGAAGTTCGCTCGGAGGTCCCGGTTCGCGTCTCGGTGAGTTTGGGGCTTGCACCAGTGGCGACCCAAGTACAAGTGAGCGATTCGGCCACCCTGCTTGACCCTTCTCGGACCGGAACAGTCTATCCTCTTGGGCGTCAAACGCTGGGTGAAGCCGTCGCGACGCAACCGGGTCGAGGCCTTTCCGATCTAGTCAACGATCTTCCGGGATGGTTGTATGAAGCGAATGGTGTTTTACACCCGCGCGGCTCAGAATACGACGTGCAATATGTAATTGACGGACTGCCAATCACGGCGAATCGCTCGCCTGCTTTTGCGCCATCGCTCGATGCGGACGCTGTAGATTCCATGCGTGTACTGACAGCGAACTATCCCGCCGAGTATGGTCGGAAGCTGGGCGGGATCGTAGAGGTCACGACGGAAAAGAATGTACCCTCCGGATTGCATGGGCAGTTCGATGCAAGCGGGGGAAGTTTTGGAACCGCGAACGGTTCTGCTGGAGTTTCCTATTCACATGGAAAGGACCGCTTTTCGATCAGCGGTGACGCGTTCCATACAGATCGCTACCTGGACCCGCCAGTCCTGGCGAACTACACGAATCGCGCGAGTGCCGATGGCTTCTCAGCCTCTTACGAGCGTGATTTCTCCGATCGTGACCGTTTACGCCTGACCGTTTCGCACAATATCGTTCGCTTCCTGGTTCCCAATGAACTTGTTCAGCAAGAAGCCGGGCAACAACAAGACATCACAAACACCGAGACGACCGGCCAGGTCTACTTCCAGCACATTATTTCGAGTGAGTTGTTGCTGAGTGTTTCCGGGAGTGTTCGAGACGCCGCTGCGACGCTCTCTTCGAATCCGTTTGCGACTCCCGTCATTGTTTTGCAGGACCGCGGGTATCGCGAAGGCTATGTCCGGGCGGACCTTGCTGGACACCACGGGCACCACGACTGGAAAGTGGGCGCGGACGCAATATTCAACCCGGTCCATGAAAGTTTGCAGTACACCATCACTGATCCGACGCAATTCGATCCCGGGACGCAGCAACAGTTTCAGTTTTTGGACCACCGTTGGGATGTCGAGCCATCTGCCTACGCGCAAGATCAAATTCGCCTCGGCTATTGGAATCTCAGTGCTGGGCTCCGCATCGACCATTACGGTTTTGTCGTGCAGGAGTCGGCGTGGAGTCCCAGAATTGGCGTCTCTCGATATTTTCCATCGGCGAATCTATTGCTTCATGCATCCTACGACCGCGTGTTCCAGACCCCCGCGCTCGAGAATCTTCTCTTGGCTAGCTCGTCGCAGCTCGATTCGTTGAATCCTATTGTTGTGCGGCTCCCGGTCGAGCCCGCACGCGGTTACTACTATGAGGCCGGCGTCACGAAGTCATTTTTCGGGAAACTTCGGCTCGATGCAAACGTGTTCCGTCGCGATTTTCGCAACTATTCCGACGATGATGTTTTGCTGGATACGGGTGTGAGTTTTCCGATCGCTTTTGCAAAAGGGCGGATCACAGGCGAGGAGGTGCGAATTGAAGTTCCACACTGGGGGCGCTTCTCAGGTTACTTGAGCTATGCCAATCAGGTGGGGATCGGCCAGGGGCCCATTACCGGTGGGCTCTTCCTCGGAAGCGACGCTTCGAACGCGCTGACTGACACCAGCCGGTTTCCGGTCAGTCAGGATCAACGCAATACGGCACGTGCGCGTCTGCGGTTACAGGCGACTCGGCACTTGTGGCTTGCCCTGGGCGGAGAATACGGCAGCGGATTACCGGCGGACACCCGTGGTGCTGGCCCAAGTTTGCTGCTGGCTCAGTTTGGCCCCGAGATATTGAACGAAGTGAATTTGGCGCGAGGACGAGTGAAACCGAACTTTGCGTTGGACGCTGGAGCAGGGTTCGAAGTCTACCGCAAGGAGCAACGGAGTGCGGCCCTGCAAATTCAGGCCGCGAATTTGACCGATCGCGTGAACGTGATCAATTTTGCGAGCCTCTTTTCCGGTACCGCAGTTGCGCCGCCGAGGAGTGTTTCCGGGCGGTTGAAGTTGACCTTCTAAGACTGCCACGCTAGCTCTTTCGCTTCCAGTTTGGACCTCGGACCTCATCTGCGTGGAGGTGGAATCTCGAAATCTGGCAGGATCTGCCCCGGAGATAGGTCATTGCCTCGCAGTGTACATTTGTGCATACCAGCGAATCGTGGACTGCGAATAGGATCCAGTCAAGGCCAAGGCGAACGTCACGAAGCACGGGATCCACTTCGCAGATGCCGCCAGCGGGCTCGAGGATGATTCGGCGCTGACCATTCCCGATCCTTACTTTGAAGAAGAACGGTGGATCACGCTCGGAATGGATGCTCTCGGCAGAGTTCTGGTGGTCATCTACACCTGGCGCGGGGAGAGGGTGCGGCTCATTTCGGCTCGGCAGGAGAGGCGGAAATATGAAGAGAGCCATGAAGCGCGAATACGATTTCAGCCGAGGCAAACGCGGACCTGTAATATCGGTTCCAAAGGGCAAGACCAGAACCACAATCCGACTGGACGACGATGTGCCCGATTGGTTTCGCCAACAGGCGGATTTGGCTCGCGGAAACTATCAGACTTTAATCAACGATGCGCTGCGGCAGCAAATCCGTCGAGTTCAAGAGCCGCTTGAGGCCACCTTGCGTCGCGTCATCCGCGCAGGACCCTCAGTTGCTCGCCGCTGGCCGGAACGGCAATGTCCAAGAACACCAAAACCGCACGATTCAGCCGCACTATATCCTCGTCGGCGAGCCGGCCGGCGCGGAAGTTGAGTCTGTCCACAAGAAGTTTGGCCGCCAGGTGCGATCCTGTGGCTGCTGTGCTACTGGGCCCCGGTTGCTTGCACGAGCAACTCCACCGAAGGCGCGACCATAAGCAGCAGCACGGCCTGCGGTTTTGCGGCGAGTTTCAGAAATTCGATATTTCGTTGCCGCGTATCGGCGTTGACGAGACGGTCTCCCTGCAAATCGTCAAGAGCCTGCAGGCCAATCTCTGCCACCTGGGCCAAGTTACGCGACACCGGCGCCAAATCTTGCGTCAAGAACGATCGTTTCAGCAAGGGTTGCAGCTTGGCATCGTTATCCCGCCACAACTGAAGCCATTCTCGGGCCTGCTGCCACTCCTCGCGGGTTGCCTTTCCCGAAGCGATTCGCTTGGCGATGTCGGTAAATTCGCGGGCTGTATCGCTTTCAGGTGGCACGGCATCGTCGAGGCGGTTGAGCGGTGTGAAGTCGCTAAAGGTCCGCAGTTCCTGGCGCTGATACAACCGGGGAGGTTGTACGACGGCCGCAAGCACTCTTAAGGGCTCTGGATCCGGCTCGCCGCTCATGCGCTCCAGCATTTCCTCCGTGATGCGTCTGTGGCGCAAGCCGTAGCAACCGAGTTTCTGCGATACGATCGCGAGCCGCTGGTACATCGAGTCCACATCCTGTACCTCTTGAGGAGACCACCACCGCTCCGCGATGGCGGCGGTGCGCGGCCATATGCGGTTGTCCATGTTTTCGTGCGACACGATGTCCGTCCACATGGTGGCCTCGCCGCCCAGCACGCGTGCCTTCTCATCCGCCGTGAGCGTTGCAGCAACGTCCCCTAACGGGTCGACCTGATAATGCTCCGCCGCTGACTGGTTCAAATCAATGTAATAGCCGGACGAGAGCACGGCGCGGTTGCCTTTGCGCGCGGCCTCTGCCAGTGACTTTGATCCGCGCCACGATTGGATGACTACGTCTTTCGGCGTATCAGGCTGAAGCACTTCGTCCCATCCAACCATGATCTTCTTCCGGCCCGCGATGGTCTTCTGGACTCTGGCTGTGAACAGCGCTTGCAAGGCCACTCCGTCCTTAATTCCGTGCGCCCGCATGAACTCGTTAATGCGTGGGTTGCCTTCCCATTCCTTGGGATCGCACTCATCTCCTCCCGCGTGAAAATAGGAATCGGGGAAAAGAGCAGTCATCTCGCCAATGAATCCGGTCAGAAACTTGTACGTGCTTTCGCGTGTGGGGTCGATCGCCGAACTGTGGGAGGGATCTTGGCCGCTGGCCAAATCCGGGTAGCCCAGAAACCATGACCCTGTATGGCAGGGCATGTCGAATTCCGGGACGACTCTGATGCCGCGGTCCCGCGCGTAGTCGATAATCTCCAGCACTTCATGTTGCGAGTAATAAAACCCGCCGGAGCCCTTTTCCTGCAATAAAGGGAATTTTTTGCTTTCCACGTGGAAGCCTTCATCGTCCGCGAAACGCCAATGGAAGACATTCAGTTTGACCGCTTCCATGCCGTCCAGATTGCGCTTGATGGTCGGGATGGGCACGAAACGATGTCCGGAGTCGATCAGCAATCCGCGCCAGGGGAAGCGCGGCTGATCGTCAATCGTCACGGCGGGAACAGTGAAGGCTTTCGGAGTAATTCTCACCAATTGAAGGAACGTCTGGAGGCCGCGAAGCGCCCCAAGTGGGTTCTGCGCTTTCAACTGAACATCGGTATTTGTGATTTCGAGGTGATAGGATTCATCTTCGCCCAGTTCCTGGATGGGCGCGCTCGGTCCCGCAGTCTGAACGATGAAATGTGGTTCGTTGAGGCTTGCCTCGCGCCAAAGCGGGATGCCGGTTTCCTCGGAAAGCCTGTCCAGGAATCTCTGCCGCGCTCCTTCCAGCCGAGGTTCCTTGTACCCTTTCAGAGCGATGCCAAAATGCCCGTCAATAACGAATTCCCCCTCGCCGCGCACAACATGCGCGGGAAGAGGCATGACCGGCAGCGCCTCGTTTTGTCGCGCGCGAAGATTGCCTGCGGCGACAACCCAGCAAAACGCAAGCAAAGGAAATTCTAGTGAACGTGCCAGGCGCGGCTTTGGCAAGATAACATCTCCGAAAAGCGAATCTATTGGATGGTCCAGCGTGTTATAGCATAACCCGGCCTCCTACCCACTTTGTTGCATGCTTTTCGGCGGTTGCTGTGCTTTCGGCTGTTTTAGTGAGGGAGGCACTCCGTCAGCCGTCCTCCGTCAGCCATCCTGTAAACTGACCCGCGGCGTGGAAACAACCCGACATCTGACACGGCCCAGAGAAGTTTCGGATTTGCCGATAAGGAGTCATTGCCTTCCCCCCAGGCCGAAATCGAAGAGTTCGCGCCGGCATGATGCCGATTTCGCCGAGCGACCGGGCGACCGCGAGCGCTGCGCCGACGAGGGCCGGTTCTGGAAGGGAGCACGCGCCTTTGAGAAGCAATGGCGAGACCCTGACAACGTTTATAGCGACGTCGAACGTCGCGAGGAAGAACCCAAGATGATTGCCGTCGCCTCTCGGTGTTATTCCCCACTCTGGCGTTGCCGAACAAGACCCAGGGAGTCTCAACAACAGCGAAAGAAAAAGCTGGCCTCCGAAGCGCGAGACGTAAGTAAATCGGGCGGAGCCGACAACCGCAGCGTGCACACCTGGCAAATATTTCGGATAAAACCTCCGAGCCGCAGCATTTACCTGCGAGATTATCGAAAGGCCTGGAATGGTGCACTAAGTTCGGTAGAGACTCGGTTATGGTCAGTGTATCGAAAGTTCACCAGGACTCTGGGTCCCTCTTCAACGAAGCTTCCAGTTTGTGTATCGTAATATCATGCGGGTAGCCTGGCCAGGACTGCGCATTGCTTAGATGAATCTGCGCAGCTCCAGACCCATGGCGCGGTGACAATTTCTTCTTGACGCTCTGATGCAGTGCAGTTGCTCGGAATCGCTGCACCCTATATCCATGACCTCATTCGCAGCTTTACAGCGCCTATACGACACAAATCGGTTTCTCGAGGCTTTCCATCAGAGTGCAGATTATTGGAACCCTGCCCGTCGCTTTGATGATCTTTCCTGTGACGAGTTGATTTTAGGCGGCAGACTTGCCGCACGCCTCGGTGGCCGGCGTCTCTCGCGTTGGCTCCTGCGCTCCGCTTTCAACCGATACCCCTCTGAGCCGCGTGTTCGTTATTTCGCGTCACACCTCCACCGCCGCGGATGGAAGCTCTTCGAGCAATTGCGAGAATCGGAATCAAGTCCGGAGCTGCCCGGCGCTGACAGCCGCACCCAGGCAGATTGGCTGGCTACGCGCGCCCTACTTTGGGCTTCCGTTCGCGACTTTGCCGCGGCCCACCGCTGCATCGAGCGAGCCTCATTCTACAGGCCCAACGACAGCTGGGTTTTCTCTTGCCAAGCGGACGTATTTGGTTTGGAAGATCGCTGGGATGACGCCCTACGCTCCGCCGAACTCGCCTGGGAGATCAACCCGGGAGCGCCATATGTCGCGCATAGCCTCGGTCAGAGCCTCTTGAATTTGCGGCGTGTGAGGGAAGCCGCCGATCGATTGTCCGCAGCCGCTGAGAGCTGCCAGTCCTTCGAGGTCGCGAGTGGAGCCTGCTGGCATCTTTGCGCGCTCGCCGAAACGTTCGAAGGCGACGACCGGCGGCGCACCATGAGTCGTGCACGCGCATTGGCCGGCAATCTCGCGTCTCTGGCGCCCCTGGCGGACCGCGAAACCCGCGCTCTGGTGGCTCGAGTTTGGCTCGACATTGCCCAACAGGATGACGACCACGACGCCACGGAGCGCTGGTCATACGAAGCTCGCTCTCCGTTCCATCGCGCGGTCATGAAGAATCTTCGTGCAAATCCTAACGGACTCCGCGTCCGTCTGCCGTTCCGCTGTGGCATTCAAAAGCATGACGCATGCCTGCCCACGAGCGTTGCCTCCGCACTCGAAGCTATGGGAACCCACATAGATCCCGATGTAATGGCCTCGGAGATTACTTTCGGAGGAACGCCAGAATGGGCAGCCGCCGAATGGCTTGAGAATCGCGGGTTTTGCGTTCGCTACTTTCCCGCCACTCCGGACACTGCCGCGCGACTAGTTAAGAACGGCATTGCTTTCATCATGACCCTGGAGGGTGACGCCAGCGCACATGCGGTGGCCGTTGTGGGCATTGACGAAGCTGCTGGAACTCTCATCGTCCACGATCCGCAATCCTTTCGTACTTCCGAATACCTTTCAGAATACATCGGGCACGGCGAAGCGCCTCTCGGCCCCAAGGCTATGGCCGTAGTTGCACCCGCGCAATTGCCGCTGCTCGAGCGCCTGCTCCCGGAGGCTGATTCGGAAGCCATCGCGGCTACCGAGCGCCACCATCAACTTGTTACCCTGCACGGACCCGCTGCCACCCGCGAACTCGTTCAGGATTTCGCCAAGCGCTACCCTTCGCATCCAGTTACCCGGTTGCTCGTTGCCATGCAGGCGACGCACGACGGGCAATTAGGCGCTGCTTTGCGTGACCTTCAGGACCTGCTAAGGGCATTCCCAAACTCCGCTTTTGTTCGCTCGAGGATTCTTTCCGCCTGCCGGTCGCTCGGCAACACCGCCCTTACTCGCGAGACCTTAGCAACCGTCGTCCACCGAGGTGTAGTCCCTGGAATCGAGTCTCAGCAGAACTGGTTGTATCCGCCCGGCCATTACGTAGCCGAATACGCCGACCTCCTGCGCCAGTCCGCGGAGACACGGGACATCGCGCTCTCATTACTACACGGCGTACTCGTACGTGAACAAACCTGCGCGTTCGCTTGGCATGTCCTTGGCGAAGTTTTCTCGAGCGAGATGGACACCAGCGGAGCACTGCTTGCTTATCGCATTGCGGCTTGTCTTGCTGATAGTTGGGAGCATTATGCTCGCGCTTACTGCGATGCGCTCGGCAATTGCGGCCGCATAGAAGACGGTTTGAGGTGGCTCGAGGAGCGTGTTCGCCGTTTTGGCTCTTCTTCGCGGGCCGTCTCCACATGGACCACGTGGATTGGCGCGCTCGAACAGTGGGGGCGCCCGCAAGAAGCGTTGCGGGCGACAGAAGAGTCGCTGAATCGCTACCCGGACTCTGCCGCATTGCTGGCCTTCGTGGTCCCATTTACCGCGCGCATGGGCCAATGGGAGCGCGCGGAGGCCTTGTTGGGCCGCTTGGCTGCCGCGGGAAACTCCGCCTTGTTTCACAAGGCGGCTGTGGCTTTCTATCGCATGCGTGGCGATCTCGAAAAATCCATTCAGCACGCCTATGATTGCGTAAGTGAATCGCCACTTTCCACCGAGGCTTACGGCGACTTACTTCAACTCATTGCTAAACGCGACGGCGCTGTTGCTGCCGTGGATTTGGCCTCCCGCTGGCTTGCCGATCATCGCGGCCATGACGGATTCGAGCAACTCTATTCGCAGCAACTGGATCGCGTGGCCTTTTCGCGGTTCAGAAAATACTCGCTCCTGCTTCGCCGCTCCAGGCGCAATCCCCAAGATGGCTGGACCTGGCGTGAGTTGGTATTCTTATGCTGCCTCGAATACCGATCTGCGGATGATCGGCGGCGTGGCAGACTAGCTGCTCGCATCCATAAGTTCCTTCAACAATGCCGGCGAATCTCACCGGAAGCCGCAGCCACTCTGCGAGCGCAAGCCCTTTGGTCTGAAGCTTGCGGTAAATGGTCTGAAGCCCTCGAGGGCTGGTCGCAATCCATCCGTCGGGAACCGGAAAGCCTCTATGCCCACGAGCACGCGCTGAATTGTTTAGCGAGGTTTGAGGCTGCGGAGCGAAAGCGTGCCTGGGAGGAAATCTCCGCGCTCCTGCCAAGGTACTCGGGCCGCTTGTTCGCGGCTCGCTACAACGCCATGCGCGCTGCCGAAATGTTTGGCTTCACTCTGGCTGAGCAAAGCGTTTCCCGGTGGGCAACTCTCCGCGCCGATGACCCAGAAGTGTTGGAAGCCAGGGTCGATCTTTTGTTGGAGCACGGTCATGGTCGCACTGACGCCGAGCGCGCCCTCGAAATTCTGCAGCCCGCCGTAGAACGCCATCCCTATCACATCGGTCTCCGCTCTTCCTTAGCGAATGCGCTACACAAGCTGGGCAAGTTCGGGGAAGCCGAGCAAGTCCTAGCCGACCTCGTTCGCCGTCATCCGGATGACTCTCCTGCACACATCCAATTGGCCCGTGTTCATGAACAGGGTGGCCAGCTTGACAAAGCCTTGCAGGTACTCGAATCCGCCAGCCAGCGCGATCCCCAAAATACCGATCTCTGGGACGTGCGCGCGCAGATGCTCATTCATGCCCGGCGTTTTAAGGAAGCCAATTCTGCCGTCCGCGATGGACTGTCGCGGTTCCCTAGGCATGTTCATTGGCGGGAGCGAGCCATCAGGCTCCTGCTGGATTGCGGGCAGCCCGAGGACGCCATCGAAGCTGCCCGCGAGGGCGTTCGTGTGTATCCTCGCGGGGCTTACTTGTGGTTTCTTCTAGGCACAACCCTTAACGACTTAAGACGCTTCGCTACACACGGCGAGATTGAGAAGTGCCTGCGGCATAGCCTCGCGCTCGATCAGGGCTTGTTCGCACCAGCCGATCGGCTTGCTATTTTTCTCGTCGAGCAGCGCCGTTATGCCGAAGCTGAGCAAGTGATGCTTTGCGTTCGCGAACGCCTCAGCGATCCTACTCCGGCGAACGGTCGTCTGGCTTGGATTCACCACCAACAGGGCAAAAAAGAGGAAGCGCGCAATGAACTGGCCTCCTTGTTACGCGCTGTCCCTTCCTATCTCTGGGGCTGGATGGTTTTGCACGACGCGCTGGTCGCGGACCAGGCTTGGGACGATGCTCGCACGATTTTCATCAGCACACCCACTGAGCTTCAGACGCACATGCGGTTCCGTCGCCAACGTCTAGTTCTGCTGGAGAAAGCCGGCCTTTCCCCCGCCGAACTCGATTCTGAATGGAATGCCTTGCTCCAGGATTTTCCAGAAGACCTGGCTGTCCACCTGCAACGCTATGACTCACTTCGGTCCGCCAAACGGATGCCGGAGGCGGCCAAGGTGCTCGAACTGGCCCGGGCCCGCTACCCGGAAAATCTGTTCGTGCTTGCTCGCTTCGTCGAAGTGCTGGCGCAGGATCAACAACGCAAAGCTGAAGCCATCCACACCTTACTGACGATTTTCTTTGCTGACGGCGAAGATCCTTCGTGGGCTGTGGATTACGCCTGGGGAGCCGCAAAGGTCGCCAAGTGGCAACACCAGGGTTATGAGCAGGCGCGTGAGCTCTTGCGACAGGGTTCGCGTCCCACGCCGCGGGCATTATCTCAGTTGTCTTCCTACGCCCTCGTGCATTATGGAACCTTCAAACAAAGGCTCCAGCCACGCTGGCGCACATGGTTCCCAGACCGCGGGGCTAGCGAGATCCTCGCAATGCTCAATTTCGTCGATTCCTCGGTGTGGGCAAACGGAACGTATCGCACGATCCTCTTGCGTCACCTCTGCGATTTCGGTTACCACCGCGCTGTCGTCAGGTACTGGAGGAGGCACAAGCCGCTGGTTGAGGCCGATGTTCTATCCTGGTCGGAAACCGCACGGGCCCTTGTTGCGCTGAAGAAAAACAAATTCGCCCGCCAACATCTGGCCGATTGGCGCTCGCGAACCGGAGTTCCCATGTGGGCTGTCGCAAATTATGTCATGTGCTTTTCGCCCCGTCGTCGCTCCCATTTGCGCGAGCTGGTCTCCTCTTGTCGCGATGCCTTGGCCGGGCTCCCACACGACCATTGCGCCAAATATCTCGTGCACAGGCAGGCCGAAGCCTGTGCCTTGTTAGGTGATCAGGCTGGTTTTCAGCAGGTTTGGCTGAAACACGGCAATTATCTGACCAGCAAACTCGAACAGAACGAATGGTTTGACTCGCGCAGCAAGCATTTGCTGACCGATCTACCGGTAATGGCCCGTGCGTTGCAACAAAGCGAGCTCCCGTTGTACCAACAAACCCTGCGAAGCGTGCGCTGGAGACGCATGTTCGGCGGATTTCACCTGGCAGACCACAGCAGAATGCCTACATGGCGGTGGTTCTGGTGGATCCTCTTCTGGTTAGCTCTCTCCATGTCCATGCTGCGGAGCCACTAAGCCGCCGCTATTAATCACGGCGGCCTGAAACCCTAACTAGCTAGGTGTTAGCTTCCGGCTGACGAATTCCTGAAATACGTTGGCAAAAGCAGTTTCAACGACCCTGATCCCGGCGGTTTGAAACACAAACCCCACGTTACGATTTTTTGCTGGACGGTAGGAGGTCGCAATTCCAGCCGCCGTCAGGTTTCCAAGGAAATTCGAATAGTTAGGCTGCCAGTTTCCGTTGTCGCCCTTGGCAAAGTCGTTCTCGGATCTGACCTCAAACTTTCAGACTCCAAACTCCTAACAACCCGGCTCATGGACGACGCTTTGTACCGATGACACCGTCCGGGCTGGTGAAGCAGAGAAAACCCAGAATGCTCACTGCGGCAATCATCAAAAACATTCCCATAAGTTCCTCCTTCGGCGGCAGAGCTGACTCATGCATTGCAGGTCAGGAGATTTTGCGTTACCGGCGATGGCTAAAATGTTGCGTCCGGATACGCGACGTGGCCTCATATAGCGCCTGACTGCCTGGCCGAGCTTCCTTCTCCCGTGAAAGACCCGCGCTTTAACGGCGCTAACCGAGAGTCCCATGCGGCGAGCGGTCTCTTGGGTGGTTAACTCACGGAGTTCCCGCAACTCGAGGGCTCTCCGAATTCCTGACCTCAACTGCGTCATCGCGGCCGCCAAAATTTGCGCCCCTTCCCGCTGTAAGTATCTGGCTTCGGAGTCTGGATTTGTGTCGGGCACCTCCAGGCCAGGGGCTGTTCCTTCGCTGCTCGAATCGTCGATGTGTACCTCGCGCAGCGCGCGACCTCTCCGAAGCAACATAAGTGCCTCGTTGATGGCGATGCGCGTCAACCAGGTGGAGAAGGAGATTTCCCTTCGAATTTGTGCAAGTAGACGAAGGCTTTTTGGAAAGTTTGCTGGACAACGTCTTCTGCGTCCTCCGGGACGCGTGTGTAGCGCAGCGCGAGCGCGAAAATCCTTGGCTGGTGTCGCTTGACAAGCGCTTCAAATGCCAGTTCCTCACCACTCTTGGCGGCAGCGACAAGCGCTTCTTGCTTTGGCGGATCTTTGAAGGTAGCGAGCTTGGTTTCAGGTTTGCTGCCGTCTTCCGCCAGGCTGGATCGCATGGTGCTGCTCTCCTTATCGGTTTCAAATGGCATACCGTCTTCAAGCGGCTTGCCGCTGCTGCTCGCCGCCTGCCTTTGCCTTCATCGCGACAACGGCAACTCCGCGACCAGGGCGGCTCGCTTGCGTGTCGTGGGCCGATGCGGTGCTGTCTTGTAACTCGGCTCCCGGATTGCGCGCCGGCCCTTTCCGCATGTGAACCTCGGTGCCTCCGCGTTTAAAGGAGACTTCAATCCATTGCCGACTTCATGAGGTGGATGCCCCAGCCGTGTTCGCCTCCAGCCCCTCCGGCGCCACAGGGTCGGCGGCGGCCAGTCGGGTCAGATCCTTTTCCTCGTCCAGCAAATACCCGTCGCGGGGCCGGCTTCACATTCGCAGTGTGTGCGCGGTATTCACGACGCGACCTCCCGATCAGCCTCGGTGCCAGCCAAAGGTCATAGCGAATCCATTGCGGCCGCGCAGCACGCCCGACCACTTTTTCCCTTGGGGACGAAAGCGAGAACGAGTGACATAGCCCCTCCTTTCAGATGCGCTGCGTTGCGACGATGATGGGAAAGCAAGGCGAGGACCAGGCTCTCGAAGTGTTCTGGCTTAAACGGAACTCCTTGATTTGCAATGAGATAAGGGCGGGCTAAAGATTTTCGGCGGGTCCCGTGCCAGACCGCTACTGCCGGCTACGTGGGAAGGTGCCAGGTTGTTGGCGCGGAAAGCCATCGGCTATGCAGGCGGCACCGGGCTAGGCGAGTCATACCTTAACGCGGGAGGAGGGAAGCAGCCGACTCTACTCGAACTGTAGCACCACAATCTCCGGATTCGATCCGAGTCGCAGCGGTGGCCCCCACGTACCGGCTCCACTCGAAGTGAAAACCTGCATCTCCCCTATTCGGCTGAGGCCGTACACGAACTGGCGGTAAATCCGTCGCGCTATCCAGCTCCAGGGTATGAACTGGCCAAGGTGTGTATGTCCTGAAAGTTGCAAAGAAACCCCGGCAGCCTCCGCAATTTCCGGATGATCGGGAGCATGCGTCAATAAAATGCTCGGACGGCCGCGATCCAAACGGATGCCTTGGAGCACCGACGCAAGGGATCTGCGATGCCACGCATTCCGGTACTGGACACCAAGAATCTGCAAACCATCTACTTCAACCTTTTCGTTGTTGAGCACGCGTACGCCAGCCGCCGCAATAGCATGGAGATATTTGCTGTCGTCCCGAAATTGCTCATGATTTCCAGCGACGAAATACACACCGTGTGGCGCAGTTAACTGGTTCAATGGCTCCGCCGCTTGAACGGCGTCGATGGCCGTGCCGTCATACAAATCGCCGGCAATAAAAATTGCGTGCGGCTTTTCGTTCAAAATCTTGGCAACCATACGCCGCAGAAAACCGGCGTTTCGCACATGTCCCAGATGCAAATCGCTAATTAGCGCTGCTTTTCGCCCACGCCACGCGTCCGGCAAGTTCGCGAGCCGCACTGTAGTTCGCGTGACGCGCGTCCAACTTGCGTTGAAAACCCCGTAGAGTCCGGTTGCTAGCGCAACCGCGAACAGCGCTTCGACACTTCGATGGAAGTTCGGGTGCAGCCCCGCCAAAAGTCCAACCGCGAGAACCATCCAGGAGCAAACCGAGGCAATGAAAAGGAAGCTCAGCAAACCTGCCCAAACCGCGGCAATCCTGTAGACGACACGCACAAAAGCATTTGTATAGCGAAAAGCGAGCAGCGAAGCCGGAATGAATGTTGCGGACAGAACTCCGAGGACCAGCTTGATCCACAGTGGTCCAGGGATACGGGCGTTTGCAGACGAAAATGTCCACGTCTCATACAGGAAGAAATGCGTCAAAAAAAGAACCGCCTGCAGAATGACAACAAAAACGATTACGCCCTTTGAAAGTTTCACGCTCCATTCGATTCCGCAGCCGGGTAGATCGTTATAATTTGGTCCGTTCGACGCCTGCGGTCCGCCAATGCCGGCCTGGAACTCCTGGTAGAACGTGCGAGCGCGGTCTGGTCCTGCGACCCCAACACATGGCGAGGACCCTTGGCGTGCCGGT
Source organism: Acidobacteriota bacterium (assembly GCA_003223215.1). Classification (GTDB taxonomy): domain Bacteria; phylum Acidobacteriota; class Terriglobia; order Acidiferrales; family UBA7541; genus Acidiferrum. Next base: position 23,936 of record QHYH01000144.1, read on the forward strand.
CGCTTCTCCTAACAAGTGCCGCTTCCGCGGCGCTGATAAGATTCGTAGGCCGGGTTGTGACGCACCGTTTGTCTCAAGGAAGGGTTCACTCTCTAGGAATTCTGGCCTGACCCTGCCAGCTCTGGATAAGGCTTAGGGCCGCATGATTTGTTTGCGCAAGATCAAATCACGCATGGCACCGGGCGCTTCAAGAGAGAGAAACCGTGCTCGACGGGGGTTGCCAAGACTTGGCGCCTGGCGAGGAAAAGTGCCCTGGCTGAAACACCAGAAACTTCCTCGCGGTCTTGGCAAACGCAGCGGGAAATTCGATAGCCAGCGCGACCAGCAGGCCAAATACGCTGCCCAACAGTGCAAAACCGAGGTTCTGGAGGGTGAACCAGAACGTGACTCCACCGATGGTCAATGCGTGGAGCGAACCAGCAGCCGAGTCGTGGGTCGCGGCCATGCCGGATCGAACGAAGCTCGGCACTACGACGCCAGCCAGAAACAGGGCGATCGTGACCCCGCCAAGGAGCTGCAGGACAGAAAGAACTCGTTGGATCTTCTCTATTTTCGCAGTGCTTCCCCCGTTTGTCGGCTTGACGGCGGAATGGTGGTGAGGTTGCTGCGCCCCATGGAACATAAATGCTCCTTTCTGATCGCTGACATTTCCGTTCATTGGTTTTCTCAAGCACTCAGATGGCAGGAGACTTGCTGGGGGCTCGGAGGCGTTCGTGCTCGGGTACCAAAAGCCTTGAGCAGCGAACGCCTCGAGCGCTCCTGGGGAAGCATCTCTGCGTGCTGTTATCAAGGGGTTGCTAGCAGAAGGCTCGATATTCAGGTAATTCACTGAAGATCACCCACAAAAACGCCTTAGTTAGAGACCCTTTGGTTCTGCTGCACCTGGGCGTTTTCTATGGATTTGCGGGAACTCTCATTTGGAACCATCGTTTGCGAGGCTCAGATCCTATTTGCCGGTGCGCCACTGGCTCGTCAGGGAAGGGAGCCTGCCGCACCGCGGATGGACGGAACTTAAACCGAGTGGGTTCTACCAGGTCCTGGCGCCCGACCAGGGTGGAAAGCAGTACTGCCTGCAAATGGGCGGACGCCACAAAAACCTTGTGCGACAATCCCGTGCGCCAACAGAAGGCCAAGGAAGCCACGAACGATCGATGGAGAGTCCTGGCCAAATTCTCCTCCCTCACTGGTCCACCAGATGATATCCACGGGTGTTACCATTGCTCGGCTCGACAAACTTTGTCATCTGATGGGTCTCGAAGTCGAGAACCAAGCGAAATACAAACTTGACCGCGCCAGGGCTCGATTTGCTGGTTTGGTCTCCATTCTTGTCTGCGTAGAATTCGGTGACAGCTGTGAGGGTATGTTCGTCCCAATTTGTGACGGCGAACGTATTCGTGGACACAGTGACAGAATCCTTTGCACTGGCCTGCGCTTCCGTCAAGAAACACGCTCCGCTGCTGTCGCCTTTTGACACATCCTCTTGAGTCGTGACGTGAACACAGAACAGGCTCACCCCTTCGTGGGATTCCTTCCACTTGCCAACCGCGAAGGCGGCGTCCACACTTCCGTTGACAGTCTGGGCGTTTGCAGCTGCTGGTAAAACGAACAGAAGAGACAGCATAAGGTACTTCATGTCGTAGCCTCCCTGATTAGGAGCGGACAATAGGCAGACTATAACAAATCAGCTAACCCCGCACTGGCCGGTCGTTCAGGTGGAGCCGGATGCTCAGGTCCAGTCGGCTGCTCCGAATCGAGCGACCCGATATTGAGAAACGCTATCGGAAGAACGTCCTGTGGTCGCCATCATGCTTTGCCGCCAGTTGTGGCGGGGCACCGCTGGGCATCATTAGGCAATACGTCGAGCAACAAAAGACACCACTTTAACGGGCCTTATATCCCCGCCCTGAAGGATGGGGCTTTACGGCCCGACTGGTAAGTACGGGAGGGCCCCTGAAGGCTACCGGAAGGCCAAGGCTAAGTGCCTTTCACGTTACGCTTCACGCAAAAATGAAAGACTTTCATGCTTTTCCGGTAGATGATTCTGCCGTTAGGGGTAAGGAAGCCCAGAGGACTATATGCTCATGATTCCGGTCTCTGTGGAAGGTACATGGTGGACGGAAGCGCATGCTGTGTGGATTGAGGCTTTTGCACTCATAGGGATTCTTGTCGCTGATCTTTTCTTGGCTTTCTTTACCCTTCAGGAACGTAGAGAGGCGCGTCGAGAGCGTCGGCAAGTGGAGATTGCAAGGCAACGGAGCGAGGTAACCTTGGCCGGAATTACGGCACTAGAGCGCACCATGAGCGAGGAGGATGGGTGTAATACGTTGTGGCACCGCGATTTCAAGCACGCCGGATTTGCTGTTGAGAAAGACCTATATACTCAGCTTCCTGAATATTTAAGGCGAAAATGTGACGCACTCATGGACGAAAACAGGAGGCCGATGGCCCCGGATGCACACACGAAGTTGCGTTTTCTGCTGGTATTCAGATTCCCCTATCCGAATTTCGACGCCGTGCTGGAAGATGTTGACAGGCTCCATTTTGGGAACGCGCGCACAGTATGGGACGACAACGGAAGGCCAATAAAGGTTTCTAGAAGCTCGCCAGTCAGCATTTCCGGCGAATCTCGCCGCCAGGGTGTGAAGCCCTAGAAAGTGCCGATAGGGACCGCCGGAATCCGGTACGGCCTCTTCAAACGGGGTGAACACCCCTTATGCGAATCTAGGTGTTTTCCCGTGCGCCCCGAGCACCCGTGTAGCGTCGAGAAGCGCATTGCCTTTCGTCTGCGAGACAAACCGATCATTGCCGAGAAAATCTTGCCTGTAGAATCACTTCTCAGCGAGCTGGGGCCGGAACGGCGGCAGCGGGGTTCTTCCGTTCCATAGCTCCAAAAACTGTTTCACTGTCGCCGGAGCGTGCCCTGCATAGTGGTTGTTTGCGAACGCAAAGATTTTTCGGATTCGCTTGTCATCGACAAGACACTTCAACACGACGACCCAACTCGTCAGGTCGTTCTGCCTGTCGATCACGGTCTTGTCCCACGTCGTCGTCTGCTCCTCAGTAGCCTTGCGATTCCCCAACCATCTGACATAAGAGAAGTCGGCAGTGACCAAGTCGAGCGTGCCTTTCATCTCCCAGGGTCGAGGCATAAACGACGTGTCAGTCAGCGCCAACGCCACGTTGTACCCGCGGAGCAAATCCGTCAGCCGAGGGTCGAGCCATTCCTTGTTGCGGACTTCCACCACAAAGCGACCTGCCCGAAGGTCTGACGCTCGTTTGAAGAAGGATTGCAAGCGACCACGAAATTCCTCGGAACTCTTGAGCATCCATTTGTCGAATTTGGGGAATTGCAGGAGCATCGGGCCGAGCTTGTTGCCCAGCAACTGCATCCTCTCGATGAACTCATCAAACTCAGCCTCGCATTCGACCAGCACTTTGTCGTGCGTGATGATCTGGGGAACCTTTACTGCGAAGATGAAATCTCCAGGCGTCTTCCCGTTCCAGCCTGTGACGGTTGAAGCGCTTGGAGTGCCATAAAACGTGCTATCGATTTCAACCGTTTGAAACCAGCTGGCATAGTGACGGAGAAAATCCTTTGGCCGCATGCCTTGGGGATAGAAGGAGGCTTCCCAACCAGCCGCCGTGAATGATGAAGTGCCGAGTAAGATGCGGGGCAGTGAAAAAGGGCGGGTGCCAGTGGGTTCGGACGATTTTTCGAGGTCGAACAGGGTGGGCTGCCGAACCGGTTCAACCTTGGGAGGCTTTGAATTCACAGTTCCGAGAGCCTAGCACCCACGCCGCCTCCGGGCAATCGGCCGTCATTGCTGGACGCCCTTTCGTCGTTCACAGAAATGACTCAAGACGCTGACGATCAGAACCCACCGAGCGACAATCATGAGATTGCCAACAACGCCCCCGTATTCCTTTCGGCGGAAGCAAAAAAACAGGTCTCCGCAGTGGAGACAAATTCAATCCAGAATGAGCTGCGAGCATCTATATCCGCTCTCAGCCCGTAAAGCCTTTGATCGGAATAGCGTGGCTGCTATGGCCTGTGAAATAAATGGGCTCGGGCGAACCAGAAAATAAGTAGAAAACCCAGCACCGACAAAAAAACCTGAAACGCCGTGCTAGATGCTTTCCCGCACCTGATTTTCATACCGATGGTTGAACCGAAGTCCTAAAAATCCTGCCCATCGGTACCATAGACGCTCCTTGCCTCAACAATTTACAAGTGAACCATGAGGCGAATGTCACTGGGGCTCGCTGGCGTGCTGCTAGCATTAGTCCCTATCGGATGTCTCCTAGCGGCACACTTCCATACCAAGCATACCGCCGCGTGCTGTAGCGCCAGGATTTGTGCCATCGCTCACCACCATCATTGATCATGCTCGGCGTACCTTGTACCTGTTGGGAATGCTTGAGCGCCGGTCGTCCATCTCGAATTGGGGTCTTGACACGCCTCATCGCGCCCTGGCTTGTCTCCGCGGGGGATCCAGCCAAACGCTTTTATCTCCTCAACAGGGTTCTTTATCTCTGCTTGTAGATTCTCGTCGAGTCGGAGTAGGGATCATGATTACTCACAACCCCCTCCACGGATCCGGACAGCTGGAGATTCCTCTCCAGCTCCTCACCGTAGTGTCGCCACGTCTCCCCGTCCGCGCCCGGCGCGGCTTCTTTCTTCAAAGAGAAGTAGGCCATGCGCAGCGTTTCCAGGTTATAGATGTGGTGCAGAAGCGCCGTGAACCGCAACTTCCTATCCTGCTTTGCTGCTTGACGGTCGCACGTTCCCCTGTCAACGCTTCGACGCCGCCCTCGCGAGCAGCTCTGCATGACTCGGGGCCGATGTGGGTCGCTAATCCACTTTCGTGTGACTTTTTCATTCACTACAACCTCGCCGGTTTAACCGGCGCTCAAGAGTAACCACGATGTAATTTCTTTGTAAGGCTCTTGTAAACAGCTGGCGCCAACCATCTTGTTGGTCCGTGGGTTGCACTGAGTATGTGTGCGGGGGGAGGCTGTCGGACCCAAAGGTGCCTCCTTGGGTATACTGCGATTGCTAAGATCCTAAGATCGTCGTTTGTGGCGACAGCGCGATTCTTGGGATCGCCAGTCTTTCCGAAGGCCGACCCCTCCGCAATGCGGGGACAACACACAGTCTTGACGCCCCAGAGCGGCGGCGAATCCCAGCAGAAGACATCCGAAAATGCCTAGCGTCGGGCGACGATTGGTAGAGAGCCGTCAGCATGTAAGGGTTGCGTTCATCTAATCCTTTTGGTTTTCTCGCGTGGATGCCTGCGGTGTGACATTCATCGGTCGCTTCAATTTCTCAACCATGGCCGTATCGTCTGATAGATTGAATGTTGTTGCCGGAGGCCACCCATGTTTCGCACTTCCGCCGGATGTGTCTTTTCCGCGCTTCTAGCGGGGCTTCTTGTTTGGCCCTATTCCGCCGTTTTCGGCGCAAACCTATCTGATGAGGCCGTGCGCGAGGCGTATTTCCTGGGCCAGCGGAACGATGAAAAGACGGCTCGCTTCCTCGAGACCTACCGCCGGCTTTTCCCCCTGCCGCAATCCGGCCTCTACGTTTCCGAAATCGAGCTCTTCACTCCTTATGCTGAAACCGTTGACCTCTCTCGCCAGCGCACGTTCGGTTACAGCGCGCAACAGGCGGCGCAGGAGTACCGCGATCGTGGTGATGTGTTTCGCCTCCGCGTCCGAGTGTTTTTCACCGATACGTACTCCCTGCGCACTTATGCCCAAACCGCGACGCAGAAGGATGGCCGGAAAACAGGGCTCGGACAGGATCCCAGGACCCACTCGAACGGCTCGCAGGGTTTTCAGGTCCAACTTTGGCAAAAAGACAGGCTCATCGAACCCTTGGAGATTCCCGGCATACCGGTCTTCCGCGGCTACACCGTGGGCGCAGCTTATTATGGGTTCGACGTTGTCCTGCACTATAACGGGGACGATATCGCCGCGGACAACGCTGAAGTGGTCGTCCTTACACCGGATGGCCAGCGCATCGCTGCCGAGTTTGATCTAGCGAAACTCCCTTAACTCCTCCAACCCTTAAGTTCACACGCCACATCTTCTTCAGTCCCCAAGTTTGTAGACAGCTTTGCGCCAAACAAAGGCTTTTCCCCTTGCCCTGGCGGGACTCTCACCCGCTAGATCATCAACGAGCTTCACTCGACTATCCCGGCGCCCTCATTCGTAGCGTAACGTTGCGGCGGGGTCCGTGCGCATGGCGCGCCTCGCAGGAATGTAACAGGCCACGATGGCGACAAGCGCGAGCAGAGCCGCGACGGTAGCGAAGGTGACGGGATCAACCGCGCTGACGCCGAAAAGCAGGCTACGCATGAGTTGCGTGAGCCCGAGGGCCGCGGCCAAGCCGGCGAATACACCCATTATCGTGAGCCGGGCGCCCTCGCCGAGGACGAGGCGCATTACGTCGTAGTGCTGCGCTCCGAGAGCGATGCGAATTCCGATTTCGCGCGCGCGGTGTGCGACGGAATAGGAGATGAGTCCGTACAGGCCAACCATGGTAAGAATCAGGGCGAGCGCCGCGAAGCTGCCAATCAGATAGGCAGGGTAGCGGCGAAGAAACACAGACGGAGACTGGGCGATGATCTGGTCCATGGTGAGAGGCTGGATCAGAGCCAATTGCGGATCCAAAGCATGCAGTGAGGCGCGTATGGCGCTTGTCGCATTGGCGGGATTGCCGCTGGTGCGGACCAAGTAGGGGATAAAGGAGTTCGCGTCCTGCGCGAAGGGCAGGAAGAGACTTGGCTCATCGGGGCCGTCGAGGCCAGCCTCGGCAGTGTTGCCGACGACGCCGACGATTTCGCGGTAGGGCTGCGTGGGTGAGTAAGTGAATTTGATGCGCTTGCCGAGGGGATCCTCGCCGTGGAAATACTGCTTTGCCCAAGCTGCGTTGACGATGACGTGCTGCGTCGCTGTTTCGTTATCGGCCGAGTCATTGAACAAGCGCCCGGCCAGCAGCGGGATTTTCATCACCGAAAAATAGTTGGACCCGACATCCCTGATATTGCATTCGTTCTCGTGGCCCATTGCCACAGGGCGGCCCTCGATGAGGAAGCGGATGGAGGCCCCACCGCCGGTGAGCGGTGCAACACTGTTGGAAGTGACTCCCTCAACGCCGGGAAGATTGCGAAGACGATCGGTAAACTCCTTGTCGAACCGAATCGCGTCAGGATCCTTGGGATACGAAGTCGAAGGAAGGTTCACAACGAAGACGAGGAGTCTCTGTGTGTCAAAGCCGGGATTGCGATCCACCAGCGCAGCGAGGCTCTTCACCATCAGGGCTGAGCCGATCAAAAGCACCAAAGAAAAGGCAATTTCCGCCATGACGAGGATGCTGCGCAGCCGCGCGCGAATTCCGCCGGCGGAGGCACGCCCTTCCTCTTTGAGCGTCTCTCCCTCACGTCCGTGAGAAATCTGCAGGGCTGGAACCAGGCCGAAGGCCACTCCGGTGAAAATCACGGCGGCGCACAGAAAGGTGAGGACAGCAAAATTGGCGTGAGTGTCGCGCAAAAAAGGCGCAGAGTCTAGGAGTTGTTCCGGTATGGCCGCGATGAGGAGCGAGCTGCCCCACTCGGCGAGCAGCAGGCCAAGCGCACCTCCGGCGGCTGCAAGCATCATGGTTTCCACGAGGAGCTGCGAAATCAAGCGGCTTCGAGGGGCACCTAGCGCGGCGCGAATGCTGAATTCTCTCCTCCTGCCCGCAGCGCGAGCCAGCAACAGGTTCGCAACATTGGCGCAGGCAATGAGCAGTACAAATCCGACGGCGCCGAACAGAATCAGCAGCAGCGGCTGGACCTGGCCCACGATGCGATGCCGCAACGGAGCCATCACGATTTGAATCGCGCCGTTCTCCTTTGGGTAAGCCGCGGTGAGGCCCGCGTTAATCGAGTTCAATTCCGACCGGGCTTGCTGCGGAGTGACGCCGGGGGCGAGCCGGCCGATAACCGGCATCCAACGAAGGCTGCGGCGGCTTACCAAATCCTTCTCAATATGCAGCGGCACCCAGATCTCCGCGTTGCCTCGGGGTGCAAATTCAAACTCGCGAGGAAGGACGCCGATGATGCTGACGCTTTTATCGTCGAGCTGTATGGAGCGGCCAAGGACATGCTCGTCGCCGCCGAACCGGCGTATCCAGGAACCATAAGTGAGGATGGCGACTTTTGGTCCCGCGGCGATGTCCTCTCCAGTCGCGAAATCTCGGCCGAGAAAGGGTTTGACGCCAAGGGTGGAGAAAAAATTGATGCTTGCTTGGACGCCAAAGACCATCTCCGGCTCACCCGCGCCATGAAGGGTGAAGCCGTCGCCACTGAACCCGGCAAGGGATTGGAAGGATTTCGACTGGTGTGTCCAATCGAGGTAATCGGGGTAGGAGGCGTTCCAGATTCGTGTATCCAATTCGCTGGACTTGCCTTCTTGGGGGCGCACTTCGCCAAGGGTTATCAGGAGGTTCGGTTGCCAGTAGGGAAGTGGGCGCATGAGCGCCGCGTAGACAACGGAAAAGATGGCCGTGTTCGCGCCAATCCCTAGGGCCAGGGTGAGGATGGCGACGACGGAAAAGCCGGGATTGTTCCTGAGCATTCGAAAGCCATAACGGAGGTCATGGAGAAGGTTCTCGATGGAAGGCCACCGCCAGACGTCGCGGGCGTTCTCCTCCATCAGCGTCACATTCCCAAACTCACGGCGAGCCGCAGACTCGGCGTCTTTCCGCGACATGCCGTTCCTCACTAGTCCTTCCACCTTTTCTTCAAGGTGTTCCCGAATCTCTTCGGAGAGATCGCCGTAAAGCCGACGGCGAGAAACCAATTGCTTGAGCCAGTTCATGATTCACCCCGCGCCAGAACCCGCGTAATCCCTTCGAGCATACGCTCGAACCTCGATACCTCGCGCTCTAGATGCTTCACGCCTACCGCCGTCAGCTTGTAAATCCGGACACGCCGGTTTGTGGAGGAAATGCCCCATGCGGCCTTCACAAGCTCTGCTTTGAGAAGGCGCTGGAGAGCTGGGTAAAGCGATCCTTCTTCGATCTCGAGCAAATCGTTTGAGGTTCGTTTGATATGTTGCGCGAGGGCATAGCCATGGAGAGGCTGCCGCTTCAACGTGCGAAGAATCATCATTTCTAAAGCGCCTGGAAACAGGTCACGCTGCTCGTAGCTCTTCACAAGGAGAACCCCCCGCTCAGGCTAGTTCTGACTAGGCCTAGACACAAATAGTATAGCTCGAATTTTGCTGTCAAGCATGCGGTTGGTGCTTTGACGGTGGCGCTCGAACCTCCGAACTCGCGGGATGGTTCACTGTTGCGGATTCGAACGCCCCATAAGTGAGACCATCTCGTGTCTCAACAGGCTGCCGGAGAAAGGTTCAAGAGTCTGCGGACGACGTCGAAGTCGGGGCGAATTCCGGCCTGGTAGCCGCCATCAACGGCATGGCGTTCAAATTCAAAAGCAGGGACTCCACGATCTCCCTGCCGTCGGGATCGCGCACCGCTTGCAATGGCGTGCGGCCACCGAGTGCCGGCACCTTATGGTTAACCCAGTCCTCGGCTTGCTTCTCGATGATTTCCTGAAGCCTCCTCTTTGCCTCCGGATCGCGGCGAAGGGCTTGCTCGAACTCCTCACCATCCTTCGCCTGCGCCTTGGTTCGTTTGGGAGCTTTCGCGAGCATCTCGTCGGCCGTTTGCGCCGTTGTGCTCTGGTGCGTAACGGAAGCACCAAGCCGCCTTTCGATCTCAGCGCGGAGGCGTCTGGCGCGATTTGCGGAATTCACTTTCGCAATCAGGGATCGGCCGGCAATTTTGATATTCCCGAGGATGGTATTGTCCCAACTCGGAATCCTCGGGTTGCCCTTCCTCGACCAGTCAAATTCAATGCTCTCGAGCTTCCCATCTTTGCCGAATTTCGCCTCCTCCAAAAGCTCCTCTTTCGATTGGAGCAGGGCCAGCGGCGCGAGGGCGTCAAACGCCTCTTCAGGCGATTCAATGCGGAACTTCAGCGTGTGGAACACAAGCGGATCACCGTCCGTATTGGCCAATCGTGGGGGAGTGTACAGTCCATCCCGAATCGTTAGGTACTTGAGACGAATCGCATCCTGGCATCGTACAAGATCGGCGGGAGTCAAATCCCGATTTTGCTTGGCGATCTTCCTTCGCAGCTGCTTCCGGAGACCAATCACCTCGCCCTTCCACCTGGGCGGGATGCGGATCGGGGCCGTACAACCGAGAATGGAGAGTGTCGGCAGGTTCCAAATCTGCGCGTAAACTACATCTCCCTTTTGCAGCATATGTGAGGCCGACTGCTCGACAACCTCCGTCTCTCCGCCAATCAGGATATCCCGCAGCCGAATGCGCTCGCCGGGCTCACTCCACAAGACTTCAAAGAAACTGAGTGGCTGTGTGGTGGCCTGTTCAAGAAACAAGCGCTCGAGCTCCGACAGCCGGCCGCCTTTTTCCAGCTCGTACCATCGAGTGACAATGCCGCCTCTCCAGATCGCTCCCTTTCCGCTGCGCGGCCTTTGGGGGTCCCAATGGAACAAGAAGTAAGGCATGAAGATCTGCTGCTCACCGGGGTAGGCATCCAAGGGAACCGGCAGATCGGTCATCTTGAAGTCTTCCCAGGCCACCTGAATCTGGTCGCCAAAACTTGCGTTCGGCAAACCTCAGCATGTCTCGTGTTAGCTGGTCGGATGCGTCTCGTTGCCGTGCCCAAAAACTGTGGGTGGCACATTGCTGCTCCAAACAGCAGCGCTTGTATTTCTTGCCGCTGCCACAAGGACACGGGTCATTTCTGCCGATCTTGCCCTTCCCAGGAGAGAGCATAATGTCGACACATTACCCTCCGAAATCAGGAAAGACAAGAGCCGAAGTTCATGCTTTTGTGGATTTCCTGCTCAGTATTCGATTGCCCCCTGCTCTCGAGAGCGGAGGCAATGCTCGGGACGCCGCCGAGTTATCAACTGCTGGTTGTTGGAGGTTGCCAAGCACATCAGCCGCAACTGTCAGCACCGTACACGAGGGAAGTCTGGACCGCCATGGCGAGGTGCTCGAAAAAAGCCCGCCGGTCAAGGACGCCGAGCCGGCCAGCTTTTTGCCGCAATGGCACATCGCTAGCCGGTCACTCGGATTCTGCAAACAAGCCCCGATTTGCTCTGACCCGAGTTTGTAGGGGGCCGAAACAGAACTTCTCGTCCTCCTTTTTTAAGATTGGATCGCGTTTTCTTTCACGATTCACTGGGGAAAAATGGTTTCGCCAGCGAGGGCGGTAGATGGCAGAATCCTTAGAACTCACTCTGTCAGGGAAACGCGATTCAGCGCGAGGTCGAACCGATGGCGTACACTCCGGGCAACTTTTCTTTCGAAGCGTGGTGGGAGAAAGTCATTGCGCGCACGCCCGTTAAATATATTTCCTTGATCTTGGCTGCCGTTGGAGGATTGCTCGTTTGGAGATTTCCCGGCGGTTATTTCTGGCACTCCATCGGGGAAGCTGCCGTTATTGCCGCGCTCCTCATGTTCCTGGTAGACCCGTTCCTGAAGGCTAGGCTGCTCAAGGAGGCGGCCAGGGATATTTTTGAATATCTCTTAGGATTCGACCACCAACCACCGTTAAAGGAGCGCCTCAGACGATTGGTTTTCGATACCAAGCTGTTCCGCAGGAATTTCAACGCGCGGTACAGACTCATTCCTGAGGCGGATTTCATACAGAGCGAGATGGAATTCGATTTCGAGCTGGTTAACCCAACGGAGGAGGCAGTTGAGTTCCAGTATAAAATTGATTTCGAGCAGGCTGAGAACCCTCGCCTCGATTCTCTGACCCTTATATCTTCGGAAAAAAGCTATGAGTGGCGACCAGCGCTAAACGCCACGGAAGATGAACCGTTCGTTCTTCAAGGGCTCGCAGACCCGGTGAAGATTCAGCCCGCTTCGAAGGGTTTCAGCTACAGATTCGGTGGAAAATGCGCGGTAAGCTATCCAGCCGCTTTTTATTATGCCCAACATTTCGCTTATCCCACGATAGGAGTTACTGTCACAATCGAACACCCGCAAACGCTGGAAGTCGCTGCGGCTCAAACTCCGGCGCACGAAGGAAATGTCTGGAGATACGAGAGACTGTTCATGCCCGGCGACCATATCAGCATTCGTTGGAAACCGTCGAGTTCTTAAGACGGACCCGAATCATCTAACTCGGGACAGAAGACTGCACAATCTAAGCACTCGAATTTCAAGCAAGCAGTTTCAAGTACAGTTTAGAAACGCCCTGGACCTCGAGGGATTGTCTGGCGGTGGCCTGAACCCGCCGTGGGCGCCAGGAGACAGCCACTGGTCCCAGGCATTCAGCACTATGTTGTGATCGGCGCGAGGCAACTGACGACTAGCGGGCGTAGCGGGCTCCCCCGTCCCGCGACCGCCTCACGCGGCCCAGGGCTATGAGGCCCTCCGCTTGCCACCGATCATTTCGAGTAGGTGCGCGTATCGTATGACACGGCCTTCGTGCTCTCTCCAACACCATATTTGTCCGTAAGTGCGCCGGTCCCTCCCAGAGTAATACTCTCCGGACAAGCAGTCGCTCTTGTCGGACAGCCGCAACATGGCGGTGCCAAAATGCATGTGCATCGACTTCATGGCATAGGAAAGAGGCTGGTTTTGGTACTGGTAAATCAAGGCGACACCCTCAGGGTCTGACACCTGCAGTTCGGCAACGCAACTTCGCGACATCGATGTGATCGTGGTGAGGTAAATCGAGATTTGCGTCCAGCTTTGGAAAATCTGGAGCAGCACATCGTGACGTTTGACGTGGCCGTCGAACGAGGAGACCAGGAACCCGCGCCAGTGTCCGGTGAGGTTCGGGACTCTCGACAATCCCAACTTGCGCACCAAGCGGTTGCGCCAGAGGTGCTTATCAAACAGCGTGTTCACCACGCCGTAAAAAGCCAAACTGGAAGGTGCATCGAGCCACCACGGTGTGGAAAAATGAGCGGCGGCCATGAGTTTGGAGCACAACCAGGCGCACACAACGGCCACTGCAGCAAGCAGAAGAGGAACAAATCTCCTTTCGCTGGAGTCTGTACTGTAACCGTGCATGCTACACGCGTCCGGCTTTCGATCAGTTGGATTGCGCTTACCACCCGGACTGCTGCTGGGCAGCCCCGCGGGGGGAACAGCCAGCGGTATGGTTTCCTGAAGAGGTATCCCGCCGGTATCCTAGAATCAGGCAACTGCTGGTGGTAACGCTCCTTCCAACTTCTCTGTTTAGAGGCGCACCGCCCCTGCCCGGTTGCCTCTGAGGCAACTTGCCCAAGGTGAACCATGCGTCGCAATTTGCCCTTCTTCCCTAAGTTCTTTATTTCTTGCCGCTTCTAGCTCAGGTCAATCCGCTCTAAGCGAACCCCAGGGTATCGAAGCTTTAGTTGCAGAGGTCCGGCTATTGAGAAAGGCTGAATAAGCTTGTGGGAACGCTCCAATCGAGCGTCAAAAAAGCGTGTTCATCCAGAGCCCGACGCAATCCTCCCCCGTCAGCGGCACTCCTTGAACCTCGTCTTTTCCAGGCCGTCGGGACCGCGCCGCATGGCTTACTTGTTCTTTTGTTCCCCCGCACGTTTGCTGCGCCATAGCTCACGCCACAGGGAGCGCATCATCACCATCCCAATCATGGCAACCCCGAGCTTCATGCCAAACCAAATGGAATCCAATGGGTCCACCGTCCACCTCTCACAACGGGTTGCACGCCACTTCGTTGAGATGCCCAATCTCCCGTTGAACACCTCAATCATGAGGGTCAGTTTTGGAAAAAGAGATGGTACTTGACCCTATCGGTTAATGGCTGATCGAGTGCTCTGCAGAGTCTTCCGAAACAAGCGCATTTCCTCCTACATGCTGCGGTGCTTGGCATTCTCAAAGTGACAGGATCGGTTCAGAACGATCTCGGGGCCAACGTATTCGATAACGTCACCGTTCAAGTTGCGGACCCGGGTCCGAAGAACCTAGGAAAGACATCGTTGATTGGCTGAAGAAGAAATATCCAACGGTCAAAATCCTTGCCTTCCGTCCACCGCAAAAGGAAATGTCCGATTAGAGCGCCGCGTAATCGCTTGCCAATCGTGCATCCGTTCTGTAGCCCGGCCTTTAAGACACTCTTGAAATCGGCAGCACGGCTACCGCTCGAGCGATGGACGCCCGCACCGAGCACCGCAACTCTAGGCGAAGCCCTACTCCACTTTCGTGTGATAGATTGTTTTATGGAGGAGAAATGGACATTCTATCAGCGTTGAAAAACGAAGCGTCAAAGCTGCAAAAGCAGTTGGATACGGTCCATGCAGCCATCAAAGTCTTCGGGGGAAGGGACGGCGTCGGTCGTGGCAAGAAACGGCGCTTGTCTCCAAGTGCGAGAGCGAGAATAGCGAAGGCGCAAAGGGCGCGGTGGGCAAAAGCAAAGGCTGCGAAGAAGAACGGCTAACAACCTTCCTTCCGCCACGTCTTGATCAGGCACATCCGATGCATGCCTTGAACCTCTCCGTCCGATGAATCGCAGAATCATAAGCTGGCTGATTGTTTCGAGCCTGATGTGCGCCGCGGGTTATGCTGCGTTGTTCATTGCTCCGGATGAGCGAACCATGCATGACGCGCAGCGCATCTTCTATTTTCATGTGCCAAGCTGGGTCGCCATGTTCTTAGCGTTTTTTGTATCTGTCTTTGGAAGCATCTCTTATTTATTCACACGCAAGCAACGATGCGACTGGCTTGGCGTCGCAGGGGCAGAAGTGGGCGTGGTGTGCTGCACGCTTGGGCTGATAACCGGTCCGTTGTGGGGAAAACCGGCTTGGGGGATCTGGTGGACGTGGGATGCGCGGCTCACAACGACTTTGGTTCTTTGGCTGCTATACATTTCTTATCTTGTGCTGCGTTCGATGGTGGAGGAAACCGAGAGGCGTGCCAGAATCTGCGCGGTGTTCGGAATCTTTGCTTTTCTCGACGTGCCGTTGGTGTACGTTTCAAACCGCTTTTGGCGGACTCAACACCCCACGCCGGTCTTTTTCGGCGGCCCTAACGCAGGGGTCGACCCCACCATGGGCAAAGTACTGTTGCTATGTTTCGCTGCCATGGTCGCGGTCATGACCGTTCTTCTTCTGGACCGTTACCATCTTGAGCGTTTGCGGTGCGAAGTAAGCCTGCTGACATCTGAAATTGAGTCTCGCGATTTGGACAAGCGATCGCGCATGGCTAGGGAGCACGTATGAAGAACTTCCAGTATCTTCTCGCCGCATGGATTGCAGTTTGGGTTGTCTTTTTCCTTTATCAGATTTCCCTATCTCGCAGATTCTCCCAATTGCGCGACGAGATCAAACGCCTCAAGGAACGGCTTCGATGACTTGCTCCCGGGCAGGACAGTTCACAAGGAAAAACCTAAGGCGGTAGATCGAGAACCGAAAAGTGCACGGTAAATTTGTTCTGACGGATCGCTGGAGAAATTTATAGGATTGGCTGGTTCCGATCACACTTTGCCATGCGGTGCGATCCTTTTTGATTCCTCAGCTGATCAGCAGGTATTCGGCAGCGGAGAGCTCTGCTGCGCGCCGAGAGTCCAGGTAAGAAGCTGAGTCGTTCTCCGATGGCGCCTATTTCAGGTGACAGGCGCAAGAGTTCTCGCTCATCCGCAGGTAATCGAATACCAAACGCACGTTACGCGTGAGTCGTCGCATTTTCTGCGCCACACCTCCTCGGCC
>QHYH01000034.1 GCA_003223215.1 Acidobacteriota bacterium
CCTTTGTTGGGGAATGGCATCGTTTCGATTGACCCGTACACCGGTATTTTGGGGACTCCGATTTGGGTGGGCAGCGAGCCCAATCAAATGGCCATTTCGGATGACGGCAGTACCATGTGGGTGAACTTCAGCGGGTCTCCCTCTGCCAGCAAGATCGATCTCACGAACGGTGTCGGCACCGGGGTAGAACTGTATTTCCCCGGCGGATGGGGAGGAAATGTCTATTCGACCAGCCTCGCGGTGCTTCCAGGGGCGCCTTCCAGCGTGGCCGTTGCCGCAGGGAGTGTTGGAATCTATGACAACGAGGTACAACGTCCGACAATCAGCAATGCGGGAGCGACGTACCTGGCCTTTGGAGCCAGTTCGAGCACGTTGTATGGATATTCCAACGGCTTGTCTATCTTTAGCGTCGACAGTACGGGCATCGCGTCTACGAATCAGCCAACTTCGTCGAGTATCTATTCCAATGACCTACGTTACGACAATGGACGCTTGTATCTGACGTCGGGAGGAGTGCTCGACGGGACTTCCGGCAGCCTTCTGGGGACTTTCCCCGCTGCGGGGCCGGTCGCATCGGACTCGACGGTGGGTCGCGCGTTCATTCTCAACTCATCTGGCTCGTTCGGCATGTACGACCAGATTACGGCGTTCAATGAAAGCACATTCGTCCCGATCGGGTCGTTCTCCGTGGCTGGGGTAGGACAACCTGGAGGGACCAACCCGTCCTCACTGGTACGATGGGGCGCCGACGGACTGGCGTTCCGCACGCCAAGTCAGATTTACATTGTGCGTAACGCACTCGTGCGCGATCTGAGCGGAACGACAACGGACCTTTCCGTTTCGATGTCGGCACCGGCTTCCGGCACGTCCGGTACAAATGCCACAGTCACGATGACCGTGAAGAATAATGGTCCGAATCAAGTTTCTGGGGCGACGCTGAGAGATATGTACACGGCTGGGGCCACGTTCGTTTCAGTGACGTCGAGTACGGGGACCTGCGGCTCGATCCCGGTGGTGCAATGCGATCTCGGCGATCTGGCGAATGGTGCGACGGCGGCGGTGACGCTGGTTTTGCAGCTAACAACGCCGGGTTCGGTGACAAACACAGCGACCATCAGCGGTAATTTGCCTGACTCCAATTTAGGCGACAATACCGCGACTGCGACGACGAACGTTACTGGAGCAATCTACAGCCTGCTCCCCAGTCTTTCCTCTCTCTCTCCTCAGGCGCAATTGGCAGGGGCACCTAATCTGACGCTTACCGTCAATGGCTCGAATTTCTCCAGTGACTCGGTGGTGAATTGGAACAACACCAGTCTGCCAACCACTTTCGTCAACCCGAATCAACTCACCGCGACCGTGGCTGCTAGCCTCATGGCGAATCCCGGCTTTGACGACATTACGGTGAGCAATCCCAGCCCTGGTGGCGGCACTTCCGGATCTTTGCCATTTACACTTGGGCAATCGGTTGCCTTGAACGCGAACGATATCGTCTTCGACCCATTCACACGCAAGATTTACGCGAGCGTTCCGAGCGCAGCCCCGCAGGTTGCAGGGAACAGCATCGTCTCGATTGATCCGTTGACGGGCACCTTGGGTAATCCAATATTTATCGGGAGCGAACCTACTCGTTTGTCATTATCCGACGATGGCAAATATCTCTACGCGGTTCTCAGCGGAGCCAACGCGGTGCGGCGTCTGGACCTGACGACGCTTACTGCAGGCACCCAATTCGTGACAGTTAGTACTCTCTTCGGATCCTTCACGGCGAGCGATCTGGCAGTCATGCCAGGTGATCCGAACGTGGTTGCCACGGTGGGTTATTCGGACGGGATTCAGGTTTGGGACGTCACAAACAGCGGAGCAACGTCGCGCCCACTGACGAAGGGTCTTGTTAACGACGTATACGAGGGAAGCGTCCTGGCGTGGGGAGACTCCACCAACCTGTACTCCAATGACGAGGGTTTAAGCCCGTCGAGCTTCCATCGGTTTGTTGTCGGAAGCGCCAGTTTCGCTGAAACCGATAGTACTTATCTCGATGCGGTCAATGGAACAATCACCTACGCCGGAGGACTGATCTATGCGGACGGTGGAGCTGTGGTGGATCCCAGTCTAGTGCCACCGACGACACCAGAGCTTGTGGGACGCTTCTACAGTCCCGCCGGTGGCTATCATGCCGTGGATACGGCGACAAATCGGATTTTCTTTCTGAGCGGGAACAACTATGGCGTAAATTCCCGCATCATTTCGGCTTTCGACACGTCGCGCTTCACGTTGCTGCAGACCACAGAAATAGACGGACTAACTGGTGATGCGTTCGATTTGATTCGTTGGGGTTCTGATGGCCTCGCATTCCGGACGGCGACGGACTTTTGGGGAAATGGAACTGGCCGGATTGTCTTACTGCATGGGTCAGCCGTGTTGCCTCGATCCGCGACCCCCAATCCGGTGCCCTCCGTCAGTCAGGTCACGCCTAGCAACGCGACGACCACAAGCGGGAACACGTGGCTGACGATTGTCGGATCAAACTTTGTCCCTGGGTCGATTGCGACATGGAATGGGTCGCCGCGTTCCACGGTATTTGTGAATGCCGGACAACTCCGTGTTGCGATTCCAGCCAGTGATTTGGTGACGGCACAAACCAATAGCATCCAGGTAGTGAATCCGACACCAGGTGGCGGGGCTTCTTCGACGATAACCTTTCCGGTGAATTGAATAGGTACCGCTCAAGATTATCGAAATGAGGCTTTCGCCTAAGAAAATCCTGAACCTCGGCATACAGGGGCCCACCATCATACCGACTTCTGCATTGAGGTGGCCGCTTAAACCTCTTCATCTTTACAGGAATCATACATCGACCCTTTCTCCTGCTAGAAGGGCCTCAACTAGAACGTGTCTGTGATGGTTCGCGAGGCCTAAATATAATCGCCTCGGGCGAGGCTGATTCGTTTTCGGTTTCCGCCATGCGGTCCCTCGAATCCTATCGTAGAGCAACCAGCCCGTCACCGACACGCTTTGCGCTCGAAAATCGCCGATCACACATTGAGGGAAAGATCGCGAAGTGCACTACCGCTATTGCGGATGGACAGCCGTCAAAGTTTTTGCTACTGACTTCGAGCCTGAACTTGACGGAGTTAATGAGCAGATCGAGGCTGCGAAGTCGGGCGCTGCCAGGTCGCAGCTCCGCGAAAGGCGTAGCTTTGTTGATGAACGCTTTCGGGATTTACGGGAACTGCTGAATGGGAAAGCAAGAATCCCCCGTGCAGCGATTAGGAAGCATGTCCAGAAGATTACACTCACGCCAGAGGGTAGGTCATATGTAGTGAAGCGACAATGGGATTTATTTGGGGCTGGAATGTGGCGACTATGATGGTGCCGTGGGAGGGAATTGGACCGAACGTCTGCCGGTGCATTTCAATTGGCTGACGGCAGCATAAGGCACTTAGCGATAGAAGGAGCTACCCTACTTCTCTATTTGAGAAGAATGACCTTGACAGGACCTTCTCTATTTGAGAAGATTTATCCATGAGGATCATCAGCCGCAAGCGGTTGAGGCAGGCCTCGGAAAAGCATTCGGAATGGGAGGCCTCTTTGAATATCTGGTACAAAGTCGCACGTCACACGAAATGGAAGAACTTCGCTGAAGTACGGCAAAGCTGGAGCAACTCCGATCCGGTCGGTACCTGTGTTGTATTCGATATCGCGAACAATCGATGCAGGCTCATTACCTACATCGCGTACAGAACTCAGAAAGTGTTCATCTTATATGTCCTCACCCACGCGGACTATGACAAGGGAGGTTGGAAAAATGCCTGCGGTTGCTAACAAATATGCCGTCAAGGGAATTGCCGCACCGAAGGTAATCAAGTCTGATGCGCAGCTGGAACATTACACAGCACAACTGCTGGAACTGGAACGACGTGAATATCTGTCGCCAGCGGAAAGAGACCTCGCAGAACTGCTGACGATTCTAATCGAGAAGTACGAAGACGAGCACTACCCCATCCCGTCCGCTCCTGCGAATGTTGTTCTACGGGAACTTCTGGCTGCGAACAATCTGAAGCAGAAAGACATCGCGCCGATTTTTGGTTCCGAAGGTGTGGTTTCCGAGGTGTTGAGCGGCAAGCGGGACCTGACCACTCGCCACATCAAAGAGCTGAGTGAGCGCTTCCACGTTTCCGCAGCGATCTTCTTCCAGCAGTAACAACAAATTCAGGGCTTTAGCCCGCTTATTCACGAAGGGTGATTTCGTGAGTGATTTTTCTGTTTTCTTCGGTCGTAAGACGGTTCTGCCTCGCCAAAACTGTGCCTCCCGAAAATTCTGCGCAGCCCATGGCGGGAGTCATTCCTCCAAACAAACCGACAGCTCTGCTTCAATCTGGTGAAACAAATCCGCCGCTGCGCACCCGTCTGCGGCACTGTTCCGACAAGGAGTTGCAAACCGTAAGGAAGCGCAACATGCAGCCTGGTTAGATTCTGGCTCGTTCAGGCAGCCCGTCGTTCGTAGCGGTGGTGCACTGCAGTCCGCCGACGAGGGGTAGCGCTACGACGGATCCCATTTCGGGCGGGTGAATCGCTCGTGGATCCGGTGCGTCCTTTCCCAACGAAAGATGCGTTCTCGATCGGTGATAGTAATCGAAATAGGAAGTGAGAGTTCGTCGTAGAGAGGTTTCATGGAACACGATCATATGATCGAGGCATTCGCGACGAACGGAGCCAATCACCCGCTCGATATAGGCTCGCTGCCAAGGCAAGCGCCGTGCAGACAGGACTTCGCAAATGCCCACGTCTCGCACGTGTTCTGGAAAGTCATCGCCAAAGATCGCCGGTCGAGCAGGAGGTAACGCGGCAGTTGGGCAAAGGGAAATGCTCGCGCAGTTGCTTGTGACATACCGAAAACTCCATCCAGCGGTTTCCCGGCAAACGTCACATTGTTACTTCAATGGCATTCGTCGCGGAGGGATTTGCGGGATGCACAGGTCTGGTTTTTAGTAAACCGGACGGCAGCCAACTGATGCAGCGGGATATTTTGAAGCATAGCTTGCACCCCATCCTGAAAAAGTTGGGGCTGGAACAGGGTGGGCCCAACATCTTTCGGCGCTTCCGCATCACCAGGCTAGAGACGGCGGAAGTTCCGGCGGCCTTGCAACACACCTGGTCGGGGCACGCGAAATCGCAGGTGTCCGAGGTGTACAAAAAACTCCTGAAGCAGCGCGAATGGCGTTTGCGATGGGCAAAGAAAACGGGGACTGGCTTTGCGCTGCCCGGCCACCAGCAGGCAGCGGCGAAGGCCTCAAATGGCAAACCTGGCAAACTTTTGGAAGTCCGAAAAGTCGGTTAAGTTCTTTAGAATCTGGTGGACGAGAGGGGATTCGAACCCCCGGCCTCCTCGTTGCGAACAGTGGGGAAAATAAGCTAAGGCAAGGCGCCACAATCACTTAGCTGTTTTCAGGGGGCCCTTAATTGGCAAGTCTGGCAAGTCGGTTTTCTCTTCCCCTTTTCAGTGCAGTTCGACGGTGAGAAGCCGGATAAAATCACGCGCGGTGCCTGTGCCTGTAACGACGACAAAGTCATTTTCGAGAACCCTCTGAATTGGACAACCCGGAGTTTTATTTTCGCGAAGCAGAGGGAGTACGAAAATGGGCCTCCCACTCAGGAGCCCAGTGGCGAAACTATCGTGCGAGGCCGCGACCGAGGAAAACGCAAAGAGACGGAGCTTTATGCCCCGGACCCAAGTTGCCGGTAAGGCGAACTTACCGGGACTTAGCCGCCCTGTTTGTCCGTTCCTTTGAGGGCGGCGCGCATCTTAGGTTCAAACTCCTTGAAGCAGCCAGAGTCCAAGGCTTGCTTGATTCGTTCTCTCGCGAGGCCCATCTTGCCCATGGTGAGCGCAGTAAATCCCGTCATGAAATGTCTGATTGGCGACGGGTTTGCCCCAAATCCAGAAGTGCCCGCGTTATTTTCGGAGTCTTCAAGGAGCGTACGCAAAACCTCCTTCATGTCACCGAATCGACTAAACCATGGTAGGCCGATTTCTAGAATGGCCTTCTTGGCATCTGCAATAACGACTTCCAGATTCTTCCCTGTGGGGTCCACATACCAAATGTCCGTTCTCTTCAAATTCCGCTGGTTAATTGATTTCTGAAGTGCAAGTCGAAGATGGCACTCATACTCCTCGGGTCGGAGGTATCCATTCTTGCGTTTGACTATTGCTCTCTGAGGAATAGCGTCTAAACTGCATCCGAGCCTGACGCAGAAGGAATACGTGGTACATCCCACAGCATTTGCAAGATACGAGTTGAAAGACTGAAAATTAACTACGTCTATCTTTTCGCCTGAATATCGCCATGCAGTTCGCAACGTGAACTGGCTGAAGCCAGCATCTTGCAGCAATGGGCGGATAACAGATTTGATTTCCTTGTTGACGTTGGCACTGTCCATTGGGGCGCAGTATACAAACAAACTCACATAGAGGTTGTATTCTTCCGAAGACGCAAGCGGGTTCAAGTGCTGTTACGGCACTTGTCCGGATATGCGACTACACATCCTAATGACCCGTCGAGGGCTCGGATACGGCAGCAAGCGATTACTCTTCGCTCATTCCATTGCCTTCGTTTCGGTGCTTTGAAGTGCGTTTTGCAAAGCCCAGTCCATTTCTCCGACCCTTTTATGGTGGATGCCAAATGAGCGTATCATCTCAACCATGGACGGGAGAGAATATCCTTGCGACCCTGATAAATGGCTGACGACCGAACCGGTGACGCGGTGCAGGAGTTCGTTATAGGCACGTAGTGTTTGAGGGTCGAGAACATTTTTTGTTCCGACTTCATAGGTGTCTCTCGCACATATCGTAAGCGTGTGCGCGATGCGAGCCAAGAGTGCGGTCCTCGCGGCATCTGAAAGTGATTCTAGATTTAGAGGCATTCTGTCTCCCCCGCTGTGAACCGATACAGTGTGAACTGGAATTCTCAGGGACAAATTGACTCATTAGAATAGCGCCAAAGCGTTCTGTGCGCTTAAGTGCTTGGTAAACGCAAAAACCGTACAAGTTCGTTTTCGCGACAAACCAGGACCTAGCCGATTTGGCGTAACATTGTACGTACCGACTTGCGCGTTCAGGTCAATTCCATGATGGAAATACCGTTCAGTGAACAGTCCGGGGCGGTGCGAAACGCATATCGCGACCGTGCGTTCTTGGTACTTCAAATGGGCGCTTCGCTTCCCGACGTGTGTGTGGTGTGCGGCAATCCGGCAGCGGGCAACGTGGTCCACAAAAGGTTCGGTCCCCCAGACCACTGGTGGGTGTTGCCGCCATTGACTGACTTCATCTATTTTGTCTTGCAATCCGCCCTTGGCACGCGCTACACGTTTGATTTTCCGTTTTGTCGGAGTTGTATTCAGCCCCTCGTTCAGTTCACCCCATTCGTCCGATTCGTCTTGATGAGGACCTTGCAGTGTTCCGTGGTGCATCACAATCGCTCCTGAACTTACTTCCTCCCATGCCTCCCGATGTTGCTGCGGAGCGGAGTCGTGGCTGGCTACAAAGAAAATTCAAATGGTTGTTGGACAACGTCTGATAATCAGGTCAGGTCCTGTTAAACGCGGCCAAGTCCCGATCAACGATTCCACATGTCCGATTAGGCATTGGTTGGCGAAGTCGAAAGCTATTGAGGGTGCTTATGCAACGAGAGTTTCGATTCTACGCCGCAGGCCACAAGTCCACTTTTACGCCTGCGTTTTCTAGAAGGCGTACCAATTCTTCTCTGTTTCTTTTTATTCGGGCATCGTCGCCGGGAGTGTAATGCCGTCGATTGAACCAGAGTTAGGAAGAATTCCCAGATCATCCCGCTTCAGGGACAAAGGCCGTTCCTGATCGCGTATCTCCTGCCAGAGTCCGCCACAACGCACGATTCGAAAATTTGAGTAGGATGATCGCCGTCTTTTTGGAAGGGAAGGCGGTGATTGAGGCCCGGTTTTTCTTGGACGAAAGACAAGCCTGAAACCGCCGCCATAGACGGCGGTCATTCTACACAGCCTTGCCATTGTCGTCGAGCTTCTTTGTGCCCGAGCAGGAGTTCCGCGTCAAGCCGCAGCGATGTTACGCGGCTGGTCTGGCCAGCTCAGGCGAAAGTGCGCGGGCGCACGGGGCCGGCAGCCGAACAAGCTGGTTCTGTTTTTGTGAGTGAGCCTCCTCTGCCACACCAAAGCTGCGGGCTGGTTAGAGGCCGGTGCGTCCGCGCCGCCCAGTTAGCGCGGCTCCGGCGCCACGTCAGCTAGTGTCGAGCAGGAGGGTCCCCCAAGGAATAGGCTCAGGAAGAAGGGCCACTTCGCGCAGCATGACCTCCACGATGTGGCGGATCGTATCGCTCGGATCCTTTGGTCGGCGGCTACGACCCAACCGGCGATAGATGAAGAGCTGCAGTAAATTGAAGGCCAGCGTCCAGATAAGCAGGAGGGCGCTCAGAGCATTTTGTCCGTGCCGAAACACGTGCGAGAGGTTCCAATACTGCGTCCACTGATGAAAAGCGGTGTTTTCGATGTGCCAACGCGCCCGGATGATGCGGAGCGCCATTTGGCGACTGATCTGGCGGGCGCGCTTGCCGATGACGGCGAAACACCAGGTAGTTGGCTTTTCTTGGTCCGGCTTGGTGACCACGGCGCGGATCGCGCGGACTTTTCCTAAATGTTCTGCGGCACATTTAGGAAACTATGTGCTGAAAGTAGATATGTGCAGTCGATGTCCTAAGTCGCCGGGTGTCAACGCGTGCGCATCGATGCACTCAGCATAATATCCTCGGGTTGGTTGGCGGGGCTCGGGTCAAGATTGTCATACGCGCGTGTCTTTGGGGGTTACAAGGAACGGAGCCAGTCAAGCAGGCCCTTGTTCTGCTGCCAGGAGGGGATCGTCTGGACTGACGAAGGCTCACTGATTTTTTCCAGGGCCTTGCACTTCATCTCCAAATTGGCCCTCGCGTAAATCTGAGTCGTTTTGGCATCCACATGGCCGAGGAAGTCGCGGATCATGTCGAGCGAGATTCCGCTCTGCAACAGGTCCATACCCTTCGTGTGTCTCAACTGATGCGGACTTACGGTACGGTTCAAACTCGGACACTTGCTTCGTGCCAGGACGACATATTTGTGAAGGATGTAGCGGATTCCCGAACGGGTCAGTCGCTCGTGGCGCGCGTTTTGGAAAAGCGGCTTCTCGAACTGTTCGGGATGATCGAGTTGGTTTTCCTGCAAGTGAGTGCGTAGAAGCTGAACTGTGTTTCCCATCAAAGGCACAGCGCGCATTTTGCGCCCCTTGCCCAGAAGGCGAAGCTGCGCGGGTGGATCCAAACGCACGTCTCCGACGGAGAGATCGACCAACTCCTGAACACGCGCCCCAGCGTCGTAAAGGACGCTCAGCAAGACCGCATCTCTTCGACCCTGTGGCGTGCGGAGATCTGGCTGTGCCAAGATCGCGGCCAACTCTTCTTTGGAAAGGTAGCCGACGGTTGGACGAGCATGTTTCCGGAGCGGGATGGCCAGGATGTTTTGACACTGATGCATACGGGCCGGCTCTTCCGCCTGAACATATCGAAAGAATGCGTGCAAGGCGGCAAGGCGATGATTCCGTGTCTGGGGTGAAGACTTTCTTTCTCGCTCCAGATAATCCAGGAATGCTTCGATGCGTGGAACGTCGACCTGCTCGAGACGCAGTCTTTCCGGAGCAATTCCCTGCACATCACGGCAGAATCGGAGCAGGAGAGTGAACACGTCGCGGCAGGCCTTGATGGTATTGGGGCTGACATTCCGCTGCGCGGCCAGATAGTGTGTCAAAAAGTTCGTCACGTGGACGGAGAAATCGGTCGGTTTCATGGTTCGACCCTCCGCGGAATGACGTCGCCAAAGGCCGCCTCTGATCGCGCCGTAATTTCGGGAAAAAGCTCGGCGGTGAGATGCAGGTAACGCTGAGTTCCGGAGAGATTCACATGCCCAAGGTAGGTAGCCAGAAGAGGAAGTTTGGCATCCAGATCCGCACCCTCTTGATACCAGCGTCGTAAGACACGGACGGCGAATAGGTGCCGAGCGTCGTGGATCCTGGGCCCCTTGCCTCGGCCGGCGTGAGGAATTCCGCACTGCAGCAGCAGTTGACGGAACACCATATAAACCGTGCGTGGGCTCACGGGCCCCCCGCTTAGTCCCGGGAAGAAGATGGCATCAGGCGAGCGCTTTTCAAAATGGGCCGCGTACTTTTGCAAGCGGTTTACGAGAGGCAAGGCGGGAGGAACGAAGCGATCTTTGCGGAATTTACCCTGGCGAACCGTGATAATGCCTTGATTTAGATCGATGTCTCGAACCCGCAGTTTTAGCACTTCTCCGACACGAAACCCGCAGCCATACAGGAGCCGAAAAACTTCAGGCATAATGAGATGCCGCAAAGGTGAACGCGCCGTGGGCTCGAGTCCGTCCGTGGCCTGAAAGAACTTTCGAAGCTCTTCGTCGGCCAGCATTCTGGGCACGAAAGTCGCCGGCGTTCGAGCCGTTAAAGTGGAATCGGGCACATACGCGGAATAGCCAAGGCGCAGCAAAAACTTGGAAAATTGCCGAACGAGAGTGATCCGTTGCTCCTGGGTTTGTACACTTTCGTGAGCTTTCTTGGCTAGCCATTTCCGAGCGATGGGCCCCGGTAACTCACAGGTCGCCAACCCCTCCTGCACCAAAAACTTATCGAGATGCCGCAGCATTCGAGCCGGCCCCCGATAGGCGTACCCACAGGCATGCTTTTCCCGAAGAAATTTCTCCATGCAGACAGACAGAACGCTCTGGAACTCGTTGGATGGATCAGTTGACATGATTCACCTCCGAATCCAACGCCACACCTCGCAAGGCTTCTACATCCGCCTTGGCGTAGATACGTGTTGATTCCAAACTTGTATGACCCAAGATTTCCGCAATGGTTGGAAGCGGCGTGCCCTTTTCTAGAAGCCGAGTCGCTATAGTGTGGCGAAGCGAATGGAGACCCTGCTTTTGTGGGCTCCGAAAGGTGATCCCCGCCAGCTGGCGCCAATACTTGATAATGTGGTGGAGACTGTCGTTGTCCCTGAAAGGATCAAACGGCGGGGTCACTCTGAGGAATACCTCTCGGTGTGTCGTTTGGGGACGGCCCGACTTCAAGTAGTCGATCAAGGCCTCACCGACCTCGCTGGTCAAAGACAGAGTCAACGGCGTGCCCGTCTTCGCTTGCGTGATTTCAATGGTCGACTCCGCCCAATGAAGGTTCTCCAGTTTCAGCGTGCGAATATCCCCGGCGCGCAATCCCAACCGACATGCCAGTAAGAGAATGGCGTAATCTCGTTTCCCTTTCGCAGAACTGCGATCGACCGCACCGAGAAGCCGGACGAGGAGTTCCTGATTCCATACCGATGGAATCGTTGCATCCCTGGGAACACGGATTTTCGGCAGCTCCGCACTGAGATCCTTTTGCAGAATTCCACGCATGGTGAGAAACCGGAGAAGAGAACGCACACGCGATACGATTGTGCGGACCGTCACCGGCTTCAAGTGATCCCGACAGAGAATGAACTCAGACAGATCCACCGCCTGAATTTGCTCCAGTGTCCGCGCTTTTCTGGAATGGAGAAAATCCAAAAAGATAGTCAGCTCTGTGGTACACCGGTGAAGGGTCAGCGGTCGAAGGTGAAGCCGATTCTTACAATACTGTTCGTAATCATGAAGTGTTTTCTGCATGGCTGGAACAAGGTGGATAGCCTGCACCTTCGTGAACGGTCGTTCAATGCGCCCCTTCTTAGCGAAATCGGCAAGCATCTTTACACCGAACGTCATATGCCGACGCCAACCATCGCCTCGCCCAACTGCCTGCTCTTCGCTGACGCGATATTCCTCTAGAAAGCGCGCCACCAAATCCGCAGAAAACTCGTCGCCCAGTTCCTTCCGGTGGGAAAATTCGATGAGGTGTTCCCACATTGTTCGATACCGATTCCGTGATCGCTTCCTATAGCCCAACCGCTCGATCTCGCCCAGTGCATCAGCGACGAGTCGCACGAGGTGCAAGTTTTCCGAATGGGTTTGGTCCATGACGAGCCTCCTCTGAGATGTGTGGGCTTGGGATCCTGCTGGAGTTGATGACGAACATATGCGACGAGCGTGGACTCGGTGATCTCGGCAAGCGGCTGATGTTGCGGTTCGAACCAACGGGCGAAATCGAGGAGATCGTAGGCGTAGATGCGCAGCGACCGCGGGGAAAGTTGCCGGAGTCTTTGACCGTCGAGGAAAGCATTCGCCCAGCCGACCTCTCCTCCCTGCTCGTCGCACACACGATGCGGGGAAGCGCCGGCAGGCACGGCAGACTGATAAATCACGGAGAGCTTCATCGACGCCCCCAGCCCCACTGTTCCAGCAACTGCTTGACGCTCTCGAGATCGAAGGCCGCGTCGCGCCGTGCGGTGCTGCGCACTGGGGGGAGAGAGGAACTCGAGCGCCAAGCGTGGGCGGGCAGCGGTGGAGAAGAGTGACGCGTTTTCCTGGGAGAGCAGGCGGGCAGGTCCAGCACTTGGTAAATTCCGGCTTCATAAGCGATCAGATCTCGCGCCACCAGTTCCTGGCGGGCTCCGTCCAATTCATGAGGAAAACGAACGTCCAGCAATTCCGCCAGACGCGCGTCGGAGTAAAAGCTGACTCCATCCTGGTTGGAGACCGCCACCAGCACGAAGTAGAGCAGCTTTTCCAAGCGGGTTAAGCCTTCATCGAACCCCTCACACAGGAAGCGGTGATCGATCCAACTGAAGGAACCGCGAATGGAACGTCGGCGATCGGGTCGGGGTGGTTGGGGTCGGGACTTCGGCATTTTCATTCCTCCGCGGGCTCAAGGTAGGGGCAGAGGGCGGGAAAAGCCATCGAGTCTTGTGGAACTTACAGGGGACCTGCCGCGATACTTTCCCGCAACCCTATGAAGTGTCGAGAGTTACAAAGATATCGCGGCTTGTGGAACTTACATGGGCAATGCGGAGGGAAGTCTTTTCGGATTCGATAGTTACGTGCAGATCGCTGCTTGTGGAACTTACAGGTGCCGATCTCAGCCGCTGGCGCCATTTTCGGACGGAAGCCGCGTTGCGCTGCACGTAGTCGGGATGTTGCTGGCGGTAGTGCTGCCTGTAGGCGGAGCGCGTTCCGTACTTTTCCTTTTGCAGCGCATAACCCCCGCGAAAGTAATTCGGGTTCCCCATCCGCCAGTGCTGATTGGATTTCCTCTTCTGCTTGCGGCAACAGTCCAGTCGGCCACAGGTCCTTTGCCGCTGTTTGAGCCGCGGATGGGGATGAAACCAACGACGACAGAAAGGACACCTTTGCCTCGGGAGCATACCTTCCCTCCAGTGAATCTCTGGAGGAGAAAACAAAACCGGCGAGAAAGAAAATCGAAAAAGAAAAAGGGAAAGGCTATCGAAACTGAACTGAGCAAGAAGGGAAGAAAATCAGAAGCCTGAAGAAAGCCGTATCTGAGAGCAAGTTATTTTCCGATGGCCGGTGAAGTGGCCCATCGATGGCCACTGAGGAGTGCATCATGAGATTCTTATGTGCTGGGATCCAATAGGAATGAACTGATCGGCAAGCACTTACACCAGCAACTCTACATAACGCCCCACGGCACATAGTTTCCTTTGTAGCTATCCAGCGTCTCGATGTCATCGACATCCCAGAACTCCACGTGTTCTTTCCGGTCCGCATCGTCGCAGCTCTCACACCGCCCCTCGATCTCCCAGAGGGTGAGTGCATCTTTGAGAGGTTCGTTCTTTTCCTTCTTGAGCACCAGGAAGCCGCCGTAGCCGTAATTGGTGAGCTGCGTCATGACCGGTCCATTGGCATAGAGGGCATCGCCGACGATGGCATCGATGAACCCTCCGTAGGAGTCGTGCAAGGAAGCGATCAGACGCCGCCCAGCCGTTAGTTCGCCTTCATGGCCGACGTGCTCGGGGTCGTCATCGCGAAGAGCTTCCTCGTTGCGCACCGCTTCGATCCCCAGCACCACATCGATGACCGGGCCGAGCAGCAAGGCCACGACATAACGGTGGTAATACTGCTCCACTTCTTCGGCTTCACCGTCGGCACGCTTCGTTTTGACCTTGCGAACCAGACAGCTGGGGCAATGCCGCTGGTAGGAGGAAAACGGTTCCCAGCCGTCAATGGCCACGCAGCGCAGCGGTCCGTAACCGTCGCGAAAGGTCTTGTTTCGCTCCGCTTTGCCGATCACGTCTTCGATGGCGTTGCCGATGCCCTGCAGTTCGAGTTTGTCGAGAACGTTGGCCACCACGTCGGCGCTGAAGGCCTTCACCTCCGGCGTGGGCTGACGCCCAATGAGCTTCTGAAAATCGCTTTGCTTTAAATCCCCTTCCAAGGCGTTGATGCTCGGGATGCGCAGCACCGCCGTGTGAAACAAGCTGTTGACCACGTCGAAGGTGGGAATTTTCGGTGCTCGCCGGGTGTCGACGAGGCTGGCTAATAAATCGGGTAGGCCAAAGACATTGCTGACGTACTTTTCAAATTGGTGGAGTTTGCTACGGGAACCGTCGATCCACTCGGGCAAGGCGGCGCCGCGCAACTGCCGGCGAAGGGCTTCGTCCCGTTCCCAACAGCATCGTTTATATTTGATGCCACTCCCACAGTGGCACGGTTCGTTCCGGCCCAGACGGGGCGGAACGACGACGATCTCACTCACCCTGTCTGAAGCTTCCTGCTTGCTCAGGGTGAGTCCCATCATCAGCCGTTCGAGAGTCCCGCCCGAAAACTAGATCGACCGTTCACGTCTTCTTCTTGCGCTCCTTCTTCGTGGAGTGCCGACGCCAAAGCGCCAGCAGTTGCGCATTGGCAGCGAAAACCTCGGCGGTGGCTTCTTTGAACTCGCGTCCCTGCTCGACCAGTGGGCGGATCTCCTCCACCCATTCGTTGGGAATCCACTCGACGCGCCTCTTGCCGTTGGCCATGAACGTCAGCGACCACATGGGATGTCCGTCTCCTCCCTTGGCGCACCAGCAAGTGGGTGTTCCGCAGCGGCGGTGCGTGAGGGCGAGCGAGCCAGGTAAAGCGTCGGGAGGAATATGCAGACCACGGAGCAAGGCGTACTTGCGCTGGCGCAAGCGAGAGGCGACATCGCCTTTAGCGTCGTACCATTTCACTGCATGCATTATTGCATGCAGTCATACCACTGTCAAGCGCTTTTTCTCGCTGGGGGAATTTGCGCAACGCACGCCGCAGAGATCTTTAATCCCTACGTGGCATTACAGCCTTGAGCCGGAACTCCTGGTGCCCGAGCCGCGGGCGCGCCTTCCGCGGAAGAGCTTCGGCCTCGATTCTGTACGCGATGTGGGCAGTTGTCGTGGGACGGCGGAAAAGTGTGGGTGCAAGGGCACGGCTTCTACAGCCGTCAGGTCTGCGGCTTAAGTGCGGGGTGGATGGTGATTGGGGTGCGGCGGTACCTGTGTCGGAGGTGCGGCCACACCATGAGCCGATTGCCCGATTGGCTGCATCCGTGGCGGTGGTATGCTGCGACGGTCATCGTGGAAACGCTCTATCGGCACGTGATTCTGAGGGAGACAGCACGCGCGATCGGCGCGAGATGCGGACGCGGCGATAGGCAGGAATGGCGCAGTCTGCGGCGGTGGCGGGCGCAGTTGTTGGTGTCGCCGACGTTGTGGGGTTGGCTGGGATCCAGACTGGGCATCCGGAAAGCGGCCGAGACCCGCCAACAAGGCCAAGCACATCTGACGCGATGGCTCGGCGAGATGCGCCTGGCTTGGGAATCGCCCGCCAAAGTTCTCGGTGCGTTGGCCGTGGCGGTGAGGTCGAGCCTAAACGGGCTGGTGCACGACCGGCATTCGGCGTGGCCCGCGACGCAGTTCCGTCCCGGAACCGATGGGGGTTCGCCTTCCGGCGCCAAGCCGACGGCGGTGCCCACAGAGGAAGACCCTGTGCGCGGGCCGCCGAGCTAGCCATGCTGGGTTCCATCACGGACCTTCTGGGAGCGGAGACCGTCGCTTCCTCTGCGTTCGAATCCGACGGCAGTTGGACGGAAATTGCCGATCTACGTGGGCGACGCACCCCTTTGCGGCACGTCGAAGAGGGCCATGTTGACCACGAGCACAAAATCGCCGAATGCTTGGAGTCCTGGATTGGAGCGTTCTCCTACGTGCTAGAAGACCCAGAACGGCAAATCGCCGGACGCCGGAATTCACAACTCGGAGCCTTGCACGCGATTCACGCACAGGGTTGGATCGGGTGGTGACCTCGTCTGTTTCTTTTTTGTACCAGAGCCACTAAGCACCGGATCAGAAAGCCCTGTAAATGATTCTACTGGTCAGTCCTCGAATAGGGCGCTAGGGCGGCGGGCGGGCTTGGTATAACCGTGCCATTTGCGGAACCGATTGTACCCAGATGGCTCTTTTGGTGCCCGAGGATCCACACTTTTCGCTTGACATCCTAAGTAATTAGTACTAGAAAACTGCCTATGCGCCCCAAGAACAACACGCTTACCCCCCAGGAACTCGAAATCATGAAGCTCGTCTGGCAGCGCGGCGCCGCCACCGTCCGCGATGTTTACGAAGTCCTGCTCGAGCGCCGCAAAATCGCCTACACCACCGTCATGACCATGATGAAAATCCTCGAAACCAAGGCCTATCTCAAAAAGCGCCGCCAGGACCGCGCCTTTATTTACCGACCCGCGCACCCCAAAAACCAGGTCATCGGCGGCATGATCCGCGAATTCATCGATCGCGTCTTCAACGGCTCGGCCGAACCTCTCCTCGTCCATCTCGTCAAATCGCGACACCTGAGTGAAAAAGATTTGCAAAAGATTGCGCGCATGGTCGAGGAGAGCGAATAAGGATACCGCGCCTGAGCGGAAGGAGTTGTCTACGGAATTGCCTCTGTGGTTTTCAAACCTGGCTTTTTGGAGCCTCCAGGTAGCTGTTCTGGTTCTGGCGGCAGGAATTCTGGCCCGCGCCCTGCGGATTCAGCAACCGCGCGTTCTTCTCGCCTCCTGGCGATCGCTCCTCGCCGTCAGCCTGCTACTCCCGTTGCTGCAGCCTTGGCATCACCCTCAAGCCGCTCCCGCGATCGCCATCTCCGCTGACTTTGCCGGTCTCCCGCTTTCCTCGGCCTCCACTCCCGCCGCAACTCACTGGCATCTTCCCAACCTTCAAACGTTCGCTCCGGTTCTTGGCATCGTAATCCTGGTCGGAATTGCGTTGCGCCTTGCCATCCTCGCCCTCGGCCTTCTCAAGCTTCGGCGCCTCCGTCAGGCCTCCTCCCCAATCTCCTCTTCCGCGGAATCCGCTGCGATTCTCCATGCCGTGCGCATTCTTGTGTCCGCTCCCGCCGAGTTTCGCCTTTCCTCTCAGGTGGATTCACCTGTCACTTTCGGCTTTTGGGCCCCGCTTATACTCCTTCCGGAGCATTTCCCGTCCTTGGAGCCCCGCTTCCAATCCGCGATTGCCTGCCATGAGCTGCTTCACGTCCGCCGCCGCGATTGGGCTCATCATCTCGGCGAAGAAGCCTTTCGCGCCCTATTCTGGTTTCATCCCGCCATCGTTTGGCTCATCTCGCGCGTCCGTCTGGCTCGCGAGCAGGTCGTCGATTTCGAGGTCCTCCGGCTCACCAACACGCGCAAGTCCTACCTCGAAGCCCTGCTTGAGTTCACCAATGCCCGCCCATCGCTCGCAGCCATTCCAGCCCCGCCCTTTCTCGCCGAACGCCAGCTCGTCGAGCGAGTCTCACTGATGCTTAAGGAGGTTCGTATGTCTCGCAAAAGACTGATCGGTTCGTTAACTCTCGTCTCGTGTTGTCTCGCGCTCGTCATCGTCCTCGCGGTGTGGGCCTTTCCGCTTAAAGGCGCCCCCATCGCCGCTCAATCTGGACCGAAAACCGGCATCGCAGGAGGTGTTTCTGGCGGCGTAAAGTCAGGAGTCTCCGGAGGCGTTGCTGCAGGAGTGGAGGGAGGTATCAGTGGTGATGCCGCAAAAGGCTCATCGGTCGATGAACCCAATGTGGATATATCGACAATCTGGACCGACACCGTAAAGAGAGGGTCGATGATGCGTCAGGTTCGTGGTCTGGGTACCCTCGTTCGTGCAGACGGTTCCACAAAGTTGGTTGCCAGAGTGACTCTCCCGGCCTCCATGGTCGTCGACGTAAAGCCTGGTCAAGACGCCTTGGTCGAGACGCAAGAAGGCCCTTTCGCGAAGGGCCACGTTAGCAGCATCAGCCCATCCGCATCAGGCGATACGCGCATTGTGAACGTCGTCCTTGATGCTGTGTCCGAAGGCACGAGTGCGGGTCTCAAAGTCGACGCCACTATTAACATCGAAAGGCTCGAAAACGTTCTTTACATCGGACGCCCGGTGAATGGCCGCCAGAACAGCGAAATTAGCCTCTTTAAGATCACCGACAACGGCGCGGAAGCCGTCCGAACCCAGGTAAAGCTCGGCCTCTCTTCGGTGAAGACCATCGAAGTCCTGGACGGGCTAAAAGAAGGCGACAAAGTCATCATCTCCGACATGTCCAGCGTCGAAAGCGCGGAGCGTGTCCGCCTTACCGACGAGAAACATCTTTCTTCCCACTAGTTTCTATCGACCACTTGCAAGACGCCCCATACGCTTGCTGTTCAGTGGCAGGCGTGTGCGGGCCTTGCCATTTGTTTGGAGTTCCTTCCCGCTCGGGCCCGACGTGCACCAATCGTTGATCCTTGATCGCTCTTCCCGTATGGTGAAAAAACTGATTCCGGTCACTGCCCTGAGCAACAACTCATTGCTCAGCGCCCGTCGATGATAAATCAGGCGCAGGGGGGCTTTTGTCAGGGGAGATTCCCGGCATCCTTAATATGTGCTCATTGTGAGCCCATCGCCCGCTGTGCCGTCGATTTTTATGCCGCTTCCCTCTCGTAATACTTCAAGGCCGCCCAGTCGTTCCCGGCACTGTACTGCTCCCTCTTTCCTTCTTGCCTTCGTCTGAAAAGGAAACAATATGCGATTTTCCCTGCCCTGATGGTTCCGCTCTTCATGGTAATGCAGTAAATATTGCTGCAAGGCTCGCCTCAGCGATGACTCTCCAAATAGAATGAGCTTTGCCAGGCATTCCTCTTTGACTGATCTCACCCAGCGTTCGCCATACGAGTTCAAATTCGGGCTTCTTGCTGGCAAGCGAATCGGCTTCACGCTTCCCGATTCGATCAGTTCACGAAAGGATTCGCAGACTTCGTATCTCGGTCATGCAGCAGATAGCGGCAGCCCTTCAGGCATCCCCACTGCTCCATGGTCAGGTTTCGAGCCTGCTGCTCCAGCCAATCGTGGTCCGGGTATGGCGTGAATCCTACCAGGCTCACTCGGCGAGTCTCCAAGTGAATGAAGAAAAGCACATAGTAGGTCAGCAACCCTTTGAGCGTCAGGACTTCCGCCGTGAAGAAGTCCATCCCGACCAACACGTCCCGGTGTGAGCGGATAGAGTCTTTCCACGAAACGGTTTGCTTGCGCTTCGGAGCCGGAGAAAGCCCATGGCGACGAAGAATGTTGCCCACCGTCTGATCGGACAGCGGATGGCCTAGATTCGCCAAGGCACCGACGATCCGATCATAGCCCCAGCGAGGATTCTCATTTGCCATGCGCACGACTAAACGCTCGATTTCCTCAGCAACCCTGGGTCGGCCCACTCGCTTGCGAAATCTCGATCCATTAAATTTGTTTGCGATGAGCCTCCGATACCAGCCCAGAATCGTTTCCGATTGCGCTGTGGACGCCACTTCTTCCAGGCCTTTCGTCCCTGCCGGTGAGCGATCTCGGCCAATGTGGCTTTTTCTTCTTGTGAGAGTAACAGCCGACCCTTCACCTGGGCTTTCAGGATGCGGTTCTCCGCCGCCAGATACTCGTTCCGTAACAGAAGTCGTTGGTTGACCGTTCCGGAAACGTAGGCCAGCAGTTGCGCCCAAGTCATTTTGGACCCTTTCTGACCGCATTGACCGAGTCGTGGAAGGAGGATTGTAAGTGCTATGGGAGCTTTAGCGAAAGCGATTTGAAGAGAATCGAGGAAACCGCAAGTTGTGCCATCTCAATCCATTCGAGTTCTTTGACCATACGACATCGAGCTGTGAGATTGGAGAGGGGCAATCTGGATGTGACAAAGGAGATGGTCCGTGATGCCGGCTGGGAGTCCCTTGTGGAAACGTGTTGGCAGGACTTGCTCTTCGGCTTGCGAACGATGATCAAGTCTCCCAGCTTTACGGCCGCCGTTGTGCTCACACTGGCGCTGGGCATCAGTGCAAATACTGCGATTTTTTCGGTGATCGATACCGTGCTCCTCAGACCGCTCAGCTATCCAGATCCTGACCGAATCGTGCAGTTTCTGTTGAAACCCCCGCAAGGCGGAGCTGTTCCCAGCTCATCCATAGCTGATTTTCGTCTCTGGCGAGAGCACACCCGCGCATTTGAGGATGTGTCAGCGTACGATTTCGCAGGAAACGAGCTGAGTTTAACCGGTGACGTGCCGGAGGAAGTTCGCGGTGTTCATGTCACCGCAGACTATTTTCGATTGTTCGGCGCTTCAATGTCTTTGGGACGCACATTCACCACAGAAGAGGCCAGCCCGATTGGCGGGAATGTGGTGGTCCTCAGCTATAGACTCTGGAGGGGTCGCTTCAACAGTGACCCCAGTATCGCGGGGAAGACAATTTCTCTGAATCATGAAGCGTATACAGTGGTTGGCGTCGCGGGGCGAAGCTTTCAAAGCGATCCGGCGGCAGATTTGTGGGTGCCCTTTCAGTTTGCTATTCAGAGCAACGACCCGACCCACTCCGTTCAAGTGGCGGGGCGTCTGAAGCCCGGCATCACCGTTGCACAGGCGAATGCCGAATTGAAATTGGCCGCGGCCGAAACGCGGCGCAGTCATTCTTTTGTCGATTCGAATTTCGACTTCGAGGTGAAACCAATCCGCGACGTGATCGTGGGTAATGTGCAATCGTCGCTGCTGATGTTGGCCGTAGCGGTGGGCCTTGTCCTGCTCATTGCCTGCGCGAACGTGGCAAATCTGCTTCTTGTTCGAGCTACTGGTCGAAAACGTGAGTTCGCTATCCGCTCAGCGCTCGGTGCAGGACGCATCCGCATTGTGCGTCAACTCCTTACAGAAAGCATCCTTCTGTCATTGATCGGTGGCGCGCTGGGAGCGGTGATTGGCCTGGCTGGAGTACGCGCACTCTTAGCGATGAATCCTGGCAATATTCCACGCATCGGACAGATCGGCGTATTTATTGGCGTAGATTGGCGCATACTGGTCTTTACGGTAGGGTTGTCACTGTTTACAGGAATTCTCTTTGGGCTGTTTCCAGCTCTAACCGCATCGCGGCCGGATCTGAACAGCGCACTCAAGGAAAGTGGCTATCAGCAGGGCGCGGGCTTCGGGCAGAACAGGGTGCGCTCTTTGTTCGTCATCAGTCAAATGTCTCTGGCTGTCGTGCTTCTCATCGGAGCTGCACTTCTGATTCGTACCTTCATCGCGCTGCATGAAGTGAATCCCGGATTTGATCCTCACCGCGTGCTCAGGATCGACATGTCGCTTGCCGGAAAGCGGTTTGCGAAGACAGCCGATGTATCAGGCTTTGTGAATAATGCACGCCTTCGCATCAACTCCATTCCCGGCGTCCAGGATTCAGCTATGACATGCAGTCCGCCGTTCACAGATCGACTCGGCCTGCCTTTCACCGTGGTTGGCCGATCTCGGGAAAACTCTTCCAGCGCGGGCGACGCCCTGTGGATGGACGTGTCCCCAGGCTACTTCGATGTTTTCAAAATCCCGGTCCTGCGTGGCCGTACTTTTACTGAGCAGGACAACGAAGGTGCGCCACCCGTGGTTCTCATCAACGAAGCAATGGCGAAACAGTTCTGGCCAAATCAGAATCCGCTTGGTCAACAGATCGTCATTGGCAACGGCTTGGGCCCGCAATTCAAAGACGTTCCCAGGAAGATCATCGGCATCGTAGGGAATACCCGCGACGTTAATTTGAGCAGCCCGCCTGATCCGGCGATGATCATTCCGCAGGCGCAGGAATCCAACGAAATGACTGCTTTCTGGAACCAGTTTGGTCCTGCCTATTGGCTGGTGCGCACCCGAGTGCCGCCACACCAGATGGCATCCCTTATCGCCAAACAACTGAGCGACGCCAGCGGTGGCCTGGCCGTAGGGCATATCCGCTCGATGGATGAAGTAGTGGGGAGTTCAATTTCCCGGCAGAACTTCGATATGCTCCTGCTCACCATCTTTGCCGCCTCGGCGCTGGTGCTGGCGATCATCGGAATCTACGGAGTCCTGTCCTATACCATTGCGCAGCGCAGCCGGGAGATCGGCGTTCGCATGGCGCTAGGCGCCGGCCGAGCCGATCTTCGCAACCTGGTCTTGCGGCAGGGGATGCGATTGGCAATCGCCGGAGTCTTGATTGGAGTATGCGCAGCAGTCGGCCTTGTGCGCTTCATTGCGAGTTTTCTTTTTGGCGTTACGACGTGGGATCCAATCGTGTTTCTGTCCGTGCCTTTACTACTACTCAGCGCGGCATTGGTCGCTGTATGGCTACCGGCGCGGCGAGCAACGCGGATTGACCCCATGCAGGCGTTACGAAGCGAATAGGAGTTTGTTGTCGGCTGGTTCAGAGAGATTTTCATACGCCGCCGTCGCTATGACGAGCTTTCGCGCGTGGGGGAGGTCACAGCCCATTTTGCGAAAGACCATGGATTGAGCCCGCTTGCTGAAATGATTTTGAGCCGGAAGCTGTTTCATCGCAACCGGCTCTTTTCGAATAGTTGGGTGGAGCTCTCTGAACGCAAAGCGCTCCGGCAAGTCAGTTTCCGAGTTGCGTACTGTTCGGCAAGCATCCGGCTGAAATAACGTGGAGGCGATGCAAGAATCTGGCAATCCTCAGCTTGACGAGCAGGCTACTACGCGGTACGTTATTACGCGAGGCGTAGTAACCATGCAAGATCCAACCATTCTCATTCTCGCAAGCCTTGCCGATGGGGATAAGCACGGCTACGCAATCATGGAAGATATCCAGGTCTTCGCGGGCATTCGACTCGGCCCGGGCACGTTATATGGCGCGATCTCCCGTCTTGAGCAACGCGGCTGGATTCGAGCTGTCAAATCCGAAGCTCGCAGGCAGCCGTATCGGATCACCGCGGAGGGTGGTCAGCATTTGAAGGAACAGCTGGCGCTGTTGGGACAAGTTGTTCGGACCGGAAACCGACGAATGAGAGAAGCATGAGAACCTTGATCCGTTGGGCGGCCAGGTTGTACCCGCCAGCATGGCGCAACCGTTATGCCGCTGAATTTGATGCGCTTCTCGACGACATCTCTCCCTCTTTTAGAGACGTGTGCGACGTACTTGGGGACGTGCTCCGAGTGCGCGCGACTACCTCTATTGATGCATGCCTGATGTTGGCACCAGTGTCCCCGATGAATTTGCGCTTACCCGTCGTCGCTTCTCTTACCGCACACGCAGTGATGATAACCATCGTCCTGTTCGCAGTCTGGGGTCACGTAACCACGATGCCGTTGCATGTAGTTGCGCCGTTGCCTCCGCCTGCCCCGGAACCACCACCCCAAGTCACTGACGCTCGCGTTTTTCCAAACGCATTGACGTTGTACTCTTCGCTGCCGCTTAAAATCCCCGCTCAGGGCGGTACGCTTCCCCTTGACGTTGCGGACGGCGTGGGAATCAACTTTCTGTCACTCCCGGACATCGGGGCCACTTATCGCCAAGGGAGTACCGAATGGCGAGTCTGGCCCGCGCAAGCGTTAGAAAGTTTCGTCGTCCGCCGTGTGCTGCCGGAGTATCCCCACGGAACAAACGCGCGCGGTGCAGTGTCAGTATTCCTCGAATACTTGATTACGCGGGACGGGTCGGTGAAAGTTTTGCGAACCTCCGGACCGCAACCCTTCGCTGGCGCCGCTCGATCGGCGATCGAACGCTGGGTATATCAGCCTCTGGAGTATGAGAATCGCTCGTGCGAAGTAGTTAGTCGAGTAGAGGTGAGGTTTGATAGCGAGTTTGCCCGCTGAGCCACTTCGCGCTGATTCGTCGCGCAGCGCGGCATCGAACGAACCTAGCGGTCTGGAGAAGACGATATGTTGATTCCAACTCTTGTGATTCTGTTTGCTTCCTTGGCCACACCCCAGCCTCAAGCCGTAAATACTCCCGATACGCCCGCCGGGCATACGCTTAAAGCTTGGCTCGACGCCTTCAACAGTGGCGACCGCGCCACGGAAGAGAAGTACCTCAAGACTTACGATCCCGAGCGCTCGCTCGACGACGAAATGCGCTTCCGTGGCATGACCGGCGGCTTCATCCTCACGCAAATTCTTAAGAACGAGCCGCAACGGATCGAGTTCATGGTCAAGGAGCGCAACGGCGACACCGTCGCCATCGGCAAGATGGAGGTCAAACCCGGCGAGCCCGCCAAAGTGGCCAGTTTCGGCTTGCGTGCCGTTCCGCCCGGGACCAAAGCCGCCGACCTAAGCTTCAAAATTGATGCCGCCACACGCGCTAAAGTGATTGACGGAACCGTCGCAGCGCTGAACGACACCTACGTCTTCCCCGAAACCGCCAAAAAGATGGCAGGAGCTGTCCGCGCGCATCAACAGAAGGGCGACTACGATGCCATTTCCGACGGCGACGACTTCGCCAAGCGACTCACCGACGATTTCCAGGCCATCAGCCACGATAAGCACCTGAGCGTGATGTTCAGCCCCGCCGCGCTGCCGGATTTCGACAACCAGAAGCCCGACCCCAATCGCGAAGCCGAAGAACGCAAACAGATGGAGCGTGTGAATTGCGGCTTCAAAAAAGCGGAAATTCTGGAAGGCAACATCGGCTATCTGAAGTTCGACTTTTTTGCCGGCCCTGGCATCTGCGGGCCTACCGTGGTTGCCGCGATGAATTTTCTGGCCAACGTCGATGCCATCATTTTCGATTTACGGGAAAACGGCGGTGGCGATCCCAAGATGATCGCTTTCATCTCATCTTATCTCTTTGCGGAGCGCACGCATCTGAACGACCTTTGGACGCGCAAGGGCGATGTCACCGACCAGTATTGGACCGACCCCTACGTTCCCGGCAAACGCTTGGACGGCAAACCGGCCTTTGTGCTCACCTCCAAGAACACCTTCTCCGGCGGAGAAGAGTTCACCAACAATCTGAAAGTGCTGAAGCGCGCCACGATCGTGGGCGAAACCACCGGAGGCGGCGCGCATCCCGTCCGCGGCCATCGGATCACCGAGCATTTCGGCATCGGCGTGCCCTTCGCCC
>QHYH01000035.1 GCA_003223215.1 Acidobacteriota bacterium
CAACACATCGTCCTCGTTCGACCGAAAGACGTAATGATCTGCATTTGCTAATCGAACAACGTGCGCGGAGGGTAGCGCAATTTCGAATGCTTTTGCCTGCGCACCAGAGCGCGCCGAATCGACTGCTTCCACTGCGGCACGCGCAGCTGGGTCATCCTTAAAGAGTTGGCCTAGGTCGTGAGGAACCGCGAAGATGGCAAGGATAGGAACCCGGATGTCCGTGTACTTCTGTTGGCCTGCTAAGACCGCTTGAGCTGGAATAGAAAACCCACCCGGTTGTTGCTGTTGCGCAGGCATTGCTTGCAACTTCTTTTGCTCCTCCTGCAGGTCCTTTTCGAGTTGCGGAAGACTCGTTTGCAGCAGCTCCTCTACCAACTGCTTTTGGTCTTGTGGTCCCATCCCAGGGATTAACTGCTCCAGTTTTCTTCCCAGCTCAAGGGAATCGATAATTAAGTCTCCCCGCGAGCTGTCGTAGTAGGCATAAGAATAGGCAGCATCGAGGTAAATCAGACCTGCGACCTTATCGGGGTACCGGCTTCCGATGGAGCTCAGTTCTTCGCCGGCAATAGAGTGCCCCACCAGCACGGGCCGATTGAGCTTGAGTGAGTTGACCACTGCCAATACGTCATCACCAAGTCGGTCGGCTGA
Source organism: Acidobacteriota bacterium (assembly GCA_003223215.1). GTDB lineage: Bacteria > Acidobacteriota > Terriglobia > Acidiferrales > UBA7541 > Acidiferrum. The sequence continues at coordinate 649 of QHYH01000035.1, forward strand.
GTAGTTCCCGTTAGCGGGCGCCGGAGCACTGGAGGCGCCGAATCCGCGTCGGGTGATGCCATAGACGTGGTAAGTCGCCGTAAGTCTCCGTGCAAACTGGTCAAATACATGAGCATTGTTTCCGAGCCCGGCCAAAAAAACGAGGGGCCGTCCCGAGCCACCCCAGTCAACTACTTCCAGCTTGACGTTCTTGTCCACAGTTATAAACGTGGATTTGAAACGCGCTAACGAGTCGCGCTGCCATACAGTCTCTTTGGTTGAACGCTGCAAGTGGGCTCTTAGTGATGTGCAGGGTATAGGCCGCGGACCTGCACCGATCCTGAGAGCTTCCTGCGAATCACGGGTAATGTCGTCTGCCCGAAGGGTACTCCCCGACAAGCTCACGACTGCGATTATCCCCGATAATATTTTTTTCATGAGCGACCTCCACTCATCGGCGTCATTCAGCTCTCTAGGTCTCGGCGAGTCTAAGCGGCATTGCGGAATCATATCAACGGTGGCGGAGGTATATACACGTGGTTAATGGTATCAGGAGGGACTATTGAAGCGACTGGATGACTTGTAAAAGAGCGAATAGGCCCACTGCAAGCTTTTCCTCTGTCAACTCCTGATAACCGCGTTTAATCGGGACTTACGAGTGCCAATGCTTCATCCAGGTCGGGAATCAATGTCCAGGATCGGCTCCCTCAATTTTGGCCTTAAGGCCAGCCAGAGATTCTTGCATCCACTGAATATCTTTTTCGTCATGGCTACGGAAAATTTTCCACCCTCCGTCGGAATGGCACACGGTCTCAGAGACCATCGATACACTCATGGCATGATCCTCGGGCGACAGAAGGAACGTGTTGACGCGGCGGCAATTTGCAACTGGCGGGTTAGTCCAGTGGGCTGTGTTGTAGGCGTCCGTTTCTTCGTTGCTGAATGGCTTGGAAATCTTAAGCTGCGAGGCCGTTTCCGAGTCGCGCGAGTAGCCACTTCGCGCAAACATTGCCAGCGCCGCTTTCTTGATCAGTTCCGGAGCAGCCGGAATCACGACGTGAACAGGTTGCTTTTCCTGGCCGTAGCCAACAGCGCTAGAAAGCAATAATACTGCCGCTGCTACAAGTGATCTTCGCATTTGTCACGCCTCCTATGCGAGATTGTACGCCTGGCTTCGGTGATGTGGATAGATCGTGACCGTGTTCAGGTGTCCGATCTCCGTCCCGTCCCAGGACTTCTCCGATTAGCGCGTTCTATCAGGACTTGAGGCCAAGAACGTTTTCGGTTTCAGCTTGGCGCAGAGTGGTTTGGCTGTATTCTGAGTGATCAAAGCCATGCCAACACAATCCAAATGCAGCCATTGTGACCCGCCCGGCAGTGGTCTTTGTAAGGATTGCCAAACGACCGCGAACCGGAAATGCAGGACGTGTTACGGAACGGGGAAATGCCGATACTGCAATGGCATGGGCCTTGAGATGTCCGCTTTGGAAAAGGCTAAGGACATCTTTTTGTCCCTCTGGTGGATAAGTTGGTTTGGAATTATCGGCGGATTTCTTATGGTGGGTGTCTGGGAGTACAGAAACATTTCCCCGGAACGAGGCCTTTCGCCCCGCTTTTCCTTAGCGCTCGTGATAGTCACCAGTCTTCTTTGGGTTGTCTTCTACGCTGTGGGCGAAAATGCACGAGCGAAAGTGGATGGAGCACAAAACGAGCAGGTTATTGTAAACCTTCTCACAGTGACGGGAACGTTTCTTGCAATCATTACCCTCATGGAAATCTTTTTCTTTATCTATATCGCGCCACGGGTCCATTGACACGCAGTTCAAATATTTGTTCTAAGTCTGGTAAGTTCTATAAAAAGGAAAGTCAAGAAAGAAACGTCCCCCACGGCTGGAATTTCCAGGAAGTCCCTTGTGGGAAGGGATCCGGCAAGAGTCCTCGGTAGGAGTGTTTGGCACGCTCGAGGTCGGTTGAAAGATGGTGGACGAGAGGGGATTCGAACCCCCGGCCTCCTCGTTGCGAACGAGGAAAAATCTAAGCTAAGGCTCGGTGCCACAGTCACTTAGATTTTTGAGGAGGCCGTGAATTGCCCCGCTCGCCCCGCCGACGTTTCAGAGGATTTGCTCTGATCATCAAGGGTTCATCTCATCTTCGCGCTCCCGCTCCCGCTTCGCATCCTGGACACCGGAATCGTATTCATGGCGTGCCCACTCACGGATGCGTTTGAGCGGATCGTTAAAGAATGGACGCGCCGCAGCCGCTTCGTTTTCGCGTTGTTGCGCCATATCGCCGACGTACATCTGGAATGAGTGAGTGCCCGCGCAAAACTCCGAAAACGTTAGGCGATCATCCTCAAATCTAGACAGCACAAATTCCGTCAATTTCGGCACAGTGGCCTCCCCTGCTCCGTTGATGAATGGAACGGGAAGGTGGCGCGCGATGCGATGCCCATTTGTCAAGGCTTTATGCTTCGGGCGGAGAGTAGGCTGTAACTCCTTGTCAATACGTGGTTTATGGAACTTCGTCCGCCATTCTAACTCTTGTGAATGTGGAGTTGACATACAACTCAACATTTGCCATGATGTTTGAGTGATTGAAGGGGGACCAGAGACATGACATTCGGAGAACTGCTGCGGGAAAAGAGACGCACTGCGGGCGTTAGCCAACGAGAGCTGGCGGCGGGTGCAGGGCTGGACTTCTCCTATATCAGCAAGCTAGAGAACGGCCGAATACCTCCTCCCGCCGCGGATACCGTTGTTGCTTTGTGTCGTATTCTGAAAATCGAGCCAGAAGAATTGCTGGCTGCCTGCGGAAAACTACCTGCGGATGTTCAAGCCAGCGTCGGGGCGAGCCAAGCAGCGCAGTCATTCTTACAAAACGCTAGTCAGATGAGCTTAACGGAGAACGAGTGGAAAGAACTTAGCTCGTCTCTGAAGCGCCTTCGCGATAGCTAGGTCTTTGGACGAATTATGGTACAGATGAATTTGCGTTTCACCGAAATTCCGGAGCTCGAAGGAACAACCGACGCTTATGCTGGTTTGAATTGGTCATATAGTCGGCGGGAAGCACTCGAGCACTGCACACGGCGCTATTTTTTCCAGTACTACGCATCTGCTTTGCCCAGCGGCGACTTCAAGACGAAGGTCAATTTCCTTAGGGGCGTGAAGAATCGATATCTACGTACCGGCGAGATCATGCACCTGATGATCGCCACGCACTTTAAGAAATTAAAGATCGGAAGAAATCTTTCCGAAGATTGGCTTATGAAATGGGCAAAGGACCTTCTGGCGGAAGATCGGAAATATTCCCTCCATATCCGAAACGGAGGTGCGTCCGCCCACCAACAATTCCCACCCACAATTCTCGACGAAGTTCTTAACGGTTCGAGAGACGATGAAGTTCTTCTGGATCACGCAGAAGAGCAAATGCTGGGAGCGATCCACAATTTTTTCCGCACGCCCGCCTTTGCAGAGTTCCGATCGCTTGGAGCTTCACCGGAAGCGCGCATTGAATGCAAGCTGTCTCTTGCTGGCTTTCCTGTCCCGGTTACGGGAAAGATAGACTTGGCCGCCGTTTCGGGTGCGCATGCAACAATTGTCGATTGGAAGATTGGTGGCTCGTCTGATGGCGGTACAGAAAGTCTCCAGCTCGCGACGTACGGTCTCTGGGCCACTACGGAATTCAGGACGGACGAGAAAAACGTGCGAATCGTAAAGGCCCATCTGACCACAAAGGAAGTGGTGCAATTCAACGTCGACCTCAACGCGTTTGTAAACGCACGAGTGAGAATTCTTCAAGACCTTGAGAGGATGGTCATATTGCATCGGTACGGAAAGTCCGGCGTGATCGATGCCTTTACCCCCAATCCACAACAGGGGGTCTGTCGCTTATGTCCATTTCGAGGTGTGCCCAGAAGGGAAGGCGGCCGTTTATGCTTGAAACCAATCTGAAAATAGTCAGCGGCGGGATGACTGTCCGCGTTCCCGTCCGCTACGCACGTCTAGTAGGCGCGCATCTCTCAAGCGAGATTTCACAGCGGACCTGTAATCTTCTCGGGTCTCGTTATCAACTTGCGGCTAGGCCCGTCCCTGGCTCCGAGAACCAATTGATCGTGCTGTCAGACACAAGAATCCCAAGTCTTAGTATTGAAGAAGAGAACCAGACCGTCACCGTTGAAGATCTGGGACGCGAAGGAGCCGAATTAGGACTGGGCGATGAAGTGGGCAAGGCAGTGATATCGTCTTTGCTGGAGCGTGCCTTGATTGCCGGTTTACCACACTCAACAAATTTGTGGCGACTGGACAGTCCGCGCAAATGGCTCGAACGCGACCCGTTTTCGACTCGCGACGGCATCGAAGCTTATCGAAGATTTGAAATCTCCGGCCTATTGGTGGACTCCGTGGGATTGGCAATTAGCGTAGATATCAGCACGGCGTTTCTGGCAAGCCAAACGCTGGACTACTACCACGCCAGCGGAATCCCCTCCGAGGAAAGCAAACGACGGCAAGAAGTGTTTTGTCGTCTTACAAGCAGGCAGAAAGGACAAAAGGGAACCCTTGTCTACCGTGTGGGTTTGAGTGCCCGTGTTTGCTATTTTGAAAAAGCCAATCCAGGACAGACTTGCGGACTTACTCCCGAAATCAAAGTGCATGGCGTAACCTATCGCAATCTCCACGAATATTATTTGCAACGCCATCCGGAGGCTAAGATCAAGGAGAACGAACCGGCTGTCCTTGTCTCATTTCAGGGCTTGGACGTTCCCGTTTGGGTTGCTGCTCGCTTGCTTAGCGTGCGTGTCATGAATGAATCGTTGCCGGATTCCCTGACATCCGTGGACAAAATCGACCCGTTGTCGCGCATCCGCTTGATCGACAGATTCTGGCGACTGGTCGGTGACAATCCGTTTGGGATACCCGCCATCACCGTGTTGCAAGGTTATTATCGGCCTAATGTTGAGCGCATCGTTTCGGTGGATCTGCCCAAACTGGAATTTGCGAATGGCAAGATTCTGGAGCCGCCGACGCAGAGAGATGCACACGAATATAAGAAGCATTATCGATCCCGGAGTGAACTTCTCGATTCGGTCGGCGTATACAGCTTTCCGCCTGCGACCAATCGCACGATTCAGTGTGCGCATCCAAACGATATTCCTAGCGAAGCAGCGAAGCAATTAGCCGGTGACGTCGCGCGCGCGATTTCTAAGTGGACAAAATTAGACTTTCGGCCAAACCTAGTGCCTTACGCGTCGCTCACTGATGCCACGGCGAAGCTCCGCTCTGCTTCTTTGGCAGGGACCGTGCTTTTCGTGCTGGACGAAAATCCGGCCGCGTACTATGACAGCGCATTTCAGTTGCAGGGCTGGCGCCTGAAAAGGGTAACGAGAGCTTCGTTCCGAAAACACTACAGATACTTGGAAGAAGGGGCTTGGGACCCGAAAAAGAAGGCAATGGATCTCCGCCGCGGTGGGCAGAAATGGGACCAGTACGTACGAATGGTCTCACTCGACCTCCTTCAGCAAATGGATGGAGTTCCATACCGTGTTGGCTCTCTCGGCGCATTTGAGAGCCAGCTAGCAATTGACGTCGGCTACGACCGCCGCCACATCGCCATTTCTCTATTGGTGGCGCGCGACACCGCTCTGAATCCGAACTTCCGGATCGCCACGGAAGTTCTTGCGAAAACCGATCACAAACTAGAAACCATCAACCCAACAATTCTTTCCGACATGATTCTTCAAATGTTCCACAGGCTCTTTCGGGGTAAATTCGATCCACTCCAATCGCTCTTGGTTGTGCGAGATGGCGAGTTTCGGGGCCAAGAAAAAACTGGCATCTATCAAGCGCTTCTTCAGCTCAAAGACAAAGGGTTCTTGGCACTCGATGCGACCACGGCTCTTGCCGAGCTTCACAAGACGAGTCAAAAAAGCATCCGCCTTTGGGAACGGGTAGGTGACAATGACGTGAGAAATCCACTTGAATGTCACGCCGTGATCATTTCACCGAATCTTGCAGCGCTCGTAACCACTGGTGAAGCTACCCTCCATCAAGGTACCGCTGAACCTATGACTCTCGTATGTGATGGTGAGGGGGAATCATTGCGGAGAGCGGTAGAAGCCACTGCGATCGGTGCGCAACTCAATTGGGGTAGCCCAGGTGTTGCTCAACGTCTCCCAGTGGTATTCAAGCGCACCGATGAGGAATTGGAGGTTCGGTATTCGCAAGAAATTAGGAGGATCGCATAGGAGGATGATATGGAGAACGCAGGCAAGAATGATTGGCTCGCTTCTCAAAGCTTAGAACGATCACTAGACGTCATTTCGGCTATCAACCGCATTTCTATCCACGCAAAATTACGCCTGGCAGGAATCGCGGATACTACTTCACCCGACGAATTGAACTCGGCCCGCAGATCGTTGACCGCGTTTCTCGGAACGTTGAGTGAAGTCATCGAAAAGGCAGGCGGAACACAGGACAAGATTGCTTTTGGAGCCGATCCTAGATTGGGTAGTCTGGCTCGAATGTTCCTCGTGCTTCCGGGGCAACCCACTGGGGCGGTGTCATATCGCTTAGAAGATCTGAAAGACCTCAAAGCGCTGCTCGACGCGGGCGATTCGGCAGACGATGAAGCACTAGTTAGAAGCTTAACCTATTTTCGCTCCGTTCTCGAGCAACATGCCCAGGCGGATGCGGCAGTTGTCTTCAACGAAGTATGAAGATAAGAGAAACCCTCCAACGCAGAAACCACGATGTTAAGCAAGACCTCGATCAAATTGTGGCCTTGGTTTCGAGGACGCAAATTCCGGTCGAGCTGGAGCCTTATCGCATCGCTTTTTTGGCCAGGACCCGGCTTTTGTTGAACTCCTGTCGCGAGAACCTTGCATTGCTTTTAACAGGCGAGGATTCACTGTTGGCCGACGTACTAAGCGAAACCTCGACTCTCGTCCAATACACGCGTCTGCTCAAATTTCGATATTTACGCGGCCTCTATCGTGCAATGGACTGGGACCGCGTGTGCCTCAGAACGATCACTTGGCTTCACAAAGAGCATGAACAGACAAAAGATTATCCAGCGGTCTTTGCCGACGATGATGTATCGATTGTCCCTTCGAAAGGGCTGCCCTTCTACTTTTTTCCCTGCCTCGAGCAACGTGGACTCAGGTTTCAACCATTGTTCTTTCACGAATTTGGTCACCTTCTCTATAAGTGCCATGAATCGGAGCTGGATTCTCTCGTAGGCGACTTTCAACAATTCGTGGAATCGGAGTTGCTCCCCGTCTCACAAAGGAACGACCAGTATGCGCAAGAGCAGACAAAGGTCCGACAATCGATTGTGGAGACGTGGTACAAGTGGATCCAGGAGTTCTTCTGCGATGCTGTTGGATTCGAAATCGGTGGCCCCTGTTTTCTCTATGCTTTCTCAGAATATATTGCCAAGTTCCAATCCGCAGACTATTCGCGACAAGCTCCGGACTTGCATGGCAGTTCACATCCCGTTTCCTCGCTTCGAGTCAAGCTGCTGATGGAGCGCGCACAACGAAAGGGGTTTGAGAAAGCGGCGAATTGGATTGGCGAGCGTTGGAACGACGCGGCCGTTCTCCTCAACGTCGCCGAGGATCACCACGGTTTTTACGTAGCTTCCTTAAAGGCTCGGTTGACTCAGACCCTTGACGACATGCTGATCGAGGTAGCTCCGCGGCAATTCACAAACGAGGAAGCTACGGGACATGCGTGGGATGCCCCGTCGACAAATCTTGTCGCGCTTCTGAATCACGTTTGGATTCATTACTTCGCAGGCCCTTCCATGTTCGAGCCGTGGGAATCTCACGTTCTGGACCGCCACTATAACTTGAGATCGTCCGCTTAGGTTAGCAGCTTGTTGAAGAATCTGGTTTTCAAGGCTTTCGGCTTTGAATCTCAGACTATTGATGTGTTAGGCCATCAGGGAGTGGCTTCGAGGCTTTCTCGACGGAGTAATCGACATGCTCGAACACAGTTGGCTCACCCGGCAAGCTACGTCACGAGGCAAGCAACTCCCATGAACGCCACTAGGATACTTGTTCTCCTTGTTCTCTTCTGGTTTCCTTGCACCCCATACCTTCGTGCTGCTGAGCCTTGGGACGCACCCTTTGCCGCGAATCCGGCTAAATCTTCGCCGGCGCACCCCTTGACAATCTACAATCGGTGTTGTAGATAACCATAGTATGGCGAAACCGAACGATCTCGTCCAAGGAACCCTCGACCTTTTGATCTTGAAGACTATCTCGCTGGAACCGAAACATGGTTGGGCGATAGCCAAGCGCATTCAACAGATCTCAGGAGAAGTGTTGCAGGTGCAGCAAGGGTCGCTCTACCCGGCTTTACATCGGCTGGAACAAAAAGCCTGGATCAAAGCCAAATGGAAGGAAACCGAGACGGGACGGCAAGCCAAGTTTTATTCGCTGACCGCCGCAGGCCGAGCGCAACTCGAAAAGGAAGCTGAGAACTGGTCTCGCTTGTCGGCGGCCATCAATCTAGTCGTTGAGACAACGTAAGCGGTGAAGTCATGGTGTGGGCTCGTCGATTCTGGCTCAAGTTGCAAAGCTTATTTCGTCGCAGTCGAAGTACGCAGCGATTAGACGACGAAATCCAGTTTCATCTCGAACAGCAAATCGTCGAAAACCTCGCCGCGGGCATGGGCTCTGAAGAAGCCCGTTATGCTGCCATGCGCACGTTCGGCAATCCCACAGTTTTGAAGGAAGAGGCTCGCGACACCTGGGGCTGGGCCTGGCTTGAACAAATCGTCAGCGACCTTCGCTACGCCCTGCGGCAACTAAGCCGGAGTCCCGGTTTTACCGTCGCGGTGGTTCTTTCACTCGCTCTGGGGATCGGCGCCAACACGGCGGTCTTCAGCCTTATTGATGCCGTGATGTTGAAGATGCTGCCGGTAAAAAGCCCGGAACGCCTTGTTCTTCTGAACTGGGTTTGCCTAAAAAGGCCGGCCGCCATGGCGGTCCAGTCCGGCTATGTGGATAACAGTGAGACGGGTTGGCGCAGCCCGTCGTTCGCTTACCCGAGCTTTGAGGAATTTCGCGCGCAGAATCACGCCTTTGCCAGCATTTTCGGATTCACCCCACTCAGCCATGCCACTGTCAACATCGATGGGCAAGCCGGCCTCGGGGGAGGCGAACTCGTAACCGGCGATTATTTCAGCGGTTTAGGTGTCTCGCCGATTCTGGGCCGCACCATCAACGACGAAGACGCAAAAGCTAGCTCCCCGCGCGTCGCAGTCATTAGCTACGGTTATTGGTCGCGGCAGTTTGGGAGCAGCCCAGACGTCATCGGCAAACACATCGCCATCAACCTCGTGCCCTTTACAATTGTCGGAGTTGCTCCGCCCGAGTTCTTTGGCGTCCAGCCTGGTCGCGCTATCGACATTTGGGCCCCTCTCGTCGACGATCCCAAACTCCTGCCCTGGGGTCTCGATAACCGCTCTCCCTTCGCCTCCCGAGACTGGTGGTGGCTGACGATGATGGCTCGGCTGAAGCCCGGCGTGACGGAGCAACAAGCGATCAGTGAGCTGGACGTGTTGTTCCAGCAAAGCTTCAGCGCCCTAGCAACCGCATCCGTGCGGCCCGAGACTACGCCTCATATCGAACTCGAACCAGCGAGCAAAGGTCTTTCCTTCTTGCGCGCGCAGTTTTCGCAGTCGCTCCAAATTCTGATGACCAACGTGGCCACACTGCTGCTTGGGCGATCGACCGCGCGACAAAAAGAGGTAGCGGTTCGCCTCTCGCTCGGTGCTTCCCGGCCGCGCCTTTTGCGACAGCTCCTTACTGAGAGCGTCTTTCTCGCAGGCCTGGGTGGCGCGCTCGGCATACTTTTTGCCAGTTGGGGAAGCCGTGTCCTTTCACTATGGATGTTCAGCGGCGGAGAGCCGCTCCATTTTGAAACGCAAATGGACGCCAAGGTTCTGGGCTTCACGGCGGTCGTTTCTCTACTGACGGGCATTTTCTTTGGTCTCGCGCCCGCCCTGAGCACAACGCGCGTCGAATTGACGCCGGCCCTAAAAACTGGAGCAGGTGCGGTTGCGTTTGTCACGCAAAGAACGCGGCTAGCGCTCGGCAAAATCCTTGTCGTCTCGCAAGTGGCCTTGTCCCTGCTCCTATTGATCGCCGCAGGCCTATTCGTCCGCACCCTTCAAAACCTGCAAAATCAGAGTCTCGGGTTCGATCAACGCAATTTGCTGCTGTTTGCTCTGGACCCTACTCAGAACGGTTACAAGGGGCAGCGGCTCATCGATTTTTACGGACGGCTGCTCCAACGGCTTCAGGCTTTGCCCGGCGCTACAAATGCGACGATGTCTACCGTAGCTCTGGTTTCGGGCAGTCAAAGTCNTGGCCTGTCTCGATTGAAGGGCTCAAGGCCGATCCCGCGAAGGATATGGGCGCGGATTGGAACAACGTCGGGCCGTCCTTCTTTGAGACCATGGGAATTCGCCTGCTCTTAGGCCGCGGCGTCGAGTGGCGTGACACCTCGAATTCTCCCAAAGTTGCCGTCGTAAACGAAGCGTTCGCGAACCATTTCCTTGACGGCCAGGACCCCGTTGGTCATCGGTTTAACTTTGAGAAATTTGACGGCGTCTACGAGATTGTCGGCTTGGTTCAAGACGCCAAGTATGCCAAGCTCCGCAATTCGGTTCTCCCGACAGTCTACCTTCCTGTTAGCCAAGTGCCCTTCCCGCTAGACGACGTTCATTTTGAAGTGCGGGCCGCAGCCGACCCGCTGTCACTTATCCCTTCGGTGCGTCGCGTCGTGCGTGAGCTAGACAGCAACTTGCCGCTCTCCGAAGTCAAAACCCAAACGGAGCAGATTGCTGAAACTCTCGTTCAGGAACGGCTCTTCGCGCGGCTCTCCAGTTTCTTTGGCGGTCTGGCCGTTCTGCTTGCATGCATCGGCTTGTATGGGCTAATGGGATACATCGTGACCCGGCAAACCGGCGAAATCGGTATGCGCAGCGCCCTCGGCGCCGAGCGGCTTGATATCTTCGCAATGGTTATGAGGAAGGTCCTCGTCCTGGTAGCTCTCGGTGTTTGCGTGGGTGTGCCTGCCGCGCTTGCGGCGACTCGCTTGATTTCAAGTTATCTCTTCGG
>QHYH01000036.1 GCA_003223215.1 Acidobacteriota bacterium
TGGTCTGGCGGTTTCTTCCTTTGTTCAGTTGGTGGCGCTACGCTGGACATCCTGAAAGCTTATCTTGAGCAGCAAGGCTGCTAACCAGACGGAAGTCTGGTTGCCGCGGCTCATGTGTTCAAGGAGCCTGCTCCCTCGTCTGCGGGCCTTTGTCCGCCACCAGGGCCGTCGTTGGGGAAATCGATTGGCCCGGGGCGGGAGGCCTTGGATCGTTGGCTGAAAGGAACCAATCAAGCTTATCCGATCCCGGAGGGCGCAGGGGGAATCACGACCGTGCGGAACTTGGCGCAGTGGGCCCTGAACTATCACGCCGACGGTAGTGGTCAGGGTTCCCCTTCGATCTGCCCTGGCTGAATCTCTACTCCCGTTGTCTTCATCTTTTGGCGGCCCTCGAGACTTTCCTGCGCACGCCGCCGACGGATGTCCAAGTCAGAAAATCCTTGGAAGCTCTGCGGCGGATTTTGCACCCCGTCAAAGTGGACCAACCTCCCTGCGCTTCCGTCGGAGATGCCTTAAATCAAACGAGCCGATCTGTTTGATCGGCTTCGGGCCGCCCTCCGGCTCGAAGAGAAGAACCCCACGGTCAAGAAGCTCCGGGATGTGCAATCCGCCCCCCAACGCCTCGCAGCGGCGCTCCGCCGAGAACGCCCCGAGCGCGGTCCCGCTACCGACCGGCGGCAAGCCATCGACCTGATCCTCGGGCACCTCGAACGTCACGGCCCCCATCTGTGGGGGCACGCTATCCGGATTCCTCGGAGGGCGGGAGGAGGACTTCGTTTGGTGGCGCGCACCAACAATGAGTTGGAATCCCTCTTCCACGCGATGAAGCACGGGGAACGGCGCCGCAGCGGGCGCAAGATCCTCACCCAGGATTTCGAAGCTCTCCCGCCGGCCGCCGCACTGGCTCAGAATCTCCGGCATGCCGATTACGTCCATCTCGTATGCGGTTCGCTGGACCGGTTGGCGGAAGCTTTCGCTCAGCTCGATGCCGCGAATCGGTCTCGCTCGATCGCGGTCGGCGCAGAGCAAAACGCCCCGATGATCGAAAGCGCCTCGCTTAGCACGACGGACAAAAAGTTCGTGCGTCGAGAGATCTTCGAGGACCGCGTTCTTTCCGCGGCAAAGTGCGCCTGAGAGCAAATTAGGCCTCAGCCAACCAATTTTTGACGCTAAGGTTTCGCGGCATCAGCGCACTGTCTGCCATCCAAAACTCAGGCGGTTTGGCTACTCCTTACTCGTCCTTCCCGATACCAGCCAAAACAGCTCCCACAGCCGCAGCGGCTATAGCTCCGGTCATTTCCTGGCTTATGCGCCCTTCGAGCGAGAGAATCACAATGATTGGGACAAGGACTGTTAACCCAATGTACTGAATGAATCGGAGACCAATACCTTTGCCTAATTTGAGCCGATTCCACACTCCGCCAATTGCGCCAGCCAGCATGATGACGAGCAGTACGCCTTCTACTATGTTCTTCATCGAGACTTCGGTCACACTTCGGTGAGGCTGCTGGCCCTGTGCATTCGTCGCTGAAAAGAACGTCAGGAGCGCAACGCAACTGACTGAACAAATGGCTCGTCTCGTCATTCTTAACCTCCTGTGAGGGGCACAAAGCCGTCTCTATTCTTGAGTATTGCGCTGGGAGCATTCAGCGAATCTAGCAAATTCGCTACAGGCCCTGGTTAGAATGGCCGGGTAGGTTTTGACTGCCGCTCATTATAGTCGCGTTCTCAAGGTCAGGACAAGGGGCCTCGTGAAAAATCCTCGACACTACCGGACATTGGGGCGTCGCAGTGTGGCTACTTTTCATCTCTCAACAACGTCCTTAATTTCCCCTTACGTATTTCGTCTCGCGGCGTTCTTCCGGTTGATTTTATCCATCCGAGCATTTTCCCGACGTGAACGCGATGTTGAGTTGGCTCCTCCCAAATTTCAACAGTAATCCATCCGATCTGCGAGCCATCGCCTTCCCAACCGACCCGTGTAAGTTTCTTCAATCCCTTCAACGCCGCTTCGTAAACGGATTCCGCCCGGACTCTCACGCTATGCTCGACGCCGTGGTCGTCAACCAGCTTCACGACACAATCCCGTTCTTCTGACATTTGCGACTCTCAAGAAAGGAAATTTGCGGTAGAGGAGGGATTCCTAGTCTAAGTCTAGTGTCGTTCGTCCCAGAGTTGCCAGAAGGATTTTGGTCCAGCGAGGAACCAAGATAAAACGTACCGGTCCGGTAAACCCGAGGAGCCGACATCTGTTCATGATGGAGTGACGGCGGGCTTGTGACCGATCAGGTCAAGGCCGATTAAGGTGTGAAGAGGCCGCCGGCCTCAATCTCGGCGAGGCATTCATCCAGCGAGAGGAGTTGCGCGATCTCCCAAAATTGGCCGGTGTGCCGGAAGTAAGCAAGGTTGAACCGATCATCGCCAGCGTACTGAAGCCGGGCGAATCTGGATTCAAAAAAAGGGGACAGGGCGCGTGGTCCTGGCGAACAGTATTTCGAGCAGAAGTAAAAGAAGGGCCCGCGCCACTTGCAGGAGAGATCTACCAGGTAGTTGAACTTTGCCTTCTTCGGAGGCGGCTGGATATGACGCGGCTTCAACGTTGAATCAATCAGCGCCTTGGCACGGCGCTCGACCTCGTGTTGGATGTCCGCCGGCACGGGCTTTTTCGATTGCCGAAACGCCCGCGCCGGATCGTAAACCCAAACCCATCGCGGCGGTCGTCGGGGACCGGCCATCTCAGCTCTCCGCCTTCTGGCCGGCCAGATCCTGCGCGACCAGTTTCCACTGGTCGGGAAGCAGTTCTTTCTTTAGGTCGCCATTCAAACCGTCCCTCGAACGTTCCGTCGATCTTCTTTCCCATTGTTCCCGGGCTACCCCGCCGATACAATGCGTCTTCCAGCTTGGACACGTCAGGATCCTTCCTAACATCTTGAGGAATCCAGAGGGCAACTCCTTTCCGGCAGGCATCGTCCTTAAGATTGGTTCTCTCAATTCCATCGCTACTCACTTGGGCTCGTACGCGAACGTATTTTCCATTGAATTCCTTCGGGGAGTCGACAAGTTGACAGACGGACACGTTCCTAGGTTCGTTTTGCTGAGCATTTGAGACTGACCGAAAAAGCACCAAAGCAACAGCTGACAACGTAACGCAGACGCCTCCCAATCGGGGAGACGGGCTTGGTTGCGCAAGGTTTTTCATTGGCAGGGCGCTCCTGGTTGGCTACACCATTCATCGGTGACTTTTCTTGCCCAATTCTGCACTCCTGGCTGGAGTTGTCGGCTTGCGGTATGCGGCCTTCTTTGCGTCACGAATTCTCTGCCCGTCTGACTTGAGTTATGATTTTTCCTCTTTCGCTTTTTTCTTTTTCTGCTTTGCCCATCGGAGGCGTTGCGCTTCTGCAATCGCCTTACGACCAGCGGCAGACATTTTACGGCCTTTCCTTCTGCCACGCTTTTGACGACGGCCATTAGCAGAATCAGCGGCCAGAGAACTACCAAAAGCCTTCACAGCCGCACTGATTGCATTCAACTGCCGTTCCAGGCTATCTTTTGCCTTCGTGAGTTTTTGTGCTTCCTTTTGCAATGCTGCTAGTAGTTTCATTCCAATCCTCCCGGCGACAAGCTACGCCAAGTGCTCCAAAAAGAAAAGCCCAAGAAATAACCACGTCCGATGGGACCTGCTGCTCCGGGCAGTATGCCTTGTCAACTATCCGAATAGATACGTGAAACCCGGCGGACCAATCGTGAGTTAGCGCATTAGCACAGACAAAATTAGTGATATGTTTTATGAGTGAGTGGTGCCCATGAAATACTCCCTATGGCTCGCCATTATGTTCGCGTTCTGCCCAACACTCGTTTCTGAGCAAGTTTTTGAGCATCACGAGACGGTCGCTGAATCGGCTACGGCGTCGTCCTTTGAACAGAAGCTAGACCGCCGCGTCAAGCGATTTGATACCGCTGGCAGAACGTTGGTCGCCAGCATAGTCGACCTGGCTTTTACGTACCAGCTACCGACTGCAATTGAAAATGCCGACCGTGAAGCTCTGGCGCAACGATGGCGATACCTAGCCCGATTACGCACGGCGTCAGGACTGCAAATATCAACTGGACGAATCCAGTGGTCAGCCCAGATAGCGTAGCGATCGGCAGGACAAAAACAACCGCAAGCAGGACTTGACTCCAGAGCAGACCTGCCAGTTCTTTCCCGAGCGGTAATCCAGGTAATCCGTACGCCCGGACTATCATTCCATCTGCTACCAACATCGAAAGATTTATAAAGGCAAGGATGAAGAGCGTTTTCGCTGCGAGCAAGCTCTTCCAGGAGTACGGTCGTGTGGTCCAGTACTGGCTATCCCCTGGAAGGGCCTCGTCATGAATCACTCGCGCGATGAGCGTCCACCAAGTTAGCGGCAACAGGATCATCACCAAAGTCCAAGCCGCGATTCGATTTGTTGCTGGGTCCATTAGCCATAAGGCGCGGCGGGACCCAGTAAACGTGAATGCTGCAACCACACAAATCACCATTGTGATCTCGAACCAAAGGTGACGAACGTCTTTCTTGAAAATATGCAGGGCTTGTCGCATTTTTTCTAGGCCGCCTTTCGACCAACCTTGGCCAAAGTTACGAAAATCGCGCGGAGAGGCATGGGATTCACAGAAATTCGATGGGTGTTTCCGAATAAGCGGTGAACCTCGGTCATCGTTCGTTCCTGATCAAACTGCGTATCGACGAAACGGACTACGGCCGCGGACTGTTCTGTATTCAGCCACGCTGGCGGCCACGATATCGGTAAGTGCAGGGGATTCGCGAGCGTGATTTCGATTTCTCGAAAACGGTCCACCAAAGACGTCATCTCCTCGGAGAACTGCAGACGCCCACGGTCCAGGTAACCTATGTGACTGGCGAAACTCTCGACTTCAGAGAGATCGTGAGATGAGATTAGGATCGTGGCCCCATCTGCGCACTCCAACACGCCCTCAATCAACTCATCGCGGACGAGCGCATCAAGCCCTGTAAACGGTTCGTCGAGGACGATTAACCGCGGCCTATAGGCAAGCGAAGACGCTAGAGCGGCCTTCATTCTCATTCCGTGGGACAAATTCCTGATCTTGCGATCACGCGGAAGTTCGAACTGTCGCAATAACTCCTGAGCGCGCTCTGCGTCCCACTGTGGATAGAATGGTTTTAGGTAATTCATGAAGTATTAGACTGTCATCCACTCGGGCATTTGCTGGTTCTCCGACACATAGCCGATTTGCGTAAAATCTTCTGGGGAGAGTCTTCGGCAGTCGCGACCAAATACTTCAGCCATCCCCTCGGTTGGCTGGAGAACGTTCATAAGAATTTTGATGGTCGTGGTCTTGCCCGCTCCATTCGGGCCGACCAACCCGTACATGCTCTGTTCGGGCACGCTCATGTTCAGATGGTCGAGCACGAGTGTCTTGCCGAATCGCTTCGAGAGATCGATCGTTCGTAATATGTCGGTCATTTCTTGCTCCCGTCTAGGCGCTTCCAATGCTGAGCCGCCGCCGATGTCACATCCTCGAAAGTCAGACCCAACCTCTTGGCCTCCACTATGAGTTGCTCAAATTCTTTTTGGAGCAGCTTGCTACGTTCAGCGGCGCTCGAGCCCGTGCGTTTCGTCACCACTGTGCCAACGCCCAAATGCACCTCGAGTATTCCTTCCGTTACCAGCTGCGTCACCACCCTATGAGCTGTATTGGGATTGATTTTAAAAGTTTTGCTCAATTCTCGTACGGAGGGAAACGGGTCGCCGACACGCAGCTGGGCTGAGACCACGGCCTTCTTAGCGGCATACACGACCTGCTCGTAAAGAGGGGTGCCTGGCGCAAATGATACACGGAACGGGATCACTTGTGTGTTATAACACTTAGTACAGCATTGCTCAAGCTATCCTCAGGCCCCTTTGCTGGTCCGGAACAGTTGTAGAGCAACCTGCGGTTGATGGCAAACGCTTTGACAGGGCTAGGCGGTGCGCTTACACTGACGGCATGGAAATAAATCTTTCGGCAGAGTTGCAAGCTAAGCTTGATCGTCTTGCCGCGCAACAAGGACGCGACAGGGAATCGTTAGTGCATGAAGCAGTCGAGCGTTTGGTGGGTTACGACGAATGGTTCATCCGCCAAGTCGAAAAAGGTTTGGCGCAAGTCGATCGCGGTGAAGTGCTGGAACAGGAAGAAGTCGCCGAACGCATGGAACGTCTGATTACCGAAAAACAGCGTCGGGCCTGATGCAAGTTCGCTGGACCTCGGCAGCGGCAGAGGACTTAGAAAGCATCGCGAATTATCTCTTCGAGAAAACACCCGAAAGCGCTGCGCGCTTGATACGCGAAATCTACAACGTCCCATCCACCCTGAAGAGCTTCCCAAAGCGTGGCCGTGTGGGCAAGAAGGAGGGGACGCGTGAATTGCTCATGCCCTCCCTGCCGTACGTCATCGTCTACCAGGTCATGGGCGATACCGTGGATACCGTGCATATCGTGCGCATCCTTCACAGTTCGCAGGACTGGCCGCGATGAATGGCAGCTTTGGCAAACCTAACGGCCCCGACGGCCTCGCTGGTGAACCCATTCCAATACACCGCCCGCGAATCTGACACAGAAACCGGCCTATACGACTACCGCGCCAGATACTACGACCCGGGCACCGGCAGAGTCCTCAACGAAGACCCGGCTCGCTTTGCCGGCGGAAAGAACGACTATCTATACGTTTCGACTTCGGGCTGAGACGTTGGGACCAATTTATTTCCTTGGGACCATCTTGAGACCAAAAACCCCGGTTTTATCGCCGAAATCAGTGGGCTAAGCGGCGTAAGGACAATAGAATCATCGTGAGTTATGGAGCGGGCGATGGGAATCGAACCCTGGTCCGAAGCTTGGGAAGCTAGGAACAAGAATCTGAAAACGCTCGAATTGGGGACACTTAGCAGATTCGCAAAGCCTCTTATTTGGAAAATGAAAGCCATGGAGGGGCACTTAGCGTGGCGAGCCACTTACGTTGGCGCGGAGCCAACCGGTGAACGAGGCCTCGTCAATAGCTCCGGCTTTACAAAGCTTTTACATCCTGTTTGCCCCCGCGCATTTAAGCCAACTGCGATGCCACTATACTGCCGTGATGGATTCTTGCAGGATTGTGCTCGACGTAGCGTTGGCATTCTGCCGGGCGCTTGATCGGGCGACGCGAAGGCTCTGGAGGACAGAGCGTTTCTGTTGACCATCACTTGGCCGGAACAGAGTAAGAAGCATTTAACCGAATATTAAGCCGCAACTCTAGCATTTCACGTTGTGCAGGTTGGTTCTGCACGAAGATAGGGATTGATGACTTCCTCCGTTCGAGTTCTTCTTCCTGACAAACCAGTTGAATCGCTCGATGCCTACCTCGCCGGTGGGGGCGGGGAGGCCTTGAAAAAAGCGCTGGCGATGCCCGGCCAGGAAATCATTGCTGAAGTAAAAGTATCCGGCCTCCGGGGGCGGGGCGGCGCTGGGTTCCCCACTGGTATGAAGTGGGCAAGCGTGGCCCAAGACTCATGTCCGACGAAGTATTTTGTGTGCAACGGAGCCGAAGGAGAGCCCGGCACATTTAAGGATCACATGCTGATGCGCAGGAATCCTTACCAGCTTTTGGAGGGAATCGCCATCGGCGCGTATGCCATCGGCGCGAAGAAGGCTTTTCTCGGCGTGAAGAGTAGTGCGCAGAAAGAAGTGGCAGCGCTCCAGCGCGCACTGGAAGAAATGTCGGATCGCAGCTGCCTCGGACCGGTCCCCATCGAGTTAGCCCTGGGACCGGAAGATTATCTGTTCGGTGAGGAGAAAGCGCTCTTGGCGGTGATCGAAGAAAAGGATGCCATGCCGCGAGGGGCAGATTTTCCGCCTTACGTGATGGGTCTTTTTGTACGACATCCGTCCGAACTGAATCCCGCCGTGGTCAACAACGTGGAGACGATTTCCAACATTCCCCACATCGTGCTGCGGGGGGCTTCCTGGTTCCGCTCCATCGGGACTTCGGATTCACCGGGAACAATGGTTTTTACTCTGTCCGGAGACGTTCAGAAGCCAGGAATCTACGAGCTGCCGATGGGGACCCCTTTGCGCGAGCTTCTGAACGACTGCGGCGGCGGGGTCCGACCGGGAAGAAAGTTGAAAGCGATTCTTTCGGGGGTTGCCAATCCGATTGCTCTGCCTTCTCACCTCGACTCGCCTATGGATTTCGGTTCCATGAGCCGAATCGGATCGGGTCTGGGCTCGGGCGGTTTCATCGTCTATGACGACACAGCTTGCATGGTACAAGTAACACACCTTTTTTCCCGGTTCCTGTGGTTGGAATCGTGCAACCAGTGTACTTCGTGCAAGCAGGGGACGGCTCAGTCCACAGGGTGTCTGACCCAACTCATCGAAGGATCGGGCGACGAAATGGACTTGGACCTTATCATTAATGGCGCGGTGATGGCACCCCAAGCCAACCGCTGCTACCTGCCGGTGGAGCATTCGCTGCTTACACCCAGCATTATCCGGAACTTTTCGCAGGAATTCATCAGGCACTATGATCAGGGCTGCCGTAACTGCCGCGAGGCTGTGCTGCCGGTGATGCGCGATTTCGACGAGGCAACGAGGGTCTTCACTTATTCACTAGGTCGTGCGATTCCCTAAGCCAGTCCGGGTCCGAAAGGCTGCGGTCCGGGAACTCCGGCCGATATTTCATGGTTCGGAATTGGCTCTCGGAAAAGGGATTGTCGTCCGAGACGTGCGGCCGACTATGCGTTTTGGTGACACGTAGATCGGCGAGTAAAAGAGTGTCGCCTTTAGGTGACAGGGGAATGCGGCCTTCTTTTGCATATTCGTTCGTCTTCGCTTGTTGTTTGCCTTAGACCTATGCTCTTTGTATACTCCTGATTATGCGCTTCGCCTACAAATGCCCACGAATACGTAGGGTCCTTCGTGCCTTCGAAATCAAGCCTGTTTGCAGGTCGTAGACCCTGGCGCGGTCCGCAGCGACGGCAAGTGAGGTTTCGGCTTTAGCAGAAATGGCGAGTTCGATTGTGTCCCTCGATGAAAAGTTGATGCATCAAGTAGCCCGTCGCCTTTGAGCAATGCCGTCATGAAGCTCCTTCCTTTTATTCGGGCTCAGATCCCCCAGCATGGCTTCACGAAGCAGGGCATTTGCCCGGGTCTGATAGCCCCTTCCTTGTCGCCGAAGCCAGGCAATAATATCGGCATCAAGGCGAAGAGTCAGCTGCTGTTTCAAAGGTCGGTAGAAGGGATTGCGGACCGCGTTTTGCCAGAACTTCTCCGTCAATTCCGGGATGTCGGATGTATTGATCTCGCTGTCTGGCCGCCGAGAGAGCTTTTCCAGGCGGCGCTTGCGTCCGGCTGTCAGGCGGCTATCCGAAAGACTGTTTTTTACGATTTTCGTCATATCGTTTGCGCTCCTTCCGAACTGCTCTTCGAGCTGAGATGATGCGGATGATTTCGTCCTCTTGCTCGTTGCGAACTGTGTGGGCAACGAGGATTAGCACTATGCCCCCGACCAAACCGAGTGTTTGCCACCGGAGTTCGCCGCCTTCTATGCGATCTTGCTCGACCAGCGCGTAAGGGTCAGCAAAAACCAACATGGCATCTTCGAAACGTACTCCATGCTTTCGTTCGTTAGATTTAGCCTTGGCTTCATCCCACTCGAACCGAATCACGGACGCGTAGTATAACTCCAAACATGTAGCTACACAAGAGTAGTCCTATAAGATAAAAGCTTTCGTGACCCGGGCGCATTACTCAGCACACTTAACATTCCGAAGTTGCACTTCGATTTTTGCCCTCTTGCTCGCGGTCTTTTCTTACGGTCTCGATTCATCCTCTGTGAGCCGTTGGTCAGGCTGAACCCCGCTGGGGAGCACTTTCGCCCCAGCGTAGGTGGCGTTGGGCGCGATGCTCGAAAACGGAAGGTTCTTGACCGCAAAAACGGCCAAAACTGTGTTGTAAGGGCCGTTTTGGTCCAGGCGATAACTGAGGTTGTCGAGAAGCGCATAATATGAGGTGTCCCCATGATCGACATGAACGAAGTCGGTGCATTCCCTTCCTTCGACCCTTCCGGGAATTTCACCGTCCGCATCGGTCTGTACCTTCCCGGCATTCGCGCAGTGGACGGCTTCTCCGTCGTGGTCCGCATCATTCACACGGACGACCGCTTCAATCCTGCGGTCCCAACGACAGATTGTCCACTGCACTGGGTGGACGGCCATCCCCTTGATCTTTGGTCAATCACCGAATCGATCGTGGCCGCGCCGGCCCCGAGTCACTACGGTCAAGAAGGGACATACCTCTATCGCTTCCAGCTTCTGTGGGCTGCGCCAGGTTCCGGTGCTGCCTCACAAATCCTTGCTCTTTGGTTCACAGATCCCCTTCGCTCGCGCAACCGAGATCGGAGAGCTCTCGGCGTTCACCCTTGCTCGCGACCCTTCTCTCTTCGAATGGTCGGACGCCAACTACAAGACACCTGAGCTCGATGATCTCGCGGTCTACGAACTCCAGGTCGCAGAGTTCAACGACACTTTCGATGGCGTCATTGACCGCCTCGACTACCTGCAAAGTCTCGGCATCAACTGCCTCGAACTCATGCCCGTCACAAGCGTCAAGCTCGATTTTGATTGGGGCTATGGCCCGCTGCACTACTTTGCGCCCAATGCGCGCCTTGGCGGTGGCGATGGTTTAAAGCGCCTTGTGAA
>QHYH01000236.1 GCA_003223215.1 Acidobacteriota bacterium
GTTCGTATTGCAAAAAGCGCGCTATGGAAATTTGCAATCCCTGCAGGCGAACGTCGACGCATCCTATTTGCCGGATGGTCTCGACGTGCCGATCATCTTTTTCGCGACCAGCGGGATGGATTTCCGTGCTATCGCGCAGGCGAAAGGTGACAAACTCGAAATTGATAAGATCGAGCTTAACCAGGTCGTAAAGCCCCAACCGCAAGCGACAAGGCGCAGCGGTGCGCGCGGCGCGGCTCCGGCGCCGCCGACCCGTAGAAATTACGCATACGGTTACGTATCGATCCCGTTTGTGTGGAGAAATCTCGGGACCAACGCGGCGGTCATTCCGTCATCTGGCAAAGTATCGGCAACAATTCAGTCTGAGAATCTCGACTTAAAAAAACTTTTCGATGATCTCGGACTGAACGCGAAGACCTCAGGCATCGTAAACGCGAAACTCGATGCGGATGGAACGATCGCCGATTTGAGCGCGCGATTGGACCTTCAGATTCAAGATCTGCGAAGTGAATATTGGCCGAAGATGGAGCCGGCGACGTTCTCGTTGAACGCGCAAGCTGTGCACGATCGGCTGACCGTTTCAGGGAAACTGGAACAGGCGCGGCTTCAGCCCGTTGAAATAAACGCAAGCGTGCCGCTCAACATTCCAAAGATTGTGGCGGCCAGAAAATTTCCGGACGACACGCCGATTACGGCGAAAGCTCACATTGCGCGCACGTCTGTAAATTTCGTTCGGCAATTTGTTCCGGAGCTTGAGCAACTCGATGGCGAGCTGGGAATGGATGTCGATGTGAGCGGTACGATCGGTCACCCGATTTTGAGCGGGGCAGGGGACATGACGGTCAATGTGATGCGTTTTACAAATGCAACGATCCCTGCAGTGAGAGGCTTTGGTGCGCGGCTGACTTTCAGGGACAACGCGCTTACCCTTGATCGCTTTGGGGGCGATATCGCTGGTGGGCCATTTACCATGACTGGCCGAGTCACGTTTCCCAAACTGATCGAACCGACTCTCGATTTACAATTCAAAGCGCAGAGCATGTTGATTGCGCGAAACGACACACTCACCATGCGGGCGGACGCGGATGTGCGGATCACCGGGCCGTTCGCGGCCGCGACCGTCGCCGGGAATGTCGCACTGACAAACAGCCGCTTCCTCAAGAACATCGATTTAATCCCTATCGGGCTCCCGGGCAGACCCGCACCGCAACCTCCATCGGCGCGCCCCGAGTTTTTTTCACTGCCGGCTCCGCCGTTCCGCGATTGGAAATTTGATGTCGCAATCAAGACCAAGGATCCGGTGCTGATTCGCGGCAGTCTGGCGACTGGCGAGGCGACAACTGATTTGAAATTAACAGGGACTGGATTTCATCCCGGCTTACAAGGCTCGGTGGGGATGGAAGATGTCGAAGCTACATTGCCTTTCAGCCGACTCGACGTTTCGCGCGGCTCGCTCACGTTCACACCGGAGGATTCGATGAATCCGCGCGTCGATCTGCAAGGCACGTCGGTTATCCGCGATTACACGGTGCGCGTTTACGTTTACGGAACTTTGCTTNATTTCATTGATCGCCACTGGCGCGACCAGACAGGAACTTTCGACCGGCAACGTTCTGGCGGGGCGTGCGGCCATGTTGCTGGTGCAACAGCTTTACCGCAAAATCGCCAAAAAAGGCGAGCCAACCGACAGCAATACGGTGTTCAATCGGTTGGATCTGGATTTGGGAACGGTTGATCCGCGTACCGGTCAACAACAAGCGACCGTGCGATTTAAGGTTAGTGACAACATTGTGCTTACGGGAGATGTCGGCATCCACGGGGATTTCCGAGGGAAGGTGAAATATCTGATTCATTTTCGCTGAAATGCGATACGGATTCCTGTTCTCTCTTGGAAGCGTGGCCCTGGCATTTGAAGTCGCAGCGCAAAGCGCAGTCGATGTCGCTCGACCGGAGCAACGCCAGAAGGAGCGGCGCGCGGTTGAAAAGGTGCAGGAGAAACGCGCGAAGCAGGCGAGCATCATCGAATTTCGCGGTGAACAGACTTTCAATGAGAAAGACTTACGCTCGGCGCTGAAAGAAGAGATCACCACGATCGAAGATTTTGGATTGAGTCCTGCTCGGGCGGACGACCTCGCTTTTTTCCTTGAAGTTTTTTATCGAAAGCACGGCTACGCGAAAGTGAACGTGCACTACGTTATTGAACCGTCGGATCGATTGCGTCTGGACATCACCGAAGGCCCGCGGTTCATGCTGCAGACGGTGGTTTTTGACGGAAACACGCGCGAGCCGGCGGACAAACTTTTCGAGTACATGGTGGGGCCGACCCGCGAGCGATATTCGCGCCTTGACAAAAGGTTGCCCTTCGTGGCCGCCGACATGCAAGAGGGCACGCACCTGGTGCAGCGTTTTTACATTGCGGAAGGTTTTCTCGATGCCGTAGTCGATCCGCCGCGCTATAAGTTTCAGCCGCAAAGTGACGACGTCGATGTCGTTGTTCCAATTCACGAGGGGCGACAATATTCGTTCGGTCACATCGTATTTACCGGCCAGACTGTTTACGGTGCGGAGGCGCTTCGCCCACAACTAGTCGATTTGCTACAGCGTCCTTACACCGGTGCGCGCGTGGAGGATATCCCGCGGCGACTCGAGGCTTATTTCAAGGCGCGCGGCTACTACGATGTCAAAGTTGTAGCCAACGGCGCGCCAGAGGAAGCGGTCGGAGGTCGAGTTCCGGTGCATGTGGTGATTTCGGCAGGGCCCGTTTACCACTTTGACGGCGTGACGGTTAATGGGCTACGACGGTTGCATCCTGGTTTTGTGACGAAACGGTTTACCAGATTAAGCGGCAAAACCTACAGCCCCGATGTTCTTGACGAGCGGTTTCGCACGCTGATGAAAACGGGGCAGTTCAATTTGCTGCAAATCAAGCCGGTTCCCGTGGATGGACATCTGTTACGGCTCGACATCTCGGCAGAGGAAGCCAAGAGCAGGGAATTCGGTTTTTGGGTCGGATTCGACACTTACGAAGGCGCGCTCGCCGGTGTGCAGCTGGGCGATCGCGATCTGTTTGGCTATGGCCGTCCGCTCACTGTGTCGATTGAGGTCTCACAACGCAGTTACCGTGGCGACATTTTGTATGAGGACCCCTTCTTCTTTGACACAGATTTTTACTTCAAGGCACGCGGCTCCGCCTTCACTTTTGATTACGATGGCTACACAAAATTCGAAGTAGGCGGACGGTTCGAGCTGAGCCGCAAAATAACCAAAAACGATGAGGCGGCGCTGATCCTTTCCATCCGGCATGTGAAAATAACCGACTCAGAGATCAGGCCGGATTTCCTTCTTGGCCCGAGAGAGTATCAGGTAGACACCATCGGACTAAGCAACACACTTGATATGCGAGAGAGTCCATACGTAAACCCGCGCGGGTTTCTGGTCATTAACACCCTTGATGTGGCCTCGAGCGCTCTTGGAAGCGACATTGAATACATCCGCGGTACCATGCGCGTCGGCTATTATCTTCCATTTGGACCGAAGCCGCTCACGCCCGGAGTCGTGGTAGACGAACCCACCGGCACGCCATTTCAGCGGTGGTTCCGGCAATCCTCCATTGCATTTGGTGCGCGCGCAGGAATTATCCACTCACTCACAACGAGTGGGCCTGGCGAAGGAACCGCCATTCCCATCGACGAACGCTTTTTCAATGGCGGCGCCACAACCGTGCGCAGTTTCGGCGAACGCGATCTCGGCCCGCACGATAATCACGGTCATCCTGTTGGTGGGGAATTTTATACCGTTTTTAATGTCGAATACACTTTCCCCATTTTTGGAGAACTGCAGGGCGCGATATTCACCGATGCCGGAAATCTTTTACCCACGTCAGAAGACATTGGCTTAAACAACATGCGTTATGCGGTTGGTGCGGGCTTGCGCTACAAGCTGCCGGTCGGCCCGATTCGTCTCGATTACGGCATCAATCCCGATCCGCACCAATTCGAAGATTTTGGTGCGTTCCATTTCAGTTTCGGCTTTGCCTTTTGAGCCTGGTGCCCGTCTCATTAACACCCGGCTTCAGCCGGGTGCACTGCAACATGGAACACTCGAACCGTTTCAGCAGTTTTCACCCGCTGAGAAAACCGCTTCAGCGGTTGCCGAGATTTAGCTGGCGATAAGCACCGTGCTAAAGCACGGTGTTAATGAGAATTGAAGCAATGGAGGATCGGCACTCGCTCGGCGACACTGCGCCCGAGGAATTTCGGAAGCAGCTGCATGAACTGGCGGATTGGATTGCGGACTTCCGTGAAAATATAGAGAAACTACGCGTTGCGCCTGACGACAAACCTGGCGCGATTCGTGTACAGCTTCCTGCGCAAGCGCCTGAGGAAGGCGAGCCCTTCGAGGAAATTTTAAGCGACGTCGATCGGCTGATCGTTCCCGGCATGGTGCATTGGAGCCATCCGATGTTTCTTGGCTATTTCGGCTGGACGGCGACCGCGCCGGGAATTCTGGGCGAGATCATCAGCGCGCCGCTCAATGTGAACGCGATGACGTGGCGGACCTGTCCAGCTGCTACTGAACTC
>QHYH01000237.1 GCA_003223215.1 Acidobacteriota bacterium
CGTCCACCACCGGAGGCAATGGGTGCAGCTAGAGAGGCGCGATTGGCTCACAATTTTCTCCCCGAAGCGACCCGCCGCACGGCTCTGGAACGACTTCCCCACATTTGCCGACGGTTAGTCCAAGATTCCCAGTGAAATCTTTGTCCAACTACCGTTAAAATCGGGCGGTCGCCATTTTTCGAAATGAAAAAAATCACCATTGCCGTCGGCAGCAAGCGCGGCCCCAAGCTCAACGCCATCACCGAAGCGCTCCAGTCATTTTCAGCCGCGCTTGCTCACGATACGCAATTCGAAGTCGTCGGCGTGGAAGTGGAGAGCGGAGTCAGCCACACGCCCACGTCCCGGGATGAATTGATGCGTGGTGCCCGCCAGCGCGCCGAAGCGCTGCAGCAAAGAGCGCGCCAGAGCGGAGCGGACTGGCAATACTTCGTGGGTCTGGAAGGCGGGCTCGACGTGGTGTGCGAAGGAGCGTCAGCGGACAAGATCTTCAGTCATTCGGGATTGCTTCCTGGAAAGTTGGGCCTACGTCTCCGACGGCGCTCGAGGCCACTTTGGCCGCTCCGGAAGCATCGAACTGCCGGTAGCGCTGGCTCACGAAGTTCTCGAAAATGGCGTGGAGCTTTCCATAGCGATCGATCGGTTTGCCGGCGCCGTGGGGATCCGCGACGCGCAAGGCGCCTGGGGTGTGCTCTCGAATAATTTCATCACGCGGCAGGAGGCATTTCGAGTTGCTGTGATTGCGGCCTTCGCGCCGTTCTATAATGCCAAGATGTACCATGCCGCCGTCGTCGGCGCCTCGGACGCATTTCGGTAGAGGCTGGTGGATATCGGCTCATATCGTTCCGGATCGAATTTCATTACTGGATACCGACAACTGATTTTGAGGGAGCAACCGTGGACATCGTCAAAGGCAATATGGGCTGGATCGAAGTCGTCGTCGGCCCGATGTTTTCCGGCAAGAGTGAAGAGCTGATCCGCCGGCTGCGCCGCGCGGAAATCGCGCGCCAGCGCGTGCAGATCTTCAAGCCGGCCATCGACGAACGCTACGCCGCCAACGAAATCGTGTCGCATTCCGGCCTCGGCATTCCTTCGGACAGCGTGTTCAAGGCTTCTGAAATCATGGAAAAACTGTTGCCGCGCACGGAAGTCATCGGCATCGACGAAGCGCAATTCCTCGGCGACGAAGTTGTCGACGTTTGCACCAAGCTCGCGAATCTTGGTAAACGGGTAATCGTCGCCGGCCTGGATACCGATTACCGAGGCCGCCCGTTTGAACCCATGCCGCGCCTCCTCGCCATCGCCGAAGAAATCACCAAACTGCTCGCGATCTGTGTCCGCTGCGGCAATCCCGCGGTTCACACGCAGCGGCTGGTCGATAGCGAGGATCTAATTGTTGTCGGCGCGATGGGTGCCTACGAAGCGCGCTGCCGCCGCTGCTTCGAGCCCAATCCCGCTCTCGCCCATGAAAAGAAGGACGGCCCCCAACTCATCGCCAGCAACCGCGCCGCTTCTGCCGACGGTAGCTGAGGCTTGCATCTCTACTGAAGGCGCTCGTCCACCGGTGTAGAGATTATTGCCTTTCCGTGGACAGCCATTACGGTCATTGCTTGAGATGGTCGTCTTATTCCGTCAAACTGGCTCGGCTGACAATCCCCCAGAATCGAGCTAGCTCGCACCCATGATCATCGAGTCCAAAGCACCGACGCGCGTGGATTTTGCCGGGGGAACCCTCGACATTTGGCCGCTCTATCTGTTTCATCCGGGCGCGGTCACCGTGAACGCCGCAATCTCGCTTTATGCCTCATGCGTCATCGAGACGCTTAGAACCGGCGACAACCGTATCAAGTTGGTTTCCCGCGATATCAAGCGCGAAGAGAGTTTTGCCTCCTTCGCCGCACTCGTCGAAGCCAAGCGCTACCGCCTTCCGCTTCTCGCGGAAATTACCAAGTTCTTCCAGCCGCAGGGCGGCTTTACGCTAACTACGGATTCGGAGGCTCCCGCCGGTGCAGGCATCGGCGGCTCCAGCGCCATGGCCGTGGCCATTTGCGCCGCGCTGGACCGCTTCACCGGAGCAGGCATGAGCAAGGTCGACTGGATCCACATCAGCCGCGACGCCGAAGCCATCGTCATCAATGTTCCTACCGGAACCCAGGATCACTATCCTCCGGCCTTCGGCGGCGCTGCTGCAATCGAGCTCCCGCCCGGCGGCGAGCATCGCGTTGAATTGCGTGTGAATCTGGACGAACTCGAGCGTCGCGTGGTAGTCTGTTATACCGGCAAACCGCGCCAGCATGGCATCAACAATTGGGAAGTCTACAAAGCGCACATCGGCGGGAAGCGCGCCGTGCAGAACAGCCTCGAGCGGATTTCCGATGTCGCTCAGAAAATGCGCTTGGCATTTGAAAAACCCGACTGGCCTGAGGCCGGCCGCCTGATGCGCGAAGAATGGTCCTTCCGCAAGAGAAATTTGCCCACGATCTCGACAAAGACTATCGACCGCGTCATCGACAGCGCCCGTCGCAATGGCGCGCTGGCGGGCAAGGTATGCGGAGCGGGCGGAGGCGGCTGCGTGGTGCTCTTGATCGAGCCAGAGGCCCGCCCACGCCTGGAGAAGGCCATTGTCGATGCGGGTGCACAAGCCCTGCCCATGACCATCGACCGCCAGGGCGTCCAAGTCGTGTCCCGCTAGACGGATGGCGCGAATCCCCGTTCCGGTAGTACCGTTTTATCCCCAAGGAAGGAGCTTGACCTAGGTGAGTAGGATGTGTGTAAATGTGAGTAATGCTGCACGAAGGACTCACGACCGGACAGGCGGCCAAGTATATTTCCTGGCATCCCAAGACATTGCAGGCCATGGATCGGGCGGGCGTACTTCCCGCCCGGCGAACTGCGAGTGGGCGGCGCTACTGGTTGCAACCGGACCTGGACCGCTACTTGGGAAGAACGGCGGCGAAGCGACCGCGACGCACGGTGTGCTATTGCCGCGTGTCATCCCAAGCGCAGCGCCCGGATTTGAAGAACCAGCGGCGGATCGTGGAAGAGTTTGCCATCGCCAAAGGTATTGCCAACCTGGAGTTTATCGAGGAAATTGGCGGTGGCCTAAACTTCAAGCGGCCCAAGTTTACGGCTCTGGTGGATTCCGTTGTGGCCGACGAAGTTGCGATGCTAGTCGTGGCCCACAAGGACCGGTTGGCGCGCTTTGGGTTCGAGCTGCTGCAACATCTGTGCCGCAAGCATGGTGTGAGTTGCTGGTGCTCAACACGGAGAAGGTCTCCCCCGAGCAAGAAATGGTGCAGGATTTGATGGCGATCACGCATTGTTTTTCGTCCCGCTTGTATGGCTTACGGAACTACCGCCGGGCCTTGAAAGAGGCGTTAAAGTGATCCTCGCTCATCGGATTGAATTGGACCCTACGGAAAAGCAAAAAGAATACTTTCGGCAAGCCTGTGGCACGGCGCGCTTCGTATGGAACTGGGCCTTAGAGGAGTGGAACTATCGATACGACTTAGGTGCAAACACCGATGCCTGCGAGATCAAGCGGTACTTCAACTCCTTCAAGTACGAGGCGTTCCCCTGGCTGAAGAACATTCATCGGGACGCTCACGCCCAACCTTTCGCCGCTTTAGGTAAAGCCTGGAAAGCCTATTTTAACGGCGAGGTAGAAGGCCGGCCCCAGTTTAAGAAAAAGGGAAAGTGCCGGGATTGTTTCTATGTCGCCTGTGACAAGTTCTCCAGCAACGGCAAAACCGTACGTCTGCCAGTCCTCGGCCAAGTGCAACTCCGGGAGCCCCTGCGATTCACCGGCAAGATTCAATCGGCAACGGTGAGCCGGGAGGCGGATCGCTGGTTTATCGCCATGGCGGTGGAGATCCCTCAAAGGGAAGTCCACCCGCCGAGCGGGGAAGCACTAGGCATCGACCTGGGGCTGACCACCTTCGCCGTGTTATCCAACGGGCGGAAGGTGGAGGCTCCGAAGCCGCTCGGGAGGGGCTTAGAAAGGCTGCGCCGCCTCTCCCGCGCCCATTCCCGCAAGCGGCGAGGTTCTCACAATCGCCAGAAAGCCGCTTTGCGTCTGGCGCGTTGTCACCGGCGCATTGCCAATATGCGCAGAGATTTCCTTCACAAGTTCACGACGAAGATCAGCAAAAACCACGCGGAGATCTTTGTCGAGAACTTGAACGTGAAAGGAATGGTGCAGAACCGCCATTTGTCCCGGGCCATCCACGATGTTGGCTGGTCGGAGTTGCGCAGGCAACTGGAGTATAAGTCGCTTTTGAACGGATCGGTATTAACTGTGCGCGACCCTTTCTACGCCAGCTCGAAGACTTGCAGCCAGTGCGGCTACGTAATGGAAGTCCTGCCGCTGAGCGTGCGGGAGTGGACGTGCCCGGCGTGCCAAACCACGCACGACCGCGACGTGAACGCAGCGATCAACCTGAAACAAAATACCGTGGGCTACACGGGAATCAACGCCTGGGGACAGGAAGGCTCTGGCTTGGCTGGCACAGCAAGTGAAACCGGCCTGGTCGAACCAGGAACTTTGCCGTGGGTGAATACTCATTTTC
>QHYH01000037.1 GCA_003223215.1 Acidobacteriota bacterium
GCGTTAGATCCGGGAAGTTGGTAAATCGCAATGATGGCGCTGGGCTTGCCATTCAGGCGGCTGATCGTGCTGTAATCCTGTTGGCCCAGTTCGACTCGCGCAACGTCTTTCACGCGCACGATCCCGCCATTCGGAGCTTCGCGAACAACGATGCTGCCGAATTCTTCCGGAGATGTCAGACGGCCCTGTGCCAGCAACGCATAGGTGTATTGCTGATTACCGAGAGCCGGCTCGCCACCGATCTGGCCAGCCGGATTTACCTTGCTCTGAGCCTGGATGGCATTAGTAATGTCCGTTACGGTGATGCCCAGCTTCGCCAGTTGATCTGGTTTTACCCAGAGCCGCATCGCATACTGGCCGGCCCCGAAGACCTCCGACCGGCCCACGCCATATGAGCGGCCGATGGGATCGTTGAGATTGATGTACGCATAGTTAGACAGAAACGCCGCGTCGCGGGTGCCGTGGGGCGAGTACAAGCCCACCAGCAGGAAAGGAGCGGTGGCCGACTTTCGCAACGTGATCCCATAGCTGGTCACCTCGGGAGGAAGCTGACCGTTTGCCAGCTGCTGACGCGACTGCGTAAGAATGAGATCCATGTTGGGATCAGTCTTGAGATCAAAATCGACGAGCAGAGAGGTTTGCGAACCATTGGTGGTGTTTACGGAATACATGTATTCCATATTGTCGACGCCGGTGACTTGCTGTTCGATCGGAGTAGCTACGGACTGCTCCAGAGTCTTCGCGTCGGCACCAGGGTAGTTAGCTTGCAGCCAGATTTCCGGTGGGGCAATGTTCGGAAACTGTGCGATTGGCAAAAGCGCAATCGTGATCCCGCCAATGATGACGGTAACGATCGCGATCACAATCGCGACTATGGGGCGTCGGATGAAAAAGTTCGCCATGACTTAACGCTCCTCCGTTTCCGTGTACGGCGTGGGATTTACCAGCTCACCTTGTTTTGTCTTCTCCGCACCGACCGCCACGACTCGTTCTCCCGGCTTCAGGCCGGATGTGATTACCCAAAGCGTGTCAACTCTCGGACCAACCGCCACGGTCCGGAGTTGCGCCCGGTTATCGGCGCCGACAACCGTTACTTGATAGGTTCCTTGCTGCTGGTTCACCGCCGCCTGAGGCACCAGCAGCGCTCCAGTGATGTTTCCCGTCGGCGCCTGAATGCGCGCGTACTGGCCGGGTCGCAATAGGTTTTTGGAATTGAGGAACTCGCCAACGATTTGAATGGTTCCAGTCTGCGTGTTTACTTGGCGATCCGCGAAGATGATTCTGCCGGGATGCGGGTACGTACTGCCGTCGGCGAGAGTCAACTGCAACGGGATTCGTGAAGCGTGCGTGATAAAGTCCACGCTCCCCCGACCACCGCCATCCGCCATGCGCAGGTATTCCTGTTCGCTGATCGGGAAATAAACTTTGATTGGACTTACCTGCGAGACTGCGGTGAGGACCGTAGACGGTCCTACCAGGTTGCCCACCTGCACCGTGTTAATGCCAGCAATTCCGTCAACTAGCGAGATGACGCTCGTGTAGCCCAAGTTCAGCTCGGCTTGTTCGACCGCCGCCTGGGCGGCCGCAACTGCCGCCTTTGCACCACGGAGCGACTGCGTGTCGGTATCCAGCTGGCTCTGGGGAATCGCGTGAGCTTCCGCTTCGGGAATGTCACGCTTCACGTTGAGCTCGGCGTTGGCCATCTGCGCCTCGGCCTGGGCCAATTGCCCTTTGGCTTGATCGAGCGCTGCCTGAAATGGGCGTGGGTCAATCTCGAAGAGGACTTCACCCTTTTTGACGAATGCGCCTTCGTGATAATCCTGTCGAATCAGGTAACCGCTCACTTGCGGCGAAATCTGTGCGTTGACGTACCCTTCGAGCGTTCCTACCCACTCACCCTGCACCGGCACATCCTTCTGGATGACCGGCGTCACCTCGACTGTGGGCGCCGGAGGGGCCGCTGCGGAAGCTACCTTCCGTTCGCAGCCGGCGCCCAGCACCGTCACGAAGACAAGCACCATCAGAAAGCCGAGCAAATTCCAACTGTTGCGCTTTCGTAGGACATTTAGGTGCTCAAGAATGTGCTTCGTGTAGGTGCCGCTGGCCGTGAATTGCGCTCCTTCTTTAGCCAGCTTGCACAAGAGCCGCTCTCCGCTCTTGTCGATAAACGTGACTTCATTGAGGTCCACGACGCAAGCGCGGCCCACATGCGTGCGATGGTTCTTCCTCCAACATGTCCTGAGTTCATGCACCCAGGGATCGGTAAGCCGGCCATGCAGAATCCATCTTTCTTCGGCAGGTGTTTCACTGAAACTGATTTTCAACATGCTATTTCCCTCAGGACTTGTCAGTGAAAAGAGTCTTTGCGATCGCAAGAACGATTGTGTTGATATGCAGGTCATTTCTTTTTCGGCCTTCCGTCGTTGCTCTTGTTGAGCTTCTCCTGAAGCTCGCGTTCCGCCTGGAGCCAATCGTCCAGGTCGCAGCCGTGAATTCCGCCACGCTCGATGTGAATCTCAAACGCTCGCTCACGAATTTCGGCCAAAGATGGCCCATTGTTGCGACTTTCTTCCGCGACGTTTGACCGAAGAATGCTTCTTGACATGGTCTGAGCATTCGTAAGCGGGTCTTGCAATTTCATAGTTTTGTCTCCTTCCAACGGATTTCTTCGACTTTCAACTGGCAGAACCGAACGACGATACTGGCGGAGGGCTGAGCTGAGCGCGCTGTCGCACCGGACTAGAGAGTTGCCAATCCAAGGTCAGCTCGGTCATATACCAACCTGACCTCAACTCCGGCCCTCCAGAGAAACCGCGTGGTACCTCAGCGCTTTGCCTAGCTCTTTTCTCGCGTGGAACACGCGACCCTTAATGGCGGCGACCGAGAGCCCCATCCGCCAGGCTGTCTCCTGGGTTGATAAATCTCCCAGTTCCCGCAACTCGACGGCTCTTCGCATTCCCGGCCTCAGGTGCCTTATCGCCGCAGACACAATCCGTGCTTCCTCTTTCTGCAAGTAGGTGGCTTCAGGGTCCGGGCTTGCATCAGCTAAGTCGAGGCCAGGCGTGGTTCCGTTGTCGCCACTCGAATCATCGGCCGGCACCTCGTGCAGTGCGCGTCGCCTGCGCAGCGACATCAGGGCCTCGTTGATGGCAATACGCGTTAACCATGTGGAGAAGGAGGATTTCCCTTCGAACTTCTGCAAGTGGACGAATGCTTTCCGGAAAGTTTCCTGGACAATGTCTTCGGCATCTTCCCGAACTCGTGTGTAACGAAACGCGAGTGCAAAAATCCTTCGCTGGTGACGCTTGGCGAGACTTTCAAAACCCAGTTCATCTCCATTCTTGGCGGCGGCCACGAGTTCCTCGTCCGCAGCGGCATCAGAAGAGGAAGTAACGCCTCGTTTGCCAATCTCGTTTCGAAGTTGACCCAGCATGATGCTTCACCTTTCCAATGGGCCCACGCTCTTGAACCTGTGCGTTTGCCCTTGCTCGAACTAAGGGCAAACCACAGTCCAAATCCTGGATTGCGTAAGTCGTTGATTTCTGGTGGAACATCGGCTTGGAAGTCGAAGAAGTCGGAAAAGTCGAAAATGTCCAATCGACTGACATTCGAATTTGCTGTCAAAGTCAGGAATCAACCATTCGCGAATTGCAAGCTAGTCGGAGAGAGCTGCTCGTTCAGTTGGCTCACAAAACCTACGAGCCGGCCAGGGAGAAAGCTGAAGAACAAGGTTAGACGATGATTCACTCGACCGAAAAACGCTCTATGCGTGCGAGTGCCACGGTTCTTGCTTGCCTCGGTCGTGCGCAATCAGAGGAATTACCGCACACGTTCCCCATACTTCGGACGTGGGTTCGCTGCGGGGTAATGTCGAGGATTTCGAAAGAGGCTCACCGAAGAGATTTGACTGGCTTTGTCGTTTCAGTGTTTCGGATTCTGGACCGTTTTGGACCTCGCGCATCGGCTACGCAACCTAAGATACCCAGCAATAGGCGGTGCCATCCGTATGGCTGGCCAAACGCTTGGCCATTATCGCATTCTGGAAAAGATTGGCGCCGGGGGCATGGGAGAAGTCCTATCCCATTCCCGGTCAAAATCTTGCGACAGGAGTCCCGGCGGGGGCAGCCGGGACTTCGTGTCGACTCGCGCGGTATCGCCGTTCAGAACGACAAGCGATGCCCGCGAAGGGCTGGGCTAAGTGCGCTGTCGCACCGGGATGCAGGGCCCAATCCAAAGCCGCCTGCGAAAACCCGATTCACCTGCGATACTTGGTACGAGTGAACCCTTCTGGACCGATGAAGCAGAGAAAAACCATAATCGTTACTGCACCGATCAATAGAAACGTGACCATTTAGGACCTCCTCTCGCACCAGTCTTAATTTCACGCGCAGGTCAGCCGATTCTATGAATTCAGTTTGAATTGCACCTGCACTTGCAACTCAACCGAAACCGGCTGCCCGTTCAAGGTAGTCGGCTCATACTTCCACAGCAGCACGGCCTTGAGCGCCGCATCCATGAGCAACGGGTGCCCGCTCACCACGCGCGCTTGGACGACATTCCCGTGTTCATCAATCACCGCATCGACAACCACCGTGCCCCAAATGTGCGTCTCGCGCGCGAGCGGCGGATACACCGGATCCGCAGAATACGTCTGGCGCGGCGGTTTGATATGCGAACCAACCCGCACTATTTTTTGTACTGGCCGCGGCGCGGGAGGAGGTGTTGGCGCCGACGTCCCTGTTCCTCCCAGGACTCCGCCGATCTGGCCGCCGATCACTCCCCCTGGCACACCACCTTCGACGCCACCGAAATCAGGAGCTGCTTCGCCGACGTTATCTGAGCCTGCGGAAACGGTCTTCGGAATCGCAGTAGGTGCCGTCAGTTGTTGCAGCATGTAGTTCAACTTTGCCTTTGGGTGCGTGATATGCGGAGCGACTGTACCTCCCGCAGGGGCCGGGGGCGGTGCCAAGGGCGGCGGTGGAGCAACCACCGGGATTTCGTGATATTCGTTCAGGTGAATTGTCCCCGTGGTGTATAGCGGCACGATGATCAGCGCCGCGACAATCACAATGTGAAATCCCATGGCGCTGAGCCACTTCAAAGGGCTCCTGCGCGTCTGCTGTGTCGTGGGCATCTCGAGCAAAGCATTCAAAAAAACATCGTTGTTCATGGTCGGAGGGAGACGGAGCGATCCCGCGGCCTTTCTTGCAGGTGCGCCTTGCTCGGGACCAAGAATCGAAATCCGCTGAGTGGCCATGACTTCCTCCTAGAAACCGCGCGAGTCGCTTCGCACATCGGCTCTTGGAGTGCGCGCTGCCCTCTTACACATGTGAACCTCGGTGCCTCGCTGTTCGAACGAGACCTCGTCCATCGCCAACTTCATGAGATGAATGCCGCGTCCGTGATCCGCTTCGAGGTTTTCGACAGTCACGGAATCGGAAACGGTGCGCGGATCAAACCCTTGACCTTGGTCTGAAACGGTCAGTGAGATTCCTTTACCGACCTTGCAACGGCAGCGGACGTGAACTAATTTGTGAGCATCCAGCCGGTTGCCATGAACGACTGCGTTATTAAGAGCTTCCTGGAGCGCCAGTTCGACGGCGGATTCCTCGCCCGTGATGCAATGCGACCCTTCGATGACCCGCATCAGTCGTTTCACCAGCGGTGAGATCGCGCTGATCTCGCTCGGTATCCAAGCGTCGATTTCCAGCAAGGAACCTGCGCCTCGGCCGGCAAACGCTGGCCGAAGATTTGCTCTCACATGCACTGAGCGTCCGTTATTCATGACAGTACCTTCCGGTCAGCTGTGCGCCAGCCACAGGCCATAGCGCACGGAGTCCAGCAGTCCGAATCCCTTGCGATACCGCAGCACTCGGTACCACTTGCTCCACTCGCGGATGAATATAAGAATCGGTGACATAGCGTCCCCTCTCTCGTGCATTACGTTCTTGCACGTGCGGTAAGGGCAAGACGCGCGCCAAACTGACAAAGATCGTAAGTCGCTGAATTTTCAGGAGAAGACGACAGAAGTCGAAAATGTCGAGGTTGAAGAAGTCGAAAAAGTTGAAAGTGTCGACGCGATTCGGATGGCTATGGAAAGGGGGAAGCGCGACTCAGGTGTATCGCTTCGCATAGATGCCGAGCTGTCTGTATTCGTCGCCAAAATTGCAGGGCGCAGAGGGCCTCGGACCAGCCGGTACCTAACATGGCCTCTCATTTCTTCGGCTCCTGTACATTTCAGCGAATCTTGCGGGCCAGCTGTTTCATGACGTGTTTTCTGAACACTCCCGAAGAGCGGAACGTGACCCCTTCTTTCATCAGCTCTAGCAGTACGTTTTGTCCGTCTTCGCTGATGCAGGTCACGCTCCTCAGTTCAATCACGAGTTCCCGGCCCCGTAGGTCCGCTGCGGCCCCCCGGCACTCTTTCCTAACTCAGCCGCCCACGGTGCGACCAGCTTGTCCTCCAGCACCAACCGTCGCCGATCGGGAGTATCGAGAATGGTGATCTTCAACATTTGCTTTTGCTCAAACCACCAGTAAGGGCAAAGCCCGCTCCAAACCCGCCGCGCCGTAAGTCGCTGATTTTTCAGGAGAAGATCGCCATAGGTCGAAAGTGTCGAAGTTGAGGAAGTCGAAAGGGTTGAAACTGTCGGAGCGATTCGGGGCTACAGCAAGGGACGGGTTTCAGATCAGGCGAAACGTTTCGCTTTGATACCAAAACTTCATCATTCTATAGAGGAGCGTCGTGCGGTTAATTCCCAACCGCGCGGCAGCGCCTTGAGATGGTCTTCGATGAGTTATCTGTCAAAGTTTATTTAAGCCGTCGAGCGCGGCTACCTTGTAAGCCTCAGCCAGGGTTGGATAGTTGAAGACCATGTCGCGGAAGTATTCGACCGAGCCACGATAGAAGAGTACCGCCTGGCCGATATGAATAATTTCAGTCGCACGTTGCCCTAACGCGTGCACGCCAAGTAACACGCGAGTTTCGCGATGAAAAAGGAGTTTCAACATGCCGACTTCGTCGCCGAGCATCATGCTTTTCGCCAGTTCAGAATACCTGGCGATGCCTACTTCGTAAGGAACCTTGTTGGCGGTTAGCGTTTCCTCGGTCTGGCCGACCATAGAGATTTCTGGAATGGTGTAGATGCCGTAGGGGAATAGGTCGGGCATGTGCTCAAAGGGAATTCCAAACATATGGCTGGCGGCGAGGCGCCCCTGTTCCATCGATGTGCTGGCGAGCGCCGGAAATCCGATAACGTCGCCTGCGGCATAAATGTGTGGAACATCACTCTGAAAGAATTCATTCACTTTCAACCTTCCGCGCGAGTCTGCGGCTAACCCAGCGGCTTCCAATTGGAGCTGATCAGCATTAGCCTGGCGGCCGACAG
Organism: Acidobacteriota bacterium; assembly: GCA_003223215.1. GTDB lineage: Bacteria > Acidobacteriota > Terriglobia > Acidiferrales > UBA7541 > Acidiferrum. Next base: position 7,389 of record QHYH01000037.1, read on the forward strand.
CATAGATGAGTGCCTCCCCATGCACCCTCTTGCCACTCTGCAGGTCCGCAAAAACAAACTCGCGTTGGGGATCGATCCTAACTTGAGCTACTTTTTCCCCTAGCCGGAAAGTGACGCCCAGCTGACGCAAGTGATAGCAAAGCGCCTCGATGATTTCCCGATCCGCGAACTCAAGAATCGCTGGACGCTGATCGATCAGTGTGACATCAGCGCCCAAGGCCGCCATGAATGAAGCATATTCCATGCCTACGACACCAGCGCCGACGACGATGATTTCCTTGGGGATACGGCCTAAGCCAGAAAGGTGATCCGTATCCACGACGCGGTGATTATCGAAAGCAATCTCTGGGCTGTGTGCTGGTCGCGTGCCACAGGCGACAAGTACTTTCTCGGCTTTGAGTTCCGTTTTTTCGCCGTCGCCTTGAACTTCCAAGGTATGCGGATCTAGAAATACCGCGCAGCCTTGATAGACAGTGACCCCGTTGCGCTTTAATTGCGCTCGAATTACCTCAGTCTCTCGCGACACAATGGCGCTGACCCGTGAAGCTAGATCTTGAACAGAAATGTCGCCATTTGGCTTACCGTATAGGGCGTTTACGGTGGAGCCAGTGAGCTGGAAGATAGCCTCACGCAGTGTCTTGCTCGGGATTGTCCCAGTATGAACACACACGCCTCCCATCATGACGGTGCGGTCGACTAGAGCGACGCGCTTGTGAGCCTTCGCTGCAGCAATTGCGCCCTTCTGCCCCGCCGGACCGCTGCCGATAACAGCCAGGTCGTAAGTTGACGAACTCATTTCGAAACTCCAAGCGCCAAGGGATGACAAGGGCAAGACAGACGCCATAGTCGGCAGAACGTAAGTTGCTGAATTTTCGGGGAAAGAACACCAACAGTCGAAAATGTCGAGGTTGAAGAAGTTGAAAGAGTCGAAACTGTCGAAGCTATTGCCTGAGGGCAGCCGACAGAGAGGTGGGGTGCAACTTAAGCATACTGCTTCGCGTAGATACCGAGTTTTTTCATTCGAGAAAGGAGAGTCGTGCGGTTCATTCCCAGGCGCGCGGCAGCACCGTCGGCGCCGCCCACGCGCCCCTTGCACGCAGTCAGTGCCCGTATGATCTGATCGCGCTGCTTTCCTTTATATTCGTTAGCAGCGCTACTTTTGTCATTTGGCGAATTTGCTCTTTCTCCAGCGACTGGTTTAACTTCGTGCAGGTCAGTATGCACGAATGCTTCCGTATTGGTTTTTCGGAGTTCTGCGAGCGGAGCCTCAAGCGACTTGCCCCTCGTCAGGATCACGGCTCGCTCAATGAAATTCTCGAGTTCACGAATATTGCCGGGCCAGTCCCAAGTCCTCAGCCCCTTCATTACCGCGGTAGGAATCGCTTCGATAGGCTTTTGCATCTCCTTGGCGAACTTTTGGACTGTAGCCGGCTCCACCCGAGGCAGAGACATTTTTGCGGCTATGATGCACCAACGCAATCGCCGCGCCGCTCTTGCGTTGCAGCAGACGGAGATAGCCGAGCAATGCCGCAATCTCGCCGGCGGCGTTTTCGTCGATGGCATGCAAGCGGACCAAGGGGTCGAGGATGAGAAGAACGGGGCGGTGAAGCAGGAGAGTGGCCTCAAGCCGCTGTTGGTCGGAGATGCGGTCCAGGCGCAGAGAATCCGCGGTGATGATGCGAAGGTCCAAGCCAGCCAGCGCAAGGCCGGGTGCTGCGCGAGCGATTCCAGGCGCAACCGTAGCGTGGCTTGGGAATCTTCAGCCGCATAGAGAAGCACCGGGCCGGGCGAGGGGACAGCAAACGTAGTCAGGCACGCGGACCCGGAAGCCACCGACACCGCCATTTCCAGCGCCATCCACGTCTTGTAGCTTTTGGGGGTTCCCCCGATGATGCCAACCGCGTGCGCCGTCCAAAGCTGATCGATCAGCCAGGGCGCACTGGAAGCGGGGGCGGTGCTCAGATCCGCAGGCCGCACGACGGGGAAAGGCGTCGGAGCTGTTGCGGCGTTCATAACAACGCCTCCGCACAATCGCGGATGGCGCCTTCGGCAACGGTGACATCCACGAGGTTGGACTTCCCTTGAGCGGCCAACTCCAAACAGCGCGTCGCCAGCACGTCGATGCGGCGCATGATGCCGCCGGTGGCTTTGGAGATCAACAGCAAGCCATCCTCGGCGAAGACCTCGCGCCGGCAACCCGCCGCGGTCATGCGGTGACGGACATACTGTTTGACCTGATCGGCATCGAGCGGCGGAAGGTGAACGCGGATGGCAATGCGGCCGGTTAACGACTGCAGTACATTGCGCTTGAGGATCTCGCGGAGTTCGGGCAAACCCACAAGAATGATGGAAAGCCACGGTTTCGAGTCGCGTTGAAAATTCAACAGGATATGCAACTGATCGAGAACTTGCATCGGTAACAGGTGCGCCTCATCCAGTAACAACACGACGCGCAGCTTATGCTGATTGGCGAGATCCTCGATGTGCTGGCTGATGGAAGCGAACAGCGCCGCAAACGTGGCGCGCGGTTCCAGTCCCATGCCGATGGCGGTAGAAATCGCGCCGGTTCACCGTGGCGTTGTGCACGTAATGGATGCGGTAGCGTCCTTGAGGAAGATCCTCTTCCATGGCGCGCAGCAGGCAGGTTTTGCCGCAGCCGGAATCTCCTGTGACCACAGCCGAGGCGCGGCCTTCCAGCGCAGCTTGCAGACGCTCACGCGCGGCTCGCAAGACTTCCGTATCGAGCATCTCCGAGGCAGGAAGGTCCTTGCTGAAAGGAAGCCGCGTCAGACCGTAGACCGATAGCATTTTATTCATGGCTTCCCCCTTTAGGGCCTTTGCCCGCCGCGCGTGCCAGGATCAGTTCGGCGGCGTTGAGGCCGGACTTGGGGGTTTTGCCAGAAACCGCCGGCTCCACGGTGGCACGCGAGCGGTACGCATTATCGACGGGCCGGACCGGGTGCAGGGGAATCTCGGTTCCACCATCGAGTACACAGATGCGGGTTGCGTCTAACAGCGCATAACGCAGACGCACTCGTTGCCGGCGCAGATAGGGCGGAACCTCATAGAAGACCCCGCGCCATTGCACCGTGGAATCGTTGCGGACCAGCCGCTCGACTTCACCGTAAAAACTCTGTTCGAGCTGGCTGTGATCCTCGACCCAGCGGATCTCGTGCGCATCGCTTTCCCAGACTTCCAGCGGTGTGCGGCCCGAAAGCGAAGCATGCGGGTGGTGGTGGTATTCGCTTTCCACCCAAGTCCACAGACGCAGATTGAACTCATCGATGGTCGTGACACGTTCCAGATTCATCCGCTCGATGAGTTGCTCGCGAAGCGTTCTCCAGACGCGTTCGATCTTTCCTTTTGAGGGTGCATCACCGGGCCGGCTGTGCACCAAGTGAATCCCCAACCGTGCGCACAACAGACGCAGGTCATAGCCCGTGAAGCTGGCATGGTTGTCGAGTAAGAGCTTTCGGACGATACCGCGCCGGGCAATCGCTTGGTAGAGAACGGTTAGGAAACGTTGCTCGGTTTCGCCAAAACCGCCTTCCAGGTAGGGAATCAGCCTGCTGCGATCATCGATGAGCCCAAACACAATCACGCGTTGGGCTCGTCCCGCCGCCGGATTCATCAGCAAGGGTCCATGCAGCGCATCGGCTTGCCAGAGTTCCCCGCACCTCGAGGCCTCCCAGCGATAGCGCGCCGCATGTCCCACTTCCATGCGCGGGACCGACAGACCGTGCCGGTGAAGCAGCCGTTGCACACTCGACACGCTCGCCTGGCCGGCGACCATCCTTCCCGCCAGTTCCAGTTCCCGCAAAATGAGATGCGCCGAGCGGCCCGGATCCTCTCGTTTCATATCCAGGACCAGTTGTTGGAGGTCTTCGGCGAGCACCGGCTCCGGTTGCGGTCCGAGCGCGGACGCGGTTTCAAAGCGTCAAAGCCGCCGTGACGATACTTGTAGAACCACTCCTCCAGCGTCTTGTAAGCCACGCGGCGCGGCCGTCCGTGATGATCTTGATAGGTCTGTTCGGCGAGCTGCTTCAACTCCGGGCGCAGCTGTCCCCGGCGCAAATTCCGACTGAGTACATCACCCAGAATCGCATGCCGAAACAGCGCTTCCTGATCCCGTTCCTCGTCGGTCATGAGTTCCTCCTCGTGTTGGTTCACGTGATGGAACCCAGCATGGCTAGCTCGG
>QHYH01000038.1 GCA_003223215.1 Acidobacteriota bacterium
ATGAGCGAGAGGCTGAGTTCAGCGTAGGCCTGAGGAAATAAACGATCGGCCTTCGCTGTCAGTTTCCAATATTTTGCGGGTCTTCCCAGGGGAACGGGTCGTTCCTCGGCTACTACAAACTTCTGGTCTTCGAGTTCATAAAGGTGTTGACGCACTGCCATCGCGGTCAAACGCAAATGACCCGCAAGCGTAGCCGCATCGGCCGGTCCCTCGGTCTTCAAGAACTTCAGGATCGCGTGCCGGGTGTTATTCCCGGCTTCGGCGCTCTGCCCTTCACGTGGCATGAATTTACTTTCTAAACTGTATCCTTTCAAAAGTCAAGGCATCCAACTGGACAGAGTAAGTAAAGACATTCCTTTATAAAGTCGGAGGCAGAAACATGAAAACTGGAACATTGGAGACAGGCACCGGCTCGGACGTTACGTCACACGATGGTTTTTTTGGCCAGCTTAGGATTGCCATCACCGGTGGCACCTCAGGCCTCGGGCTGGCCTTAGTTCGAGAATTCAGCGCCCGCGGAGCGCGCGTGGCGTTTCTCGCTCGCCATGCCGAACCCGTGGCAAAAGTCGAGCGCGAAAACAAGAACACGCACGGCATTGTCGCAGATGTCTCCGATAAAGACGCAATCTATCCGGCAGCCCTCCAGATCCTAGGCGAACTGGGCGGCCTGGAGATCTTGATCAACAATGCCTCTGATCTCGGCGCTGTACCGCTCGCCCTCCTTGCCGATACCAACTGTGAGGACCTGGAAAAGGCAGTTGCCACGAACGTTCTGGGGCCGTTCCGCCTGACCAAGGCTCTGCTAGGGGCGTTGTCAGCGTCGGTTCGCGAGGGTCGAGCAGCCCTGGTGATCAATATCTCCAGCGATGCGGCAGTGACGCCTTATCCAAAATGGGGAGCCTACGGCGCCAGCAAGGCCGCCCTCCGCCACCTGACAGGAATTTGGAATCAGGAATTATCGGTCGAGGGCGTACGGTTTCTCTCTTTTGATCCAGGTGACATGGATACCCCGATGCACGCGCTCGCTGTTCCGGATGCGGATCGGACGACACTCAAAACAGCGGAAGCCGCCGCACGCGAGTTGATAACCGCAATCGAGACTGCGCTGACAGGCCCGCACAGCTCGAAATAAAACCATGGAGGAATAGAGAGTATGATCGCCGCCACTGCTCCGGTCCAGCGCTCACCGCGCGCGAAGGTTATGGTCGTCGACCCAAGCGGCCAAATTCGACACTTGCCGCGCCCCGCATTGATTGAGCTAATCCAGCCTGGGGACCTAGTCGTTGCCAATGATGCCGCAACCATCCCAGCGAGCCTTAGCGGCGTACATTTGCCGAGCGACCGGCCTATTGAGGTTCGGCTGGCCGGTGTTCCGTCACTTGACCCACACAATCGCGAGTTTTCAGCTGTCGTCTTTGGCGAAGGAGATTTTCACACGCGCACTGAAGATCGGCCTCGGCCCCCTTCGCTCGCTGCGGGTGATCAACTTCAGATGGGACCACTGTCGGCAAAGATCCTGCACTTGCTCGACCATCCCCGCCTCGTTTTGCTCGAGTTCGATCACTCTCGAGACGAGCTTTGGGCTGGCTTGGCTCATCACGGCCGACCTATCCAGTACTCGCATGTTCCGGTTCCTCTTGCCCTTTGGGATGTGTGGACACCCATCGCGGGGCCGCCCGTTGCCTTCGAGCCGCCGTCCGCCGGCTTCGCGCTGAGCTGGCAACTTGTCACAGAGATGCGCGTCGCAGGCGCGCAATTTAAAACGATCACGCATGCTGCAGGATTGTCTTCAACCGGTGATCCCGAACTCGACAAGCGCTTGCCCTTTGAAGAACCCTACCGCGTTCCCCAAGCGACCGCAGATGCCATCAATCAGGCGAAATCTAGCGGTAAACGAATTATCGCTGTTGGCACTACCGTCGTGAGAGCCCTTGAGCACGCGGTACATGAAGGCAAGATCGCGGCGGGAGAAAATCTGGCGACCGAGCGCATTGACGTGAGAACGCGACTGCAAGTTGTAGATGCACTGTTGTCAGGCACGCATGAACCCGGCACCAGCCACTACGAATTGCTGCGTGCGTTCTTAACAGATGCGGAACTGGAACAACTCACGACCGAACTCAACATGCGCGAATACCACACGCACGAGTTTGGCGACTCTGTGCTGGTTTCGCGCACGTTTAACAAGCTGGCAGAGGACAAACCAAGATGTCAAATACCGATGTCAGAACTATGTGAACAACCTTCATTAGTGGATTTGAACCACCAACCTCCTGGTCCCGAGCTAGAACAGGTCAAAATCTAAGTGCTTGTTCCGGTGTCGCTTACGGGCTGAGAAACACTCTAACGGAGCAGGCTTTCCGCAGAGGTCGTGCGAAGCTGTCAAACTTAACCGACAGGCAATGCCTTCAGGTACTTCGGAAACTCGCCGGAAGTGACAGCGATGCGCCGAGGTCCTACCGCCACCCGTCAAAACTGACAGGTGACACCTTTCGAGACGTAATTACTATCCCCTCAGAAAGAGCGGCTTGATGGCGGATGGAGTCTGTGGCGAAGAATCCGCGAGGCGCCGCCGTGCGCCAAAAAGCGACCATTCAGCCTCCCGGACCATCTTCCGTCCTTTGCACTCGCAGCGATGAGTCACCACATGATCCATGAACGTCACTACTGCAGGTTTAGGCCAGCTTAACTATAAGGGCTGTCGCTGCATGTAGGTAAAAGGGGTGGCTGCAGTTTCAACGGGTGGCTACTGGCTTAGGACGCTCTTTCGAGTTGGAGGAGATCGCATATGAAAAGAATCAGGGGTGTGGTTCTCTCGTTCTCACTGGTTTTTCTGTTCACCGTTTGCTTACCTCAGTTTGACCAACAGCTTCTGGCCCAATCAACCTACGGGTTGATCACAGGGGCTGTCACAGATCCCTCGGGCGCGGCGATTGCCGATGCGCAGGTCGCTTTGACAAATCTCGGCACGGCGGAAAAGCGCACGCAGTCAACCGGCGCCGATGGACTCTACTCCTTTCCGAACCTATTTCCAGGCCGATACAAAATCGAGGTAGAGAAAACTGGCTTCAAACGCTTCACTCGGCCGGAAGTGGTCGTCGAAATCAACCAGAGTGCGCGCATTGACGTAACCTTGCAGGTGGGTGAGGTCACGCAAACTGTCGAGGTTAGTGGTGACACTCCCCTCATTCAGTCGGAGACCTCATCGCTGGGTCAGGTCGTGGAAGCGCGAAAAACCAACGAGTTGCCTCTGAACGGGCGCAACATTTTTAACCTCACCACCGTCGCTCCCTCCGTAGTACCGCAGGGAAACAGCTATGGCACGCCCGTGGGCAAGAACCCTTTCGACTTCGCTAATTTTCAGGTTGGCGGCTCCTTTGCGAACCAAAGCGCCGAGTATCTGGACGGGCAACCACTCAATATCGGCTATATCAATTTGCCGCTCATTCTTCCGACCCAGGATTCGATTTCGGAATTTAAGGTCCAATACAACAATCTTGGGCCGGACTGGGGCAAGTTCTCCGGGGGGGTCATCAACCTCAGCACCAAATCTGGAACCAACCAATGGCACGGTTCCGCGTACGAATTCCTGCGCAACAAAGTTTTGAACGCGAACGAATTTTTTGCCAATAAGGCCGGGATTAAGCGCCCACCGTTCACTCAGAATCAGTTCGGAGCCACCCTCGGTGGCGCTGCGATCAAAGACAAGCTTTTCGGCTTTTTCAGTTGGGAAAGTTTCCGCCTGCGCCAGGGCACCGTATTCACAACGACGGTTCCGACGCTTGCGGAACGCGGGGCAGGTTCATCCGCAAACTTCAGTTTTTCGGATTTGTGCGTCTCTGGGTTTACGGGACCGGGTGGCATTTGCGCCGACAAGGATGCTTCGGGCAATTTTATTCATCAGATCTACGATCCACTTATAGTGAGTACCAGCACAGGGACTCGCCAGCCGTTTGTCGGCAACGTCATCCCTGCAAGTCGTATCAATCCGACTTCCAAGTTTTTGCTGGGTTTGATTCCGAATCCAACCAACAGCGCGACAGTCAACAACTTCGTAAAGGCAACCGGCCTGGGCGGGGATAGCGATGAATTCGTTCCCCGTGTAGACTTCAACATAAGTCGCAAAAGCCGTGTTTTTGGCCGTTACAGTTATTGGAGGCTGAAAGACTTGCCACGCGATCCGTTCGGCACGGGCCTGTGCCAGGATCGCTGCACTGAGACGTATCACACGCACGCTCTTGCGATCGGTTACGATTACACGCTGACTTCGACAACGACTTTGGACGTCAACGTCAGTGCCAGCCGTTTTAGCTACCTCCGTGTACCAGTCAATGCTGGGTTCGATGTTACCAAGGAGGGTTTTCCGGCGGCGTACAATGGTGCTGTCCCCGACATAGAGCGAACTCCCCTCACGCCCTGCTTCGGCATCTCCGACCCTCTAATTACTTGCAGCCAGGGACAGAGTGCCATCTCAGACAAAGACACACAGTACAACTTCTCTCCGCGCGTGACTACTATCCAGGGAAAGCACACCATCGTCGCAGGTGCGCAGTTTGAATTATCATACGACAACTATTTGCAGACCAACACCGGAGGAGGACTTATTTCCTTTAATGGTTTCTGGACTCAGGATTTTGCGAAGGGTCTTGGGACGCCTGGGACCGGGAAGGATTTTGCCGACTTCATTCTGGGCTATGGCCTTGGCATTGGCTCCCCCCTGGGCAACCAAACATCGGGCGCCGTAAATATCTCTGGCCCGGTTGCTGGCAAGCAATACTATCGGGCTTTCTATGTTGGGGACACCTGGAAGGTAACTCACAAGCTGACGGCGAACCTGGGGCTTCGATACGACCTGCCGGGTCCCTGGTCGGAGCGCTTTGATCGGTTGACCTACTTCAACCCAGGCGTTGCAAATCTCACGGTTACGGGATGCGGCGGGAGCATAGGAAGTCCCTGTCCCGGAGACCTGTTCCTGGTTAAGACCGGCGTGAACGGTGGCAGAAACAATTTGCCGCTGGACAAGCATAACGTCATGCCGCGTCTGGGCTTAGCCTACAGTCTTAACCAGAAGACCGTGGTCCGTACAGGCTACGGAATATTCTTTATTCCTAACTTTGTGTCGTTCGGCGTCAATCCCTACATTGACCCGGTCAGTAGTTCTACCAACCCCTTCTTCGCCAGTAACGATGGCGGTTTAACGCCCGCCAGCACGCTGCATGAGAGCGACTGTACGTTAACTTCTCCCGGTGTCCTCACGTGCACAACTCCGGGTCCGTTCGGCGCCACCCTGGTCGTCCCACCGGGCCGCAACCCGAAACCTTCGGTGTCGGGATACGGTCTCGGTTTGCAAAGTTTTTCTGCAACCGGTTTTACCGTCCAGAAGAATGGATCCGTGCAGCAATGGAATCTGGATCTGCAGCGTGAGTTGCCCGCGGGCTTCTTCGCCGATGTCGCCTACGCGGGCGCGCATGGCGTACACTTGCCGCAGTTCAACACGAACATAAACCAGATCCCAGATAGCTTCATTACAGCGGCCGCTGCGCAAGCCGCCCAGGGCTTAGTTCCCACGATTGCTAATGTCGTCCCCACGGCGAGCTATCCTTTCGGCCCTGCACTTTCAGGAAGTTTGTCGCCTGGAAACCTGAAGCAAGGTCAGCTGGATCGGCCATTTCCGCAATACACCGGCCTGAACCTCAACGGGCAGGGTTGTTGTGGCAGCACCTACCACTCCCTGCAGGCAACCGTGGTGAGGCGTTTCTCTGGCGGCGGCACCATGCTGGTCGCCTACACCAACGCCAAGCTCCTCGCGACCACGGACTCTCTTACCTCTTGGCTAGAGGGAGGAGGCACGGGGGGCGTGGGACAAGTTCAGGATTGGAACAACCTCAAGGCAGAGAAGTCGCTAGCTTCTCAAGACGTGTCGCAGCGCCTTGTAATCAGCTACGTGCTTGATCTGCCTCTCGGCCGGGGTCAGAAGTTCCTGACCGACGTGGGCGGAGTTGGTGGAAAGCTCGTCTCAGGATGGGGCATCGATGGCGTCACAATCTTCCAACGCGGATTCCCCCTAAAGATCAGTTATGGGGGGTCAACTCCACTCTCAGCTTTGGGGCTGGGAATTGGAACGTTGAGGCCCAACGTGGTGGCCGGCTGCAGTAAGGGCGCACCCGCGGGTGTCTCGCAGCTGAATGAATGGTTCAACACGGCATGCTTCACGGCACCCCCACAATGGGGCTTTGGCAGCGAGTCACGTGTGGATGCAACGCTTCGGCAGAAGGGCGTGAATAACTTTGACTTCGCAGTCTTCAAAAGAACGTACTTCGGGCCGAGCGAACGCATGAACGTGGAGTTCCGCACGGAGTTCTTCAACTTGTTCAACCACCCGCAGTTTGCCGCCCCGAATACCACTCAGGTGTCGCCCAACTTCGGGGTTGTGACCGCCACACTCGGTAATCCTAGGCTCGTTCAGTTCGGGCTGAAGTTCGCGTTCTAATGGGACTAACAATTGCATGCACGATGGGGGATGCTCCAAGGCATCCCCCTTTCTTAATTTGGCGACTTCCAGGCAGTTGGGCGAAAGGAAGCAAATTTTGTCGCGGCGAACCTTATTCGATATGCTCTAGAACTCGGATTCAAAAGAAGCTGCGGAAGAAGGCCACGCCAGCATGCATTTGGACGGTTGTGGCTTGGAGCGAGATTTGCCGGCATCTGGATGGCTAAGGGTTGATGCGCATAGATTGCTCAGTCGGCGTCGGTTTTTGCGCTTAGCCGCGCTCTCGGCCGCTACTCCTGTTTTTGATGTGCGACTTCCGCGCGGGCTGGATTTCACGCTTCAGAATTCGTCTACAGCCCAAAAATATCTCATCGAGACCATGCCCGGCGGCGTGGCCTTGTTCGACTACAATAACGATGGCTTGCTCGACATCTTTCTGGTCAACGGTGGGCGCCTGACAAGCCCGATGCAGGTTCCAGAGAGATTCGATCGGACGAATCCCCGCTACTGGAACCGGCTCTACCGCCAGAACAAAGACGGCAGCTTCACGGACGTAACCGAGGCCGCGCGCTTGGCCAACCCCGGCATCGGCAACTACGGCATGGGAGTCGCGGTCGCTGACTACGACAACGACGGCTTTGCTGATCTGTTCGTGACCAACTACGGAAAAAATATCCTGTATCACAACAATGGCGACGGAACGTTCACCGACGTCACCGCAAAGGCAGGCGTGGCAGGCGGCGGCTGGTCGGTTTCCGCGGGGTTCTTCGACTACAACAACGACGGCCATCTCGATCTTTTTGTTACCCGCTACATGGAGTGGGACACCAAACATAGTAAGACTTGCGGCGGGGCTTGGCGAACCTATTGTCCTCCCGCCGAATTTCCCGCCACGACAAACCTTCTTTATCGCAATCGCGGCGATGGCACGTTCCAAGACGTCAGCCAGAAATCTGGCATCGCCAACAAGAAGGGGCGCGCCTTGGGCGTCGCATTTGCCGACTACAATGCAGATGGTTTTACGGACGTCTTCGTGGCGAACGATGGCATGCAGCAATACCTTTACCGCAACAACGGGGACGAGACGTTTACGGAGTGCGCTCTCGAATCCGGTGCGGCGCTCTCCGCTGACGGCAAGCCCCTCTCCGGTATGGGGACCGTGTTCCAGGATTACGATAATGACGGCCAGCCCGACATCTTCGTAACTGTGCTGCCGCGTGAAATCTACGGCGCGTATCACAACGACGGAGAAGGCTTGTTCACCAGTCGTAACCTGGAAACGGGTCTTGGCGCGCTCACCGCAGGGAGTTCGGGCTGGGGCGTGGGTCTGGAGGACTTCGACAACGACGGCTGGAAGGACTTGCTCGTGGCCCAAAGCCACGTCTTGGATAATGTGGAAGACATCGACCATTCGCTGCACTATCTGGAGCCGCCTCTGTTGGCGTTGAATCATGAGGGGCGTTTCGAACGCGCGGATTCTGGAATTACCATCCCGGTCGCGGGCCGGGGCCTAGCATTCGGGGATTTGAACAATGACGGTTGGATGGACGCCGTGTTGACCGTTCTCGGGGGGCATCCCATTGTGCTGATGAATCGGGGCGGCAAGCGACACTGGCTGACAATTACCCTTCGCGGCACGCGCAGCAGCCGTGACGGACTTGGCGCGCGAGTTCGTGTAAATGGACAAACTCGATTCGCCACTACCGCTGGAAGCTATCTTTCCGCGAATGACAGGCGTCTCCACTTTGGCCTGGGAGATTCTAATAGCGCAGTCATTGACGTATGGTGGCCTTCAGGGGCACATCAGGAGATAAAAGATGCGCGTGCCGACCAGTTTCTTGAAGTGCGAGAACCGGAGCGCTTATGAAATTCGCTATTTTATTTTTCTCGCTTGCGCTGCAGAGCGTTTCGCCCGAAGCCGCTCAACACATGCAAACGGGTGTTGAAGCTCACAAGCAAGGACGCCTTGACCTGGCAATCGCCGAATTTCGCAAGGCCACGGAAGCAGCTCCAAATCTTCCCGAGGCTTTTCTCGACCTTGGAGAGGTTTATGCGGAGACCGGAAACTACGCCGCCGCGATCGCTCCGCTCAAGCGCGCGCTGGAGCTGAATCCAGAACTTGATGGCGCGCACCTGCAACTTGGTTACGCTTTGTTGGCACAGGGGTACGCCGGCGAAGCCATTCCACACCTGGAACGCGTTCGCGCGCTGGAAGCTCTGGGAGTTGCTCAGATTGAGACTGGACTCTATCAGGAGGCAATCGCGAGTCTCAGCGCCGCCCTGGTCAAACGCCCCAATAATCCCGACCTCCTCTACTATCTCGGCCGGGCCAGCGGACTTCTCTCCAAGAAAACTATAGAGACCCTCATTAGAGCACATCCGGACTCCGCCCGCGTCCATGAGGCTATGGGCGAAAACTACTTTGCTCTGCGGCAGATGCCACAGGCCGAACAGGAATACCGCGAGGCATGGCTTCAGCGCCCCGACATTCCGGGGCTGCAGTTGGAGCTCGGGCTCGTCTACGCCGGCACCGAACAATGGGATAAAGCCGAAGAAGCGTTCCGGGCGGAGGCTAATCGCCAGCCGGGCAACGCCGAAGCCGCTTATCGCCTAGGCACGGCACTGCTCCAACGAGGCAAAGCGCAGGAAGCCCGGGCCGAGTTGCAGCGCGCTGACAAATTGCAACCTGACATGCCTGAAACCTTATATTCGCTGGGCAAGGCAGCTTTGCTCGCCGGCGAATTCGCGCTTGCAGAAAAATCCTGGACCCGCGTGGTCGCCCTCGAGAAGGAAACGTCGCTGGCGGCGCAGGCCCATTTTGGACTCGCCGGCCTTTATCGCAAACAGGGCAAGACCGCGCAGGCGCAACACGAAATGCAGGAATTCCAAAGACTACAGAGTTCGACATCGTCGCGACCAAACTGAGCGCGTCGTGCTGCGCCCTGGGCTTATGGGTTCGCAAGTTCTGCAGAATCGGTCAGCAACAGGTGGCGGCCGCGCAACAAGCAAAAGGCTTGCTCTGCTCCAATGAGGAAATCTGCTTGCATCAGACAGTGACTAAGCTTCAGTTTGGCACTATTGTCCCTGGCGTTCACACTCGTTGTGGTTCGCCAAGACTCCGCAACACTTCAATTCGCAGACACCAAGGAAGCCTGGGATGGTTCGCCGAAACGCACGGGTCCTGCTCGCTCTGAACCTATTGAGCTTGCTGAGTTGAGGAACTCCCCTCCTACGCTATGGTGCTTCGCGCCTGTTCCGTTTCTTTCGCCAGTATAGAGTCATATAACGCCCCGCGGCCTGTCCGACGCTTGGCTGAAGAATCTGGTTGTTTTCGTTTCTAATATCCTGAACACGATCACAGCCGTATCCCTTTTCAGGCACTTCCCTCTAAATTTGTCGGCGATTGACAAAGACTTTGTTTAAGACATACGGTGTGGTGAGTGAAACCATTCGGTTGTTTTCCCACCATTGCTCCTCGGGAGACGGCAATGAAACGAGGAGAGACCCTACTGGCCTTGTTATTGAGCCTTGTTGGCTCAGTGTTAGCTTTCGTCCCCCCGGGAAGGCCCGCAGTGTATGGTTTTTCAGCACCTCAGCATGAGCTCCCAGCCTGCGGTACTTACTGCGGGACAGAGCGGTGGAGCGTCAAGACATTGAGCGATGCTGACCGCGACAAGGTGGATTTCACTGCTAAGGAGGCCACGGTTGGTTGGCTCGTTTCCCAAGAGCACCCCGCCCAATCACCTGCAGATCAGCGCATTGGCCCTATCGAAACGCAAACCTACAAGGTTCGTGCGCGGCTGATCAGTTACAAGCTGGAGCAAGACGGCGATTTCCATATTGTTATCGCCGATGTCGAAGATCCGGGCAAGACAATGATCGCAGAGATTCCATCTCCGGATTGTGCCGGGGCCTGCGCCTCAGCACACGTCGAGGAGTTTAGAAGGGCCAGAGCAGTGATTATGGAGATTTCAAACCAGGCCTCCAGCGTGAGCGTGGTCGTGGTCGTGACGGGAGTGGGCTTTTTCGACTTCTTGCACGGTCAAACGGGCGCGGCGCCGAATGGCATAGAGCTGCATCCGGTATTGAAGATCGAACCGGAATCTGACTCCAGTTTGCGTTCCGTTTCTTCCCCTAAGGCCAGCGCCGAGAATAAGAAAAAAGAAGTCAGCGTATGGGTCAACACGAGCACCGGCGTCTATCACTGTCTTGGCACCAGATGGTCCGGCACAACAACAAGCGGCACTTTTATGACCGAAGCAGGGGCCCAGGAGCACGGGTACCGTCCGGCCTACGGGAATGAATGCGGCCCGGCGGGAACTGGTATCGCCTCGCAAAAGCAAGATGGAACTGTGCGCAACCCAGAAGCCGGGCGTGCAGGGAATCCGGATGTAAGGGTCTGGGTGAACACCAGTTCTGGTGTGTATCACTGTCCAGGCACGCGGTGGTATGGCAACACAAAGCACGGCGAATACATGACACAAAAGAAGGCTCAAGACGGAGGCTACCGCCCGGCCTATGATATCGTCTGCCACTAACTTCTTAACGACGAGCCAAAGAAATCCTAACCGATTCCTAGAACCGCTGCCGTACGAAGTGGCGTGGTAAAACCACGCCAGCCGCTATACGACCTCAACCCTTTCGACAGCATCTTGTTGATCCTCCGGCGGGTTGGTGTCGGCGCCAGGGTTGTTCCCACGCTGCTTCCCGAGCTCCCTCTCGTTGGATTCAGGAGATGGCTGAGCCGCTTCCGCATCCGTTGAACGAGCAGAGTCTTCCCGAGCTTTCCCCGGAGATCAACTCATTTCTTACCGCTTAGGGCATCACGTCACGGTGGGCCTAGCTATCTCACGGACTGTATTTGGAACAGCGGAGACGCGCCCAAAAACATCTGTTTGTGGGCAGCGATATCCGCAAATCTAACCCCTATAGAATCAGCTATTTGCGGGCGACGGGGAGGAAAGGTTTCTGGGCAACCCGCTCGCGGCCTCAGGCCGGACGTGGCTTCCAAAAGCTGACTTCCTAGATCGCCGTTTCCGGGTTGCCGATTATTACTCGTCCAGAATCGTCGGATCCGTCGCACAACTGCTGGACTGCGGATCCGGGTTTCACTACGTTCTCCACGTTCTCGCCAGAAACTCCTCCTTGTTAGGCCGCCGCCGGTATTGGGGTGACTCGGTATCCGAGCTTTTCGGCTTTGGCCTTGAGGCGCTTGATCTGTAACTCTCGGTGTCGAAGCTCGTAGAAGGCTGCT
>QHYH01000090.1 GCA_003223215.1 Acidobacteriota bacterium
GGTGGGGTTCCAAGCACAGTAAATATGGCATTTCTCGGGCATTTGGAGACGGAGCGGTAAGATTTGAGCGCAAGTGATGATCCGTATATACAAATTCCGGTGCGCTTGTCGGGCAATCGAACTCCTTGCCCGAGAGGACTGCAGATGAGCAAAAGGGCCGTTTTTATTGGCGATTTCAGTGATCCGCTCAGGAATCGGCGGGCAAGGAAAGAACGCAGACAAGCATTTTGCTGCAGTTAACCCGGAAAGTCAGGCTAGCCGCTGGCCCGACCAATCAAGTCCGTCCTGCTCAGTTTGTCGGAAGTTCGGATTCATACATTTCGCGCCAACTGCGAACAGCTGACTTGTCAAAACAGCCGCGAGCGTGCCGTCAGCCTTGTAGAAGCTCAAACAGTCTTCCGACACTTCCACTCTTGAAGCGCTGATGGTATGCCAAGCCCGTTGAGATAAACCATGAAGAGCTTTTCCGGCGCATTGAATGCTGGTCGAAACCACTTCCCGCGGGTACTGTGCACCAATCGCCTTTGGGCAGGCTTTCTAGGTTTTAAGGGACGATATCGTGTGGGAAAAGAACTTGCGCCGGAAGAGCTTCTGGATGCATAAGCTGAATCTGAGAACGTAGGATCGCTTCCGTTTTGGTCTTGCTCCGAATACAGAATAGCTTGCGGACGACTTAGAGATTGCTGCCTTTGCGTCAGCTGAGTCCGTGCTGTTGGTCGTTTGTGCCCAATTGATTTGCGCTAGCCCTAAGAGAATAAGAGCACTGCAAATTCCAACCTTCATTTGCCACCTCCAGGCTGGTGCTGGAGGCGAAGTTGGGGTTGGTCTTTAGGTAGGACAATGGACGGCGGCTTGATTGCGGGATAATTGCGTCTTCACACCTAAGAGCCCGGTGTTTGACGTAATTATGATAGCGCACAGTCTTATCCAGAGGCTGGACCCCTTGGCAGGGCGTGCTAGACTCCGCTTAATGCCGTGGCGGAGTGCTGATGGCCCTTGAATCGCGATCTTCCCGCGTATTGCGGTTTGGAACCTTCGAGGTGGACCTGCGCGCAGGGGAGCTGCGCAAGCAGGGCGTGCGGATTAAGCTCCAGGAACAGCCGTTCCATGTCCTCACCCTGCTCCTGCAACGGCCCGGCGAAGTCATCACCCGCGAAGAGCTGCGCTCCGAGCTCTGGCAGTCCGAAACCTTCGTCGATTTCGACAACAGCCTGAATACTTCCATTAACAAGCTGCGGGAAGCGCTGGGCGAATCGGCGGACAATCCTCGGTTCATCGAGACTCTGCCTCGGCGAGGGTATCGGTTCCTGGCTTCGGTGAGTGGCATCGATGGGGATGCCCGCGGATACCGAAATGGCGAAGTGGGCTCCGGCATGCGACGTTTTCGCTGGACCGTGGCTCTCGTCTCATTCGCAGTGATCGCCGCCGCACTCTTCGTCTTGAACGTCTTCCGGGTACGTGATCGCATCCTCGGGAGCACTCGAATCCCCCCAATCCAATCTCTGGCGGTTCTGCCTCTCACGAATCTTTCTGGAGACCCCGATCAGGAATACTTCTCAGACGGCATGACCGACGCGCTGATTACCGACCTTGCGCAGATGGGGTCCGTGAAGGTGATCTCTCGCACCTCCATCATGCGCTACAAAAAGACCGACAAATCTCTTCCAGAAATTGCACGCGAATTGAACGTGGGAGGGATCATAGAGGGGACTGTCCAGCGGTCTGGGGATCGCGTGCGGATCACCGCACAGCTCATCGAAGGCGCGACGGACAAGCATCTCTGGGCCCAGAGCTACGAACGCGAAGTGAACGATGTGCTAGCTCTGCAGGATGAACTCGCGCGCTCCATCGCCGGTGAAATCAAAGCTAGGATGACACGCCAAGTGCAAGTCCGTAGCGGTGCCAGCCACCCAGTCAATCCCAAGGCTTATGAAGCGTATTTAAGAGGCCTGGCGTACTCGAAGCAGCCATGTGATGAGTGCGAAGGAATCAGCCTTGAGTATTTCAATCGCGCCATTCAGATTGATCCGAAATGGGCTCCTGCCTACGCCCAACTAGCCCGCAGTTACCACTATATGGCCAGCGGCGGCAAACCGGAGTTCTTTCCCAAATCGAAAGCCGCCGCCCTGAAGGCCCTGGAGTTGGACGAAGGTTTGTCCGAACCGCACATGTCGATGGGATTCATTCTGCACAACTACGATTGGGACTGGTCTGGCTCAGAACGGGAATATAAGCGTGCCCTGGAACTCAACCCGAACTACTCCGAGGCTCATCACGGCTACGCCCTTCTGTTGATGGCCGCAGGAAGGAACAAAGAGGCTGTGGCCGAAATCCGGCGGGCGGAAGAGTTGGATCCGTTATTTCTTACCGTGCGACTTAACGTGGGGCTCGTTTATTCGTGCGGCGGGGAGCATGACGAAGCCATCGAGCAACTGCAATCCATTGCAGAGCAAGAGCCAAGACATGACCAAGCACCCTTTGCACTGGGCATGGCTTACCTTCGGAAGGGAATGTTTCCGGAGGCAGTCAGTAATTTGCAACGAGCGGTCGACATGCTTACATACGACCCTGCCGAACCGATATACTTGGCCAACCTCGCTTATGCCTACGCTGCCGCAGGCCAGAGAAGCAAAGCGATGGCTCTCTTACGCCGGGTGAAAGAGATAGAAGCCGAAGACAAATACGTCGAGGCCGGCAGGTACGGAGGACTCTATCACCTGTATCTTGCTCTTGGCGAAAAAGACGAGGCTTTGGCTTGGTTGGAAAAGGCCTACAAGGCGAAGTCCTCCACCCTCCTTTACATGAGGTGCTGGCCGGAATTCGAGCGTCTCCGTGCGGACCCGCGCTTCGCCGATCTTGTTCGCCGCGTAGGCAACCCGTCCTAGCCCCATGGTCGCCACACACGTCGTTTTCCTGTCGATTCCACTTCTCCGATAAGCGCGTCAGGCCATTGGCGGAAACTCCTGCCATTATTGACAGTGGTAACCCGCCACCGATTCTCATATATGGTTGGCTGCAAGCACCACCTCGCCCCGAAGAAGAGGTGCCAAGTTCGATGAGTTCGCCTTCATTCTGCAGGACTGTTCTCCTTGCTTCTATCTTGAGCCTGGTTGGCCTGACCGCCGTCGCCGCTGCTCAGGAAGCTCACCGGCCGCACTGGGCTTATGAGGGCAAGGAGGGGCCTAAAGAGTGGGGGAATTTAGATGCAAGTTACGCGGCCTGCTCGATTGGTCACACGCAATCACCCATCGACATCAAGGATGCTAGAAAGGCGGACTTGCCGACGCTCAAATTCGATTACCACGCCGTCCCTCTGAACATCATTGACAATGGACATACCATACAGGTCAATTATGCTCCCGGGAGCACGCTCAAGGTCGGTGAAAGAATCTACACTCTGAAGCAATTTCATTTTCACCATCCGAGTGAAGAGCACGTGGACGGCAAGACCTTGCGTCTGGTCGCCCATCTTGTGCATGCAGATGCCGACGGGCACTTGGCCGTCGTAGCCGTCCTCTTCGAGTTGGGAAGCGCCAATCCGCTGATCGATACCCTGTGGACCAACATTCCATCAGAGAAAGAGAAGCCTCAGGACATCCCCTCAGTTTCCATTCAGGTGCAGGACTTGCTTCCCGACGAGCGCGATTACTTCACTTATGCCGGGTCGCTCACAACTCCCCCTTGCAGTGAAGGGGTATCCTGGTTTGTCCTGAAAAGCTACGCCACAGTCTCCCCGCAGCAAGTGGCTGCATTTGCCAAGATTTACCCGATGAATGCGCGACCCATCCAGCCAACAAACGGCCGCGAAATTCTACAGTCTAAATAGAGCCTCGCCACTCGGAACACAACCATAATCTTGGCGTGAGACGAAGCTGGGCAAGCCTGAACTTGATATCTTGAAAATTGTCCCGATGAAATGCCGTTTCGAGCGGGTGAAACCTAGGTTCTAGAAATCGCGAAAGCAGCTTCCAGCTGGCCACTTCCAGGAACGGTTGCGCGTTTGCCGCGGGATCGGCGACACCTAACGCATCGACAATTTCGTACGAGTCCGTTCGTGCAAAGCTGGGCGAAACTCGCACCTCGTAATTTTCGCTACGCCAACGTCCGAATTTGAAAATCAGGTTTCGTGCCCCAATGCAGACATAATCCATGTGAGGGTCGTTAGCCTCAGATCTCGGGTCACTTGAAGTAGACTCTTTGGGTGGAAAACGGGCTTCTCTCGAGTTAGCAACCGGAACCGGAGATGATTCATTCCGGCTCAACCTTGGTGTCACGCCCCAGAAAAACTGGAGATGTGACGCAGCTAGGGTTAACCTCACCAGCCGTGGCGGCGCAGGCCGCCCGCAACGGGCGGGCATGTTCTGCCCGTCAAACAACCGCCCGCCAAAACTCCCCGCCGAAGGCTGGGTAGTCTGGGCTGCGGAGGTGACATGACTCGTACGGCAGCTCTTGTCGCGCTATGCAGCTTCGTGTGTGCACCTTTCGCGTACGCCCAAAGCGGTCAGGTAAAGGCGGTCTTTGCAGCGGTGCCCTTTCAACAATGGGTGGAGGAAGGCGCGAAGGCGGACTTGCCATGGCACCCGCGAATTACTCCGCCGAGACTTACTCTGCACCAGAGGATTGCCGTGCGGGTCGAGGTGCAGCTGGACGGCAAGGAGTTGGTCAAGCGATGCTGCGACGGGCAAGCGATAGCGCTGGTCGAAATAAAAGACCAGCAGGGTCGCATCTACCGAAATTACGGCGAGAAAGAATTGAAGGACGCCGAAGCGGCCTTAAGCGAATACATGATCGACATATCCTGGGAGATTTTTCTGCTGCCCGGCGACTACAAGGCGACGATCGCTTTCTATTACAGCGGCCGAAATGCACACAGCCACAGCCTCACTGTACGGAACGTGCATGTCGGGTCTTTGAAGGGTGACCCATTGCCGGGATCGTGGCGGGATTTGCCAGCAGTGGAATTTTGTGACCCGCAGCCAGAAGGCCTCGATGCATTTCTCCTGCCCAATATCGAAGGACGCCTGAACCTTCCGGCAAAAACGAGCCAGCAAATCCACCTGGAAATCCTGGAAAATGTAACGCCGTATCCGAGCGAGCGCCGACGGCCGAAGCTGTACACGGATCGGCTCAGCGTGTTCTTGCCCATCCTGAAAACATTCGCGCAGTTGAGGATTGAGAATGGCACGGCCGGCGTGTTGCTGCTCGATTTCATACGTAGAAGGGTGATTTACGAGCAGCAGGATATTCGGCAGGGGCAAGTCTCGTGGGCGGATTTGAAAGATGCGATGGCCGCAGATTCCGCAGCGGCGGTCGACGTGCATGATCTTGAGCAAGGCGAGGAGTTCGGGCAGTTTTTCTGGAGCGAAATGGCCGGGCGGTTGGAAGATGCCGGAAGCGATGGAAGCATGCGGGTGTTTATCGTCATTAGCGGGCCGATGGAGCTCGGATCCAGAAAACCGATCGAGATCGCTCCACCGGCACGAGGCAATTTTGCGGTGTTCTACTTGCGGTGCGATTTCCTTCAGACGCCGATTTTGGAGCGTCCCCCGTTTTTCGCTGGGCCGGTCGCACCGAGCGAGCAAACAACAGAGAGACTAGAGGACGGGATCGGTAAGGCGCTCCGAGGACTGAAGCCTCGAATCTTAGCAGTGGACTCCGCGCAGGGTTTACGCAGGGCGCTCGCCGCGATTTTGAGTGACATTTCACGGATGTAGCCCGGCTGCCTGTCCAGTGCTTAATAAATCGGGTAACTCGTCAAGTTGGAACTGGTTCCTGCGGTGGCGCCAGGTCCCGTTGCTTTGGTGCCGCTACCACTACTTAACGGCGAAAAGCTTCTCGAGCAATTTTTCTGAGAGCTTCGCGCCTTTCTCGGATAACCACACCGACTTGTTTTTGTTTGCCGGATCGGAGATGTAACCTTTCTCATGCAGTGAGTCCATGATCGACCAGGGGAAGCTTTTCCAAGCACGTCTCTCCGTACCTTCCCCAAACGAATTCAAGTAAAGAAGGGCGAGAACGACTTGTTGCAATTTTTCCGCGTCAATATCCATGTCGCACCTCAGAGTTCTCAGTCACTGCCACCTGATAATCGACCTCTGCCTCATTTTGAACGGCGCGATTCGCGGATTGCCTGCAATGACGCGCTGGCGTAAACTCAGTGTCTAATGGCGGAAACCTTCTCGATTGTTAGTCGTATCGTCTCACACTACAGCATTCTGGAAAAACTCGGCGGCGGAGGAATGGGGGTGGTTTACAAGGCCGAGGACACGCGCCTCGGCCGGAATGTTGCCCTAAAATTTCTTCCCGAGGATATTTCCCAGGACCCTCTGGCGATCGAGCGATTCCGCCGCGAAGCGCGCGCGGCATCCTCGCTCAATCATCCGAACATTTGCACAATTTACGATGTCGGAGCATTCGAAGGCCGTCCCTTTATCGCCATGGAACTACTCGAGGGCCAGACGCTGAAGCATCGCATCTCCGGGAAGCCAATCGAAGTATCCGAACTCCTGGACGTCGGCACACAAATTGCCGACGGCCTCGAAGCCTCTCACGCTAAGGGCATCGTCCACCGCGACATCAAGCCTGCGAATATCTTTCTCGTCGAACGGGGGCAGGCCAAAATTCTGGATTTTGGTTTGGCGAAGCTAACGTCTGAAGTCCGACATGCCGCCGAATCGCTGGACGGCACATCGATGCGTACACTGTCGCATGTGCCTTACGAAGAGCAACTGACGAGTCCGGGCAGTTCCATGGGCACGGTCGCGTACATGTCGCCGGAACAGGCGCGCGGCGAGGAGTTGGACGCACGCTCGGATTTGTTTTCGCTTGGCGCTGTGCTGTATGAGATGGCCACGGGCGTGGTTCCATTTTCCGGCGCGACCGCTGCCCTCGTTTTCGGAGGCATCCTGCATTCTCCGGCGATTCCTGCGACGAAGCTGAATTCCCGATTGCCCTTGGCCCTTGAAAATATTCTCTACAAGGCGCTGGAGAAAGATACCGCCCTCCGTTACCAGACGGCCGCCGAGCTTCGCGCCGACCTGAAACGCTTGAAGCGTGACTTGGATTCCGGTCGCTCGGGGGCGACCGCTGCTCTACCGGTTGCGGTGGAAGAGGTTCGCGGAATCCACCTCCACCTTCGATGGCCCACTTGGGCAGTGGTGGCGGGCGGCGCTCTCATCACCACGACGGTAATTCTCGGATATCTACTCACACGCCCAGTGGCACCGCCCCGCGTGCTGCGAACCGTCCAGCTGACCAACACGAACCGGCCGAAATCAGGCGTACTCACGGACGGTTCGCGACTCTATTTTGGTGACGGCCAATCGGGCGTTGCCCAAACCTCCGTGACGGGTGGCGAGACGTTTCCCATAGCGGCCTCGTTGGAGGACACTGGCTTTTCTAACGTTTTCGATATCTCACCAGACGGGTCTGTACTACTGATGAGTACTGCCCTAGGGACGTCTGGCGACGGCCCTCTTTGGACTGTCCCTGTGCTTGGCGGTACGCCTCGTCGATTGGGCAATCTTGAGGGCCACGGCGGAGCGTGGTCTCCGGACCGAAAGAGCATTGCCTACTGCAAGGGGAACGAAATATTCCTGGCGAAGAGCGACGGCAGCGAACCACGCCGGTTGTTGATAACGGCCGGAAGGGCGAGCGACCTCCGGTGGTCGCCCGACGGGTCGATTTTGCGTTTCACCGTGAGCGATCCCAAGACCAATTACCGCTCCATCTGGCAAGCTTCAGCGGACGGCGGCAATCTTCATCCCGTGCTTCCCGGTTGGAGCGACGCCCCCAACGAATGCTGCGGCAACTGGGCGCCGGACGGAAGGTATTTCGTCTTCCAAGCGATACGCGACGAGACTTCAAACGTCTGGGCCATGAACGAACACGGTGGCCTTTTCCGCTCAACCCGCCAGCAGCCTATACAGCTGACGACTGGGCCGATGAATATTGGCGATCCCGTCCCCAGCCGGGACGGCAAAAGACTTTTCGTCCAAGGCTGGCGGCCCCGAGGGGAATTGGTACGCTACGACGCGAGATCAGGACAGTTCGCGCCTTATCTTTCGGGAATCTCGGCTATGGGACTGGACTTCTCTCGTGATGGAGTGTGGGTCGCCTACAATGACGGTACCGATGGCACGATGTGGCGAAGTAAGGTTGACGGGACTCAAAAACTTCAACTTGTTTCCCCGCCTATGCAGGCCTACCTGCCTCGATGGTCTCCAGACGGCAAGCAGATCGCCTTCTTTGGTCATCCACCTGGCGAACCCTGGCAAATCTATGTGGTTCCCGTCGCGGGAGGCTCACCCGAACTCATCTATCGCAGCGGGGCGAACCTGGCGGACCCCAGTTGGTCGCCAGACGGGAAATCGCTGGCCTTCGGAGAGAATTCACTTAACAATCAGGGCTCAGCCGTCTACGTCCTCGATCTGAAAACGCGAAACGCCTCGAAGCTACCCGGGTCCGATGGCCTTTTTTCTCCCCGTTGGTCCCCCAACGGACGCTACCTAGCGGCCATACCGCTCGATTCTCTCAAGCTCATGCTTTTTGAGCTCACGACTCAGAAATGGACTGAGCTCGCCAAGATTTTTGTAGCCTATCCGACTTGGTCCCGAGACGGGCGCTATTTGTATTTTAACGGCATTCTCGACAATCAAGAGGGCTACTTTCGCCTGCAAATCTCCGACCGCAAACTAGAGCGCATCCTAAGCCTGAAAGGGTTTCAGGCGGCCGGAGGAGCCTTCGGAAACTGGACCGGTCTCGCCCCGGACGAATCTCCGCTGTTCGTCCGCGACGCCAGCATCCAGGAAATCTACGCTCTCGATTGGGAGACGCCTTAATCCCCCTTGCGCGCCGTGACTCTACGCTAGGAGTCCAGGAAAACCCTCCGATTGCATATCGTTCACCTCGGGGGTCATTCCAGTTTGACTCTTTCCGCAGAGCCGAAGCCTATACACGTCAAGTCGTCAACCCCTGCTGAAGCCCTCGGACAATGTACCCACAATCGCAAGGTTGGCACCGGAGCCGCGAGGCGACGATGCATCTGCCAGCATAAGGTGGAGAGGGGCTAGGCTTGATACTAGCGTCAGAATACACAAATGCTCGTACGCGTCGTTAATTTAGCAGAGCCTAATATGCTGCGCGGCTCTTTCCGTCGTGGGCATGGGGACTTCAAACTTCCTCATCATGGACAAACAACACGGCCGGCATATAGAGCGGACCTAACCAATCGGTCAATTCAACGGAACAGGATAAATCCGTATCGCTCCCTGCACAGGGAAAGTACGTCGAACGACGGACCGATGGCGGTGCGGACATGACATCAGGGAGGAAGCGAAGGCTTCTTTGTAATGGAGAAGATACCGGTTGCGTCGGAGATCGACAACATCACTGGACGCGAAAGCGGGCAGACTTCCCCGTGGTGCCTCACGCGAGAGAGCTGGGCAAATCGGCTTATGCGACAAAGCAGATGACGACGCAAGCCGTTGGTGCGGTCTCAAGCGAAGCGGCGGAATGGTATGCCATCGACTGGGCGATCATCCACCGTAACGTTCGTCGACTCCAAGTGCGTATCGCGCAGCTGCGGCGAAGGAAGGCAGATGGGGCAAGGTGCGAGCCTTGCAACGCCTGCTGACCCACTCCTCCTATGAAAATAGCCGCGTGTCTCATTGAAAAGATTGGCTCAACAGTGAGCGGCTATTTTCATCCTTCGTTGTGGCTCTCCGAGAGCCATGGGTTACTCGTACAGCGGCAAAGTTCTCGCCGTTCGACGAGTGACAGAAAACAGCGGCAAGAAGACCCCCGGTGTAGACCGAGAAGTCTGGGACACACCAGAGAAGGAAATACAGGCAGTTTATGAACTCAAGCAAGGGGGCTATCATCCTCGGCCCCTTCGACGCGTCTATATCCCGAAATCGGACGGCAAGACTATGCGCCCGCTCGGAAGCGGGGAAAAAGATCGGTCCGGCGTCCAGGCAAAGAGATGCAGGGCGCGCCAAAGCACGCGGAGTTTTCGGATTGGAGAGATGAGTTTTATGCCGCCGCGCTGATCCGGGGTGGAGAACGAAGTTGGATTTCGGCAGCGGTGAGCCGCTCGATGACCTTCATCGGTCCACCGCAGTCAGGGCAGCGATAAAGGTCGGGGGAGTCTCCCGTGGAGGAAGTGTGTTCTTTAGTGAGGCGGTTGTTGTGCCGCTCCCAAGAGCTGAAAGCAGAGCGGGAGGAGCTTAGCGTGTCGTCGGCCGGCCAGGAAGCCGAAGTGCCGGATACGCACGAAGCCTTGCGGAAGCAGGTGCAACAGAAAGCGGCTCAGGAACTCACCGACCGGTAGAGAGAGCAACTTCTGTTTGCTGCGGTCAGCGGAATCGCGCCAACGAAGGGTGACCTGGCCATCGGTGAAGGAGACCAGCCGATGGTTGGAGAGGCCACGCGGATGGGTGTAGCGGCCGAATTATTTCACAGAACCCCGAGCCGCCGCTTCCATCGCTTCGCAAAGTCTTCGCATGCCAGCGGGGATTCCGGCTTGTGAGCTAGGAACAACGGTTTCCGCATAGATGGCTACTTGCTCGCCAGAGAGGCTTACCCGTTGAGTGATTCGTGTCCGACCACTTACATCTTCAAAAGTCCAGACAAATTTCGCAACAAAGCCTGGCGCAGGAAACTCTAGGACAGCCTTTCGTGGCTGAACTACTTCCGTCACTCGCCAGTCGATTCTTCCGGAACTCTTGCTATGTGTGACGCCGCAGGTACCGGCGGCGAACTCACCCTGAATTTCTATCGAATCTACGTCGGCATGGAGCACTCAGTTCCTCACGTTTGTCCAAAAGGTCCAGGCAAACTGGATCGAAACGGAGCACTCAATCGCGTGCTCGAATTCCCATTTCTGCATGTGTGCCGCTCACTCTGCGACGAGGCAGGATAGCACGTTCGGATTTGTACTCAATTATGCGTTCCAAGTTGCAGAATACTCTAAGCACTTCACCTGTTTCTCTCTCGATCTGCGCGGAACAGGAGAAACGGACAAGCCAGATGGGGCGTATTCGACTGAGCATCTCGCTGACGATGCTGCTGCCTTCCTGCAGGCAATTGGAGTCAGCAAAGCGCACATCGCGGGACTGTCACTCGGAGGGGCAATCGGATTGTGGCTGGCAGCCAAATATCCAGACAAGGTTCAATCGTTGTCGGTGCCTAGCGGATGGCCTCCGATCCCTTCGTGAAGGTGGTGATTGAGGGATTCCAAATACTGGCCAAATTGTTACAGAGCGTCCCCGAGATGACCATTCGCGCCATTTTTCCGTGGTGCTTTACTCCCGAGCTGTATGCGGCAAAGCCGGAGTATATCCAGTCCTTAGCGGATTTCGTTCGGAGCCGCCCCGAACAGCCTCTCTCTTCCTTCCTTCAACAGTCAAATGCTGTGCTGAACCACGATGTGTATGCTGCGCTTGAACGCATTACGGCACCGACACAAATTACATTCGGACGTACCGACCAGGTCACCTCGACCCGCTTCGCGGACCAGATGATGCGCAAAATTCGCAATTCCGAGCTGCTGGTGTTTGAGGGATGTGCGCACTACGAAAAGGTCGAGGAGTTCAATCAGAGGACCGTGCAGTTCCTCCGAAACCACACTGGAGGCGCCGCGCCGCTCGCGGGACACGCCTAACTAAGAACCATACCGGTAAGCGTTTCCGATAACGTGACTATCCGTCCGTAATCCACTTTCAGGTGCCGGAACTCGGATGATTGGTTGGTGTCTAATCTAGTCGTAGAAAATCCGGCTCCACTCTGAAGAAGGTTCAACCATGAGCAAACTAGTCTTCGCCACATTCCTAGTCAGCCTCGTCGTTGCGTCAACGCCATGGCCACTGCGGGAGCAACAGTTCGAGTACAACAAGCAGGCGGAGGTGGACGCTAAGGGAAACCTCTACGTCGGCTCCGATCAAGGCAAGCTCATATGGATGGCTAACACTAAGCACTGCTCGGAAGTCCGCGAGGCCAACGATCAACAGACGGTCGGCTGCAGGGTGCTGCAAGATCGGGAACTGGGCAATAATGCGCCGTCGCTTCAATTAGAAATTTATCGGAAAGGCGGCCACAAAGAAATCATTGAACCCGGAGCACCAATTCTAGAATGGCATTTCTCGGAAGACGGCCAACAGGTAGCGTTTTCCTACGGGCAAGGGAATGGCCAGGTAACATATGCGCTGTACGATCTGGCAACGGCTCGTATTATCGAAAAACTGGCCGAACCGTCCGACGAGAGCTTGCTTCCTCAATGGGCGAAGAGCCAAGCGCAGATTCAAGACGAGTCCGTTCCGATGAGCGCCGTCCTTACCGACGAGCGAACAAAATGGATCGCGAAAGTTCTTCGTCAAATTGGCAAGATTAGGCCGGGCATGAGAAGGAGGGACCTGCTCACAGTTTTTACAACGGAAGGCGGAATTTCCACTCGAACGCAGCGAACTTATGTGCATACTGAATGCCCCTACATCAAAGTGACCGTTCGCTTCAAAGCGGTGAGCGGCGAAAGCCCCAGCCTGGACGAAGACCCAGACGATATCATTGAGTCTGTTTCACAGCCGTTCCTCGCGTGGAGCGTGATGGATTGATTTGATGCATGCTACTTACGGGACAAATGGCCGGTTATGGGCCTTTGCCCGCCCAACGCCACCCGCCCGAACCCAGGGGATAGTCATTCTTTATTTTGTGCGGCCAGTGCTGTTTGGAGCGCTTCCGTCATCGCGGGATGCTTTTCCACATCCACATTCCATTTTCTGTTTTCTTCGTTTCCATCGGGAAATTCTCCGATTTGTGCCACCAAACCCATTTCGGCCTGTAGGTGACAACAAAAAACACTTCCGCATGCATTTCGGACGTTTCCGGACTCTCCGGCTTGATGGCGATGGCTCGTCCACACGGAACCGCCATTTCGTGCCCAGAAGACAAGCTTTCGGCATAAGATTCAGGGAAATAGACCGTTGTCGGTTCCGCAAAATCTCTGTTTGTAGAAAGAGGCGTGTCAACGCGCATCACTTTGCATCCGGCCTTCACATCGTAAACAGGCAACAAGCCTTTGTTGGACAGATTGAACGTGGCTCCCATCAGGTCGTTAGGACGTAATGAACCGGAAACATCCGCGGACAGCTTGGGCAGATTGGTTAGGCTAAATTCAGTCACGATGAGGGTTAGGCAAGCTATCCCCGCAACCCATTCTAAGGTTCGCATGAACGGTTTTCTTGGTGTGGGCCGCGGGGTCGGTGTGGACTCGTATTTGTCGGTTTTGTCAGGCTGGAGTGAGTCGCGAAACAGTGGATGGGCCACAAAAGGCGCGGGCGCTTCCATTTCATATTTCAATACATCGGAAGGAGTATATGTGTATTCCTTGCCACATTCATCGCAGCGGACCAGAAATGGTTTATCGATGTCCGGTCGAGGCAATACTGCGTCCGTCTCCCCGAGTGGAATCCGGTGCACACTAAAGAAATTGCCGCGCCCGTGAAACCAGTGGTTCTTACATACAACCACCCAGCAATAATTGCTGTCTACCCACATTTCCTTCGGGGGCTCTATTTTCTTTTCCTCGCTCGCAGTCACTCGAGGTTCGGCAACCTGGACGGGAGTGGGGTTCTCCGTCGCGGCCTCTTTCTCCTTTTCGGCACTCACCGTCACTCCAGGTACAGCGACCTGGACGGGAGTGGGGTTGAGACAATCAGCGATTTGCGGCGTGGTCCAGCGCAACCCGGGATCTCGACGCAAACAGTGCTGCGCGATGTCGAGGAAGGGCTGAGGAATCGTGGATGGAACGATCGGATCGGCTTGACTCTCCGGGGCTGAAACGGGAGCCTGTTGCGTAAGGACTTCGACCAACGTCACGCCCAGAGACCAAACGTCACTCGAAGGGGCAACCGGTGCGGAGCCCGCCTCGGGCGCGTCGTAGGCGTCAAGAGGGCGGTAGGCAGGGCGGCGCGTTTCTCCGAGAGAGAGAGCCGTGTCGCTTGAGAGCTTGAGTTGATTGCCGATGGTCATGATGTTCGAAGGTTTGATGTGAGAGTGGGCAAAGCCCTTGCTGTGCATATAGCTGAGTGCGTCGAGGAGCGGGGGGAGCATTTCGCGAGCTTCTTTTTCGCCTAGCGCATGGTCGCGGAGACCTCGTCCCAGGTCTTCCTCAGCGTATTCCACCAGGGCGAAAACCAAATCCATGTCCGCGAGCCGGCAGCGGCCGCCAGGTAGCTGGCGAAGGAGATTAGGATGACTGAGCTTTGAAACGCGGTCTAAAAGAGCGGCCTGGGAATCTGCGTTCGCACCAGAAGTTATGAATTTAATGGCGATATTTCTTGGTTGCGGCGGGGGAGACTGTGTTAAGAAGACCGCACCATAGCTCGTGCCGCCCAAGAACTTCTGAAGCGGAAACTTCTCATTGAGAACCTGGCCCTCGAACTTCTTCCAGTCATCTCGCATGGACAACCCCCCACAGGCGCGCCTGACGAGAGCCGCCGATATCGGCGATGAGGTCTGGTGAATCACCTGGGCCTCGAGCCGAGGCTGGTTGAGACAAATTCTCGCACGAAAAGGCACCGAAAGTACAAGCTTGATATCGCCGCAGATCGCTACACGATCTCCGAGCCGGAATCTCTTTACAATCTGTTTACAAGCTTCTTACAGCGTGTGACTCCACATCAGGAACGCCGCCAGAAAAACGAACGGCGCTGGCGGGAGAGCCAGCGCCGCAGGAATGCAGTATTCGATGAATTCTTTCTAGTCGTCGGTGCCAGAAGACATGGAGCGGTTAACCACTTTTTCCGCGCCCATCGTCGGCGTGGCCATGGTGTTGAAGAGCAGGCCGCGAACGGAAACCGTGTCTCCGATCTTGAAGGAGCTGAGGCCCGAGACCATGTGATCCTCCTCGGTCTCGAACCGGGTGTTGGAAAGAACATCGACTTGGATGGACATAATCTTCGCGTTCTGGAAGAACGCTGGGAGATTGCCCAGAGTGAAGGTCTCGGGATTGCTGCCAGTGTTGATGGCAGTGATGGTGCCCGTTATGGGCGAAGGTTCGAGCTGCACCTGGTCGACGGTAACCGTCACATTCGGAGGCATCCCGCTGGGAAGTCCGGTCGGATGCAAGCGGACCTTTTGTCCAGCCATGAGGTCAGCGGGGCTCATGAAACTGAGACCTGAAGGAAGCATGAAGCCGCCAGTGTCGACGGAAAAAGCCGTTGGCGTGGCGAGATTGATGGTCAGGGGGCTGCCCATCGAAAAGCTTCCCATCTCGCCGCCGAATGCCTCTTCATCGAAGAGAACGATCTGGAAGCTAGTCCCACCCGAACTGACCGAAGTGATGCTCCCTGCAAAGGAGATCTGGTTAGGAGGCTGAAAGAGTTTCACTGCGAAAGCGAGAAGCGGCGAGCCATCGGGTTGCATTTTGGCTTCTACCGCGACGATTTGGCCGACCTTCAGGCAGGAGAAGTTTGCCGTGCTGCAAGAAGTGCCGAAATCGAATTGCGTGTTGCTGTCGGTCGCGATGGTGAAGGAAGGGCCGTTCATGCCGCTCTGGACATTGAAGGTGGTCTGGCCAAGGGAGGTAATCGTGCCAACCACCTCCACGTCTTCCTCGTCCTGTTGGCCGGTGGAATTGGTTGTCGGGACCTGGACGAGGCTAACCGTGGGAGTGATGGAAAGATCGCCCGGCTGGACGGAAGCATCGACATTGAAATCCATTTTCAGGACCACCGGGGAATTCATGGTCAGGGTAATGGGGAACGGTGATCCCTGCACGGTTACCGAAGACTGATTCAGCTTGGGATCGAACTCACAGATCTGTTGCGTCAGGCAGCTTTGGCTACCCAACATGAGCGTGTTAGGAGTCTGGTTTTGAATGGTCATGCGAGGGTTGGCAAAGGAGACCATGAGGCTCGAGTACGTTCCGGTGGGAACACTCCGGCTGGCTAAGAGCGCCGACTCAGTTTGCAAATGCTCCAGCTCAATATCCTCGGGCTCGCTGAGCATGGAAACCGGCTGTGTACCGGTTTCGCTGGGCTGTAGCTCGGCGCCGGTGACGTCGATATCAAAAGAAAGTACGGTCACACCCGTAGGTGGATTGTCGTGAATAGTTAATGAAGCCTGCACCATATTGGGGCTCACAGGCTGGTTGGGCGAAGTCATGCCGCCACTGCAGCCAACCAGCAGGGCGGCGAAAGAAACGAGCAATACTGAACATGAACTAGCTTTACTCATGGGATGCGACTCCTCCGAGCACGACTATTATAAGAATTTTGGAACGAGGGCGGTCGCTGGGTAGGACTCAGGCCGACAGGATTGTAATGCAGGCAATCATTGCTTGCAACGAAGGAGTTTCGCTTCGCTGAAGGTTGTCCAGAGGACGACAAATGCCGTGTTCTGTTGCGTTTTGGCAGTCACAACCTGCGATTCGATCGAAACTCGCTGGGCTTGGAGTCCCGTCCCGATGGCACCAAGGAGAATCGCGATAACTGGTAGGTGAGCTGTTTCCACGAGCTCCAGACAGGATTGTAGGGACCCAAGGAGTGTGAATCTGTGCTGGACTTCGCCAGGCCATGAAATTAGCCTTGCGGGTTTGTTGGCCGGGAAGTGACCGGGGGAGGTCGAGGAGAACGATGAAAACCGTGGTGGCGGTGTTGTTGGGTGTCGGGGCGGCGATAGCGGCGACGAATGCGAGTGCACAAAGTGCAAGTGCCCCCGAGCAGGCGGGACCGTTCGGGTCGCTCGAAATTCGCGACGTGACGGTAATTGATGGATCGGGAGCGCCGGCGTTTGGACCGGTGAACATCTACATCAAAGGCAACCGGATCGAGCGCGTGGTAAGCGTGGACGCGATTGCTCGCGAGCGGCGGGAAGAGGAGGGTACCGGTGCGAAGGAGAAGGAGACGAGGCGGCCGGATCGCGTGATTGAAGGCAAGGGCATGTATGTGATGCCCGGCCTGGTTGACGTACACATCCACATCAATGAGAGCAAGGACGTGCCGGCGGATTATATCTACAAGCTGCTGCTCGGACATGGGGTGACCACGATTCGAACCTTCAATGTTGGGCGCAACGATCCCAAGGGGATGGTGGCAGAGAAGAAAAAGATCGCGGCCAACCAGATCATTGCGCCGCGGATGTACGTGTACCCCTTCTGGGGACGCGACAATGATCCGCGGAATTCGCAGGCGGACGGCGCGCGGCAGATTGTGGACGAGTGGCACGCGCTGGGCGTGGACGGAATCAAGATTATCGGCAAGCCCGGATTGTGGCCTGACGTGTTTCACGCCATCGCGGACGAGGCGCGAAAAAATGGCATGGGCGTGGCGGTGCACATCGCGCAGGACGGCGTGTATCCGATGAACGCGGTGAATGCGGCGAGCGAAGGCGCTTCGACGATCGAACATCACTACGGATATCCCGAGTCGTCGTTCACGACCCAGACGATCCAGAACTTGCCGCCGAGCTACAACTATGCAAACGAGCCGGACCGGTTTTTGGAGACCGGGCGGGCCTGGCTGCAAGCCGATGGGGAGAGGCTGCATGGCGAGGTGATCCAATCACTGCTGGCAACAATGCGCAAAACGGGATTCATCATGGTGCCGACGTTCAGCATCTATGAGGCGAATCGCGACGTGACGCGAGCAGCAAACTTGCCCTGGCATTCGACGTTCACGCTGCCGGCGGTGATGGACACGTTTCTGCCGAATCCCGCGCATCATGCCTCTTACTTTTATGAGTGGACTTCAAACAAAGAGGCGGACTGGGCGAGAGCGTACCGGCGGTGGATGGAATTTGTAAACGATTATAAGAATCAGGGCGGAGTCGTTGCCGTGGGGTCGGACACGGGATTCTTGTTTAGCTTGTGGGGGTTTGGGACTATTCGGGAATTGGAGATGCTGGAAGAGGCGGGATTTTCGCCGCTGGAAGCGCTGCATGCGGCAACAGAAAATGGCGCGAAAGTGGTGAAGAATCCGGAGTTGGGCTTGGTACGGCCGGGATACTTGGCCGATTTGGTGGTACTGACGGAAAACCCGTTAGAAGACATGAAGGTGTTTTATGGGAATGGCGTGACGCGCGTCAGCGCGGACCGCAAGGAGGTCCACGAGCAATGCGTGAAATACACGATTCGCGACGGCGTGATTTTCGATGCACAGGCGTTGCTCGGGGATGTGCGAGGCATGGTCAGCAAAGCAAAACAACCGCTACCTCCAAACAAGCCGTAGCGGATTTGAGATTCTCCTCTGTTTTCAGCAGCGCGGCGGATTAGGAAAGAGAAACCGCGTGCCGCAAAGCTCGCGCGGGCGGCTCGAGCTTGACGCGAGGGAAGCTTGTTGGGCAGGGAGGAAATCGCGAAGCCATCGAACTGTTCGGCACTAGTCCTGACGGTACCACCATCTCCAGATCCTGATTTCCTTCGCGTCCCGTCGCTTTTCAGAATCTAAATCTGACCTGCAGCTCCAATCTCCGATTATCAGCGGATTCGGAAAACCCGGTTCCCCCGAGCGACCCGGCGCCGTACGGTTGGTTTGCTCGGCCAAACAGAGGTGATGTAACGTTCCCGATGATCGGGCCTGGGTTGTCGCGGTTCACGATGTTGCGAATCGCCATAGAGACACTCAGGACATACCGATGGCCCGTTGAGGAACCCCCGGGCGCCCCTCCCGTGCCGAACGGTCCGGTTGGCGGACGCCGCCCGCTCGATGCCGGAGCAGCTGTTTCGCCGGCAGCACCGAATGCAAACGTCTTGGTCACCCGCAAATTTGCCAAAACGAGTCCCGGCCCTCGTCCGAAATTCCGTGGCAGAATACTCTCGCCAGCAATAGGGTTGGGATCTAGCAGGCCATATTCTGTCGGTACTAAGCCCGCTCGGCTCGTATTCACGGCGATTCCAGGACGACCGTTAAACAATGTGTCGCCATACAAGTCCTGACCAGCCGTGATGTTGAATGGTGCTCCAGACTCCACGATCACCAAGGGATTCAACGACACTCCCCATAGGGTTAGGATGGAGCCCCCGAACGTTCCCTGATTGCGGATGTCGGTGGATGCGGGACCATATTCTCCTGCCATGCTGTACGGGTTTGCTGGCGAAGTTCCCACGCCGATCGCGCCAAAGCTGATGGCGGGATTGAAATCGGTATTCCGCGGAGGAGGCGCGTAATCGGTGTTGCTGAGTGCGTGGTTGTAAACATACGAGCCGAACAGAGACACCGATTGGTTGATTCTCGAGTTTACG
Organism: Acidobacteriota bacterium; assembly: GCA_003223215.1. Taxonomy (GTDB): domain Bacteria; phylum Acidobacteriota; class Terriglobia; order Acidiferrales; family UBA7541; genus Acidiferrum. The sequence continues at coordinate 19,238 of QHYH01000090.1, forward strand.
TTAACGATCAATTCGTTTTGGTTGTACAGTCCCGAGGAACCGACCTGGAAGATTGCCGCGGGAGTGCCGAGCGGATACGTTCCACTCCCAGGGACTTGCGGATTATAGGTGCCCGGCAGCGGGGCATTGATGTCATTGGTTAAGAACTGATTGGGGCCATGCGAGTTCACGTAGGTAACGGCGATCGTCGTATGCGAGGGAATTTGCCGCTCAACGGAAACGGCCGATTGCATGAGGTACGGAGCCCGTAGATTGGGACCAAGCCTTTCGGTGGCTCGTTGCGAGCCGCCGGAGGCGAGCGACGAGCCCGCCGGTATTGTCGGGAAAAAATCCGGATTGGTCACGACGTACTGCGACTGGGTTATCCCGTTGTATCTCTCCAAGGTGAGGACGCTAGAGATGTCGAAGCGTTGATAGAACCAGCCAAAGCCAGAACGAATAACCGTCTTTGGCTGCGATCCTGACTTGCCGCCTCCGGGAGCCCACGCCAGGCCAAGGCGCGGGGCAAAATCGTTCCAGTCATTAATCGTCGTCTGCCCTTCGTACCGCAAGCCGAGATTGATGGTCAGATTCCTGTTGAGTCGCCATTCATCCCCAAGGAAGGCGCCAACGTCTTCCTGGTTGACGGAGATCGCAGGGTTTCCTGCATTGATTGAGAATTGTGACGCGCCGCCTCCCAACGCCCGAATTTGAGAGGCGGAAACCCCCATTTGCTGGAATAGCAGTGTTCGGCGGTAGCTCTCGATGGAATTAATATTCACGAGCACGGGATTGCCGGATGAGTCGAGCACGGGTTGATTATTCGCGTCCAGTTCCGGCGCCAGGCCGCCGCTGAATACGAAGGTCCCGCCAAAGTTGATGGGAGACGTGTTGTCTAATACTGCCGCGCGGACGCGCACACCGAAATTCCAGGTGTGTAGGTGATGAGAAATGGTCGTGAAGTTTTGGAACTCGAAGCTCGTGAGGGCGTTCGAGGAGGTGCCAAGTTGTGCTCCGCCGCCGACAAACGCGTTCAAGACATCGATCTTCGCGCTTAAATTGTCCGAGGCGCTTGTGATGGTCTGCCGGTCGAATTGAAAACGGGTTTGATTGATGAGGTGCGAGCTCAAGACCTTAGTATTGGCGATCTGGAGGGTGTTGCCCTCTCCCTGGTTGTGGAAGCCGGTCGATACCAGGTTGAACGAACCGACGCCCGAGTGCTGGATGTCTACGGTCTGAAAAACGTAGCGCAGCGAAAGTGTGTCGCTGGGCGTCAGTTGATAATCGACTCGCGGGCTGACGGTGACCCGTCGCTGTGGAATCGTAAAGACCTGAGTAAACGGATCGATGATGGCAAGCGTATTGGGATCAAGCGTCGTTCCGTTGATGACCGCACCATTATCGATCGCCGCGGCATCGGCCGCGACGAAGAACGATGCTCTGGTGCCGAGCGGCCCTTCCAAACTGCCCCCGTATTCGTCAAGCCGAAATGGCGCTTTCTCGGCGGCATAGGGGTTTCGCGAATTCCAGAAGCTGTCGCCGAAATTGTTGTAAAGGCTTCCGTGAAATTTATCCGCGCCCGGCTTTGTCAGAATCTCAATTCGTCCGTAACCAAGGGCGTCATATTCCGGTGAGAACGGATTCTGATTGATGCGCACCTCAAGAATCGAGTTCTTGGAGGGAATCTGTCCGCCGCTGAAGCCATCTATGTAAAACGAGCCTCCATTCGGGCCAGCCGAAGGTCCCGCCATGGCTTGCAGATCCGCCGCGAGGTCTTCGGGGTCGTCTCCCAAAGCCTCCAGTTCCTTCCCTCGTAGCACGACTGCGCTCGCGTTTCCCGCCGATTCGGTGGTGACCGCTGCGCCCGTCTGATCACCGACACTGACTTGCTCGTGCATCGCAGCGACTTTGAGCTGCAAATTAAGAATCTGGACGCCGGAACTCAACCTCACTGTGGCTGGCTCGGGAAGAGAGAGCTGCGACGCAGAAGCCTCGAGCACGTAGTCACCGAACGGTACATCGGAAAGCGAATAAAAGCCTTCCTTGTTCGAAACGGTTTCTCTGAGCTGCCCAGAGGAGCTGGTTAACGCCACTTTTGCTCCCGCAACGACTCCTCCGGATTCGTCGGTGACCACACCTTTAAGCATTCCGGTCTGCGCCAAGGCGGGAGCAGCGCTCAGCAAGAGGAAGAACAGGTAGGTGACAATCTTCATCTTGAGAACCCAGCCTGTGGCGTCATCATTCCTGCCACATCATCGCATTCTTACCTCGAAAGACATAAATGTGCCATTAATCCGCCTCTTCGGGCAGCTCCTACCGCTGTTCCTTCGCGAAGGAAGTTCCTTTCCGAACCCGACAAGGAATGAAGGACCGGTGCCGCAAGAGGCTTGGCCGATATGGGAAGTTAACGGAGGTTCGAAGCACTAAGGAATTGCCGCAAAAACAGAGAGGGATAAGGAAACAAAATCGGCGATCGCCTGTTTTTTTGGCAGGCGGGCTTGCTCCAGACCAAATGAGAGAGCGGCCTAAGACAGCCTCAAATATGCCCGAGGCAACGACCTCGTTTTGGCTAAAGAAGGTGACGTGTCGCGCGTAGTGCGAATCTGGTTGGCATGGCTCACATGAGGAAGTCGCGCCAGGCTAAGGTCTGATAAATTCCAGAACGAGGCACTTCGTCTCCCGGCTTGAAAATATCCAGTACTGTCGGCGGAACTACTTGCCTCAGCCTAAGTTGCGGCTGCGGATCGAGAGCAATGGCGCAGCCTGGTTATCAACATTGCCAGGCGCGGACGGTCTGCGTCGGGCATTGCTGTGAATTTCAGCCCCAGCCCACCGGCCGGTTCTAGATGGCGCACAACGGCTTCCGCCCTGATCTGCCCCTCCTCTACAAGAAAATCAATCTCAACTGGCGCTCCCACCGACCGTGGCGTGCGCGTCTTGATAAACAAACCTCCAAAACTGAGGTCCCCAACAGACGATACATCCTCTCGACTATTGCAGCGCCAATAGACCGACACGCCCTCGACCGTATCGACGCGCGAGGTTCGCCTCCGGGAAAAGGAAGGTTTTCGTAGGAAAGGGTTCATACACCACCTCAGAATCTCCAGAAGGCCTGACTCCCGTCGCCAACCCCGGCTAGATTCAATTAGGTTCTCTCACGCCGGATCCCGTCTCGAGACGCTGCCTAAGACTATGGCTTTGCGTGGCTGCGTTCTCCCGCAAGGAGCCTTTTAGGCTTTGCCAACTCTTAAACCCATGTTCCCGGGCAATGACGTATTGGATGTCTGCCTTGCGGGGTTGGCGTGTCCGCGCCTCGGGGTCTACAGAATACCAGCGGGCAAAGGCCATGGCATCGCCTCGGCGCACCTGATCCAGCATGTGCCTAACTTGCTCTTCGATGTCTTTGAGATTCGAACGCAACGAGAAAGACGGAACCTCCATGCCAAACTCCCCCTTGCCAAGTGTGCCGAGGAGTGAAGCAAGAAAGCGACTTGGGGGCACCTGTCAAAAATGACAGTGCCCTGAAAAGCTGTCGTGTTAAGAGTCGAATCGATCGCCCTCGACTCCGGGCGGACTTGCATGACAGGTCAACAGGAAATGGAATGGCTGGATTTGATCTGAATATTTCTTCCCTTCGTTCAGCCTTGCCGGAAGTCGCATGACGGCCGGGCTGCTAACCGATGCGCGCCCGACCATACTTAGATGTGCCGGCCCATTGCACTTGCCCCACATGCTCCTTGCCGGGCGCTACACCAAGCTGCCAAGGCACTTGCTCGGAGGGGTCGGAGGGCGGAGGGGCACGGCGCTTGACCCTGCAACCAATCCGTCCTAAGCTTCGTCTTATCTGGCACATGAGTGGCAAAGCACGGCGTGTCCGTCTGGCGGCATTGCTCCTTGGGATGATCTTCCTGGTGGCGCAGTGCCATTTCTGCTCGGACTTGTCTGTGTCTGCTTCGGCCACGCATGTCTGCCCGGTGTGTTCCGTCGCAGGTTCAGCTGTAGCTACGCAGTCGCCGACCGTTGCGATCATTCGAGCGACCCAGCGGCTCGAAATCGTTTCCCTGGTGCTTGCCGTCGCGTCTGTTTTTCCCTGCGCTATCTCTCCGCGCGCGTCTCCCGCTCTCTAGCCTGCTGTTCCGTTCCAGGTTGGTTCCCTTTCCCAATTGCCGGTTACGCCGTTTGTTTAGAAACGAGCGAGGAGTACGACTTGAGAACAGCGTTCGTAGCGAGCCCATCGGTTCTGGCCGTGCCAGCTTTGCTGTTGGCCCAGCAGAATCCCTCGGCTTCAGGATTTCTTAAGCGTTTCGTCTTCTGCCAGCAATTTCCATTTCCTTACAGGAGTATTGCCGTGAAACGAGTCCTAGTTCTGTCCCTGATTGTTCTTTTTCCGGTAAGTGCTCGCGCGCAGGAAAGAACCCCGAACGCTGAGGTCTCCGAGAAGAAGGAAACTTCGGCGGCAACATCGGTTGCTTCTACGGAAGAAACCCGCATAAAGGCTCTCGAAGAGCAGGTGAGCTCGCTCGCGGAACAGGTGGCTTTGCTCCGCGGTGAATTGAGTGCGCTCCGCGATGCGAAATCGGCTGGGCCACGTCCGGCGGACCATGTTCTACTCGCTTCCTCACGCCTAGAGCCGGGCACACTGCCGGCCACAAGCGCGAGCCCGGCCGTTCCGGCTGGGCCAGAGCCTGCTTCTAGCCCGGCTCCTCCTCAGTACGCTCAGACGCAAACCTACGGCGGGGCCACCTCCAACGCCAAGCTGCTCAATCCAGACATAAGTTTGATTGGCGACTTTATTGGCACCGCGGGACACAACACCGTTTCGCCTTCGCCCTCGCTGGAACTGCATGAGTCCGAGGTCGGCATGCAAGCCATCATCGACCCCTACGCGCGGGGTGATGCCTTTCTCTCGTTTGGCGAGCAAGGTGTGAACGTTGAAGAAGGCTACATCACGTTCACATCGCTTCCGGCGGGCCTGCTTCTGAAGGTCGGCAAGATGCGCGCTGAATTTGGGAGGCTCAACACCATTCATAATCACGCCCTGCCGTTCATCGATCGGCCGCTCGCCACGAACAATCTCGTTGGGGGCGAAGACGGCATCGATGATGCGGGTATCTCTCTTTCGCGGTTTCTGCCGGCGCCCAAGAACTGGTTCTTCCAGGGAACAGCCCAGGTTTATCGGGGTGATTCCGATGAGGTTTTCTCCGCCAACCGCCGCCAGGACGTTAGCGTCGTCGGTCATCTGCGGCTCTACCGCGATCTCGGAGAATCGACCAACATCGACCTCGGCGGGTCTTACGCACGCGGGCACAACAACGCGGGAGTCGGGACGGCGTTCAATCCGGAAGACTTCCTCACCAATCTCTACAGCGCCGACGCCACGTTGCGCTGGAAGCCGCTGCGCCGGGCCATCTACCATTCTTTCCTTCTACGCAACGAGTTTTTTTGGAGCGCCCGCGATCAACTCTCTCCTCTCCAGGTTTTTGAAACACAACACGCATTCGGGATGTACTCGTACGCCGAATACCGCCTCAACCGCCGTTGGACGGCGGGAGGCCGCTTCGACCGAAGCGGACGAGCCACCAACGCCAACCAGACGGACACAGGTTTTTCGAGTATCCTCACGTACTGGCCCAGCGAGTTTAGCCAGATTCGTGGCCAGTACCGCTACGGACATTTGTGGGACATTACCAACGCTCGTTTCACCAACGCCAACGAGTTCCTGTTTCAGTTTCTTTTCGTGATGGGCGCGCACGGGGCGCACCCGTTCTGACCTCTGGGGAGAAATCATGCGAAACACAAATGGCAGTGTTCGCTTTGTGGCTATGGGCCTGGCCCTATTCTTGCACTGCGCTACTGTGCCTTCTTCGTCGGGCGCCGAGAGCAAGTTCAAGATCATAACCTCAACGACTGACTTGGCGGCGCTCGCCCAGGAGATCGGAGGAGACAAGGTCGAAGTCGAATCAGTTGCCCGGGGCTACCAGGATCCGCACTTCGTTGAAGCCAAACCCAGTTTTCTGCTCAAGCTGCGCAAGGCCGATCTGCTTATCGTCGTGGGTCTCGAACTGGAAATCGGCTGGCTTCCCCCGCTGATCACGCAATCGACCAACCCCAAAATACAAGTGGGCGCTCCGGGCTACTTCGACGCTTCTCGCTTCGCGAAGATCCTGGAAATTCCGACGGGCGTGTTGACGCGGGCCGAAGGCGACGTCCATCCCCTGGGCAACCCGCACTACTGGCTTGATCCTGAGAACGGTCTGCAGATCGCCAAGGGTATTCAGAACAAGCTCTCGGAAATGCGTCCGGGCGACGCCGCTTATTTCGCCGAGCGCTATGACGATTTCGAACGGCGCATCAAGCAAGCCGATGAAAAATGGCTGGCGGAGATGAAACCCTACGCCGGACGGAAAATCGTGACTTACCACCGTTCCTGGCCCAATTTTGCCGATCATTTCCATCTCGACGTCGTTGGTTACGTGGAGCCGCGGCCAGGCATTCCCCCAAGCCCGCAGCATACGGTAGAGTTGATGCGCCTGATGAAAAGCGAAGGGGTCAAGGTCATCGCCGTGGAACCTTACTTCGATTTGAAAACACCGAACGCCATCGCCCGTGAAACCGGCGCGCGGGTCGTCGTGCTGATGCCGTCGGTGGGCGGAGAAAAGGAAATCACCGACTACTTCAAGCTGTTTGATGACGATATTGCGAAGCTGAAGCAGGCCTTTGACGAAACAAAATAACGCTAGGAGACTGCGGATGGAAATCCTCGTTTTCTTGCTCGCGCCCTTTGTCGCAAGCCTCATTCTCACGGGGATCCACGCGTATCTCGGCGTGCACGTCGTTGAGCGGGGGGTCATTTTCGTTGATTTGGCTCTTGCTCAAATCGCCGCCCTCGGGGCTACGGTTGCCGTCGTGATCGGAATGGACCCGCACGGCCGGGCGTCGTACTGGATCAGCCTTGGCTTCACGTTCCTTGGCGCCGCTATCTTCTCCTTCGCCCGCAGCGCCCGCGGCCATATTCCCCAGGAAGCCTTCATCGGCATTGCCTATGCCGTGGCCTCGGCCACCGCCATTCTTTTGATGAGCAAGGCAACGGGTGAGACCGAACACCTCAAGGACATGCTGGTTGGCAACATTCTGGCGGTTTCTTGGCAGGAAGTGCGAAAGACAGCGCTTCTCTACGGGGCAGTCGGTCTCTTCCACCTCATTTTTCGCAAGAAATTTCTGTCCATTTCCATGAATCACGGCAAAGCAGAGCAGTCAGGGATGAACGTGCACTTCTGGGACTTTCTCTTCTACGCTTCGTTTGGTTTCGTTGTAACGTCTTCGGTGGCCATCGCCGGAGTGTTGCTGGTTTTCTGCTATCTCATCGTTCCCAGTGTGGGTGCCATGCTTTTTGCTGACCGGATTGGCCCGCGGCTGGCGATCGGCTGGACCATGGGCACACTCGTTTCGGCATTGGGATGCTACCTTAGCGTTCAACTCGATACCCCGACAGGTGCAACGATTGTGGTTACGTTTGGCGCCATACTTGTCCTGATGTTCTTCCTGCACCTCATCGTGCATCGCGGGCGCACGGCCCAGGACCTTGAAGCTGCTCCAGCGGTTCAACGCGAGCTCCAAACCGCCTCTTCCTCGCGAGGGAAGTAGGTTGTCTTATCCTTCTTTCAGGAGCGCCAATCTTGCGCTGTGGAAGGTTTGCCTTTGGCGGGGATTCTGACCACAGCGGATGCACGCGCCCTCCCGCAGCATTTCTCTCGGGTGGGTTGTTGCTCATTCTAGGTCCAGGCACACCCTACCCTATCCTGATCTCTAAGCGAGGAACGGAAGAAAGGGAAGAGGTTCGCCGGAGAAGTGCTCCAATCACTTCGTAAGGAACCCGGGTTGTTAGGAAATTGACCTACCTGAGGATCAGGATGATCAGCGGCCGTATCTGCCAATCAGGTCCGAGTGCGCGAGAGTGTGGCCGTACATGGCGCGTTCGAGGTCGGCCTTTGCCACACCTGCCTTCAAATTCAGCTTGGCATCGAGCGCGTACAGCTTGAAGAAATAGCGGTGCGGATTGCCCGGCGGGGGGCACGGCCCACCGTAGCCGATTTTGCCGAAGTCGTTGCGGCCCTGCCGCGCGCCATTTGCAAGCTGCTCCTGCTTCGCCACTCCTTCCGCAAGCTCTCTGGTTTCGGCGGGCAGGTCGAACAGCACCCAATGCACCCACGTGCCTGCGGGAGCGTCAGGATCGTCCATGATGAGCGCGAAGCTTTGCGTTTTTGCCGGAGGCTCGCTCCAAGTGAGCTTGGGCGAGGCGTCGGGCCCGTCGCAGGTGAATTTTTTCGGAATCGTTTCGTTGGCCGCAAAGGCATCGCTCGAGATTTTCATGGTTCCCCCTTGGGCGTTCTCAGATGACATTGCGCCAAGGAAAGCCGAGAGGCAGAGCGACAAGCCAATCAAGGCGGTAAACACGTTTCGCATAACTGCGGCCTCTGCTATTCTCCCGAGGAAGCAGCCTGTCGCAAGGAGCAAAACTCCAAGGCCGTTTGCAAGCGCAGTCTGATCGACTTCGCGCCCGGCGTTTCACCGCCGGCTGCGGTCCTTGCGCACCGCTTCATCAATCAAAGCCTCCAGCTCGTCCCGCGTCAGCGTCACGCGATCCTCCGCGGACTCGCCCCCTTCATTGGTCATCGGCAGCTCCGCGCCGCCTCCCGGCGGAGGCGAAACGAAATATCTCGGACGCGCGGCCATCAACTTCGCCACTTCGCGCCCTGAGAGCAGAACGGGCTCGCCCGCCAGTTCCGCCGCGAGCGTGATCTTGGCACAGTGCTCGATGGTCTCCATGCGAAAGAAAGCAGTCAGCAGATCCGCTCCACAGGTCACCGCCCCGTGGTTCGCCAGCAGCAGTGCGTCGTAGTGTGGAACAAACGGCTCGAGCGCCGCGCTCAACTCCGGTGTGCCCGGAGTGGCGTATTGCACCAGCGGAATCTGGCCAAGACCGACGATCACCTCCGGAAGCAGCGCTTGGTTCAAGGCGCGTCCGGCAACCGCGAAGCCCGTGGCCGTGGGCGGGTGGGCATGGCAAACGACATTCACGTCGGGCCGCATGCGGTAAAAAAGGAGGTGCATGGCGAGCTCGGAGGAGACCTTGCGATCCCCCGCGACCTGCCGGCCCTCAAGGTCGGTCATCACCAGGTCCTCGGGCGAAAGCATCCCCTTGTTCATGCACGTGGGGGTCGTGAGGATGCGGCCGTCGCCGAGGCGCACCGACAGGTTGCCCTCGCAGGCAACAATGAAACCGCGTTCGTACATCCAGCGCCCGGCAACGCATATCTCCCGGGCATGTTGGGCATCGTTTTTTGCGTGGCCTGGTAAAAGTGAGTCCGGGGTCAAGGTCGGACTCCTTTCTGGCGCGGAAACAGCCGCACCGTCTCTTTCAAATCCCTTCAGGCGCACCCCGTGGGGACATACGAAATGGCCCCGCCAGCTCCCTGGGCCTGGCGTGAGCGCAAAGAAAGTATTATAAAACTCGGCTGGAATCTAGTGCCGTTCCGATTTTTTTGGGGGGGGCCCTTAGTTGAATGGCCGTGCCTGGCATTCGCCCTTTTTGCGCTCGCCCCCGCTCACGAGGCCAAGCAAAGTTCGCAGACACTAGGCGTAAATGCCGCGCAGCTTGAGGACCGTGGCTACGCGGTCGATCGCCAGCATGTAAGCCGCGATGCGGTTATTGACCTTGTGCAGTTCTGCGTAGCGCACGACCTCGTCGAAGGCATTCTCCATAATGTCCATCAGCCGCTCGTTGACCTCGCTCTCCCGCCAGAAGAATCCCTGGCGGTCTTGCACCCACTCGAAGTAACTCACCGTCACGCCACCGGCGTTGCCCAGAATGTCGGGTATGGTGAAGATCCCTTTCGCATCGATGATCGTATCGGCTTGCCAGGTCGTCGGGCCGTTCGCGCCTTCACAGAGGATTTTCGCCTGCACCTGGTTTGCATTTTTCTCGGTGATCTGGTTTTCAATGGCGGCGGGGATGGCGATGTCGCAGGACTGGAAAAGTACATCGCGCGGGGACATTTTCGTTCCGCCGTCGGGAAAACCCTGCAGCGGCTTTTTCTGCGTGTAGACCCAGTCGATCACTTTGGGTATGTCGAATCCCTTCTCGTTGTACAGCCCGCCGCCAATATCCGCGAGACCGACGATTTTGTAGCCGGCTTTTTGCATCAAGTCGGCAGCCATCGAGCCGACATTTCCGAAACCCTGCACGACCACGCGGCAACCCTCTCTTTTCATGCCGACCCTGGCGAGCGCCTTGTCACAGCAGATCATGACTCCGCGTCCCGTGGCTTCGCGTCTCCCCCGCGAACCGCCCAGCTCAATCGGCTTGCCGGTCACCACCGCCGTTGTGGCTTGCCCGACGTGCATCGCATAAGTGTCCATCACCCAAGCCATGGTTTGTTCGCCGGTGCCCACGTCCGGCGCCGGAATGTCGCGCTCCGGCCCAATCCAATCCGCCAGTTCCGCCGTGTAGCGTCGCGTCAAGCGTTCCGTTTCACCGCGGGATAATTTGCGCGGGTCGCAAATCACCCCGCCCTTGGCGCCCCCAAACGGAATATTCACGACCGCGCACTTCCAGGTCATCCAAGTGGCCAGCGCGCGCACTTCGTCAAGCGAAACGTCGGGGGCGAAACGAATCCCGCCTTTTCCCGGCCCGCGCACGTTCGAATGCAGCACACGGTAGCCGGTGAAAACTTCCAGCTGCCCGTTGTCCATGCCCACCGGAATGTACAGCGTGATTTCTTTGCTCGGCCACTTCAGGAAGCGATAGAGTCCCTGCTCGAGGCCCAGCTTGTTGGCGGCCACTTCAAAACGCGCTTCAGCGTTCTGGTAGACATTCATCTCTTCCGGCATCGGGGCTTGCGACATGCAAAGGTCTCCTTCGCTAACTTTCCCTCTTTCTTGTCGCTCTCAAGCGAGGGTGCAGGATTGCCTGGCAAACGATTGAGTTGGGGACAATACCATCACATCATGCCGTTTCTTTTTTGGACCAAGCGTCCTTACACAATTCGTCCTGTGATGATTCCACAGGCGTGAATTCAGGGGCCAAGGAAGGCTTCAGCGGTCTACCCCACCGCCAGACTTGCCATTTGGCCGGGGCGCCAGTATACGAACCTGTTTCGCATCCCGCAAGGCATACAGGCCCTTCTCGCGCGGCCCCCTTGCAACCTAGACTCTTGCTGCTAGCTAGCTAGGCCGTAGGTCAGCCCGTCTGCAGAGAACGACTAGCGTTGCTTTTGCAAGCGGAACTGGATTGTGACGGTCAGGTGCATCGGCACCGCTTTGCCGTCCAGCGTGGCCGGCTCATATTTCCACTGCCTCAAAGCATCCATGGCCGCCTGCTCGAGCAGCGTCGGGCCGGAAAGCACTTTCATCTTGGCGACCCGCCCGTTCGAATCAATGAGCGCATCAATGGTGACCCCTCCGGAAAAGTGCTGAGCCTTTGCCATTGCCGGATACTCGGGCGGCACAGAAGAGATTAACCTGGCCTGCTTTACGTCCCCGCCTGCCGGGACGGGCGTTGCCGGCGCTGCCGGCTGTTTGCCCGAAGCTCCCAGTTCTGGGCCCAGGGCATTGGCATCGCCCTCGGAGGGCTCTTCGCTCAAGTCCGGTTCCAAACTGTTCTGCGCCGTCCGCTTCGGTGAAAGCTTGGGCGCCTCGAGATGCACTTCTCCAAGAACAGGCTTCTTCTCGGCTGATGGAACCGCCTCGGGCTCGGCGGCTTCGGCCGTCGTAACCGCTCTTCCGCCATCAGCGGAATCTGAAGCACTTTCCGGGTTAGAGGCTTCGACAGCCGTCGCGCTTGCTGGAGCCGCATTCCCTGGCACATTCGCGTTGCTTCGATCCGGCTTCGCTCGTGCCATCGCGGAAGCTACGGGCGCTTGCCGAGAGAAAACCCCGGCAAGAACCCCGCCCGCCTGGTGGCTCTTATACCACCAGGCGCCTGCGGCCAGGAGAGCAGTCACCGCCACGAGCGCGGCAAAAAGCATGCCCTTTCCGGGCTTCTTGGGCGCGTTTTCCTTAACTTTCTTCACGCCTTCAAACGGCAGCTCGCTTCCGAACTGAGGAATGTGCGAATCCGCGGCCCTCTCCTTTTTGATCGGCGCTGCGAGCGGCGCCATCAGCTCGTCTAGCGGCCGCCGTTCCCGGACGCGCTTGGCTTTCTCCCGGAGGACGAGTTCGTTCGTCGAAGACGGGGCGGCAGGGTTGCGTGCCATCGGGGCGAGCCACGCAGGAAGCTCGAGTCGAGCCTCCTCGAGGGACTCGAGAGCGGGGATTGGCGCCGGAGGCGCGACCTTCGAAGGCTCTTCAAGCTTCTCCGCCTCCGGCAAAACCGCACCTGCGCTCGGTCGAGCGGGATTCTCGAGAAGCTGCGCTGCGCTTTCGTGCACCGGGTCGGCCTTGGGAAGCGAAATGGCGGGCTCCTCGACGGGAACCGGCAGAGCGTCCATGGCCGGAGTCGCGGACGAGCTCTCAGCCTGGTCGGCAAGCTGCAGTTGCGACAGCTCTTGCTCCAAGCGCGTCGTGTGTTGCTTTAATCCCTCCGGGTCGGGATCGCTCGCGGCCGGCACTTTGGCAGGTGCTGCGGGAGCCGAATCGGCAGGCGCGGGTTGCACTTCGAAGAAGGGAGCGAGACTGGACAAATCGAGTGTCGCGGGATTCGACGGCGGTTCGGATGGCGCAAAAAGCGACGCGGGCTTGTCCGACGGGCGGGCCAGTTCAAAGTTGCGAACGGGCGGCTGGCTCGGGGCGGGCCCTTCTGTTTTTGGAACGGACTCGAGGGGAGCAACACTGGGCGGTTCGGCGGGAACACGGGAAGCCGACTCGCGCTTCTTCAGCCAAGGTTCGACGAGCGGCTCCTCGGAACCAAACGAAGGTGCGAGGGGCACCGCAGGAATACCGGAATCCGGCCTCGGGTTGGGAGTGCCCAGCAAAGAACCGGAATCTATCGGCGCGGGAACGATGGAAGATCCGGACAGCGCGGGAATCGCTGGCGTCGACAAAGCCGGCGCAGGAGTCGAAGACCTCCCCGCAACGCCGCTCGGAGCGATGCCCGCGGCGGATTCGTCCACCTTTTGCGCCGCCAGCCGCGAAGGCGCCGGCGAGCCATTGGTTGCGGTCGGACGGCTTGCGTCAGGCGAGGCTTGCGGTCCCGGCGCAATCCGGTCGGCGGGGAAACGCATCCCCCAAAAACCCACAGCGGGCTCGGTAAATTCCAGTTCCACGTATCCGCTGACGCTGCGATAGTTCTTGGACTTCACCACCTGGCAAACGACTTCCTTTTTCGTGCGCTCGTTGGTTAGGAAGAGCAATTGGCCGGGAGCCAGTGCGGAATGCAGCTTGATGACCGCGCCGTTGCCGTGGATCATTACGGTTTTGGTCGCTTCGGAAAAAGGTTCTCGCTTGTCGCCGCCTTCCACAGTGCGCGCGCCATTCACCGCAACGGGAACTTCGAGGGCCACCGGTTGCGGCCTGGTCGGGGGATCGCCCGGTGCCGCCGAACCGGGGCGCGAGCTGGTTTCGGAAGTTGCCAGCGTGTCCGAATCCTTGATGATAAGAGACATCGCGCGCACACCTGTGAAGCAGAATTTGCGGTTTGCCCGCTAGAAACACGTTTTCCATATCGGGGCTACCTTTTCTATCTTCTGCTTCTGCGGAGAAAGCCAACCATAGTACAGGCGTACCACTTTTGGCTAAGCAACAACTGTTCGCGCGTACAGGAGCGAATGGCGACGAGCGGGCATCTTTTCTCGCGCTTGGTTACCATATGGCCGTAAAGCCTCGGCTTTTGGGCCGACGATATAAAGGATATAAGGCCCCTCTTTCTTTTCCTTGCAAACTGCTCTATATTCTTATGTCCGAACGACCTATGGGCGGGCAGCCCAAAAGTAAAGCCTCTTCGTGGTCCTCCGCTGAAGTAGGGCGGTTGTGGGAGGAACCCACCGAAGCCATCTCGGGAAAACAAACCGAGGCCGTAGGAATCCTCGCCGCTTGCGGCGGGGAGGATGTCAAGGTCGAGTTCTGCTTAGCGGCCCCTTGAACTGCTCATCCACTTCCACCTGGTAGCCGGTGACCAATTTGTTAGTTTCGTTGGCCATGCCGATGACCGCCTGAAGTTCCTTGAACATCGCGTCGGTCATTCCTTTTCGAAAGGCGGACGCGGTGTGCGAATAGATGCAGTAAGTGCAATTGTTGGTCACGCTGACGGCGATATAGAGCAACTCCTTGGTTAGCGGATCCAGTGCGCCCGGCGCCATCACCTGCTTGATGCTTTCCCACGTGCGCGCGAGCAGCGCGGGATCGTGCGCGATGGCTTTCCAGAAATTGTTGATCCAATCGGTCTTACGCGTGGCCATGATGTCGTCATAAATGGCGCGCACCTGCGGGCTCGCGTCCTGGTATTCAATCAGCCCAAACGTCGACATGGGACTCTCCCAAACCTCGAAATCGCTACGGCGGACAGGATTTTATCGCGACTCTCCCGGGTCTTGTCACCTTGACCGCGCAAGGAGGTCGGCCAGTGCCGACAAGGGCCCGATGAGGCCGCGAGTACCCGCGAGTTGCTCACGGCAAGGTCGTGAACTTTTTCACCGTCTATGTTTCGATGCTCCTTCTCGCGACCCGCACTTCTTCCCGTCCCGGTTATGAATTTTCTCGCTCCTGCGAATAACATTCATTCACATTCATTCTTCTTGACAGCAAAGACTGGGGCAGGTTACAACTCCAGCCATCAGCATATTGCCGTTCAGGTGCCGGTGCCGGTATCCCTACCGAGACAGGGCGAGCGGTCCGGGGGGCTTGTCCTTAAATGACGGATCCCTCGATTGAACAACCGAGTGTGTGTGGGTTCCCACACCATCCGCAGTTGGTCTGGGGTGGCCTTGGTTTTTGTATTGCACGTTCTCCGGCCCTGCCGGAAAACGAGGGTGCGGTCAGTTCAAGTTTTGATCGAAGAGGGGGGATGGAATCTATGAAGCGCTTTGTAACAGCAATTCTCATCGCATTCTCACTGGCAGTTGCACTAGATGCGCAGACCTTCCGCGGCTCCATCAACGGAACGGTCACCGACCCGTCGGGCGGAGTGATTCCCAACGCCACGGTCAAGGCCACGGAAATCGCCACGGGCATCGATCACACCACTACGACGACGAGCGACGGAGCCTTCGCGTTCCAAGACATTCCGCTTGGTTTTTATAAAGTAGTGGTGACGGCTACGGGATTCCCGACGTATACCGTTGACAAGGTCGAAGTCATCGCCGGTCAGATCTACACTCTACAGGTGAAGCTGCAGCTTCAGCAGCAGACCACCACCGTGGAAGTTTCCGCGGCTGCGCTGACGCTCGATACCACCACGCAAACCCAGACCATGACGATTCCCGACGACGTGGTGCAGAACATGCCTCTGAACGGGCGGGACTTCACGCAAATGATTTCGGTTGCACCTGGTTTTGGCGGTTATAACGTTGGTGGCTTCGGCTCGTTGAACGGTACGCGGCCTAACCAGGTCAACTGGCAGATCAACGGGGTGGACAATAACGATTTCTGGCACAACATTCCCGCCATCAATCAGGGCGGCGTCTCCGGGATTGCCGGCACGGTCCTGCCGATTGACGCAACGGTGGAATTCTCAGTGCAAACCTCCTCGGGCCCCGAGGGCGGGCGCAACGCCGGTGGCACGGCCAACATTGTCCTCAAGTCCGGCACCAACGATCTGCATGGCTCCCTCTATTACTATAACCGAAACGAAGTCTTTGGTAACCCTTCGCCCTTCTTTGTTCCCGCGCCCGGCACCAAGGCTCCCAGGGAACGGAATGAAAACTACGGTTTCGCTGTCGGTGGGCCGTTCATCAAGAATAGGACCTTCTTTTTCCTCAGCTACGAGAAGCAGGAGTTCGTTTTCGGCCTGTCAGGAATCGCCACGGAGCCTTCGGCAGCCTGGGTGGCGCAAGCAGGTGCTCTGCTCGCCTCAAACAACAAGCCCGTTAGTCTCGCTTCCTGTAACGTGCTCGCGGGGCTTACCAAAGACCTCCCTGCTAACCAGATTCCTGCCGGGTGCCAGACCAGTGGCGCGGGTTTCTGGCCCACCTCGGGCAGTAACTCGATTTTGAATTTGCCTTCGACTACGGGCAATTTCTTCAGCCCCAGCACCGAGTTTGGTTACAGCTACAACGGCGTCGCTCGGCTTGATCACCAATTTTCTGACAAACATCATCTTTCGCTCCACGCCATTATCGGCCAGGGGAACCAAGTAGCTCCGCTTGGTGGTAGCCCCGCGCTCGGAACAGCCAGCTCGAACTTGTCGTACTACTTCGAGGTGGCTCCTCTCCACGACGGAAATTATGGCGCAGTCTTAAACTCCACGCTGTCAGCGAGGTTGACGAATCAATTCCTTTTTGGCGCCAGCTACTTCAACCAGCTCTTTCACGACAACAACAACAGCTTTGTGACCAAGGACCTTGGTTTGTTCCTCAGCCCGGATGCCACAAAAAACGGCCAGCCCATTAATGGGGCCCCGAACATTAGAATCACAGGCTTTGAGCAAACCGGCTTGACTCCCCCGGAGGGCCGAAGCGACTTGACTACCCACTATACTGACATTGTTTCGTATAGTGTCGGGAAACATCAATTTCGCTTCGGAGGCGAGTATCGCCACGGGAAACTTAACGAGTTCTATCACCGCCGCGGGACTGGAAGATTCAATTTCGACGGAACGCAAGGACCTTGGGCAAGCAGTGCGACTTGTACCGGGGCGACAGCTAACCCCCCGCTCTGCGCGCTCGCCGACTTTCTCGCTGGCGACGTGTCTTCATCAACGATCGTCGTTGGAAATCCCGAGCGCTTTGTGCACGTCAACGCCCTCAATGCCTACGTTCAGGATTCCTACCAGCTGACTAAGAAACTCAACCTGCAATACGGCCTGCGCTACGAATACTTCGGGCCTATGCAGTCCGACAAGAGTGGCGACATCGCCAACTTCGTTCCGGGAACGGGATTTGTCGTCCAGAGTAGCGCCCACCCTCTCTTCGACCCTGGTAAGAACCATTTCGCTCCACGGCTCGGCTTTGCCTATCAGCCGAATGCTAAAGGCGATCTCGTGGTCCGCGGTGGATTTGGTGTTTTCTACGATCAAATCAACCTAAATCCCTTCTTGGACTTCCGTCCGCCCATCACTGCGCCTTCGGGGGTTCACAGCAATCCGTTCGGTGCTGATCCCAACTCTACCTATGGCGCGAATAGGCTCGGCCAAGGTTCCTACCAATGGGATGCCGTCCAAGCAGGGGGCAATTCCATTTTTCCAGGCGTACAGGCTTGCTCCGATCCAAATTGCGGCGCCGCAACCGACCCCAAGGGCCTGAGCATTTATTCTGTCAGCAAGAATTTCCGTGTGCCGTACTTCTTCAATTACAACTTGCAGGTGGAGAAAAGCTTCGGCAACGCCGTTGTTTGGCAGCTCGGCTATGTCGGCAGCCAGGGGCGAAAGCTAAATCTGGTGTCCAACATCAATCAGCCCCTCGCCAATGGCGTCCCCGTCCCGAGCGCACTGCTTCCTGTGACTACCTTCAGGGGTGCACCGGTAAGCGTCCCTTATCCTAACTTCGGCAACATCCTGCAACTCAACACCATCGGCAATTCCAATTACAATGCTCTGCAAAGCATTCTCAAATTAAGACAGTGGCGCGGACTGAGTTCGCAGATCGCATATACCTGGTCTCACTCTCTGGATGACATCAGCGAGTACCGCGGCACTGTTGTGGATAACGCCTACAATCGCAGCGCGGATTATGGCAACAGTGACTTCGATACACGCCATCTTTTCACCATCGACTTCACCTATGACGTTCCGAAGGCTCCTTGGGCAACTTCCGCATGGACAAAGCGCGTCTTTAACGACTGGCAAATCAGCAGCGTGATGAACTGGCACAAGGGGCAGCCGTACGACGAGATCCTGTCTTATTTGAACCTGATCCCCGGCGCCAACCCGTTCGCTAGTGCCAATGGGGTTACCATTGACCATAAATTCGTGCCCGGTGCCGGCACGCTGTGGATCAACCCAACGGCCTTCTGCGATCCCAATGCAGGAGACCCCGGTTGCACGGGATCACCCCTTGGCAACGTCTCCAGGAACAAATGGTACGCGCCGTCCTTCGGAGATGTCGACCTGTCCTTCATCAAGAACATCGGGATTACTGAGCGCGTCAAAATCCAGCTCCGCGCCGACTTCTTCAATCTCCTGAATCGGATTAATCTGTCGTCCGGAGTCGGGGCTTTGCCCGCGTTCGGAAGTGCTTCACCAAATGGTGACGTCTGCGCCGAGGATAAAACCACCCATAGGTGCTCTGCGAATTTCAAGTCGACTGGATTCGGTATGGTGACGGACACGATCGGCGACTTCAACGGCGCTCCGGCCATCGGCCCCGGCGAATCTCGCAACATTCAGCTCGTGGCCAAAATCATCTTCTAGCGTTCTAAGGGGCGCAGAAGGAACTTCAGCCAAGAGGCTCCCGCATCTGCTGGGGGCCTCTTGCTTTTTGTAGTGGACTCCCGCAGCCCATCGTCCGCTTCGATTCCCCTATATTCTCCCGAGCGCAGCCATGAGGGGCGAGGCTCAATCGCGGACGGATTTGCAGCACCGGGCTTAGTTAGCCCGCCGTTGCCGGGAGCGGATGCGAATTCTAACGAGGAAGGAATTCTTCCCCTAAATGCGGATTTGCCCCGCCGCCGCCCTCTGTTGGTGAAGGAATTCTTCGAGCAGCAGTTGCGACAGCCGCCGGGTGTTGTGGCGCAGCACGCCGTGTTCCTCGACGAGATCGTCGAGGATCACCCGACAGCCAAGGTTCCGCAGCGCGGCAAGGTCCACGGTCACCGGCACCGCTCCTTCCGCGCGATAGCGGCGCGCCACTTCGGGCGAGATCGCCTGCCGGTTGGCGATCACGCAGTCGATCACCCGGTGCGGCACGTGCTTCTGAATGGCGCAAACGTGGTCCGCCAGCCCGTAGCCGGTCGTTTCGCCGGGCTGCGTCATCAAGTTGGCGATGTAGACTCGGGGAGCCTTGGACCGCGCGATCGCCGCGGCAATGTAGGGAATCAGCAGATTGGGCAGGACGCTCGTGTACAGCGAGCCTGGGCCCATGAGAATCAGGTCGGCCTGGTCGATGGCTTCGACAGCGGCGGGCAGGGGGCGCACGCGGCTCGGAGAGAGGCTCAGTCTCTTGATGCGTGTGCGGCTGGCACTGATGCGCGTCTCGCCGTGAACCACGCGGCCGTTTTCGAGGATGGCAACCAGACGGACATTCGAGAGCGTCGAGGGGAAAATGCGCCCGCGAATGGCGAGCACTCTGCTCGTCACGCGAATCGCCTCGATAAAGTCGCCGGTGACGTGCGTCAGCGCGGCGAGAAACAGATTCCCGAAATTGTGGCCGGCGAGACCCCGTCCCGCGTGAAAGCGGTACTGAAACAAGCGGCCCATCAACGCTTCATCTTTGGAAAGCGCGACCATGCAGTTGCGAATGTCGCCCGGCGGCAGAATGCGATTCTCGCGCCGCAAACGCCCGGAACTGCCGCCGTCATCGGTCACCGTGACGATGGCAGCGAGATCGGAGATCGGTCGCTCGGCGGTCGAAAGTTCGTCCGGGCGCCGCACCACCCGTTCTTTCAAGCCGCGCAGCAGCGTAGACAGCCCGGTTCCCCCGCCCAACGCGACAATGCGGAAGCCCGGCGGCAGAGCTTTTCTCGGAGAGCCGTGTTTCTTCATTTCCAGTTGAGAAAAGGAGCCACCTGTTTATTCTACAGGAAAGAGTTCAGATACCGCGCACCCTCGGGAAGATATGCGGAAGAGCCGAAGCTACAGCGCCACTTCCGGCTGATGCCGCCCTTCGTCACAATTCACGATGGTTATGTTTTCTAGCCAGCAAACCCGTCTTTCTCCGGGTAGAGCAATTCGGTGAAGCGCGGATCTTCCTGGAGGAAGGCGAAATCTTCGTCGTTGCGCGCGTGGTAGCGGTTTTCCGGGCGCAACTGGATGGCGACCTTGAGGTTCTGGAGTGCGGAGTCGGCTTCGCCGGTGAGGCAATCGAGCGCTGCCAGCGCGTAATGAATGTGGTCGGCCTTGGGCGCGGCCTTGCGCGCTTTGTCGAGGCTCTCCCGCGCTTCGTCCCAGCGCCCGATGTTCATCATGGCCACGCCGCGCTGGTAATGGTCTTCCGCGCCGCGCGGATTGTGTTCCTGCGTGGGCTTCATGCGCTGCTCGGCAATTTTCAAATGCACGCGCGCGCGGTCCGCCAGTTCCTTGCTCGGACCTTTCAGCACTTCTTCCAGTCCCTGCTTGGCGCGGGCGAATTTTTGCTGATGAAATAGTGACAGAGCTTCATCGTAAGTCTTCAGCTGCTCCTGCACGCGCGGATCGACCAACTCAACGCCGCCGCGCTGCGGCGGTGGGGGCGGCCCTAAGTTCCTCTTTTTCTGTGGCTTAGAGGAATTGTGCCCGGTGCTCTTGGAGTGCTGTGCCGAGCCCCCGGGGGCTTTTCGGACTTTGCCCATGGTCGGCATGCTAGCAGAGGCGGCGACGCGCGTCAAACGCGGATTTATTACTTTCGAGTAAATAACTCTGCAATAAAAATGCGGGACGGCGGAGCGGGACACTGGTTACCGAACGGCAGCATCAGGAAAAAATAGCTCGTCCAAATCGCTCGAGAATCGCGGAAACTGGAGTTCAGGCTGCAAAGCGATGGAAACACGGGGCGGGAATGCTGGCCTGCCTCGAGCGCGTATGCTAGATTTGTGGCCGGACACTGGTCGACGACAAAGTGCCTTTCATCAATTTTCCTGCACGCGAAATTAATTGCAAGCTGGTGTACTACGGTCCGGGTCTCGGCGGAAAAACCGCCAACCTGCAGTGGGTCTACGACCATACCGGGCAGAACCAGAAGGGCAAAATGGTGTCCCTGGCCACGGAAACCGACCGCACGCTGTTCTTCGACTTCCTTCCGCTCGACCTGGGGACGGTGCGGGGCTTCAAGACTCGCTTTCATCTCTATACCGTGCCCGGCCAGGTGTTCTACGAGGCCAGCCGCAAGCTCATCCTGAAAGGGGCGGACGGCGTAGTGTTCGTGGCCGATTCGCAGGAAGAGCGGCTGGACGCGAATTTCGAGACCATGGAAAACCTTCAGGAACACTTGAAAGAACACAACCTGAATTTCTCGACGATTCCCTACGTGCTGCAGCTGAACAAGCGCGACTTGCCGAACGCCATGCCCGTGCCGGAATTGACCAAGCAACTTCGAAAAAAAAGCGAGCCGGTTCTGGAAGCCGTGGCCATTCAAGGCACCGGCGTCTTTGAAACCCTCAAGGAAGTGGCCAAACTCGTCCTCGCTGAACTGAAAAAAGGGGCTTAAAGGAAGTAGAATTCCTCAATTAAACAGGTGAAATGCGACCTCCAGGCTTGTTCTTACTGGGGCGGGATGGCCGTGCTAACGGTCCTATCTCGCCAGGGCAAAATATCATCTTCTTTTTCTTTCGGACCAAATCCTTCGAGGTGAAACGTGAGCTCAATTCCGCCATCCCTCTCATTCAGAGTTCCCAAAATTGTGCCAGTGGCTCCCCATTGTTGGGCAATGCCCCAGACAGATGTCGTTTGAGCGAAGGTCCTCGAGCGTAGTCCAGTTTTCGACTAGATAGTTTCTGAGCGCTTTGCGATCAAGAATTTCCTTTCCGGGGGAATAGCTTGCGAGTGATTCGGAAAAGCCGTCGGCAAGGACGGTGCCCGATTGCGACGAGGTGCCGGGTGAGTTTCGGAAGAAATCGATCACAAGGACCTTGGGCTCTTTTTCGGCATGTTCTGCATCGCGAATCCTTTGTTTATGCCCATATTATGCGAGCGTCTGATCGCTTAGATGCAGGAATTCGGCCAAGCTCATCGTACTAGGTGAAATTGGCGAGGGCGGCGGATTCGGTGTCGAAGGTGGGAATGGCTTCTGCAAGGCGCGTGACCGTGAGAGCGTCGCGGACGCGGCCGGGTCCGCAGACCAGCCGCAGCACCCCGCCTTCGCGCCCGAGCTGGATCGAGATGCGCACGAGCGTGGATAGCCCGGAACTGTCGATTTGCGGCGTGCTGTTGAGGGCCACGATGACCTTGCGAGTGCCCTTCTTCAGGACCGACTGCAGGGCACTGTAAAGCTGTTCGCTCGGTTCGCCGATGGTGAGCCGGCCATGCACCTCGAGAATGGCGACTTCGCCGGATTCGCGAACTTTGATCTCCATGGGCAGCCGTTCGATCATGTCAGTGGGCTTTCTCTTTTCGTTCGAATACGGAAAGGCCGCACGGCATTATACGCTGGCGGTCCGAAGAAGCGGTAAAGTCGTAACTCTGGAATGATAACTCAAGCTGTCACAAAACCATTCTGAGGTTTCTGCCCGATGCTGGCAGCCCCGAGAAGGAGCCGATGCCGACCGGCAAGTTTCACCCCAGACGCTTCGCTGACCTTTGGCGCACCCCGACGTCTATAAACTGAGGTCTTGGTGTGACCAAACCCGATTCTCGGCAAGGATCGCTCACCATGCTCGCATGGCTCGAATCGCTGCGCGCGGATGCGGTTTTTGGTTGGCGGCAACTGAAGAAGCATTGGGTGACCTCGGCCGCGGCGATTCTGTCGCTTGCTTTGGGAATCGGCGCATGCACGTCGGCATTCCGTCTCATCGACGCCCTTCTGCTGCGTCCCTTGCCGGTGCCCAATCCGGACCGGCTTTACTCTCTTTCGCGCCAGGGCCTCAACTTTGATGGCAAGCCCAGTATTGACCAAAACTGCGAGTACCCGCTTTTTTCTTCAGATGCGCGCGGCGGTGAAGGATCGGGCGGAGTTACTTGCCCTGTCCTACGCGGATCGCGTCGATCTTTATTACCGGCCCGACCAGGAAATTGAGAAAGCGTACGTGCAATATGTTTCGGGCTGGATGTTTGAGTCGTTTGGACTGCGGCCTGTCTTGGGACGGCTGTTGACGGAAACGGACGATCGGATACCAGGTGCGCATCCCTACGCGGTGCTCTCTTACGTTTATTGGACCCTCCGCTTCGGCCAGGATCCTAAAGTGGTCGGCCGCAGTTTTCGCATGGGGGAAACGCTCTACGAGGTAATTGGGGTTGTGGAGAAACCTTTCACCGGCACCGAGCCGGGCACGATGATCGACGTCTTCGTTCCCGCCATGATGAATCCTTATGTGACGGCGCTCCGACGCCAGCGTTTTTCGGGTGTTTGCTCAGCTGAAGCCGGGTGTCGCGGCGGCGCTCGTTCGCGCGAAGCTCGAAGCAAGTTCCCGTGCGTTCGAAGAAGAGAGGGTCAAGGGATTTGTCGGCGTTCCCCGGGAGGGCCTGGATAATTTCTTAAACCAAAGGCTCGTGCTGGAGCCCGCTCCCACGGGCGTTTCCGATTTGCAGAACGAGAACCGTCGCTCGCTTGCTGCGCTGGGTGTTTTGGTGGCGTTGGTGCTGCTGATTGCTTGCGCGAACGTGGCCAACCTGATGACCGCGCGAGCGGCGACGCGCGCCCGCGAGATGGCCACGCGAATGTCCATCGGGGCCGGACGCTGGCGTCTTGTGCAGCTTATTTCTTATTTATGGAAGCAGCATGGATTGCCGTGCTTGCGGCGGCGCTCGGCGTATTTTTCGCCTGGGGCTCCGCGCCGTTTGTCGTCAGCAGAATCAATCCGCCGGACGATCCGGTGCGTTTGATTCTTCCCCCCGACTGGCGCGTTCTGGGATTCGCACTGGCGTTGACCTTCGGCGTGACTTTGCTCTTCGGTTTGTTGCCGGCGCTCGGCGTCTCCGCCGTCAAGCCACTCCGTGCCCTGCAAGGCAGAGAAGCGCCTCGCTCCCGGCGTGTGTTGATGCACGCGCTCATCACCGCTCAGGTGGCCTTCTGTTTCCTAGCTAAGCTAGTGCTCTTCACTACCCGGCTGCTTGTGGCCACCTTCGAGCATTTGTCGCATGAGTCGGTCGGGTTCTCCGCCGAACGCCTGCTTACGCTCGATACGTTCGCGCAAAGAGCCGAACCACCAGCTTTGTGGCTCCAGGTAGCCGGCCATCTCCGGGAGATCCCGGGTGTCGAAAGAGTCGCCTTGGCCAGCTGGCCATTGCTCGACGGGAACAGCGTGAACAGCTACATTTCGATCAACGAGGCACCTCCGATGCCAAGGCTGGCCTATTTCCTAAGGGTGTCGCCCGGCTGGATTGACACCATGAAAATCATGTCGATGGTCGGGACTTTCTTCCGAGCGAGACGGCTCCCGGGGCGGCCATCGTAAATGAAACCTTCGCGAAGACTTATTTCAACGGAGAAGATCCGGTGGTTGGTGCGCGACGCCCGTTACGGTGGTATGCGGGAAGGAGCCCGGGCCGTGGTTTACGTGCCCTTTCAGGGTGTGCGCAGTGACGGCACTGGGGTGCCGCAAAATTGGGGAACCTTCATCGTGCGCACCTCGAGCGCCAATCCGCTGGCGATGGCCGAGGCTCTCCGCCAGGAACTGCCGCGGGCACGTCCCGAGTTTCGCGTGAGCCGAGTCCGCACGCAGCTCGAAATCAATCAGGCGCAAACCGTGCGCGAACGGCTGCTCGCCATGCTCGCTCTATTCTTCGGCGTCGTGGCGGGTGGTGCTGGCAGGCGTCGGCCTGTACGGGGTGTTGCACTACTCCGTTCTCGAGCGGCAGCGCGAAATCCGGAATCCTCATGGCCATCGCCGCACAAGTCGTCGCCGTCGTGCGCATCGTAACCGTCGATGTTTTCTTGATGCTCTTAGTGGGGGCGGCTGCGGGCTTGACGTCCGGCTTGGCGCTCGTGCGGTATATGGCGGCGTTGTTTTACGAAGTTAAACCCACGGACCTAGCCATGCTGGCTTCCCGTGGCTATAATAGCGCTCCTCGGAACCGCAGTTCTAGCCTCGCTGCCCCCGGTTGCTCGCGCGGCCAGAATAGATCCCGTTACTTTGCTGAGCGCCGAATAGAAGCGCGCGCCCACCCCAAGGAAGACTTAGGGTTGACATCTTACCCAAGCGAGCGTAGCGTTGGGTTAAATGTCTACCCAAGAAGAGCGAGAACGGCTGGAACTGCTGCAAGGCACCTTGGACCTGCTGATCTTGCGCACGCTGATCTTTGGAGCGCAGCACGGCCAAGGCATCGCGCGCGCCATCCAGCAAACGTCAGACGACGAGCTCCTTGTGGAGCACGGCGCGCTTTACCCCGCGCTCCAGCGGCTGGAGGAGCGCGGCTGGATCTCCGCGAAGTGGGGAATCTCCTCCAACAATCGCAAAGCGCGGTTTTATTCCCTGACTGCCTCGGGCCGCAAGCAGCTAGGAAAAGAAACCACCAAGTGGAAGCGGCTGACCGCGGCGATAGGGCGGATTCTGGAATCCGAGGGAGGCTAGGCCATGTTCGGACGCAAGCGCGAGCCGGGCGACTTCCGCTCGGAGATTGCGGCTCATATCCAGTTGGAAGCGGAGCGCCTGCGAGAACAAGGCTTAAGCGAAGAAGACGCCGGGGCCGCGGCGCGCCGCTCTTTCGGCAATGTCATGCAAACCGAGGAACGTTTTTACGAAGCAAAGCGCTGGCTGTCGTGGGATCAGCTGTGGCAGGACGTTCGCTATGGCCTGCGGATGCTGGCCAAGCATCCCGGCTTTACGGGCATAGCGGTGCTCACGTTGGCGCTGGGCATCGGCGCAAACACTGCAATGTTCAGCGTGATCGAGGCGGTGTTGCTCCGGCCGCTGTCGTACAGCAATGCGGATCAGTTGGTGAGCGTGGCTTCCATGTGGGAGAGGGGCGGCGTCACGACGCCTTATTCCTGCTCGCCGCCGGATTTTTTTGATTGGCGCGACCAGAACCGATCGTTCTCATCGATGTTTGCGTTCCATACGAGCGAGCGCGCGCTGACCGGACGCGGCGAGGCGAAACGCCTGCGCGCCGTTGTCACGACTGCAGGAATCTTCCCTACTCTAAAAGTACACCCCATCATCGGACGGGAGTTCACGGCCGAGGAGAATCGCAAGGGCGCCAATCATGTGGCGATTTTGGGCTACGGGTTCTGGCAGGCGGATTTCGGGGGCCTGCCGGATGCGATTGGGAAAACCATCGAACTAGACAGCGAACCGTACAAAATCATTGGCGTGATGCCGCGGGACTTTCGGTTTCCGCTGCGGGACAGCGATGCGTATCTACCGATCGGATTTGACGACAAGGTGATGACCCAGCGAGGGGCGCATTACCTGAGCGTGCTGGGAAGGCTGAAGCCGGGTGTCTCCGTGGCTCAGGCCAATGAGGATTTAGTGGCAATCATGGCAGAGCTACGACGGCTTTATCCGGACAAGGACGGAAAGTGGGGCGTGCAAGCGGAGCGATGGAGCCGGCGGCTGGTGGGCGATATTCGGCCGGCGCTGCTGGTGCTCCTGGGAGCCGTGGGCCTTGTGGCGTTGAGCGCGTGCGCCAACGTATCCAACTTGCTCCTGGCCCGAGCGACGGTGCGTCAGCGCGAAATGGCCATGCGGCGCGCTCTGGGCGCCGGGCGCCTGAGGATTGTGCGCCAGATTTTGACGGAGAGTTTAATGCTGGCGATATGTGCCGGGGCAGCGAGCCTGCTGCTCGCGCACTGGGCGCTCCTCGGGATTGTGCGCTTTGGACCGAAAGACATCCCGCGGTTGGCGAGCGTGGGACTGAACACGGCGGTGCTGACATTCACGCTGGGCGTCTCGGTCGTGAGCGCCTTGCTGTTTGCGCTAATCCCTGCGATGCGATCCTCGAGAATGGAAGTTGGCAGCCTGCTCAAAATGTCAGGCTCGTCCTCGCGCGAAGCAGGACGCGCACGCAGCATTCTTCTTGTTGGAGAAGTCGCCTTTTCCATGATGTTGCTCGCGGGAGCGGGGCTCCTTGTCCGTAGCTTCGTGGGCCTGAGATCGCTAAACCCGGGTTTTGACCCCCAAGGCGTCTTGACGCTGGACGTTAGCGTGCCGGATGCCCACTACAAGAACAGCCTGGCGCTCGAAGACTACTGGGACCAAGCGTTGGCCAAGCTGCGCGGTTTGCCCGGCGTCACATCGGTCGACGCAGTGACGCCGTTGCCGCTGTCCGGGGATGATTTCAGCAGCAGCTTCAGCGTGGAAGGCAGGAACATACCTGAGAAGGACCAGCAGTCGGCGGAATTGCGCTGGGCCACGCCGCATTATTTTCGAACGCTGGGCATTCCGTTGCGCAAGGGGCGGACGTTCACGGATGCCGACCGCCTGGGCGCCGCGGGAGTTCTATTGATCAGCGAAACGGCCGCCCACATGTTTTTTCCAGCGGGGGACGCGATTGGGCAGAAGATCGACTTTGGCGCGGGGGGCGGGTATGAAAAAAACAAAGGAGAGATTGTGGGTGTCGTGGGAGACGTGCGCCACTTTGGGTTGGATGCTCCAATCGCGCCGACCTTCTATGTGCCGCTGTCGCAGGCGGGCATGGATGGCGCGAGTTTGGTGATTCGTGCGCAAGCATCTCCCGCGGCTCTGGGACAGCCAGCGCGCAAGCTGATTCAAGAAATTGACCGCGATGCATTGGTGGGAGAACCCGTGATGTTTGATTCTCTGCTTGCCGATTCCCTGGGGCAGAGGCTGTTTTACATGATGCTGCTGGGCGCATTCGCTGCTTTGGCACTAGTCTTGGCGGCGGTGGGGCTGTATGGAGTGATTTCGTACTCGGTGGCGCAGAGAACGCAGGAGATCGGGATCCGCGTGGCGATGGGGGCGGCGCGCTGGCAGGTATTGTCCATGGTTATGAAGAATGGTTTGGAGTTCGTCCTTCTAGGATTGGCAGCGGGCCAGGGGATGGCGCTCATGCTGCACCGCACGATGCAGGGCTTGCTCGTTGGCGTGAGCGCTACAGACGCACTCACGTTGCTTGTGGCGGCGGCCGTGTTGCTGCTCGTAGCGATCGTGGCCTGCTACGTGCCGGCATGGCGCGCGGCGCGAATGGATCCGTTGGTCGCATTGAGGTTTGAATAGGCAGGCAAGAGCAACTCTTGCGGCGTTTGCTCCAAAGCGTTGTTGCGATTGCACGTTCTCGGCTTCACGGAGGCAGGCCATGTTCCGACGGAAGCGCAAGGCGAGTGACTTTAGCTCCGAAATGGAGGCTCATATCCAGTTGGAGACGGACCGCCTGCGGGAACAAGGCGTAAGCGAGCGAGAGGCGCGAGCCGCCGCGCGCCGCGCTTTCGGCAACGTGACACAAGCTCAAGAGCGCTTTTACGAGTCCGGCCGCTGGCTCTTTTGGGATGATCTCGGGCAAGACCTTCGTTTCGCCTTCCGCATGTTGCACAAGTCTCCCGGTTTTGCCGCTGTTGCCGTCGTGACGCTTGCCGTGGCGATTGGCGCAAACGCCGTGGTCTTCAGCGCACTCGATGCTTTCGTGCTCCGGCCGCTGAACGTGCCGCAGTCGGAGAGCCTCTACGGATTGCAGTTTGGCGGAGGGCATCGAGGCGCGCTGTCGTATCCAAATTATGTGGATTTCCGGGATCGCAACCGGAGCTTCGACGGTTTAGCCACCTATCAAATGACCCGCGTGGGGCTGGGCACGGGTAACAATTCGACACGCGCGTGGCTGTATGAGGTGAGCGGAAACTACTTCGACGTATTGAAGCTTCAGCCGTATCTCGGCGGCTTCTTCCATTCCTCCGACGAGCATGGAGCGGGCAGCGCTCCCTATATCGTGCTCAGTTACGCCTACTGGCACGGCCATTTTCAGGATGACCCGGGCGTGGTGGGACGCCGGGCGGAAGTGAACAAGAAGCCGTACACGATTATCGGCGTGGCTCCGCCGGAGTTTCGCGGAACTTTCTTGCTGCTCTCTCCCGATTTCTTCGTGCCGATGGTGAGCATCGAGGACGAGGAGGCCCTGAACAGGCGCGCGGGTTGGTGGATTTTCGAGACCATTGGACATCTAAAGGCCGGAGTAACTCCCGCCGAGGCCGCCGCCGATCTCAGCGCGATTGGCGACTATCTCCAAAACACGTATCCCAAAGACGTGGGAAAGATGAACGTTTCGTTGGATCATGCCGGTCTCTATGGCGATACGTTTGGCCGTCCGATCCGGGGATTCGTTGCCGCCTTGATGCTGCTCGCCGGGTTAATTCTGCTGGCCGCTTGCGCTAACCTCGGAAGCCTGTTTGCGGCGCGCGCCGCTGATCGCTCGCGGGAAGTTGCCTTGCGCCTTGCGCTGGGAGCGGGCCGCCTTCGCATTCTACGGCAACTATTCACCGAGGCTCTGGTGATTTCGCTGACAGGAGGCGCCGTAGGGATTGTGGGCGGAATGCTGCTGTTGCGCAGGCTGATTGCGTGGAATCCCTTTCCACAATTCCCGACAAATGTGCCCTTGAATCCGGATGCAAATGTCTATGCCGTGGCGGCGCTGCTGGCTTTTGTGAGCGGCATACTGTTTGGGGCGGTGCCGGTCAGGCAGGTGCTCGACACCGATCCGTACGAGATCGTGAAGTCTGGCTCGGTGACAAAGCTGGGCCGCCGCCTCACCTTCCGAGAAATGTTGGTCGCCCTGCAAATTGCCATTTGCGCTTTGCTGGTCACCTCGTCGATGGTGGCTGTGCGCGGGTTAGTGCGCTCGCTCGACAGTGATTTCGGTTTTGAACCCAAGGGCGTCATGCTTGCCGATACGGATTTGGCTATGGCGGGTTATCCCGATGACGCCGTTCCCGCCATGCAAGAACGCATGATCGAACAGATGCAGGCGATTCCCGGTGTAACTGCGGTGGGATTGGCGAATTGCCCTCCCTTGGCGGGTTGCGGCGCCTCGCGGGCCTCCATTTTTGCCGACGAAACTGCGGATCTGCGTCCTTCGAATGTTGCCGCCTCAACCATGATGTACCAGGTATCTCCTGAATTCTTCGTTGCGGCGGGGACCCCCTTGCTGGCGGGAAGGGCCCTTACCTGGCATGACGATAAGAATGCGCCGCGCGTAGCGGTGATCAACGAAACGTTCGCGCGCAAGTTGTTCGGCTCGCAGACGAATGCCCTCGGCCGATACTACAAGACGTGGAATGGAACGCGCGTACAAGTAGTGGGGATCGTAAGAGACGGAAAATATGCGAACCTCACCGAGGAGCCGCAGGCGGCGATGTTTATGCCCCTGCTGCAATCCCCCTCGAGTCAGACCTACCTGGTTATCCGTTCGGACAGCAATCCGCAGCAGTTGAGTGGCGCCATAAGGAGCAGGCTTCGTGACTTGGATTCGGGCCTGCCTGCTTTCATCCAGACGTGGCCCAAGGAAATGGACTTTTTTCTGTTTGGCGCGCGTATGGCCACGGTGGCGCTGGGGGTGCTCGGCGCGCTGGGCGCAATTCTGTCGATCACCGGCATTTTTGGAATGGCGGCGTACTCGGTCAGCAGGCGGCTTCGAGAATTGGGAATTCGCATGGCCCTTGGCGCCGAGTGGAAGGAAGTGTTGGGGGCGGCGCTGGGGCGAGCATTGAAATTGCTTGCCTTTGGCTCGACCGCCGGATTGCTGCTCGGAATCCTGGCGAGCCGGGTGCTGGCTTCCATCGTGTATCAAGCTACTCCGCGCGATCCGCTTGTGCTGAGTGGTGTTGTTCTTGCGATGGCACTGCTGGGGCTCGTGGCCACGTGGATTCCTGCGCAACGCGCGCTGTCAATTGATCCCGCAAGGCTGCTGCGCGAGGAATGAATCGGCTTTATTGAAGTCACCGCCTTCATTCCTCATCGGCAACGGCAGCAAAGAAAAGGCGAACACTGCGGGCCGTTTTCCCAAACCTAGCGCAGCGGACCGAGAAAATCGAGAAATAGCTTGACATGTGATGCTGTGTTATAGTCAACTATAACAGCATAGAAGTGGGGTGTCTTAAAGAAATGGGCCAGACACTTACTGCCGCGAAATGGAGTACGACAGGCCATCCCCTGCTTCTTGAAGTAGGAGACCAAGAGTAAGGAGAAAGAAACATGAGATCACTTCGTTTTGTGCTGGCTTTTGCTCTGATGTCGCTCTCCACCGCCGCTTTCGCGCAGTCCGACATGCACAAGTCTGACGCAGTGCAAAATTCCGACGCGCAAAAGTCGTTCGACCAACTGAAAACGCTGGCGGGTACGTGGCGAGGTTCCGTGAAAGCCACGCCGCCGGACCCCGAAATTGACAACGCCAAGCTAGAGATCACCCTGCGGGTGACTTCCAGGGGAAATGCGCTCGTGCACGAGATGCAGGAAGCAGGAACGCCCTTGGATGCCACAAAGCACGACCACCCGGTGACTATGCTTTACCTAGATGGGAGCAAGTTGAATCTGATCCACTATTGCGACGCAGGCAACCGTCCGCACATGGTCGCGCGGCCTTCGGCTGACGGAAAGAAGGTGGAGTTCGATTTTGTGGATCTTTCCGGCGGTAATCAGTACGGACACATGTACCACGCTGTGTTCACCATCATCGACGCCGACCATCACACCGAAGACTGGACTTATATGATGCCGGGAGACAAGCCTATGCAGGCCCACATGGACCTGCAGCGGGCAAAGTGACCGAGTGACGGAACCCATTTACTTTAGGACGAACTGGAAACCAGGATGGACCGTGAGTGGAATGAAAATCAGCCGATTTACCGCCAACTGCGGGACCGTGTCGCGGCCATGATTCTCGACGGGGTCCTCAAGGAAGGCGATCCGCTGCCCTCCGTGCGCAATGTGGCGGCGGAATACCGGGTCAATCCGCTCACGGTCCTGAAGGGCTATCAGCAACTGGTGGACGAGGGGCTGGTCGAGAGCCGGCGAGGCCTGGGCATGTTCATCAACTCGGGCGCGCGCACGCTGCTGCTCGAGGGTGAACGGCGGAAGTTTTTGGAAGAAGAATGGCCGAGGATCTCGAGAACCATCGAGCGGCTGGGCCTCGCCGCCGAAGAACTACTCAACGGAGCGAGCAAACCGTCGTCCTCGGACAAGTCGGGGTCGAAGACCACTGAATCCAGTCCTCCCAAGCCGAATCCGCCAGTCGAGGAGCGCTGACGTCATGGCATGCATCGAAGCACGCGGACTCCGCAAGGCCTATGGCGCAACCGTGGCGCTCGACGGCGTCGATCTGCGGGTCGAAGAGGGCCGCATCCTCGGGCTTATCGGTCCTAACGGAGCCGGCAAGACTACCGCGCTCAACGCGATCCTCGGCCTCACTCCTTATCAGGGAGAATTGCGAGTGCTGGGACGCGACCCCTGGAACGAGCGCGACCGGCTCATGCGCGACGTTTCGTTCATCGCTGATGTGGCGGTGCTCCCACGCTGGATCCGGGTTTCGCAGGCGCTCGATTATGTCGGCGGCGTGCATCCGCGATTCGATCGCGCGAAAGCAGAAGGATTTCTCGGGAAAACCTCGATCCGCTGGGAAAGCAAAGTCAGGGAATTGTCGAAGGGCATGGTGACGCAACTGCACCTGGCGCTGGTCATGGCTATAGACGCGAGATTGCTGGTGCTCGACGAGCCGACGCTTGGTCTGGACATCCTGTTTCGCAAGCAGTTCTACGATTCCCTGCTGAACGACTATTATGATGGCAACCGCACCATCGTGGTGGCGACCCATCAGGTGGACGAAATCGAGCATGTGCTCACCGATCTCGTGTTCATCGACCGTGGCCGCATCGTTTTCAACCGGAGCATGGAGGAAGTGGAGTCACGCTACCTGGAAGTGCTGGTCGATCCCGATAAGCTCGCCGCAGCCCGGGCGCTCAAGCCGATCCACGAGCGGCAGGGGTTTGGCCGCAGCATCCTGCTATACGAAGCTGCCGATCGTCAGCAAGTGGCGGCCCTTGGCGAGGTACACGCGCCCAGCATTTCCGACCTGTTCGTTGCCGTCGTGGGCAACCAGACCGGCCACACGGGAGGAGTCAGCCGATGAATACACAAATAAATACCATGCTGGACGCTCCCCTTCGATCGCAGCTCCGAGCACCCACGGTCATTCCGGCGGCGCAACAGGCCTACTGGGCGCTGCGGCGCGAATTTTGGGAGAGCCGCTGGATCTATCTCGCACCACTCGCCGTCGCCGCCCTCTTCCTGTTCGGCTTTCTCATCAGCATCATTCATCTGCCGCACGAAATGCGGGCCCTCGCGGGGCTCGACCCCGCCAAGCAGCGCGATACCATCCTTCAGCCGTACGACATGGCGGCCTCCCTGCTGATGGGGACTTTCATTCTCATCACGATGTTCTACTGCATCGAAGCGCTGCAACGAGAACGCCGCGATCGCAGCATCCTGTTCTGGAAGTCCCTGCCGGTTTCCGACGTCACGACCGTGCTCGCGAAGGCGAGCATTCCGTTCCTGGTGCTCCCGCTGGTCTCCTGCGCCATCGCCTTTGTCACCGAGTTCATCATGCTGCTCCTCAGTAGCGCGGTAGTGGCGGGGAGCGGCCTGAGTGTCGCGACCTACTGGAACCAAGTGTCCTTATTCCGAGGGTTCCTGCTGCTGCTCTACCACGTGATGACCGTGCATGTCCTCTGGAGCGCACCTATTTACGGGTGGCTAATGCTCGTGTCCGCTTGGGCGCGGAGGGCGGCGTTCCTGTGGGCGGTGTTGCCGCCGCTAGCGATCTCCGTCCTCGAGAGGCTTTTGTTCCATACCGGGCATTTCGCCGCCTTCCTGGGACATTTCTTCACGGGCGGCGCAGAGGGACGCTATGCGCCGGGCACCTTGCCGATGCATCCGGGGACGCATCTCACGCCAGGCAGATTCCTCGGCACGCTGGGGCTGTGGATTGGCCTGGCGGTCACTGCGGCATTCCTTGCGCTGGCGGTGCGGCTGCGCCGCGATCGCGGCCCGGCGTGATTCGTACGCAGTTTGCCTTCAAGGTTTCGCGTAAGGAGGAACGAGTATGAAAACAGAAGGACAGATCGAACCCGTTATGGATCTCAACGGTTCGCCGATCGACCGTAGTTCTCTCTCCTGCCATGCCCCGATTTGGCAGGACATCCTGGCACAGGCGGTGACCGGCGAGCAGCTCGCGGCCATGAACTATACCTCCCTATCCGAGATCTGCGACGATCCCGCGGAAGTCGCGGATGCACTGGAGCATGCCGCGGGTGAACGCGGCCATGCCGCTTCGTTTGCCGCCGAGGGCCGCAAGATTGGCGTGGACGTTGACAACAACGTCGATGCCATGCATTGGAGGCGGCTCCGTGAAGCATTCCTCGGTTGCATTGCGGAGCGTGACTTTATTGGCTGCCTGATCGTCCAGGAAATCATGCTGGAATCCTTCGCCGTCGCAAGCTATGCCCGCGTCGCGAAGGTAGCGCCGGGAAGTCTTGGCGAGACCTTTGCCCGAATCGCGGCGGACGAAGAGCAGCACGTCGATCACGCCATGGCGATTCTCAGAGCGGAGCGCGCCTTGGATCCCGAGCGCTTCGACGACAAAGTGTACCGCCTGCACTTCGATGTGATGACCACCCTCGCCAAGATGCTGGCCAAAGAATGCAAGGACGGACATTGCGAAGTGTGCCACTCAAGCTGTGTGAAGCCCTCGCTCGGCGATGTCAGCTTGAGCGCGGCCGAGCTTCGCGGGGCCTCGCTCGAACAGTATCTGAAGGCGCTGGACATGCTCGGGCTCCCCGGGGAGGTGACGCTCGCATGGGTTACGCAGTTGCCAATTTAGCTAGGCGAGAGCCGGCGATCGAGGTCGATTTCGCGCTGATCGGCCATCAGGAGAGTTGGAGAGCGGCGGCGGACATCCTCGCTGTCCTGCGCGGAGGGGAACTTACAGCGCTCCCCGACGACGAGATCAAGGACATCCTTCCCTGGATCCCGCCTCGAACGGTCTGCCATGTCGACATCGAATCGAGGGCTGGAGGAAACGCGCGCGGCCTGTACATCGACTGTTTCATTCCTCCCGACCGTCTGGAAGCCGCCTATGTGCACGAGAACCTCGCTCGCGTCCGAGCGGCCGCGTCCTGCGCGATCAAGTCCGGAGCCAAAATCGTGAGCCTCGGCGGATTCAGCTCCATTCTGATCGAAGGCAATTTCGACCAGCTTCCGGAAAAACACAATACCGTGTTCACGACCGGCAATACGTTGACCGTTGGATTCATCGTGCAAGGCATCAAAAAGATGTGCGCGCTCGAAGAGCGTAACCTGCGAAACGCAACTCTGCTCATCATTGGCGCCACGGGAGATGTAGGTTCCGGCTGCGCTCGTTGTTTGGCGCCGGTCGTGAAGCGCGTGCTGCTCAACGCCCGCAACATCGAGCGGCTGCGCCGGGTCGCAACGGAGCTCGAAGCCGAAGGAGTTGAAGGGGAGCTCTCGACGGACCTCCAGAGATTCCCCACGCAGGCCGACATCGTGATCTGCGCCGCGAGTCTCGGGTGTCCTTCTCTTCTGTTGGACCGCATTGCGCCACATGCTCTCGTTTGCGATGCGGGTTACCCCAAAAACCTCTCCCCCAACGCGGGGTTGGTCGGCGCCACGGTCTTCTTCGGAGGTCTGGGACAGATCGCAGGCGGGTTGAGTTTCACACCCGATTTTTTTGGAATTCTGAATCGCCATCCGTTCCCCAATGTGGTCCACGGATGTCTTCTCGAGGGCATGGCTCTTGCTCTGGAGGGTCGCTTTGAGCCCTTCTCGAAGGGTAGAGGGTTCATCACCCCAAAGCGCGTCGCTGAAATTGAGACCATCGCCGCGCGACATGGAATCCATCTGGCGCCGTTCTCGAACGCCGATGGGCCGCTCGAGCGCCAATTCGAGTATCAGACGCAATCGTCGAGAGGATGGGTTGCCCGTCATGTCCGCCCACCTTCCGAACGAACGTAGAGATCTGCTGGTCGCCTCGGTCGTGCTTGCTGCGATCGGAGCAGTTCTGATCGTGCTCGGGCCCGCAAAGCAGTCAGGTCAGCGGGCATCGGCGGGCGGTACCTGAAGGGCTCTTTTTGCTCGTGATGATAAAGCTCACCCAAGGGCGGTGTCTCGAGGAGGCCCGGAGATGACAGAACCAATGACAGAACACCGGAGAGAAGCATCGCCGCGCCGCAAGGCCAGAATGGCCGGTGCCTTTTATTTGCTCACCTTCTTGACGGGAACGCCCGCTCTGTTCCTTAACGGCAGGCTTGCTATCGCCCTGGGCCTCGTCGCGGGGGCGTGCTATGTGGCCGTGACCATTCTCCTCTATGCTTTGTTTAAGCCGGTATACCAGGGCCTGTCTTTCTTCGCCGCAGTCGTTAGCCTTGTGGGATGCTCGAGCGGACCCGTTAGTGCCCTCTTTCATTTCGCCTTGCCCATCAACCCCCTCGTGTTTTTCGGATTCTATTGCCTGCTGATCGGCTGCCTCATTTTCGGGTCGACCTTATCTCCCGCGCTTTCTGGGTGTGCTGACGGCGTTTGCCGGGTTGGGTTGGCTGACCTTCTTGCCGCCGCCGCTCGCAAGCCACCTGTCACCCTACATTTTTTGCCCCAGGCATTCTCTGGGAAAGAGCGCTCACGGTGTGGCTCCTCTGTGATGGGCGTGAACTCGGAACGATGGCAGGAGCCGGCCAGCGCAGCCGGTTTTGGACGAGTTAGAGGGAGTCGGACAGATGAATCTTTCACCCGTTTTGTTTTTTCATATTTGCGCGGGGACTTCGGGACTGTTCTCTGGCGCCGCCGCTTTGTCTTTCCGTAAAGGCTCCCGGTGGCATGTCTTGGCGGGCAGAGTCTTCGTTGGGTCCATGCTGGCCATGGCCGCTGGCGCGGTGTACTTGGCGATCGTAAAGCACCAGCCAAACAATATTGGCGGCGGCATTTTTACGTTCTACCTGATACTGACGGCCTGGCTTACCGCTCGTCGCGCCGACGGCGAAACGAGCAAATTCGATTGGGTTGCATTTCTGATTCCCTTGGCGCTTGGGACTCTCACTTGGTTCTCCGGAGTGGAAAAGATGCGCACCGCGGGACCGCCTAAAGACGGAGTTCCCGCCGGAATGCATTTTTTCATGGGTTGCATAATGCTGCTGGCTGCGGCGGGAGACGTTCGCATGCTCGCGCGCGGCGGCGTCTTGGGCACAAAGCGCATTCCCAGGCATCTTTGGCGCATGTGTTTTGGGCTGTTTATCGCCACCGGATCCTTTTTCCTTGGACCCGCGAACCGCCCACTCAGACTGCTTGCGGCCGTGGGGCTCCGGCAGAAACTATTCCGAGAATTATTCCGCCAAGAAGTGCTTCTTTTTCTGGCTGTCCTGCCGCTGCCGCTGCTGATCTTCTGGCTCATCCGCGTGCGCTTCACGAATGCATACATTCGACACCCGGTGCCTAGCGGCGGCAAAGTTCAGTCGTTGCCGACTTAGGCGCCAGCTCCTCCACAATATTTGCGGCTCTTATGCGTCTTCACAAGTAGATGGATCATGCGCTGACAAAACAGTGGGCAATGGCTGAACAAGATCAGCGGATCTCCGAAGTGGTGAAGCGGGAGCGGTCCCGGCTGCGCAATTTCATTCGCAGACGGGTGGCGGACCCGAGCGACGTTGAGGACATTCTACAGGACGTCTTCTACAGGCTGGTAGAAGCCAACCGCCTGCTGATGCCGATCGAGCACGTCACGGGCTGGCTTTTTCGCGTGGCGCGCAATCGCATCACGGATCTTTTCCGCAAGCACAAGCCGGAGAATTTTGCCCACGCATTGGCCGAGGGCGAAGAAGGCGAGCTGCTCGAGATCGAGGATCTGCTGCCATCGCCGGATGCCGGGCCGGAAGCGGTCTACGTCCGCAGTTTGCTTCTCGACGAACTGGAACTGGCGCTCGACGAACTGCCGGACGAGCACCGCGAAGTATTCGTCGCGCACGAATTGGATGGACAGAGCTTCAAGCAGATGGCGGCTGAAACCGGAGTGGGCGTGAATACGCTGCTCTCGCGCAAACGTTATGCAGTGCTGCATCTGCGCGAGCGATTGCGAAGCAGCTACGAGGAATTCATAAAAGGGAGGGACAGAACATGAGAAAAAGGTGGATTTGGCTAGCTCCAGCGGCGATCGCCGGAATCATCCTATTTACTTTCATTGGCGGAGAGCTCGTAATGCATCTCTGGAATTGGCTGCTACCGCCACTGTTCGGCTGGCGCCTAATTACCTTCTGGCAGGCGCTCGGACTGTTGCTTCTCTGCCGGATTCTGTTCGGCGGCTGGGGCGGTTCTGGGGGCGGGAAAGGGCACATGCGTCATCGCATGAGGGAAGGCATGGCGGAGAGAATGGGGGAACGCATGAGAGAACGGTGGGAAAAGATGACGCCGGAGGAACGCGAAAAATTCCGCCAAGGCCTTGGCGGCTGCTGGGACCGCGAGGCGCCTGCCGATTCCAAGCCGATGACGTGAGCGCAGGCCAAGCAGCCTCAAGTGCGCTCGGATCACATGGAATGAACTGACCAATGAGATGACGACAGGCACTGGATGTGGCCTAGCAGGTCAGGTTGAAACGAAGGGCCTCGTCTCAAGCGAATCATTCCGAGGAGGGGACATGGATTCAACCAAAAAGACAGCAAGGATCGCGGGCCTGCTGTACCTAGTGAACGGAGTGACCGGCTTCTTCAGCATCATCTATGTCCCCGGCAAACTGATCGTATCTGGTAACACGGCTGCAACCGCCAACAACATTCTCGCTTCCGAGAGGCTTTTCCGTCTCGGCATCGTCTCGGAACTCATTTGCGCGGCCGAATTTATCTTCCTGCTCTGGGTTCTTTACCGATTACTCAGCGGGGTGAACAAGACGCATGCTTCGCTGATGGTGATTCTGGGTTTAGTCTTCGTTCCCATTATGTTCGTGAATACGCTGAACGAGATCGCCGCCCTGACGCTCTTGCGGGGCGCCGATTTCCTATCGGTCTTCGGCCAATCGCAACGTGAGGCCTTGGCCATGCTGTTCCTCGATTTGCATCGGTACGGGTTTGTGGTCGGCTGGATCTTTGGCCTCTGGCTTTTCCCCTTCGGAGTTCTTGTATTCAAGTCGGGTTTCCTCCCCCGCATCCTCGGCGTCCTGCTGATCGTCGCGGGCTTCGGCTACCTTGCGGACAGTCTCATACCGTTGCTTCTGCCCAGTTACGAAAATATGGTGGGCCGATTGGCGGGCATCCCACTGACGCTTGGCGAACCGGCGATGATCTTATGGCTTTTGATTATGGGCGCAAAGGATCAACCACTTGCTGCCATAGCCTCATGACCGACGGCAGGGCCCGGAGGATATCCTCATAAAAGCAATCCTTTATCACACCTACGGTTCGCCTGAAGTTCTCCAATACGAAGACATGGACAAGCCGACGCCCAAGGATGATGAAGTTTTGGTCAGAGTACGCGCGGCATCGGTGAATCCCTATGACTGGCACTTCATGAGGGGCATGCCCTATCCCCTTCGCATGCAAGCCGGGCTCGGCAAACCAAAGGATCCACGACTCGGCGTGGACCTGGCCGGCCAAGTGGAAGCGGTTGGCAGCAAGGTAACGCAATTCAGACCGGGCGACGAAGTTTTCGGATGCGCACGCGGGGCCTTTGCCGAATACGCGTGCGCTGCTGACTCCAAAGTGGTCTCTAAGCCGGCCAACGTGTCGTTTGAGCATGCGGCCTCCGTACCGATCGCGGGATTGACGGCTTTGCAAGGTCTTCGGCGAGGCGGCGTAAGCGACAAGAGCAAGATTTCGTCAGGGAAGAAGGTTCTGATTAACGGAGCGGCAGGAGGAGTGGGTACGTTTGCCGTCGAGATCGCCAAGTCCTTTGCCGCCGAAGTGACCGGGGTATGCAGCACGAAGAATGTGGATTTGTTGCGATCGCTCGGAGCAGCTCGGGTGGTTGACTACACCAAAGAGGATTTCACCGAGAGCGGACCACGTTATGACGTGATTTTCGACTGCGTGGCGAACCATACGTTGTCCGCTTTCCGGCGGGTCTTGCATGCCAAGGGAAGCTACATCATGGTCGGAGCGGCGGATGGAGGCGGGCGCTGGATGATCGGACTGCTGGCTCGTTTGATGAAGGCGTCGGTGTTGTCGCGCTTCGCGGGCCAGAAACTGGCCATGATTGGGGCGAAAATAACCAGGGAGGACTTGGCTACTTTGGGAGAACTCATGAACACCGGAAAGGTCACACCGGTCATCGGCCGCCGTTACCGGCTGAGTGAAGTTCCTGAGGGCATTCGGTATCACGAGCAAGGCCACGCGCGCGGGGAAAGGTGGTCGTAACGGTCCAATAGAACAACTTAGGAGGGCGCCGGACCCGGCCGTGTTCCATGTCGCGCGGGAACGCTCGGAAAGGAACGGCTGACACCACGATCACCTTCTGCATCAGAAAAATCAATCGGGGCTATGAAAATTTCAAACTGCGGCGCCCGGGCGGGATGCGTATAATCCTCCTGCGAACGGGAAACGGGTCCCCGGCAGTGAATCCAGACCAGCGGAGCGGACAACGTTATGAAGTGCCGAGGGTGTAGGTGTAGTCTCCTCTTCGTCCTGGGATCCATGCTGCTCGCTGCGGCCCCGCTTGCCGGAGAACCAGCGCCGTCCCTTCTTACCGCGAACCCTTCTCGAGCCGCCGCCCTTTTCTTCGAGACTCCGGAACCGGCACAGCACGTAGCTGAGAAGCTCGCCGAGCTCGACCAGCGCATCACCGCGGCGCAATCTTCGGCCGACAACGCCTGGATGCTGGTGAGCGCGGCGCTGGTGCTGATGATGACCGGGCCGGGCTTGGCGCTTTTCTACGGCGGGCTGGTTCGGCGGAAAAATACGCTGGCGATTATGATGCAGAGTTTTGCCTTGATGGCGCTGATTACGGTGATGTGGGCACTGGTTGGTTACAGCTTGTGCTTTGGGGGCAGCGGGCCGGTCGTCGGCGGATTCGAACACGCGTTTTTGCGGGGCGTGGGCGCCGAGCCGAATCCCGACTATGCGGGGACGATTCCGCAGATGACTTTTATGGTGTACCAGTTGATGTTCGCGGTGATCACGCCGGCGTTGATCACCGGCGCGACGGCCGAGCGCATGAGATTCAGCGGAACGGTGCTGTTCATGGTGCTGTGGTTCCTGGTGGTGTACGCTCCGCTGGCCCACATGGTGTGGGGGAAGGGCGGTTTGCTCAGCGCTTCGCTCGGGGGGAAATTCCCGACGCTCGACTTTGCCGGCGGCACGGTTGTGCATATTTCTTCGGGTGTTTCGGCGCTGGTGTGCGCGCTTTATCTTGGCAAGCGTACGGGATACCCCAGGCAACCCATGCCCCCGCATAGCCTGGTGCTGAGCTTCATCGGCGCGTGCTTGCTGTGGGTGGGGTGGTTTGGCTTCAACGCGGGAAGCGCGCTCGCGGCGGGCTCTTTGGCGTCGAGCGCCTTTGTGGCCACGCACTTCGGAGCGGCTGCCGCGGCGCTCGCCTGGAGCGCGGCAGAATGGATCAAGAATGGCCGGGCCAGCGCTCTCGGCGCAATCTCCGGCGCCGTGGCCGGGCTGGTAGCCATTACGCCGGCAGCGGGATTTGTGGGGCCCATGCCTGCGCTCGTGATCGGAGCGGTCGCCGGAGTATGTTGCTTCGCGATGGTCACCCGGGTCAAGGCGGCCTTCGGTTATGATGACGCGCTCGATGCTTTCGGCGTGCACGGCGCGGGCGGCACGATTGGCGCGCTGCTGACCGGCGTTTTCGCGCAACAAGTCGTGAATCCCATCTTTGGCGTGGGAAAGGCGGTGGGCGGGCTCGATGGTCACTGGGGCCAGGTGGGAAACCAGCTGGTGGGCGTGCTCGTGGCGTGGGCCTTCGCGCTGGTGGGAACGACCGTACTGCTCAAAATTGTGGATTTGCTAACCGGCTTGCGCGTACCGGAAGAGCATGAACAGGAAGGACTGGACATTACGCAACACGGCGAAGAGGCTTATAACCTGGAGACCTGAGAGATTGCTCCACAGGACTGGTTTCCCGGTCCATTTCGAGGAACCAGGACGACAAGAAAAACGAGATCCCTCGCTTGGTTCGGGATGAGGACGGGCGGCGCGGGGTAACCAGGGGGCGGAGCGGAAACATCCATGATGAAACTTGAGGCAGTCATTCAGCCCTCGCGGTTCGAATCCGTGAAAGACGCGCTGCGCGAAATCGGCGTCGAAGGAATGACCGTTACCGAAGTCCGCGGCCACGGCCGCCAAAAGGGCCACACCGAAGTGTACCGCGGACGCGAATACACCGTGGATCTGTTGCCGAAGATCAAGCTGGAAATGGTTTTGCCGGACGCGCTGGTAAACCGTGTCGTGGACACCATTTTGAAGTCCGCCAAGACAGGAAAGATTGGTGACGGTAAGATATTCCTGTCGAGGGTGGACGAAGCCATCCGGATCCGTAACGAAGAGCGCGGCGAAAATGCGCTCTAGGTATGGGTCGTTCCGGGCGCCTCCGGCCAGCCAGGAACCTGACCCGCGAGCCGAGAGAACGTGAGGATCGCTGCCCGCCCGGGTTTGCTTCAGGGATCCCGCCCTCTAACTAAGAACATGCAAGAGTCGCCTACGCCCCTGTCCGTGCTCGGCCCGCAGGCCGACGCGGAACGGCAGAAAATCCGGCAAGAGTTTGAAGCCGGCACGAGTGCGCGAGACACGCTGCACGCGATCTGCGAATTGGCGGACCATCATGTCCGGCAGATTTTCGGCGAAGTTCTGCGCGTGCAGAATCGCGAACCAGAGGGACTTTGCCTGCTGGCGCTCGGCGGCTACGGGCGGCGCATGCTTTTCCCCTATTCCGACCTCGACATTCTTTTTCTGTTTGGGAGCGAGCGCACCGAGCAGGAATTCCGGCCGCTGATCTCCGAGTTTGCGCGGACGCTGTGGGATCTGGGTTTCCGCGTCAGCTCGGCAGGACGCACGCTTGAAGAGTCGAAGCGCATCGAAGAAGACAACGCCGAATTTCATCTGGCGTTGCTCGACCGCAGATTTCTGGTGGGAGATGCCGCGCTTTTTGAAAAACTGGACGAGAAGGTGCTTCCCGGCTCGGAAAGGCAGGCGCGGGCCTTCATGCTCGGGCAGCTGCATCGCCTTACCAGGGACCGCCTGACGCGCTACGGCAACACCATTTTTCACCTCGAACCGAACGTAAAGGATTCGCCTGGAGGAATGCGCGATTACCAGGCGACCACTTGGCTGCGTCGGCTGGCCGAAGAGAAAAAAGGAATTCGCAACATCACCGCCGCCGAAGAAGAGCTTTGCGCTTCGGCGGTCGATTTTCTAAGCGCGACACGATGTTTTTTGCATTACAGCAACGGGCGCAACGATAACACCCTGACTTACGAACTGCAGGAAGCGGCCGCGGAGCGCGCGCTCGGAATCGGCGACGGCGTCAAGAGAACGCCGGCGGAATGGATGCGGCAGTATTTTCGCCACGCGCGAACCCTGAACCGGCATCTTCTCCGTTACCTGGAGCAGCGCGCGCCGGTTCCTTTGACGCTGCGGCAACGGCTTAGAAATGCCGCCCGGGTAGCGAAGTACGATGTGCCCCTGAGCAAATACTTTCACGTCAGGGACGGCTTGCTCGAAATAAGCGACCTTTCCGCTCTTTCCGATCGCGCGATTACCTATTCGTTTTTTGCCGAGTGCGCGCGCACGGGAACGCCGTTGAGCCGCGAGGCCGAGCGCTGCCTCGGCTACGTCTTGATCCATCCGGAGCTTCCGCCCAAAAACACGGAGATGGGGTGGGAAATGCTGCGCGAAATCCTGGGCTCGGACTACCCGGGCCTGGCTTTGCGCCCCATGCAGAGGCTCGGGCTGCTCGCGGAAGTGCTGCCGGAATTCGCGCTGATCGATTCGCTGGTGGTGCGCGATTTTTATCACCGCTACACCGTGGACGAGCACACCCTGCGCACCATCGAGCACCTGCAGGAACTCGCCGACCCGCCCGACGAGCGCGGAGCGCATTTCACGCAACTCTGGAAGACCGCGGAGCGGCGCGACCTGCTGATTCTCGCGCTGCTGCTGCACGATGTCGGCAAAGGCATGCCGGTCGAGAATCACGTCACCGGGAGCCTCGCGGCGCTCGATAGCGCGGCCAAGCGCTTGAAACTTTCTTCCGAGGAAAGAGGGGAAATTCAAGCGCTCATTGAACACCATCTGGACATGTCCGCTACCGTGCAGCGCCGCGACATCTTCGATCCCGCCACGGTTGCCGGATTTGCGGAGTCCGTAACCAACCAGGAACGGCTGCAACGATTGTGCCTGCTCACCTACGCGGACATCCATGCGGTGAATCCGGAAGCACTGACGCCTTGGAAAGCGGAAATGCTGTGGCAACTATTTGTCGCCACTTCGAATTACTTCAGCCGGACCCTCGACCGCGACCGGCTGCGCGCGCACGACGAAGTCTCGCTGCTTGGGCGCATCCAGGCGAGCGCCGGCGGCCGAGCTTCGACCGAGGAAATCGAGCGGTTCCTCGAAGGATTCCCGCGGCGCTATCTCGCGATGCACTCGGCGGAGCAAATCGCCACGCATTTCGGGATGTACCGCAAACTCAGCGAGGAACCGGTCGGGACGCAGGTGGCCGCGACGCGACACGGCTTTGTCCTGACGCTGCTCACCGCCGACCGCCCCGCGCTGTTCGCCACGATTTCGGGAGTGCTCGCGGGCTGGGGAATGAACATCAACAAAGCCGATGCCTTTTCTAACGGCGCGGGCATCATTCTGGACACCTTTTATTTCACCGATTTGCACCGCACCCTCGAACTGAATCCCAGTGAAATCGCGCGCTTCCGGAAGAGCCTCGAGGATGTGCTCGGCGGAAAAGCTGC
The DNA here is from genome assembly GCA_003223215.1 of Acidobacteriota bacterium. Classification (GTDB taxonomy): domain Bacteria; phylum Acidobacteriota; class Terriglobia; order Acidiferrales; family UBA7541; genus Acidiferrum. The sequence goes on from QHYH01000090.1 coordinate 63,990, forward strand.
GCTCGAGCCCCTGCTGAAGGGCCGTGAGAGCGCCAGGCGGGCACGCACGCCCAAGGTGACCGTTCCGACGCACATCAACTTCGACGATTCGTCTTCGGCACACTGCACGCTGCTTGAAATCGTCACGCAGGACCATCCCGGATTGCTGTACGAGATAGGTTCCGTGCTGGCGCGGCTGGGATGCAACATCGAAGTGGCGCTGATCGATACCGAAGGCCACAAGGCGATCGACGTGTTCTATCTCACCGCGCAGGGCAAGAAGCTCGCCGCGCAAAAGCAGGAACTGCTCCGCGAAGTGCTGCAGGGAACGCTTTCTTAGCTCCTTCTCCCTAAAATCACAAATCTTAGAACGATAAGCGGGCGCCGAGCTGGATTTGGCGGCCCGGGGTGGCCGCTTCCGTGATGGTGCCGAATTGCGGGGTGTTCACGAAGCGGTCCGGCGTGCCGAGATTGACTTGGTTCAAGGCGTTGAAGAATTCCGCACGAAACTGGAACTTCATCCGCTCCACCAGGCTGAACTCGCGCGCGAGCGCTAAATCGATCGTTTGGAGGCCGGGGCCGATGACCGTGTTGCGGCCGACGTCGCCGAAGGTGAAGGCCGGCGGAGTCGAAAAGGCTTTCGGATTGAACCATTCCGCCACGGTGTGCGTGCCGGGTCCAAAAATGGGCTGGCCGGTGAGGTTGGCGCGGATCGGGTTTTCGCCAAGTACCGTGCCCGCGTTCGCGGTATCACCAAAAACGGAAATCGTGAACGGAAAACCCGTCTGAACTTGGTAGACGGTGGACAACACCCAGTTGTGAGAAAACGCGCGGAGGAGACGCGAGCCGCTGAAGCCGGGAAGGCTGTAAACGGCGCTGAGCGCAAAGCGATGGCGGATGTCGCAAGCGAGCCCTTTCTCCGCCGCGAGGTTGCCATCGTTCTGCGGAATCGCCGCCTCGAACATCGGCGAGCGAAAGTCCGGTGCATTGCTCAGGCTTTTCGAAAAAGTGTAGTTCGCGAGCAGGCTGAGCCCATGCGCGTACCGGCGGCGCACATTCACATAACCGGCGTCGTACCAGCTCTCGGCCGAATTCGCGAGCAGGTTGATGGTGCCGACGGGCGTGCAAATCGTGCCTGTCGGGCAACCGGGGGGAGGCGTGGGAGAGACGGTGACGCTCGGAGGCAGGACGGAATGATCCACGAACTCGAGAATCTTCAAGGGGCGCCGGGGACCAAGAGGGCCGGGGCCCGGAGGCGCATTGTTGATGAGCTCGGCGCGCTGCAGATGGATGCCACGTGCGCCGAGATAGCCGACTTCGAGAGTGGTTTCGCGGCCCAAGCTCTTCTCGACCGACGTGCTCCATTGCTGGACATACTGTGCGGGAGCATGGGGATCGAAGGCCGTAAAGCTGACCGTGGTCGAGCCGAGAACGGCGGGATTGAAGTTGAGGGAAGACTGGGCCTGGGCGGCGTTCAGCAAAGAAGCCGGAGGATTGAAATTGTCGAACTGCTGGGTTTCCGGAAAAACAAAGGGAATGTTGTGGCGCTGATTGCACCAGGTATTCAGGTCCACCGGGGTAAAGAAAACGCCGTACGCGCCGTGGAGAACGAGTCCCAGGTTCGCGAAATTGCGGGAAATGCCGAAGCGCGGAGCGAAGTTGTGCTTGTTCGAATAGAGCAGCCCGTCGGGATAGCCGTTTTGTCCGCCAATGAAAATCTCGGGCGTGCCGCTTTGGAAAGTAAGGTTCGTGTTGGTATAGGTGATGTCGTGCAACGGCCGGGCGTATTCGTAGCGCAAGCCCATTTCGATGGTCGTCGAGCGGGTAAGCTCGAAGCTGTCTTGGAGGAAGCCATCGGTCGACCACGCGCGAAGCTGCATTTGCGGAATGCCGGCCTGGCGCTGCTTCACGGCGGGCAGACCGAGCAAGAAACTGGCGAGGGCGGATCCGCTGCCGTCGTTTGTGCCGGTTCTCGTCGTGTAGCCGCTCGTGAACTGGTAGTAGCCGCGATTCTGGAAGAAGCCCCACATAGGCCAGATATAGTCGCGAAAACTGCCGCCGAAGTTCAAACGGTGACGGCCGCGCTGCCAACTGAGGGAATCGCGGCCCTCGACGGTGGTGTCCCAAGCGCGCATCGGCGTGGCGGCGTAGGTATCGCCCATGCCGGAATAACCCTGCACGTTAAACCACGGCGCCCCCCAGGCACCCGGCCCGCCAAAGCCTATGCCCAGAATACCCAGTTGCGAAACGATGTCGTTGGTGTAGGCGCTTTGCGTAAAGTGGCTCATGGACAAGCGCGAAAGGGTCACCGAGGCGATGTTTACCAGGTTCGGCGAGATAATGCGGTTCCAGGCCACGCTGCCTTGCTCGGCAAAATCGTCGTGGCTGGCGCCAAAGCCCGGGAGGTTAATGGGCATGAATCCGCGCTCGGCACTGAGCGAATACCGCGCCGAAAGCGTGCTCGCGGTCGAGAAAATCTCGTCGACGCGGGCCGTGCCCTGGTCGTTGACGTGATGTTCGTCGCGCACGTCGAGATAATTGTCGCAATCGACGCCGGCCCCAACCACCCCCGGTGTACCCATCATCGAGCCGCCGCAAGGCATCATGCCCATAGACAGGTTCGGCTGAGGGACGTATTTCTCGAGAAAGAGTTGCGCCGCGACGCTCAGGTCCGCGGTGGGAATCAGGTCATTCGCAAACGGCATGCGCGGATTGGTTGGGCTGGCAGGCTGCCCGGGAGTGGTCACATGGTAGGGATCGTAGACGGTGACGCCGCTCATCTGGAAATTGCCGGCGATTTCCTGGGGCGTGGGAACCGTCTCGGTCATCGAATCGGCCTGGGAATGCCGGTAACCTTCGTAGTTGAAAAAGAAAAAGGTTTTGTTGTGAACGAAGGGACCGCCGAGCGATCCGCCAAAATTGTTTTGCACGAGAAATTTCGAAGAGCCCATCGCTCCGAACGTGTACGCGTCCATCGCTCCGTTGCGCAGGAAATCGTAGGCCGTGCCGTGAAACGCGTTGCTTCCGGAGCGAGTGACGATATTGATTTGCCCGCCGCCGGCTCCTCCCATTTCCGCGGAATAGCTGCCGGTTTCCACCTTGAATTCCTGCACCGCGTCCGGCGAGGGGCTGAGACTCATGGTATTGAATGTCGGGTCCGTGTTGGTGGTGCCGTCAAGCAAGAAATAGTTCGCGTTCGGCCGGTTGCCGCCGATGCTGACGGCGGACCGCTGGCCGGGTCGCCAGTAAAGCGGGTTCATGTCACCGGCTTGCGCGCCGTGGCTCATGTGCGCGCCGGGAACCGTGAGCACCAGATCGATGAGCATGCGGCCATTCAGGGGCAGATTGCTGACCGCGGCGGGCTCAATGACTTCAGCAATGCTGGCATCAACGGTGTGGAGCAGGTCGGCCGCGGTCGCGTCGACTTGGACAATCGTCGACGCAGAAGCTAGCTTGAGCGACAGATGGAGTTCCAGCTGCTGGCCGACTTCAACGCGGACGGGATGGGTTAGCTCGGCGAATCCCGAGGCCGTGACGGAAAGATCGTAGTCGCCCGGCAAAATCCCCGTGATCTGAAAGATGCCCTCGGAATTGGTGGCCACGCGCCGCTCCGCACGTGTCTCCCTGGAAGTGAGCACGACCGGGGCGCCGGCCACGGGGCTCTGCTGCGGATCGCTAACCGTGCCGCTCACTGTAGCGTAATGGCTCTGGCCAAATGCTGGCGGTGCTAAACAAAGCAAGAAGAGAAGGATAGCTCTTCGCATGAATCTCTCCGTTTGGTAGAGGGTCAAGAATCCTTTTAAGGCCTGCTTCCTACACCCCGACGCTCGGCACCGGTAAACGCCATCTCCCGGATGGGGATTGCGTGCCAAAATTGGCCCGATTAAACAGAAAACGAAGGGTGAGTGGCAATACTACAAAAAGACTAGGCCCCGAGGCAGGGTGACGAGCAAACCAAAGGAAATCCTTAGCTCAACTTTGTCGGGAAAACGAGCCCGAAGGCTTTGGCGCTCAACCGCGCCCTATTTCTTGGATTTGCCTGCGACTCCGGTCCAGCGCTTGACCAGGCCCGCATCGATTCCGAATAGATCGAGGACGCGGCCGATCGTAGTGTTCACCATGTCATCGATCGAGCCCGGGCGGCCGTAGAAGGTGGGCATGGGCGGAAACACAATGACCCCCAACTGCGAGGCTTCGTAAAGCAGTTTGCACTGCCCGGTATGCAGAGGCGCTTCGCGGGGCATGACCACGAGCCGCCGGCGCTCTTTGAGCGTAACATCGGCGGCGCGCACCAGCAGGTTGTCGGCAAACGAGTGATTAATGGCCGAGAGCGTCCGCATCGAGCACGGCGCCACAATCATCCCTTCGGTGCGAAACGAGCCGCTGGCAATGCTTGCCGAGATGTTCATCACGTTGTGAACCACGTCGGCCAGCGCTTCGACATCCTTGACTCGCCAATCCGTTTCGACGGAAATATTCAGTTTGGCCGCGTCGGTCAGGATCAGATGAACTTCCTCGGTCCCGAGCTTGCGCAAAACCTCGAGCAGGCGGATGCCGTAGGGCAGCCCGCTCGACCCGGAAAGGCCCACGATCAAACGCGGCTTTTGACTACCGCCCATTGGCGCGCTCGTCCTTGAACGCTTCCTTCCACGGGAACGATGCCCTTCTCCAGAATCGCTGGGAGGCGAAGACCGGCAGTAATCCTACCACCGATACCTGGCAGAGACTTCTTCAAAGCCCTCTTCGGTTTTTTAACGGCAGTGGTGGGAGTCGCGCGATTGCGGCTTTCTTTCTCGCGGATGTTGCGTACACCGTCAGGGTTCGCTCGGCAATAACGTCCCAGGACAGGAAATCCTTGGCTCGTTCGACGAGCCGAGCGCCAAGTTCCCGGCGCCGCTCGCCGCACTCGAGCAATTCTATGATGCGGTCGGCCAACTGTTCGGGATTCCCTTCGTCCACCCAGACGGCGCAATCCCCGAGATGGTCCGGGAGACCGGCTTTTTTGGTGCACACGACCGGGAGTTCGTTGGCGGCGGCAATGGCGGCAGACAAACCGGCAAAGCTTCCGGTGTACGGAAGAACGCACAAAAGCGCTCTCTGATATTGGCGTGCCATTTCCTCGATCGTCAGTTGATTTAACCACACGACGCGGCTCGCAAGGCCGCTCGCGGCGGCAAGTTTTTCTGCTTCCCGCGGTACCGTCTCACCGTAGTGGCCGTGGATCTTCAGCGTGGGAGTCTTTTCTCCCATCCGCTTCTGGATGATAGCCATGGCCTGAAACAAGGTCTGGATGCCCTTGTTGGTCATCACTTTGTGCCCCGCGTAGAACATGATGCCGCTTCTCGGAGTCTCTGGCAGGGATACGGGAACGGTTGCACCGTGCAGAACGACGTGGATCTTGTCTTCCGGGACGCTCAGCTTGACCATCTGCTTCTTCATCTCTTCGCAATGAACGATGATGCCGTCCGCCAATTCGTAGGTTTTGTTTCTTTCCGGAAACTCGAGCTGGTCGGGGTCTAACTCGTGCACGGTCACCACCCGAATAGCGCGGGAAGGTTGCTTCAGCCAATGAAATACGGCGTTCGACCCATAGGAGTTCAGGATTTGCTGAAAGTGCACCACATCCGCCTCTTTCGACAATTGGGCGTATTTTTTGGCTCGCAAGTAAGAGATTCCGCTTCTCGCCAAGCCGCGAACCCGGCGCCTCCAAGCCGCCTTCGATCGGTAATCGGTGATGATGGGCATTTCAAAGTAGTCGCAATGCTGCGCTTGAAACGAGCGGCTCACCTCGATCGGATCGCCGCAGCCGCAATTCGATGCCACCCATTTCATTTTGCTCCCGGTCTTCCTTTCAATCGCAGCCATCAGCGAGCTGGCATACGAACCGTAGGAAGTCCTGAAGGGGCAGCAAATCATGGTCATTTCCATGCTGCTTCTCCGTACTGTGGTGGTCCCGCCGCCGGGCGGCCTCACACTTTGGACCACGTGGTTGCCGTTGTTCTTCCGTCCCGTGCCCTCGCGCCTTTCAGAATTCCGCTTAGCGGGCTCGCGCTTTCGGCGGCCGCGACCGGTCCTCGCGTTCTTTTCATTGGCTGCCAATTCCTGGGTGCAGGGTTCGCAATCGAAAAGCAAGTTGGGAACGAAAGCCCGGGCTGAAGATATAGCCGTTGAAGTTCGGAAAAATATCGCTGGTCCATTTCATCTTGTACGGGTCGCTTCCGCCGCCAAAAAACAGCTGGGTGATGCCTCTTGCTGCGCATTCTTCCAAAATGCGATGAAACATCACCTGTCCGGGCCCCCCGCGGTGGAGCGATTCATCGTGGGCAATCTTCAACGGGTAGAGGCCGTCGGCCGTCTCGAGACTAAAAGCTGCGGCCAGCATGCGGTTGTTCGTTTCAAGCGAGTGCAAACAGAAGTAGCCGCCCTCCGCCGCCACGCGCGCCACCTGGTCGTAGAAGGTCTGCGTTTGCGGCGTGCACCGGATTGCCGAGCCCTCTTGTCCTTTCCAACCCGACGCCTCCAACTCATAGAATTGTTCGAGGGCCTTCCGATCCGGGTCTGTTCTTCGCACGAGGATGGGCTCTTGCCCCGTCTCCCGCGCCAGAATCTTTGCGTAGCGGCGGAGCTCGTGACGAAAATGGCGGCTTGTTCCGTCGAGCCAGGTTAGCCTCCCATTCCCGTCTTTTTGCAGGCGCAGGATCGGGCCTTCGTTGAAGCGCACGCACATGGTGCGATATCCGTCTTTGCTCGCATGACGGATGAGCTTCATTCCAGCGCCGTTTCCGGGAAGCAACGGCAATTCCAGCATGTTCCATGAAGGCATGCGCTTGAATAAGTTCCAGAACGCCGGGATCGCAGCCTCTCCCGCCTCACCGGGAGATTGCAGGATGTCGAATTGCGAAGAGTGAATGTTGGCCGCCCCAGCCAACTTCCATATCGGAACGCCGGCAAACCGCGATCGCTTGCGAATCATGGGTAATACCGCCACCAGCCGGTCTGCCTCACTTGCGGTCATCAAGACGACTTGGCTTTCCGTTTCAAATGCTTTGAGGTAGGCGGCAATCCACTCAGGACGATAAAACGGCAGGCTGCCGGCTTCTTCGCAGAGTCTCTCCCAACGGTCAGCCAGATGGCGAACAAGTTCCGGCCCGCCAACTTCAACTTTAGCGGTCACACTTCTCGAAGGGATTTCTTGCGCGTCGCTTTTGGCCGCGGAACCTTCGAGAACGATGTGTGGCTTCGAGGAAAGCAGGCCATTTCCGAGGACCATGGTCTTCCTTGCTGGAGGCAGGCTCAGGGGAGTGTCTGCGGCTTCCTTCCTCCCGGGCATCGTCTCGTTTTGCTTTCGCGGGCTTGATTCCTTGTAATGAATCCTTTGCCTGTGACCGGATGGATGAGCAGTCGAGCGAGCGTGGACGAACTCGGACGAGAGGCCTGGATATTCGAGCACTCAAACTGTGGATTTTTGCTGCGACTGGACGTTGCTTCTCTCGCGAGACACCCCCGGCCTGCTTCAGGCAGCCTTTCTTTTCTACCCACGGCTAAGCCTTCTTGACACTCGCGCCCTTGGATTTACCTTGGTCTTTTCGACGCTCGAAAGAAAATCGGGGCGCCACTGTGCGTCAGTAGGTATGCCCGGTTTGGGGCGAAAATGCAATCGGGTGTCGACCTGCATCTTGACCTCGGCATATTTCTGTAGTGCGAAATCCACCAGGTGAGAAATGGGGAATCGAGAAAGATCTGCTTTCGTCTCTAGCGCTTCCGGCGTCCCGCGTAGTCAACGGCGACGGTAGACGACCACGTCGTCGCCGTAAACGCCACTAGGCGTAAAGGCCGTGGTTCTTCGGCCAAGGTAGCGAAGGTCGCTAGCGTGCTCGGAGGGGAGAGGATTGTTTGCCAGGAAAATGCCTCCGGGATTCAGCAGGCGGGCGATATTGGCCATGGCGAGAGCTTGCTCAAGTCGATTGTAATAGACCAACACGTTGGTAGCGACGATGAGGTCGAAGCCTTGTCCGGGCGGGAAGTCCAGAGTTTCGGCGACGATGTTCGCATCGTAGACCTGGATGCGGGCGGCGAATTGCCCACGGATGGCCACGGCGCGAACCGCGACGCCACCCAAAGAAGCCGGGACGGGCAGAGGCTTCCGCGGCGATCCGAGAATCTCGCCAAAGTTTTTCCAGTAAGAGATCGCCTCTGGACTCCACTCCGCTCGAGGGTCGCGGGGAAGCTCGACGGTGTAAGCCTCGCCCGCTCGTCCCCTTTCGGCAAGTTTCTGGATGTGGGCGATGACCGCCGAATTCAGATCCAAGCAAACCACCTCGAGGTCTTCTGGTTTTCCGAGGTCCAGCCGTGCGACCGCCTCGAGCACAGCAAAGGGTTGCAGCGTCTGCAAGGGGTAGAAATCGTAGCCGTCCCGTTTGTCGGTGAAATCCAGCCCCGGCCCAATAACGGCAATTCGGCGCATGCTCTCGGCCGTTAGGGCACCCTTGCGAATCATCGCGCGCAGTGTTTCTTCGAGGGCAAAATTCGGCAGGAGTGAAGTGTCGACAGACAGCCCGCGAGTCTCGAAGAGCGTTCCGCGCGCTAGGTAGACTGAGGAAGGGTCTCGGCCCTTTGCGGCATCCTCAAGTTTCTTTTGATAGCCGGCCTGCTCAGCGATGAAGCGGCGAAGGTTCCCCGTGAAGTACGACTCTTCGAAATTTCTCCCAATGCCCTTGCGCGCAAGAAAATCGCGGACGAAGCCGACCCGCTCATCCTTGGCACCGGAAGCAAGCGCGAGCGCCAAGGCATGGATGCGCGCCACGGCAGCCGGCCGAAGCTCGCCGGACTCCGTGGCTGCGAACTCCACACTCTCCACGCGAGGAAGCGACGTGAACGACGCCCCGTAGAGGATCAAATTGCTGATGGAGTCTTCGACGCCGCGGTCGATTCGGCCGCGAACCTCCGCGTCGCGGGCGCGGATCCAGGCGTCCCACGCCGCACCTTCCTTGATTTCGCTTCCGGGAAGCCCGGAATCGGCATTCAAAAGGAGTGTTTCCCGGACTTCGTCGAAATGAAGGTAGCGAGGAGGGTTCTCTCCTGCGAGCGCCGCGAGAAAGAAAAACCCGATGGATGCCGCCCAAGCTGTGCGCCACACCCAAGGGCACACGCGAGAACAACACAGACTGCGGAAGGCGGGCGTCATTGCCCCGCATCCTAGCTCACCATAGGCAAGGGAGGAAGGGTAAACCCGGGTCAGCGGCGAGCCGAAAGTCCTTCTTGAATGCGCCGAAGCTCGGGCAGATCCTTGTCGGCCTTGCTCCAGAACTTCCCGGCGGCGGCGAATTGTTCGTGAGCTTCGGCGGCGTGGCCGGCATGCTCGGCGGCGAGGCCGAGGGCAAAATAGCCGCCGGCATAAGTCGGATCGTGCTCGATCATGTCTCGCGCCACGGATTCCGACAAATTCCAGTCGCCGCTCTGACGCGCGGTTTTGGCGATGGCTTCCAATTCAAAGCGCGCGGCGCTCCAGCCGTCCGGGCCCGGCCGTGCCAGGGTCATTTTAACGATCTCTTGCAACAGAGGCTCTGCTTCTTCGATGTTCTTGTCGCCGAGCAAGAGCCCGGCACGAAGAATGCTGGGGAACGGCGAACTCGCCACCAGGTTTACCGGTAGATGCTCTGTTTCTTGCTCGGCGAGCCGCAACTCTTCCTGCGCGCCTGTTGGCCGGTCCATGGCCAGCAGGGCCTCGCCCGCGAGCGTGTGACCGGCAAGCCGCGGCAAGGGCCATTCACTTTTTGTCAGTTCTTCGGCGGCGTGGAGAGCTTCCTCGTAGCGGCCTCGTGCGAGCAAAAATTCCGGCCAAGCCTTGCGATTAAATTCAAGAAAATCGGTATAGGCGGGAACCGCGAACGCTTCGCGGAAGGCCCCTTCGGCGGCTTTCATTTGCCCTAACGATTGGTAGCTCATGGCCAGCAGTTGCAGATTGTGGGCATGGTGCCAATCGTAGCGAGCCGGAATGTTCTCTGTCCGGTAGTATTCTTCTTCGAGTGATTTTGTCTTGAGAAATTCCGCAATGGCTTCCTCGGTGCGCCTCAGGCGCATCAACTCATGGCCATGCATGTGGTGGGCATGGGGAATGGCCGGTGCCATGCGCACATAAATAGCCGTTTCTTCGAGAGCTTCTTTGGTGCGGCCGAGGTTTTCCAAAGTGTGGGCATAATAGTGATGCGCGGCGAAATTGTCCGGAGCCAACGCGAGAGCGGTTCGGTAGAACGCGATCGTGTCCACGCCGCCGACCTGGCCATGCGTTACGGGAGAACCTTCATCCGCCAAACCCCGCTGAATCCACAACCACGCGTCATTCGGATATTCCCTTAAAGCACCGCTTATGGATTTTCGGTATGCGACATACTTGTCCGGATCTTCGTTGCTTTCCAGATAGTCCAGCTCGCGGTCGCGAATCGCAATCCACATTTGTTCGCGCTTGCTGACCTTGGGCGCCAACGCCTTCGCCCTCTCGAAAGCTGCCCGCGCCGTGGCCGGGTCATGTAGACCGATATACGCATCCGTTAGCCCCAGAAAAGCCATAGCCATGTTGGGATCCAGGCGCAGGGCTTGGTGAAAAGAGCGAATCGCCTCAATCCATACATAGGAATGAACGTAAGCCAGCCCTTGATCGTAAAAGGCCTGGGCTTCCTGCGAGGAGGTCGTCACTTTTTCGTGGAGAGTCCCGATACCGCTTCGCAGAGCGACCGGGCGCTCCAGAATCTCGCGCGGCACGGGGCCAGACGCTTGATGCCCCTGGTGGCCTGATTGAAGCGTGGACGACGCCGGTGCGACAACTACCGTTAAGAACGCTGCGGCAATCACGAATTGGGTCAATCTGCCCACTCTTTCACCTCAACTGCGTTTCTTGCCATTCCACTCTCGGACAGGAATTCGTCTCACATTTCCATAATCTCGACGCTACGAACATAGTATCCCGAATCCAGGCGGCGCGCCTGAACGGTCGGCTCCTTCACCGACAAACGGATCGAGTAAGTTCCCGGCGCCTTAGGCGACCAGTCGTGCGTCCAGAAGGTCCAAGGATCATTCTTGAGTTGATGGAAGTTGTCGACCGGAACGTAATCTTCTTCGGGATTGAAGCGAATCTGCAGCACGTTTATGGGCTGTGAGCCTCCCCAGGCGATTCCCACAACGCGGTATTGTATCTTGTCCGCAATCGTCCATTTCTCGATTCGGATGGGCATGGCGGCTTGTTCGATGGACGCAGGCTCGAAATCTTTTGCCAGTCGTGGGACACCCTTTTGAAGCGTTCTCGCGGCGTACTCGCGCATCTGTGACGTCGCTTCCACTTCTTCTCGAACGAGGGTGATTTCGTTCACCCATTTAATCGAGGTGCAGCCGTACCAACCCGGTACCACGAGACGGACCGGGGCGCCATGATCTTTCGGCAGCGGTTGGCCGTTCAGCTCGGTCGCGAGAAAAGCCCCCGCCTTTTCGAGTTGCTCGGGGGAGAATGCCCAACTCGCGCCGGGGATGGAGGTTCGCGATTCGGTGGCATAGCGATCGAAACCGGAGATCAAGACGCGCGCCGTTCCGGATTTTGCTTTGGCTTTGTCCAGGATTTCTGAAACGGGGACGCCTGCCCACTCTCCCACGCTGAGAAGTCCAAATTTGGCTTGGCGGACGTTGCCCGCGCATTCCATTAAGTGTGTTCCCATGGGCTTTGCGGCTTTCCTCAGGCTCTCGATTCCGAGATTCGTCGGCCGGTCGATAAGCCCGCCGAGTTTCACTTGCCAGGTGAGCGGGTCAGGAAGCAGTTCCGAGGCACGCGTGCGAATGTAGAATTTTTCCGTGAGCGTAATGGGGTTTTCGGGTTCGAGCGTGGATAGGTCCGAATACAACCGGCCATCGAGTTCAGAGCCTTGCGGGAGATCCAGGGGCCCCGGGCCTTCGTCGATAAAGTCCAGTGTGCCAAGCAGCTTGCCGTTCCGAGCCGGATCTTTTTGCTGAGTTCGCAGCGAACTCGGCCAAGCGACTCCCGCAAAGTGGAAGAAAAAAGCACTCCCGGAAAGCAAAGACCCCTTCAGCAAAGAGCGGCGGCCGAGCATCGGTTTTCGGTGGGCGGGCCTAAACCCTGGTCCAATCTCGAGACCCTTAGCAAGACTACTGATTGTTTTTGAAGAACCATTGTACACGTCGGACCAGGTCATACGGGAATTTTCCAATCCTCATAGATTTCCGGAGCCACCGTCACAGTCGAGCCTTTAGGCACGCGCCGCAACAACAACTGTGGATATCTCTCCTTTGCTGATACTTTCCCCAGAATCACTGTAAGGGCGTCACATACGGCATGGAGCTATAACCTGGGCTGAGTCATAGGGTTTTTAGACCGTAGGCTGCGAGCCGCAATTACCCGGCTCTATAAGGTATGTAAATCTTTTCTGGCTGCGAACTTAAGTTTGCTCTTGACATTGCTGGGGAATAGTAATTGAATGACCAAAAATAACGGTGGTTTGCGCTGCGTTCCGTGCGTTTCAGGGTGGCGTAGGTGTTTTTCAGGTTCTTGCGAAAACTAAAATTTAGATTTGTCTCTGAGGCTTTGGCCGAGAAGGCTTTGGACAGGGAGAAGCTATGAGACCGCGCACTTTTGCAATCGTGGTTGTTGCTCTGCTCATTCTCGCAAGTGGTGGAGTCGTTTGGTCACAGACCGTGCAGGGCGTCATCACCGGCACGATCATGGATCCTACCGGAGCCGTGGTGCCCAACGTCACGGTGACCATCACAAACGTCGGCACGAATATTTCTCAGGCGACAACGACCGGCTCGGACGGTTCCTACCGTTTCGCGCTCGTGCCGCCGGGGACGTACACCGTCGACGTGAAGGCAACGAATTTCGCTGAGGTTAGGACCACCGGAATCGTTGTGGAGGCAAGTCAGATCGTGCCTTTCAACGTTAAGCTGGAATTGGCCAAGGCCAGCCAAGTCATTGAAGTGACTGCGCAGGCCCCGCTTGTGCAGACAGCCACTTCTGATCTCGCATACCAAGTGGACAGCTCCACCATCCAGCACGCTGCGCTTGTCGACCGTGACATTTTCGGCGTTCTCCCCTTTATGGCGCCTTCGGTGAGCCCTGGACTTGACATGTCGCCGACTTCGGGCGGAGCCAGAGAAGCCGGCACGTCGTACATGCTCAACGGCGCGGAAGACAATAACAACTTCAGCGCGGGCGCCATCAATATCAACCCGCCGCTCGAGTCTGTCGAGGATTTTGCCATCCTTACCAACAGCATGGGCGCTCAATACGGCCGTGGCGCAGGGGCCCTCGTCACGGCAAACCAGAAGTCGGGAACCAACGGATTTCACGGCGTGGGCTACTGGCAAAACCGCAATGCCACGCTGAACGCCAATGACTTTTTCTACAACCGGGACTACGGCGCATCGGTCAACGATAATCAAGCAGACCCGACAGTGCCCGTCCTTCCCACGAGGCCGAAATACATCAAGAACCAGTTCGGCGGAGGGGTAGGCGGACCGATCAAAAAGGACAAGACTTTCTTTTTCTTTGCCTACGACCGGTTCAAATTGCTTCAGGGGGTGACCGCCGCAAACACCTTCGTACCCACGAGTACGGCGCTTGCGTTTGTGCAGGCCAACGGCGGGCCGCTCGCTCAGCAAGTCCTCGCGGCGTACCCTCCAGTGACTTCCGACGCTGGCTGCCCACTAAGTGTTGATCCGGGACCGGTATTTAAGACTGGCGGCACCAACCCTGTTGGATGCCTTTCCTTTTCTGATCCGGTGACCACTACGACAGATGCTTATTACGGCCGCGTGGATCATAACTTCAGTAACTCCGACCGGCTCAGTTTTGTGGCCAACATTAGCCGGTTTAACCAGGTGGACAAATTCTTCGGGAGCACCTTCCGCGCGCCGCTGGCGAATGGTGGCAACATCCCCGTAACGACCATCCAGAATCAGCACAATCTGGCGCTCGTGGAAACGCATACATTCAGCCCGCGCATTGCCAACGAACTAAATCTCTCTCACAACCGGTTCTTCAACCCGTCTGTCGAAGGCGATCCGGCCAAGCAAACGACCCCCAATGTCTATATTGACAACCAGGCGGCGGGCTGCCTGAATTACTCCTTTGGTCCCGGCGAAGGCGGCCAGGTTGTTGCTTTCACGCAGGATCGCTGGGCGTTGCAGGACAACTTGAGTTGGACTGCTGGGCGCCACGCTTTGAAGGTTGGTGGGAGCGTCAACTACGGCATCCTTTACCGGAACTGGGATTTGGGCCTCCCCGGCCAGTACGAGTTTGCCGAGTTGACGCTGAAAAGCGATGGCACCAACTCCTCGTGTGCGGCTGGTTCAGTGATTACGCCGTCTTGTGATGGCACTTTGCAAATGGATGGTACGATCACTAACGCCTTTAACTCGAATTTCACGGGCGATTACCCTTACTTTGAGGAAACGTCTGTTGACCCGCGCATTGCCGCGCCCAACAAAGCCAGTGCTTACCGCCACTACACCACTCATGACTACGCCGTGTTCGCTCAGGATGACTGGAAAGTCACAAGCCGCCTGACCGTCAACCTGGGGCTTCGCTGGGAACGTTTTGGCGCACCGAGCGAGGTTCACGGGATTATCGCGCAATTTACTAACCTGGGCGGGTGCAATATCGCCACGGATAGGGCCTGTATTGGGGCTGCGCGAGTAAATCCGGTCAGCCGCATGTGGAAGACGCAAAACCATGATTTTGGTCCACGCATCGGTTTTGCCTGGGATCCGCAGGGGAAAGGCAAGATGGCCATCCGCGGCGGTTACGGTATCTTCTACGATCGCATTTTCGACAATATTTGGTCGAATGGCGCGTGGAACCCGCCGTTCTACGCCTTGCTTGATTTCAACGCGGCAGGATGTGGAGACGCCATCTTTTACTCGAATCCTGCATCCATCGGCGCCGGGTACAACCCCGCCAATCTGCCGCCCGGCGTGCCGCCCCCAGGGAAGAGGGTTTCCGTGCGCACCATGGACGTGAACATGCACGACTCCTCAGGACAGAATTATTACTTTGGCGTGGAACGGGAAGTGTTCGGCGGCTTGCTCGTCAGCGCGAAGTATCAAGGGTCGATGGGCCGTCATTTGCCAATGCTCGAGAATTATAATCGCACGGACGGCCAAGCATACAACGTTACATACGATAATACTACGACTCCCCCGACGTTCGTCAGTGCCTTCAGCAATCGCCGACCGAACGCTCTCTACACGGGCTTCAATTACCGTTCGAACAGCGTCAGCTCCAACTACAATGCGCTAATCGTTGAGGCGCAGAAGCGCGTGGGCCACGGCCTGCAGTTCCAGACAGGGTACACCTATTCGAAACTGCTGGACGTGAACTCCGAGCTCTTTGCGGGCTGCACCAGCATCGGCTCCCGTACCGCGCCTTACTACTACATCTCGAATGCCTTGCCACATCTGTCCTACGCACGGGGTGCGGAAGATCACCGCCATGCCTACAAGTTCAACGTGACCTACGATCTTCCCTTCCTCAAGGCGGAAAAGGGCTTCGTCGGCCATGTTCTGGGCGGTTGGTCGCTCGGGAGCTTTATGCAGTTCTATTCGGGCCACCCGGTAGACGTTCGGCTGGACCTCAACGGCAATGCTTGTCGCCGGTTCGCCGCAAAAAATGCGAGCGGTAACCCAGTCCTCGACCAGAATGGCATCCCCTTCAACATCGCGGGCGATTACAACATGGATGGAGTGTGCAACGACCATCCAGTGTTTGTTGGCTCAAACCTGAACGCTGTTTACAGCAACAAGAGCCCGGCCGATGGCATCTTTATTGACAACAATCAGATCGGGTGCGGCTTTCCGGGCATGCCTGCCACCGTCGCCAATGTTGACGCTTGCAACAAATCATTTGGAGTTGCCGGCGCCTGTGTTGCTGCGAATCCCCCCAAAGCCTCGTGCCCTGTGTCCTCACCGGGAACACCAAACACGCTCTTCGCTAATCCAGCCTATCCGACTGGAGCTACGCCGTTCGAACGTTTTGGCACTCTAGGAAGAAACATTTTCCATGGGCCGAGATTCGTCGATATGGACTTCGGCCTGCACAAGTCCTTCAAGTTCACAGAAATCATGAACCTGCGCTTCAGCGTGGAGGCCCAAAACCTTTTTAACCATCCAAACTTTGACGGCATCGATACCAACTTGAACAGCGGCACGTTTGGCCAAGCACAGCTTCTTGTCGGCTCGGCAGTGTCACGCGTCATGTCGCTCAGCTTGCGGCTCTCGTTCTAGTCTTCCTGCGTCGTGTGTTCCAACTCTATCGAAGAGTTGGGGTTCCGGGCAGCCTAGTCATGCGCAGAATCTTCGACAGTTCGCAACGGAGGAATCTTGGGTGTTTGCAGGAAACAATATGCGGGCCAGACAGGATGCTCTTGCCGAAAGCTATGGACGGATTGCGGGCTAGGAATCCAGTCCTCAGGAGAACCGAGCTTTTGAAAGCGGCAGTTCCCTGATCCTTTTCCCGGCAGCGGCAAAGATGGCGTTGCAGAGCGCGGGCGCAATAACCGACACTCCTGGTTCCCCCACTCCCGCCGGCGGAGCGCTGCTCTCGACCACGTAGACATTTGTCTGCTGGGGCGCTTCGGCGATGCGAGCAACCGGGTGGTCGTGGAAGTTAGACTGGTTAATGGCTCCGTCGCTTGCGGTAATCTCGCCGCCGCGAGCGATGCTAGCGGGAGTTTACTGCGGGCTCGGTCGACAGATTTCTAAGAGCTTCTTTTTGTGAAGTTTATAGCGTCCAGTTGGTATTACCCACGGTGGGTAATCTGCAGTTCGTCCAGTTTCAGCGCCTTGGCCAAAGCCTGCTGCGCAAGAGTTTGCTTCGAGAGCACATAGGCCGCGCGATCCGGGCCTTTCTCGCCTTGCCGTGGATAGAGCAGGATGAACTGCTGAATGTGCTGCAACTCTTCGATGAGTTGTTCCATGGAAAGATCGCTCCAGGCGGCTTTGGCCTGGCGATGCACATACTGCAGCAGAGAAATGCCCAGCATGCAGTAAAACGCATGGATGCGAATCTTGCGGTCGGTCCAGTGATGCATCGGTCCCCAAGCGAGCCACTCTCCGTCTTTCAGGCCGCGGAAGACGCGCTCGACCTGTTGTTGGCCGGCATAACCGGCCACCACTTGTTCCGCCGCCCAGTCCATGCGGTTGGTGAGCAACACGGTTCGGCCTAAACGACGCCCAAGAAGGCGTTCAAACGCCGCCTGATCGAAATCAAACTGTAGTCGCCATTGCCCGTCGCGACCGGCTGACATTCTGAATGCGGCTCATTGGACTTCTCCCGTCGCTGCGGCGCCCTTGCTGGCGTGAATTCGCTGATAGGTGCGGTAACGAAAGACGTCTGCTCTCCCCCATCCCTGCGCCTGCCGGACTCACCACATTCGCGATTATGCCTAGATTAGGAGCCATCGCGAAACCGGAATCTTACCGATCGCAGCATGGGCAGTTTGCACCGAAGATGTGGATTCCTTCGGCACTGGCGTTGCGGTAGGGACGACAGGCTTTTCTCCAAGAGTAGGCCAAGTGAGTCCTACTGCTGTCCCTGCTTGTTTCTTGGCGGGAAGCCGTCGAAGCTAAGTCCATGGCGAGTAAATATCGTCTCCGCGCGGCATTCCGGAACCAGTACAGGTAACTTTCAGGGGGGCTCATTGACGACGCTTGCGCCGGTTTATCTTAAGATTGAAGCGTGACCGCCAGACGATCAATCCTGGCTGCTCTAACAGTAACGCTATTCCTGCCTTTTTCCATCTGCTCTTCCAAGTTACACGACTTGCGGTTACAGCAAGCGGTGGATCGTGGCCTCGACGGATCTGCCGGAATAATCCCGGTAGTCGACGTCGAGTCCGCAGAAATCCTGGCCGCGAGAAATCTGGAATTCGCCAGCAAGCAGTTCATTCGGCCGGGTTCCACGCTCAAGCCGTTTGTCCTCATGGAACTCCTGGACTCCGCGAGACTGGACCCGAACGAGCGTTTGATCGCCCGAAGGCCGCTTCGCATCGGGGGCATGCGGCTCGATTGCAGTCACACCGCGGAGGTATCCGAGCTCGACGCAGACGATGCCATCGCCTACTCCTCGAACTCCTACGTCGCAAAGGTTGCACTACGCATGAGCGGCGACGCGCTCACCGAAGCTCTGCGCCGCGGAGGACTCGATTCGCTGACGGGTTTGCTCCAGAGCGAGTCAACCGGCCACATCGAGCGTCCTACAAACCAAGAGCAACTCCAGCTCATGGCCTTAGGTGCGCGCGGAATCGAAGTTACGCCGCTCGAACTGCTTGCCGCTTACCGCAAACTCACGTTGACACGACGAAGCCGGAACCCTTCCGCGGACGAAGCTGTGTTTCTGGGCTTGGAGCACGCCATGACCTATGGCACGGCGCATGCAGCTGCTGTGGACGGAATGAAAATCGGCGGAAAAACGGGAACAGCGTCGGCCGCTAACAGCCCGCGAACGCATGGTATCTTCGTTGGCTATGCTCCCGCAGACCACCCGGAGATCGCCAGGGTTGTTTATGTTCCCCAGGGCCGCGGACTCGACGCCGCGCTCGAGGCGCACTCGGTCTTCGAGGAATATGGGCAAAGGAAGAAGAAATCGTGAAAATGCGGGCCCCATTTCTTTTCTTGTTGCTTATCGTTCCCTCCGTTCTGCCTGCCGAAGACGTCCAGGTACGAATCTACTCGGCGCACCCTCCTACGGCTCTGACGGTCTTGGCCATTGAGGGACACTTGCACTGGAGATCCTGCCCCGCGTGTCCCGAGGAGACCGGCCAAAGCTTGACCGTCGAGTCCGCGAAAGCAGGCACCCCCGCTCGAACGAAAGACCCGCAAAAGGAATTCTTGATCACTGGAATTTACAGGTTGCAGCCGCCAGATGGGCCAACTTTCTCTTCCTCGTTTCCTCTGCGCATTCAGGCGCCTGTCGGCGGTTTGGTCATTCTCGTCAGCGTGCCCATCGAGCAGTACGTCGAACACGTGGTGATGGCCGAGATCGGCGACTTCCGGAATTCCGAAGCGCTGAAAGCCATGGCGGTGGCCGCCAGGAGTTACGCCAAGCGGTTTAGCGGGCAGCATGCCAAGGAAGGATTCGATTTCTGCGATACGACCCATTGCCAGGTCTTCTACTGGAGGAGTGTGACAGAGCGGATTCGCATGGCCGCCGAAGCGACACGCGGAGAGTACGTTTCCTATGAGGGGAGGCCAGCCGCGACGTTTTATCACCAGAATTGCGGTGGCACCACAGCCGCCGGCGGCGAAACCTGGGCGGAGATCTCCGAGCCCTACTTGCCCATCCACCAAGATCCTTTTTGCCTGAAAACGGGCGGCCTCAAATGGCAAGCGACTCTGACGCATGAAGAAATGAACAGAGCTCTCGGCATGTCGGGTTTCGAACCTCCCGAGAACTGGCTAAAGCTCGCAATCAGTTTGCGCAACACCAGCGGACGGGTGCGCACCGTGAACCTGTCCGGCGGAAATCCGGCAAGTGTTCCGCTCCCCGGATCTTCCCTGCGCTTCGCGGTGAATCGCATGTTCGGGTGGAACAAAATTCGCAGCGACTTGTACGATGTTCGGAATTCCGGCGGCAAAATCCTGTTCTCCGGCCGCGGTGCCGGACACGGCGTTGGCCTTTGCCAGGCGGGCGCCGAAGAGATGGCGCGTCAAGGCAAGACTTATAAAGAAATCCTTAGCTTCTACTATCCCGGAACGCAACTGAGCTCTTCCGAGAGTGAAACCTGGCAGAAGCGCTCGGACGAACGCTTCGATCTGATCAGCACCGATCCCGATGCGGACTCGAGCCTTTTTCCCGTGGCCGAGCGCCTCTTGCGCGAGGCTGAGAACGACGTTGGCTGGCGCCTTCCTTTTCACGTACGGTTGCAGGTTTTTTCGACGCTGGACAGCTATCGCAAAACCACCGGCCAGCCCGGATGGGTGGCCGCTTCGACGCGCGGCCAGACCATTCGCTTGCAGCCTCTTGCGGAGTTGCGGCGCCGATCAATTCTCGAACCCACGCTGCGGCATGAGCTCTATCATCTTTTGGTCGAAACGAGGGCGTCGCGAGGCATGCCGCTGTGGTTTCGCGCGGGCCTGACACTCTACTTGTCAAATCCCGCGGTTCCCGAAACGAGCTCGTCGCCGATGACTGTCGAGGAGATCGAGCAGATTCTGAGGCACGGAGACACACGCGAAAATACGGAGAGGGCTTACGGCTCGGCCCACGCCGTCGTAGCCGCTCTGGCGAGACAGCATGGAAAGCAAGCGGTGCTTGGGTGGTTAAGCGGCGGCCTGCCCGCCGACCTCTTCCGCAGCACGGCCCGCTCGCCCCACAACGGAACAAACGAGCAGCCGCCAGGCAAGAAGCCCGAGTAGATAAGAAAGGAAGCCGCGAAAAACGAGGGTTTCCGTTTCCCCTGCGAAAGTCCGAGCGGCGGAAATCCGGCGTCCAGGCCATGATCTTTCCGGGGCCAGCACTCCCGCTTGCCGTAGCATTCGGGCTAACTCGGAGAACGGAGCCTTTGCCGCTGCGATGATTTCACTTAAGATGAGCCTAGCGCTGGCTGACGTTTTCGGTAAGAGATTCGGTCAGATCGGTTCGAGTTTTGGGAGAGTGATCGTATGAAACCAATCAGAAGCTTCCTGGGGACGCTCCTCTGGCTGTCAATCGTATCCAATTCATCAGGACAGGAAATGAAAGCCGCAAACCCGGCCGCCGCTCCGCCGAAGCTCCTCGTCCTTGTTCAGCAGGAGGTCCAACTTGGAAGGACAAGCGAACGCCGAAAACTACTGGCCACTATCTCTCGCGCCTGCGATCGTTTGGACGCCCCTAGCTTCTGGATTGACCTGCAATCGTTGACCGGAACGCGCGAAACGCTTACCTTCGACCCCTTTGATACCTTCGAACAGTTGCAGCAAGCCAACAGCGGCTGGAAGCAGTTCTTTGCCGCCCATCCTGACCTGGCGCAGACACAGGGAGAAATCGACTCCTTGCTTGCGAGCGAGCGCACCCTCGTCGCCCTGCGCCGCGACGATTTGGGTGCACCTCCGGCGGAGGACATTGATCTTTCCGAAGCGCGCTTTATGAGGGTCCTCGAAGTGCGCCTTCTCCCGGGCCATGGAAGGGATTTTGAAGAGTCCATAAAGCTTTGGGGCGATGCGCACGCGAAGGTAAAAGGAGAGGTTCCCTGGGTTGTCTACCGGGTGAACGAAGGCACCTCCGCTCCCACTTTTCTTGTTTTCTTGCCCCTTTCCGACCTCAAGGAGTATGACGATCTTTTAGAGCAGCGAGAAGAAATCTTGCAAGAGAATGAAGGTGAAGACATCGCCGAGCGTTTAAGGCAGACTGCCCGCGAAGCTTACGCAAGCATCGAAAGCAATTTATATGTGGTACATCCCGAGACGTCGCACGTACCCAGAGATTTTGCTGCCAGCGAAGCGGATTTTTGGAGGCCTGCGAGCCCGGCGGAACCGAAGCCCGAAGTCAAACCGAGCGTAAGCCATTTAAAGAAAAAGCCCTAACCTAGAATAAACCGTGTGGCAGGAGGAGTTTGCCGTTCCGCAATGGTCTATCCTTCGCGTAGGTCTAAGGTCAGGTGATGGCGGAAGTGGTAATGACACAAGAGCGACACGAGATCGAACAAGCGAAGTCCGCCGAGCCATTATGGCTTGAAAATCGATGGGGCGGGGTGAATCCTTGGCTATGACGGCCACATTTCGGCGGGGGATATACCGGAGCGGGAGAGTGCGCCGCATGGCTCGCTGGTTCAACGCGATGCCGCATCCTCCGCTGGCGATCGAGATTTCCCCAGAGCGAGTATCGTTGGTCCGCTGGTCCCGAGGCGGAGCGTTAGAGGACCTGGCGGTCGAGGCGCTCGGGCCCGGTGTCCTCGCACCTTCGGCAGTTGCAGCCAACATGGTGGATTTGGCCGCGGTCAAAGCGGGCGTCGAGAGTGTGTGTAAGCGGTTGCATGTGCGGGAAGGCGATGCCGCCCTGCTCCTGCCGGATCCGGTGATCCGCGTGTTTGTCCAGCATTTCGAAGATTTCCCGCGTTCCTCCGCGGAAGCCTTGCCGTTGTTACGCTGGAGGTTAAGAAAAAGCGTGCCGTTTGATTTGGAGGAGATGCTGGTTTCCTACACCCGTCAGGCGCCGCGCGAGAACGGCGTGAATGTGGTGGCGGCACTCGCGCGGCTCCCGATTGTCCGGGAATACGAGGAGGTCGTCCGGGCCGCCAAACTCCGACCCGGCGTGGTTCTCAGTTCCTCGATCGCGGCGGTGGCATTGTTGGACGATAAGCGGCCCACGCTTATGGTACGCATTGCGGGCAACGCGCTTACCACCGCCATCGTTCGCGGGGGCGTGTTGTGCGGGTATCGCTGCACCGAGCTGCCCGTACACAGCAGCCAGCTGGCTCCGAGAATGCTGCTCGATGAAATCTTCCCGGTGGCCGCTTATTATCAGGATACCTGGCAGGAGCAGGTTCAGTCCGTGGTCGTCTCGGGGCTGGGAGCCCGGATGCCCGACTTTTTACCTCTCCTCGAAGAGGAATTTCACTGCCCGGTCAATTCCCTTTTGCAATCAGCCATCAAAAGCGGGCGAGTTCCCGAACCCGCCCAACGCTTGGCCGACCGTGAACTCGAAGGACTGCTTGGCTGGATGTGGTATCGTGCTTGAATGGAGTGACCATTTCTCTCGCCGAACTCAGCAACGATGATACTTAACGTCAATCTAGCCACCGAGCCGCTTGAAAGGCATCGCCGCTTCCGGGTGTTTTCCGCCCTCCTTGGCGTGGTCGCGGCGGCCGGTTGCCTCGCGCTCGCTTGGCACGTGTATGTTCTTTGGATGGCGGAAACCGCATTCCGCACGGAGAGTGCCAGCGTTTCAAAAGAAATGGAAGAGCTGACCGCCGAACGGGACAAGCTCGATCGTTTCTTTTCAGAACCGGAAAATGCGAAGCTTGACGAGCGCGCCTCCTTTATTAACGCGATTATCGATGCGAAAAGCTTTAATTGGACCAACATGTTTATGGATCTCGAGAAGATTTTGCCGATCGGAGTGCACGTGATCAGCATCGAGCCGAAACAGGTGAACGGACAGGCTAGCGTCAAGCTTACCATTGGAGCCGCGAGCGACGAGGCGAAGGGCAAGTTTCTCCATGCTCTGGAACAATCCAATGTGTTCTCCCATCTCCAACTGATTAACGTTCGCCCGCCATCACGTCAGACCGCCGGCGACCAAGTGGAACTGGAGCTCACGGTGATCTATTCGAGGGCATGATGAAGATCGAATTTCCAACACAAAAGATGATCATTATCGCGGGACTGGTTATTTTGATCGCCGCGGATGCAATTTTGGCGCTTTATGCGATCGAGTCAACCACAAGATTTTCGCGAAATGAGCTGGCCGGCCAGAAAACACAAATAAAACTTCTCAAAGCGGATATCAAGCGTGCCCTGGCTATTCAGAGGAGTATCCCGCAGACCAAGGCGGATTGTGAGCGATTCGAAAATTCCCTTTATGCGAGCAGCGCGGGCTACTCGGCGGTCACGGACGAAATGACGGGATTCGCGAAGCAGGCTGGATTGCAGGTGGTTTCGCTCGCGTTCCACCCTAAGGAGCTTCCTGGCAGAAACGTGGTCGAACTCGGACTGGATGCCACGGTGAATGGCGATTACAAAGGCGTGGTGCGATTCCTGAACGGCTTGCAGCGCTCCAAGAACTTTTACATCATTGATACGCTGACGGTCGCGGCGGAGCCGACCGCTCAGGCGGGTGCGGGACCGCTTCGCGTGGCGTTGAGCTTGCGATCGTACTTCAAGAATGCGGCGTGACGGATGAAACAGAGAAAAAGCGCCGAGATCGCGGTACTCGTTACGCTCCTCCTGGCGGGCGTAGCGATGTGGTATTACTATACCCGTCCTCCTGCCGAGGCAGCTCATGCTTCGACAGTTTCGAACTACAAACCAATGAAAGTGGAAAACCCACAGATCCATTGGGAACGCCTGGCAGAGGCGCAGAACACGGAGTATAAACCCAGCCCGCGTGACATCTTTAGCCGTGATCTGCCTCCCCCTCCGCCCAAACCCGTGCATGTGCCGGGGCCCGGTGACAACGACTACGTTGCGCCGCCGCCACCGCCCCCGCCCCCGCCGCCGCAACTTCCTCTAAAATATTTTGGCGAAGGGCAGGCCCAGGCCGGCGCCGGTCGCCGTGCCTTTCTGTCGGATGGAGACTCGGTTTTCATCGTCGCCGAAGGCGACATCGTCCTCGGCCGCTACCGCATCATAAAAATCAATCACACGAACCTTGAGTTTGAGGAGATCAGCAGCGGCCGTCATGCCACGGCCAAGCTTGAAGATGAGGGGCCGCCGGTCTGATCGTTCCGCGCTCGTGACCCCCTCGAACGAGAGATCCTGGCCGAACTCCAGCACGCCTGCCCCGACGACAGGGGAATCTTGGATCTGATTTTGATGCGATCGAGCGACGCGGGCGATTTTCGCGCGGGAAGTAGCTTAACTAATTCGCCAACCGAAATTCAATCCGCACATGAGCGTGGAAGTCTACCGGCTGTCCGCTGCGTAGCGCCGGCCGGAAGCGAATCTGTCTTGCTGCCTGCATTGCGGCTTCATCAAGGCCGTGTCCCAGGCCGCTCACTACACGAATCACCTGCAGTTGGCCTGATGCGAGGAAGATCACCTCGAGCACCACGTCTCCCTCCAATTTTATCGTGCGGGCTTCGGTCGAATAACCCGGATTGGGCTTGCTCAGGATAGCCACGCCAGTGGTCGTCCCTCCCGTTCCAGCCTCGCCCGTCGCCGCGCCGCTGCTCTTGGAACCGTCTGAGGCGAGCGTTCCGCGTGCACCCTGGGCGCCACCGGTGCCGTTGCCCATGCCCGGACCGCCAGGCAGATTTGGCGAGCCGGCCGGGTTGATGTTCGCAGCCTTGCTGGGACTCGCGGGGCCGCGAATTCCATGGGGGTCGCCAAAGCCGCCCGTTTGCACTTTGCTGGCGGCAGCCACCACCGTCGCCGGCAGACTACCTAAGCCGAGGCTGGGAGCTTTGATCTCTTCCTTCGCACGCATTGGCTGGAGGTTGGGAGCTTTGAGCTCTTCTTGCGGACGCTTTGGCCGGCCCGAGGTCAGCACAATCTCCGCTTGCGCAAACATCGGCTTGAGCTCCACCGGCTGCGCTTCCACCTTGCGAGCCTTCGGCAGTTGAGGTTTCAGAACCAGAAAAACATGCGGCTGCCTGGGATTCAATTTCGGCGGTTCAACCTCCACCGGTTTAGGCTTAGGCACTATCGGCTTGGGTCGCGGCTGGATTTTAGGTGTCGCCTTTGGCGGAGGTGGCGGTGGAGTTGTCGAAGGGATCTCAATGTGTGTGACCGGTTGCATCAACTGCACAACATCAAATCGGAGCGCCGTCTCCATTTGCCGGGGGAAAATCATCGGGCTTAGGAGCAGGAGACCCAAGAAGGCCAATTGCGCGGCCGCGCTCACACCGATCAGGTTCCAGCGCGGCTCCGGTTCAGGCAAAAGTTCAAAACGCGCGGAGGTTCTCCTCCTCGGGATCGCCTCTCTCGCGGCTGGCGGCGCGGGGCTTCTGCGGTATGGGTGCGAGTCGACGCTCAAGCGCGCGTCCCTCTTTACGGGGGCGAGGTTTCTCGGTTGCGACTCTCCACCGGCGCGGAGCTCACGCGAAACGGGGACAGCAGCCCTAGCGTTCTGGTGCAAATTCACGCTCAAGCGCGCTTCACTCTTTAGGGGGACGGGGTTTCTCCTGAAGTGAGACTCTTGACCGCGCACTTCACGCGAAAGGAGGGCGCTGCCAGGATGCTCGACGTTCACGCTCAAGCGCGCTTCACCGTTCCCTGTGCCGTTTCTGCGGATGAGGTTCGACACTTCGCGGGCGCGCAATTCACGCGAAGGGGGGACAGGGCTTTGCGGCTGCTGGTCGCGCGCCACGCTCGACCGCGCCTGACTCCCTGTGGGAGCAGGTTCTCTCGGGACAGGGTTCGACGCTTCGACGGGTAACTCACGCGAGGAAGGGGGAGAGCTCGCGCGCTCGGAGTTCAATTGTCCGCCCAGGCGCTGCTTGAACGCATTCGATTCGAGAACCGAATTCGGGCCCTCGAATTCGCCCGGTCGCGCGTAACGTCTGCGAAGATCGATTGGTGCGGAATCCGACATGCGCGTAGCTTACGCTCCGGAGCGCAAACTGTCATCTGTACGCAAGGTCAGGTTAAGAACAGGGTAATAACCTGCGGCAACTCACGAGAACGCTCGAGGCTTACGTGGGGAATTTCGGAAGACCCCGGCCCTGTGTCAAAATGAGATTGCCCCGGACGGTGATCCTGATATTCACATCTCGTGGTACCGCCGAGTGCAGGGTGAGCCATCATCGGTCGTCCTTAGAGCGCTCACCCGTTATCCATAGCGTCCAGTGGCCAAGCATGGCCGGTCAACTGACAGGAGGGGCAAGAGTTAACTGTTCCCCTGGTCAGGTCTCCCGAAAGTTGCTATCTGCGAGAATGTCTCTTGCCAAGCCCGCCCCGTTGCTAGCCCGTCGACGATCGAGTGCCATCTCGGACCGGGCGTTTGGAGAAACGGACACTCGAGGAAAATGTGAGAATTCTCTATCGCATGTTATGGTGGTACGCTCTCGGTCGGAAAATGACGACCAAGGAGGGTCGAGTTGGCCACGTGTGAGCAAATCGCAAGCGGTCCCTCCCACGACCGGAGCCTTCTCGCCGTCATCAGGCTCTCTCTCCTGTTTGCGGCGCTCGTGTTTTCCGCTTCACCCGGAAAGTCCCAAATCTCGCCCGGTCCGCTGGCCAAGGCCCATCAGTCCCTGAGTGGCACGAGCCAATGCGCAAGCTGCCATCAGTTCGGTGCCAGCACACCCACGTTCAAATGCCTGGAATGCCACAAAGAAATCGCGCGTTTGCTTTCGGAAAACACGGGATACCATGCGCGGCTCGAGATGAAGAATCCCAACGGCAAAGAGTGCGTTCGCTGCCATTTGGACCATAACGGCGAAAATTTCTCGCTGATTCACTGGGAGCCGTCAAAAAAACAGTTCGATCATCGTCTGACCGGATATCCCTTGGAGGGCAAACATGCCGGCGTCGACTGCGAAAAGTGCCACACCCCTTCGCACATGCTCCCGGAGATCCGCGCACTCCTGAAACGACAGGATCCGGCCGGCTCTTATCTCGGTGCATCGACCAAGTGCATGGCCTGTCATGAGGACTACCACAAAGGCCGGCTTGGCAAGGACTGTGAGAACTGCCACAACGTAAAGGACTGGAAGGAGGCCAAGACTACCAAGAATTTCGACCACTCCAAGACGCGATACCCGCTCACCGGCGAGCATCTCCAGGTGCTTTGCGAAAAGTGCCATAAGCCGGAGATGCCTCAGGAAGTCCGTTTCCGGGGCATGAAGTTTCAGAACTGCTCCGATTGTCACCTGGACCCGCACCATGGAGCGTTTAAGCAAAAACGATGTGAGGATTGCCACACCACGGAAGGATGGAAAAAGGTCCTGCCGGAGTTCTCCTTCGACCATTCCAAGACAAAATATCCCCTCCTGGGCGCCCACATGAAGGTGAGTTGCGTTGCTTGCCACGCCAAAGGGGAGTTCCAGCGTCCGCTCAAGTTTTCCAACTGCACGGACTGCCACAAGGACATCCATAACGGCCAGTTCGCCGGTCGCCCGAAAAAAGGCGAGTGTGCCGAATGCCACAAAGTGGAGGGATGGAAGCCTTCCCTGTTTGGCGTCACGGAACATGCGACTTCCAAGTATCCGCTGGAAGGAAAGCACGCAAAAGTGGAATGCGACAAGTGCCACCTTCCCGCCGGCAAAGAGACGATTTACAAAGTTAAGTTCGCGACCTGTACGGACTGCCACAAAGATCCGCACGACCGCCAGTTTGCGAAAGCGCCTTTCGAGAACCGCTGCGAGGGCTGCCATACGGTAGCGGATTGGCACCGTTCTCTGTTTACCATCGCCAAGCACAGGAAGACCAAGTTCCCGCTCACCGGAGCGCACGCCGCCGTTACTTGCGCCGAATGCCATAAAGTAGGAGCCGCCGGCAGAAAAGACAAAATCATTCCGTTTTACTTTGACGACAGAACCTGCACGGGTTGTCACCAGGACCCGCATCACGGGGAGTTCCGCGATCGGCAGGAACGCCGCCGGCCGGATGGGACCAAGTTCGGCTGCGAAGCCTGCCACAACACGAGATCATGGGTTGAGGTGGCGGGATTCGACCACTCGAAAACCAAATTCCCCTTGCTTGGCGTGCATCGAACCGTTGCTTGCAATGATTGTCATAAACCTCCTGTGGGCGAGAAGAAAATCGTGTTCAAAGGCACGCCGTTGATTTGCGAAGCATGCCATGCGGATGTCCATGGCAAGCAATTCGCTCGCCAGCAAGGGAAGACCGATTGTGCGAGCTGCCACACTGCCGAGCGCTGGAAGCCCTCGAACTTCGACCACAGCCAAACCAAGTTTCCGCTGGACGGCGGCCACAAGGGCGTGGCCTGTGACAAATGCCATAGCCTCGTCAAGGTAGTGGATGGCAAGTCGGTCCTTTTCTACAAACCTACACCGCTAGAATGTGAAGCGTGTCACGGCCCCGGGATCAGGAACAAGAAGAGTTAGGCGGCAGCAAGCTCGAGGTCGACGAGGAAGCCTACGGCTTTCTAAGGCGCCAAATCGGCGAGTCTGACGGGGAGCAAAGACAACCCCGGTCGAAGCCCCATTTACTAGCTCGCTTCACGGCCGGGCACCCTCCTTGAGCCCAGTGGAGGACCAGGATTGGGCGATAAAGGCAACCTTGTCGAGCGCCGTTCGAGTTGTCGTCACAGCTTGAGGATTCCCCTGCATCTGCGCGTTTGGGGATCCTCGAGCCCAAGTCGCAGGGCCAAATCGGTTGACATCTCCGAACAAGGCGCGCTCGTCGAGACGGACTTGCAACTTCGCGTAGGGGCCATCCTCGATTTGCGAATCGAATTACCGGAAGAGATCACCGGTCAGCCGACCACCGAATGGCGCTTTAAGAGCCGCGTCGTGCGCATGGCCCTGGCCGGTTCCCCAGGTCAGCGGCTCAAGGTCGGCGTGCACTTCGACTGGCTGTATGTCTCATCAAGATAAATAGAGGGATTTGTCCCTTAAACCCAACCATCGAAGTTCAAAAACCTGCTTCTTTGTTCCCGCGCAAATATCGCGCATGGGCAGTCGCCTAAAATTGCCGAGGCCAGTGGGGCTGTGGTCCGGACGCACAGCGCAATGCTCTCTTGGTTCCTCTAGTGGCCGCTAACGTGCTAATCAAGTGCTGAAGAGCTGGACTCGCCCAAGCGTGTCTGAGGGGTCCGCACCGGACGTTCGGAGGCAGAGACATAATAATGCGGCTACGATTTCTATTCGCTTTCTTACTCATCCTGACCCTTTCGGCGGCGGCCTATCCGGACGCGGCCAACACCGCGTACAAGCAAGGCGTTCGCGCCGAGTCCCGCAAGCAATACGACCAAGCGTTTGAGTTCTACAAGCAGGCCTACACCCTAAAACCCGAAGAACCTAGGTATGGCACGGCCTACCTGCGGTCCAGAACGTTTGCCGCCGCACAGCACGTTGCCAATGGCATGAAGCTTCGCGAGAGTCTCAAATTGCAGGAAGCTTTGACGGAATTCCAGCGCGCCGCCGAGATCGACGGCACCAATTATGTCGCGGCCCAGGGAGTGCGCGAAACTTCAGAATTGCTCAAAAAGCAAGCCGAAACGGGGCGCCCGCCCGCGCTCAACCCGGAGTCTCCGCTTGCGAAGCAAGTAGCGGCGCTCGAAGGTCCCATAGAGCTCGAACCTTCTCCTAATACTCCTATTACTTTGCGAATGACCACAACGGCAGACATTATTTACCGCGCGATCGGTAAGCTCGGCGGAATCAACGTGCTGTTTGACCTGGATTACAAGCCGCAGAAGGTAACCGTGGAATTAAACGAAGTGATGGTGCCCGAAGCATTGAAGATGCTTGCACTGGAATCAAAGACTTTCTGGCGGCCCATATCGCCAACCGCCATTTTCGTGGCGGCGGAAGGAAAACGCAAAGAATACGAAGCCAACGTAATGAAAACCTTCTTTCTTCGCAATGCTTCGACACCTGCTGAACTGCAGGAAGTGGTTGGCACGTTAAAAGGCATGCTCGAGCTCAACCGAATTCAGGTGAATCCGACGCGCAGCTCGATCACCATCCGAGGTACGCCGGATCAGCTGGTCCTGGCGGAAAAGCTTGTTTCCGAGGCGGACAAGGCCAAAAGCGAGGTGGTCCTCGACGTCGCCGTCATGGAAGTTAGCCGGACCCTGATCAATAATTGGGGAACGACGGTGCCTACGTCGACAACCATAACGCCCGTGCCCGCAGGCGGCACCACTGGCAGCTCGACTAGCCCGGTTGTGAAGATCGGTTCCATCAATGGGAATAACTATGTCATCCCCCTTCCAAGCGCTACCTTCACGCTGCTCATGTCCGACAGCCATACCAAGGTTTTGCAAAGGCCCCAGGTCCGCGCTCTAGACAACGAAAAGGCCACCTTGAAAATTGGAGACCGGATACCCATTGCCACGGGCTCCTTCGCGCCTGGTATTGGAGCGGGGGGCATCAGCCCACTGGTCAATACTCAATTCACGTATTTGGATGTTGGCGTGAACATTGACATCACCCCGCACATTCATTCCGGTCGCGACGTTACCCTGAAGATGTCGCTCGAGATCTCCACGCATACAGGTGACGTAAATATCGGCGGAATCAGCCAGCCCACGATCGGGCAGCGCCGCGTCGACCAGGAAGCACGTCTGCAAGATGGCGAGGTCAACCTCTTAGCCGGAATCCTGGAAGATAGCGAAACGAAATCCTTGAGCGGCTATCCGTGGCTTACGAAAATACCGATCTTGAAGTACTTGTTTGGGCAGGAAAATAAAGAGCGTCAAGAGAACGAAATTGTCTTTGCGATCACGCCCCATGTCGTTCGAGCGGAAGAAATTAACGATGACGATCTGAAGGTGATTGACGTGGGAACCAGTAACAGTATCGGCCTTCGCTACAAAGAGTCCAAGCCCCCCAAGGCTAAGGAGCCGCCCTCTCCGCCAGCCAACTCCACCACCCAAGGCGGCGAGCGACGGCAACCTACGACGCAGAAAAGTACGGCGCCAAGCGCCAAGGCCCCGGCACAATCCGACCGATAGCTCGTCGGAGACGCTGACCGCGAGCCTAGATATCGGCAATAAGGCTTAGCCGTACACCCAGTACCACCACTGAATAGCAGGCCGAATTTGCTCTTGTGCAAAAAGTTTCCCGTTTAGGGAACTCCTTGTGAATCTCGTGCTTGCCATCACCTCTGCGGCTTCCTGCACCATGGAGTTTAACAAGGCTTTACACCGCGAGCAGGAGTGGTCTCAGAATTGCCATGCTCTTAGTGCTACGGGCCTTCCAAAGCAAGTTGTCTATTTGGACGTGGACCCGTTTGAATGAGTGTCCGCGAGCATTATCAGGTTATGCGTGTCTCAAGGTTATCCCCAACGTTTCTTGTTGTTGGTCCTGGACGTATGGCGTCTGGCGCCGTAGTGGCTCCCGAGGCGGCCAGGAACAGGACGCGGGGGGAGAGAGATAGAAAGGCATGGTCAATGCTCAGAGACCAACCGGAGGAACAGATGGCGGCGGTATGCGCAAGCGCGACAGGTTTTCTGAGTGAAGGTGAAACGACACGCCGGGAAGCCCTGGTTAAACCTTCACCTTTGTTTTCAGATATCCCTGCGAGTGAGTGTCGGGAAATTGCTTCGGCGGCCCATGAAAAGCACTTTGCTCGGCGCCAGTCGATTTTCCTCGAAGGCGATCCGGTTCGGCGAGTTGTCCTGCTGACGTCGGGTAGCGCGAAAATCGTGCAACTGGGTCCGAGTGGCGCGGAAGTGATTCTGGGAGTCAGAGGACCCGGGGAAGTGGTTGGGACGGTGGGATTGCGGCCCCAGGATCGGCACTGCTCGATGGCGCAGGCCCTGGGAACTTCGACCGCACTGGTCTGGGACGCAGCCGTCTTCGAGACGCTCTCCCAGCGATCGGTGCAGCTGAGACGCAATATCACGACGATCCTCTGCCAGCAGCTTCATGAGCTAGAAGAACGATACCGCGAAATTTCTACGGAAAAAGTTTCCGTGCGATTGAGTCATCAGCTGATCCGACTCCAAAATCAACTGGGCCGGTTCGGTGGACTCGAGATTAGGCTTTCGAGGGAGGAGTTGGCGCAATTGACCGGCACAACCTTGTTTACCGTGAGCAGGCTGCTCTCGGAGTGGAACCAACGAGGCATTGTGAGCACGCGACGGGAAGCCGTGAGCGTCAGCAACTTTCAAGCTCTTGTCGAGCTCGGTCAAATCGAGTGAGCAAGCCTCGCGAGAGACCATCCGCTTGCTCGGCCAGAAATTTGCGCTTGCCGTCAGATGCACGAGGTTAGCCCTAACGCTTTGCTAGCGGTCTTGGTTGATCGCCGGTTCCCTTGCCCGGTTGGTGGCTCTATAGCCAGGTTCTGAAGCAAAGCAACCCTCGGGCGTCTTTGCTCTATCGCAAAGAGCCCGAAGCGCGTAAAGAGCAGCATCAAAGGTGTGCGGAGTGAATGGCAAAGCCGCATTCCGCCAGAGGTAGGTGACGTACAAGGTCCCGGGTTGTCGGCAGGAAAGGCACTCTCCATGAAGCATCATGCTTGGGCGTCGAAGCAGCTTATCGTTGTGGTCGCGTTGGCGATTGCCTTTGCTCCCGCCGGTAAGGCAGCAGAATCTTCTCGAAGGATTCCCTTGGACCGAACGACGAATGGCGTTGAGCACATTGCTTTGCTCGCTGCGTCCTCGGAGCAGATTTCAGGTGAACCGCAGGAAGCAACCGCGCATCCCGCGCCGCAGCTTAGCCCCACGGCCGTCGCACCGCCGACGAGCAAGCCCCCGCAGGTCACTTACGAGGATGGACAACTCACGATTATTGCCGAGAACTCTGCGCTTTCCGAGGTCATGAAAGCCCTGCGCAGCGCCTTGGGCGCGGACATCGATCTTCCCGCAGGTGTTGCAGATCAGCACATCTGGGTCCACCTCGGTCCAGGGCCGGCCCGCCGCATCCTTCGCGACTTGCTGGACGGCACGGAATTCAACTATGTGATTCAAGCTTCGGAAAGCGATGCGGACGGCATCCAGAGTGTGTTGTTAACCCAGCGCAGCAAGTCCACTGCTCCGCAGACTCCGGGGTTGCCCGAAAGAGAAGCCACGCGACTTGCACGCACGAGCGCAGAGCCAAGGGAGGCAACGGATTCTGAAAATCCTCCTCGCGAGTCTGTTGCTTCCGCCGATCCAGCACCAGCCGCTTCGCCTGCCGCAGCAGACGCTCCGCCTGCAGCTCCTGTGGGCGCATCATCGGTTAGTCTGCAATATACTCCGGGCAATTCAGCCAGCGCTGCTCTGAGCCCAGCTCCACCAACTGATCCTCACCAGATGATTCAAACGCTGCAGAGCATGTACGAGCAGCGTAGGCAGCTTCAGATACAACAGAATCAAAAAGCGACGGGGCAAAACTAGTTGTAGTAGCTTTAGAACCTCCCGTACCTCGAGCGCCCATCCACTCGAACGAAGATTCTGCGTCGAAGTCTGCCCCCCCATCTTGCGCCCGAGTGTGCCTGCGAGCTTCCCGGTGCTCCTTTAGAAGGACCTAACAAACTTTTACAAATTTTACGCTTTGTTGCTGTGCGACAAAGAAAAGCCGTCAGGGCCGCGTAAAGTTACAGCACTTACTTTTAGGAAGGCTGCCTAGCTCTATGACTCCTGTCTGTACGAACGCGCGCGGAGCAAGCCGGGCTGCCGTTGTGACTCGAGCACAGGAGGTCATACTGCCGTGAGAAAGCTCTACCAGATTTTTTTCCCCGTACTCGCTCTCAGTCTTGCGCCGGCGATTGCGACTGCCCAATCGTTCCGCGTGCAATGTCCGACCAGCACCATCACTCATCCGGATCCGACCAATGCCGGTGTTAACAATTCGGAACCCGCCTACAACGGTCCGACGCAATTTACGACGAACAAGGACGGGTATGTTTCGCCGACCTCGGGGACCGTGAATGGCGCGATCAAGTGCCAGCAGATCTCGGGCGGTGACGGCTACATGACCGAGGCCGACGGCACGCAGACGTTCATGTTCTCCTTCGGCCCGCTCTCCGGGCTCGCGGACGTCGCCGCCGGCCATCCGAGCACTCAGGTCCCGAGCGTTTTTAACACCCCGTATCCAGGCACGCTGACGCGCGGTGACCCCGCCACGACCGATGGGGCGACGGCCGGCAACGCGCCGGGCGTCGGAGTGACTACAGGTACCGTGGTGCCGCCGTTTTCGTGGAACGGCGCGGTGGGTCTAGCCCCCGACATCCCGAACATCGTAACCGTGACCGACATCATCGCGGGCTCTCTTACCACCCCCCTCGCCGCCCCCCACTGCGCCCCTGGCGCCAACACGGTAACGGTTTTCACGGACTCGCCGCTGGGCGTTTCCGTGGGATCGCAGGTCGTCATCGCAAACGATGCTCATTCCACCGGGATCGGGGGCACCCCCACGCCGGCGGGCCTTCTGGGCACTTACACTGTCACCTGTGTAGATAACGGCGGTCTGGCTCCTGACTTGGTCATCAATGGGAGTGGTTTCG
This sequence comes from Acidobacteriota bacterium, assembly GCA_003223215.1. Classification (GTDB taxonomy): domain Bacteria; phylum Acidobacteriota; class Terriglobia; order Acidiferrales; family UBA7541; genus Acidiferrum. The sequence continues at coordinate 98,724 of QHYH01000090.1, forward strand.
TCGGCTTTGCCTTCCAGTACAGCGACCCAGGCGGCGCAGGGCTGTCCAACGTCGGCAATTTCAACGCCGGCACCGCCGCGGCGGTTGCTCCGGCGAACGATGGACACGTCGACCCCCGCCAAATCATCGATGTGGGCGTGATGAACGGCAATATTCCGGCGCCGTTGGCTGCCTTCGACGAGGACGACGAGTTCTTCCTGACCCTTACCAACGTGGGCATGATTATGCGCCCGGACTTGTTCGAGCAGCATACCGTCCACTTCCACGGCTACCCCAACGCTTCCTCGTTCTACGATGGAGTCCCTGACGCTTCGGTGGCCATCAACATCGGCGCCAGCTTCACCTATTACTATCTCGCCCCTGACGCCGGGACTTACTTCTGGCACTGCCACATCACCCCGCCCGAGCACTTGCAGATGGGCATGGTGGGGCAGCTCTTTGTGCGTCCCCGGCAGGACCGGGTGCCGAGCGGCGGCAGCCTCTATACCTATCTTGGGTACCAGAATGGGATCTCCGAGCCCGCAACGAATCCTACGGTGGACCTGCGCACGGCATGCAGCCCCGCTGCGGATATCCTGTGCTCTGCCACCCTGCCGGTCGGCGGTGCCACCGCAAACACGGCGACTCGAGCGGCCGCCAACACGCTTTGCAGCGGCGCCAGCGCACCAGGCTTGACCCCTAACTATGTTTACAACGATGGCGACGGCTCGACGTGTTATGACGTTGAGTACCCCATCCAGATGCACGGCTTTGACCCCAATTTCCACTTTGTCGGCATGACGTTCAACCCGGAAATGTTTGTGGACATGAAGGACAAATACTTCCTGCTCAACGGGCGGAGCTACCCCGACACGGTCGCGGCCGGGCCACAGGCTACGGTGTCGAGCGACGGCCAGATGCACTACTCGCAGCCGCTGCCGGCCATCATTAACATTCCGGCGGGCGGCAGGGCGGCGCTGCGCCTCGTAAACCTGTCCGTCTCGGAATATCACACCCTGCAGACGCTGGGGGTTCCCATGAAAGAGGTCGGGTTCAACGCCAAGCTCCTGCGGGACCAGGGGGGAATGAACACCGAATTCTACACCAACTCCATCACGCTGGGCGGCGGCGAGTCGCTTGATGTGATTCTGGATGCCAGCGATGCAGGCTGCGGGTCTGTGGGCTGCGCTGCACGGCTCTATCCGGCGGGGAGCGTCTTCTATGTCTACTCCCCCAATCTCGACCACCTGTCGAATGACGCCGAAAATTTCGGCGGGATGATGACTGAAGTACATATCTGCACGAGCGTCACGGGCGGCAACACATTCGGTAACACCTGCAACTAGGAGCGCGGCAATGAGGGAGATGACAATGAAAAAAGCAATTTCGCAAGTCGCACACATTCTCGCGCCGATAGTGTTGGTGTTCTCGCTCTCGGCCACGGCTTTTGCTGCCGCACCCGGCATCACCGGCCCGACCTTTAACTTGACGGCGCAACAGGCCTATCTCAACCAGCCCGATGGAGAGGCGGTTTACTCCTGGGGCTACGGTTGCAATGGGACGCCCGCGGGCTTTGCCCCGACCTTGAATGGGCAGACTTGCCCAACGATGCAGGTGCCCGGCCCCACGCTGATCGTCCACGAGAACGCTGTGGTCACGGTCACCCTGCTGAATGGTCTGCCCAATGCAGCCGGCAATACCTCGATCCTGTTCCCTGGCTTCAACGTCACCACCACCTGTCCTGCGTCCACTGCAGCTGGGGCGCCTCAACAGGGATTGTTGACGTGCGAGGCGGCGCCGGGCGGTACAGTGACCTACACGTTCACTGCCTCAGCGCCCGGGACGCATGCTTACTACAGCGGGACGCAAGGAGACCTTCAGATCGAGATGGGTCTTTACGGCGCCGTGATCGTCCTTCCGGCCAGCGTCCCCGCCAACTGCACAACCGGCTACCATGCCGCGAACCTGGCCGCGGAGGCGCACTGGGGAGAAACGGACTTCCGGCTCTCGCAGGCTGCCTACGATCACCCCGGGAGTTGCTACGACCGGGAATATTTGTTCCAGTGGGCCGAGATGGATACCAGGATTCACCGCCAGGCGCAGGCGCAGGTGGCGGCGCGGGCCAACTGCACGGTCGGTAGTGCGGGATGTAGTCTCGACGTACAGACTGAGCCCTACCACCCTGCCTACTTCTTGATCAATGGACGCTCCATGCCTGACCTCATGGACCCCAACTTTGCCGGCGAGTATCCGCACCAGCCTTACAACGGCAACCCGCACATGCATCCGGGCGAGCTGACCCTGATCCGCACCATCGGCCAAGGGCGCTGGCAACATCCCTTCCACGAGCACGCCAACCACGTGCGCATCCTGGCGCGGGATGGGAACCTGGTTCTGAGCGGCGCCATCGCCAACACCATTTCGTACAACACGCCAGGAGGCACAGCGGCGTCGGGACCCCCGCTTGCCGGGCTACTGATGTTCAACACGGACACGACTCCGGGCGAGGCGTTCGACGGGATCTTCTACTTTACGGGCCGGGGATTGAACTGGGACCCGTACGGTCACCATCCTGTCTCTAGTACAAACGACCCTCTGGCCACGCTTCCGTGCACTCCAGACGCCAACGGCTACAACTCGGGCGCGCCGAACGCGGTCAACTTCATGGAGTGGTGCCAGGACCACAACAAGCCGGTGCAAGTGGCCCCCTTCGGGGATGTGGCGGCGGGCGGCCCGGCAACGCTTCCCGATCCGAACGTTTTGACGAATGGCCAATGGTACGGCGGCACTCCCTACCTGGGTCCGGATGCGAGCCTGCGGGCGGCGATGCCGACCTGTGCGGCTAACCCTTACGGCACGCCCAACCCCCCAAGCGCCAATTGCACCACATTGCTTCCGTCCAACACCCAGGCCAACCCAGCCAGCGAGCGCGGTTGGGCGTTTATGTGGCACTCGCATAACGAGCGCGAGATTACGACGAACAATGTCTTCCCCGGCGGCATGCTGATGATGATGCTGGTGGATTCCCGGGAATTTGTGATTGATGAGTCGCTGTGAGCTGACGGTGAAAGACGACTTTAGATTGACGGAGAAAACGATGCGAACCAGCCACTTCAAAGCCAATGCAATCATGAAGGCCGCCGTGCTAGCGGCCTCTATCCTCCTGTTTGGCGTGAGCGCAAGCTTCGGCCAGCAAACCGTTAATTTAACGGCGGCGCCGACGACGACGACCTTGCCGGACGGCACCACGGTGCCGATGTGGGGGTATTTCTGCGGCACGGCTGTCGCTACTAATCCCGCTCCGGCCGCGACGTGCGGGGCATTGAATCCCTCGTCGGTGTCGACGGTGGCGACAGTGCCGTCTACTTGGTCCCCTGTGATGATTACCGTTCCCTATGTTCCCGGGGCGACGAGTTTGACCATCAGTCTCACCAACAACCTCTCGTTCACCCCGACGGGGGCCACGACCGCGAATGCTATTCCCACCTCGATCATAATCGTCGGGCAAGTGGGCGGCGGTCTCGGCGTTGTAGCGCAGCGAACGGCCACGCCGAGTCCCGACCACTCCAACGCGCAGGGGTGCGTCACTTGGTTTATCGCCGACCCCACCAACACTCCGCCGGGCGTCCCATGCCCGCAAACGGCTACAAGTCCCGTATCAGGAGCTTATCCGCCAACCCAGGGGCCGCGCGTGCAGTCATTCGGCGCGGAAGTGACAGCAATTGCGGCAGGGACAACGGCGACCTGCACAGCACCCACAACAGGGCCTGTCGCCGGCTGCGCGGCGCTGACATGGCCCGCGCTCAAGCCGGGCACCTACCTGCTCGAGTCGGGCACGCATCCCTCGATTCAGGTCCCCATGGGGCTGATCGGCATGCTGGTGGTCACGACTGCGCCGTCAGGCAGCACACCGGGCACAGCGTATCCCGCCGTCGGAACGGCTCCTGCGGTGCCTTACAATGCCGAGCTTCCACTGGAGTTTAGTGAAATCGACCCAGTGCAAAACAAGGCCGTCAACACTGCGGTCAGCACCGCTGGTTTCAGCGAGACCAAGGTGTGGGACGGCCACATCGGCGCGTGTGGCAATCCCAATTCGCCTGTGGGGGTTGCGAACACGTGCTATCCCCCAGCGGTGAACTACACGCCGTTCTATTACCTGATCGACGGGCTGGCGTTCAACAAGACCAATGCGACGGCTTCGCTGTTCGCGGCTTCGGCTGGCGTCAGTGGCACACCTCCTGCACCAGTCACGACCGGAATCACCGGCACCGTTCTCGTGCGCATGGTGAATGCCGGCCTGCGCATGCACGTGCCTTCGATCGTCGGCTCGCTAACACAGGGCTTCACCGGAGCAGGTGCGGCTGCCACGGTGAGTGGATTCACCTTGATTGCGGAAGATGGCAACGTCATCCCCGGCGTAGCTCCCGCTGGCGCCACCACCGCTCCCGTGGCTCCCCGTGTACAGACCGACGTCTTTATGGCCGCGGGCAAGACTTTTGACGTGATGATCAATGCGCCGACCAGTACGACGGCGCCTGCTCTTCCGGTGTACGATCGCGAGTTGAGCCTGTCGGCCAATTCTTCCGCGCGTGATGCCGGAATGCTGGCCTATATCGGTGTCAATGGCTCCTTACTCCCGGCGGCAGCAGGCACGGGTGTGTTCGCGGCCGCGAAAGCCAACGCGGATACGTATAATTCCCTGGCTGCGGGCCAGACGTTCACAGTATCGGACACGTCCAAAGGAGTGATCGCCAACGACGTTAATGTTTACGGCGTGACACTCCTCACGCAAGCCGCCAGCGGCGTGGTGGCCCTCAACGCCAACGGAACGTTTACGTATACACCCAACGCCGGCTCGACAGCGACCTCAGACAGTTTCACCTACTGCGCCAACAATGGTTTTACTCCGGCGGCAGGCGCGACGGCGGCGAGTTGTTCCTCCTCCGCTTTAACCGCCACGGTGACCCTGGGTGCTTCAGCGCTTACCGGAAACCCCACCGCGATTGCTCAGTCTTACACGGCGAAGTCGGCCACGTACCTGAAGATTGCGTCGCCCGGCCTCCTCGCGCCGAACACAGACCCGAACAACCTTCCTCTTACCGTTGTCACCTCCCCCGCGCCGACAATCGCTGGCGGAACCCTGCTTGTGGATGCCCAGGGTGGGTTTACTGTGTCCCTCAGCCCAGCGCCCACAACGGCGACCGTGGCCACCTTCTCGTACACCGTGAAGAACTCCCAGGGTAGGTCGAGCGCCCCCGGAACGGTGACCATCAACTTCCCGGCCCCCAGCAATCTCACGGTGAATGTGGTGGATGCCCAGGCTTACAATAGTTGCAATGGCGACAGCACCTGCATCAGCGGATTAACTAAGATTACCGACTACCGCTGGATCATTGAAGAAGACAAGACCTTCTGGGTAGATCCCAATTGCACAACGAACGCCAGCATTACCGCGCCGGGCTGCCCCCACGTTGTGGGCCCCTCGGGCCAGAGCACCATCCCCACCCAAGGGGTTCAGTTCCACACGAGCACTATGGATTATGTGGCCACAGGCTGCACGGGGGCGAAGTCGTGCGAAAGCGGCCAGACCGTGTTGGATACCAATCCGAGTTCAGCGACCTTCGGCCAGCACGTGCCGGCCGCCTGTGACCTGGGCAATGGCGCTTGCCGAACGACGGTCGATCGAACCACCGGCGGAACGACAGCCTCTTTGCCGAGCTCGGTCCATCTCGATCCCAGCAAGCGCTATTATATCTCGGTGTTGCCGGGCGATGCGGGCGACCCCTTCCCCGCGTACGCTGGCCAGCCCACTTGTACATCGACCGGTGCAAATCCTGGTGATCTCGGCTGCGGCCACACCATGGGCGGCGCTCAGGTTCCTCCGGCCTGCAACGTTTTAGTGGCTGGGTGTACCTCAACCAGCACCACTGCCTTCGCACCCGTAACGGTGCTGGTGGTGCCCACTCCGCTTCCAACAGGCAAACTCTCATTGATCGTGTTTGAAGATGACTTCCCACTCAATGGCGAGCAGGATGCCGGGGGCGGTATCGACGTTCTATCGGCCAACGAGCCCGGTCTGGGCGGATTCGAAATCATCCTGTGGGACAACTATGGTTCACTCGGCGACGTGACCGGCCAGGACACCCACGACATGTTCAACCAGCCGTTGTCGAACAGTTTGGCGGGAACCACCGATCCCGCTACGGGGCTTGACGCGTGTCCGGTCTCGGCGCAGGCCACTACGGATCCCACGCAGGCGGGCATCACGGGTAGGATCGTAACCTGCCCGAAGTATGAATCCGATGGGAAGACTCTATCTCCGCTGGCAGGCCAGGCGGTGGTTGCCAATCTCATGGCGGACAAATTCAGCGTCCAAGCCTACCCGGGGGCTGACCGGATTGCGCGCGGGGAAGAATGGCTCCAGACCAACACTCTGGATGGACAGCATCCCCACGATTCTTTCATCCGCGTTGGGGAGCCCGGCTACTTCCAGGAGTACGGACCTGCCGGCTACCACGTGAGCATTGGCTTTGTCAATCCGAAGATCATCAATGACCGCCACGATGCGGTCTGTGCCGGCACCTTCGGTGCTGTCGGCCCTTGCACCAACATCATTGAAGGGCAGGTGGATGTCCAGCGTTTTAGCCGGACACCGGACCAGAGACTCTACCCCAGCGGCTCGCGCGATGCCCTCGCTTGGACCCAGTGCTGGGTGAGCTTGGGAGACCCGGACGCAGAAGACTTCATGTTCACCAAGTGCGACGCCAACGGGAACTTCAAGTTTACCGGCGTTCCCGGCGGCAACTGGAGACTGACCCTCGGCGACCAGTGGAATGACCAGATCATTGATGGCCTCTCGACGCCGGCCAACGTGGGCTGCGTCCCCACGCCGCCCGCGACCACCTGCTCCGGCGGCATTACCGACCTCAAGATGGGGCAGATTGGCGCCCAGCAGTGGCAGGCGAATGTCTACACTCGCACTTTCGTTGACGATAACAAGAATGGCATCCGGGACGCAGACGAGATCGGGATTCCGTTGGTCTATACCTTTGTTCGCTACCGCGACGGCAGTCGGGCCAACGCTCTGACGACGGACTTCGACGGCGTTGCCAGTTTCAACGAGACGTTCCCGCTGTTCAATTGGTATGTCGTCACAGCGGATTCGGGCCGCTATAAGACGACCGGGATCCACACTGTTTACGACGCGGGCGGACCGGCCGACGGCTCGACGTACTGCGGGCGGGCGGGCCGGCCTTGCGGCACCTCGACCGATTACAACTTCCTGGCGAACACCTACGAGGCGGTTCCTCTGCCCGCCGACCTGTCTGTACCTGGCGCGGTCTATTGCGCCAAAGCCGATTGCAAGGCTGAGGCCGCTACGTTCGCAGCCGGCACGGCGATCCCCAGCTCGTCAACCGCTTCCACCGGCCGCATCGACCCGCCGTGGGTTGCCGCGGAGGGCTGGTCGGGCGAAACAAGCCAGGGCAACTGGATTGAGTTCGGCAAAGCACCCTTTGCGAGCTGCAACCCAGCCCTACCCGCAAGCGCAACAAACTTCTGCGTGACCGTGCCCAATCCGCTGTACAACCCCACCGCCGGCGGAACTACCGCTTCTCCATGGACTTGTCAAATATGCCGCCACGCGCCCCTTTGACGACGCCTCGCAAATGGTCGAGCAGCCGTGGTCGCCCGCTGTGCCGCGCGTCACCATAAACCTCTACCAGGAAGGCTTTGCGGCGGATGGCGAGACCGCGACTCTCAAGCTGGTGGATACGACGCAGACCAGCAGTTGGGACGACTGGGCGCAAGGGTTCTACCCGGGTAGCGCCGCCGGCTCCGGAACAGGGGCAGGACAAAAGCCCTATATGAGCTGCCCCGGCCAAGGAACGGCTACTGGCGCCAACGCCGACCTTTTCTTCTTCACGCTGTTTGACCAACCCAACTACTTGAATTATTACAACTCCCTGCACGGCGGGCCTGCGCAGGGCCCTCTGCCGTACAACTCGCAGTACAAATGCTATGACGCCATGCACATCTGGAACCAGGTCCAGCCGGCGCCTTTCGACGGCATGTACTCGTTCCCGAGCGTCCTCGGCATCCACCCGACGACTGGAAAGCAGATCACGCCCGCAGGTTACATCAACCCAATCACCGGTGCGGCCCCAACGATAGCCGGGACCAACTGCACGATCTGCGTGGCGAACCCTGACACCACTGATGCCTATAGGGTCGGCACGCCCATGCTGCCACCCGGCAAGTACGTGGTGCAAGTGATCCTGCCCCCGGGCTATGAAGTCGAGAAGGAAGAAGACAAGAACCTCCTGATCGGCGACAACTACATCGCCCCGGCTAATGTACAGTTCGGCGGCTTGGGTGGCGCCATCTTCATCATTCCCGACCAGGCGTCGGTGGCTTCGCTTTACGACGAAAGCGGCGCCGGCTACAACCCCACCAACTACCAGAACGCGACTACGTCCCAGGGGTATGGGAATCAACTCTCACTCCCGGCTTTCCCCGGCTTTCAGGATCCAGTATGGCCGTGCGTGGGCGAGATGCGCGTGGTGCCCGACTACCTGAGTATGTTCCCGCAGGTGCAGGAAACTGCTCCGTTTGCCGGCGCTGCTCGTCCCCTGTGCGACCGCAAGGAAGTGACCCTGCCCGACCAGATGTCGGTGAGTGCGAAGTTCTACGTCTTCACCTCGACGCACATCGCCTCCCACTTCACCGGCGTGATCACGGATGATTTCACTTCCGAATTTGATCCCTTTGCGCCTCAGTTCGGCGAGAAGTTTTCCCCGCCCAACCTGCCAGTCTCGACGCGCGACTATCTCGGAAACGAAGTCTCGCGCGTGTATTCTGACCACTGGGGGATCTATGACGGTTTGAATTTTTCGAGCTGGGACGTGAACCCGCCCAACATCACGGGATACTCGCCCTCGATGATGGTGCAATGCATGAACGACTACGGGCCGATCCTGGACACCAATTCGACCAGCCCGACATTCGGCAAGATGATCAACGACCCGTTGTACAACCCGGCCTACAGCGATTTCTGCTACGAAGAGCCGTACATGCCGGGCACGACGACTTACCTCGATACGCCCGTGGTGCCCACGCAAGCTTTCGTGGGCGCGGGGTACAACAATCCCGATTGCGCCTATCCGGATGCCACGCCAGCCATCAGCGAGGTGGATGGCGACGGAATTGGACCCTGGGTGAGTGCCGCCGGTCACACACTGACGATCACCGCCTTGGGCAACCTGACCGTGGCGAATTCGAGCACTTGCACGATCGCGAGTACCGGCGCCGATGTCGCTGTGAACAACTTTGCTTACGCCGGGCCCTCGGCCTCAGTGGCGCCCTTCGATTGTAAGACCGTTAGCCGCCACTATGGGTTTGGGGCACGCTGCACGGCCCCAAGTGCGACCAGCACAACCTGCAACACTGCGTCGAGCGTTACCATCGGTGGCGCTGCGGCGATCATCACTGGTTGGAGTGACACAACAATCACGGCCACTGTACCGGGTGGCTTGCCGGGAACCCCTGCGGTGCCGCTGTGCACCATACAGCAGCAAGCGCAATACGGTGGATCGCAGGCACGTTGCGGTCAACTGGTCGTCACGGCCGGCAACGGCAGACAGTCGGTGGACGCAGTGAGCGTCACCGTGGGCGGCAAAGCGCCCTTCCACGTCGCCGCCTCGGGCACGATCCAGGGTGCGATTGACGCCGCGGCTCCGGGCGACCTGATCATTGTCGACCCGACGTGCACCAGCACCACAGGTGCCACAGTTGCGTGCACGACTACCGGTGCTGCCAAGAGTGGCGCTACTCACACCGAGATGCTAATTATGTGGAAGCCCGTCCGGCTGCAAGGCGCTGGCGCCGCTTCGACCATCATCAATGCCAATGCCATTCCCGCCGGCAAACTGCTCGATCCCTGGCGCCGGCATATCAATTGCCTGTTCGGCTTGACGCTTCAGGGTGTGCCATACACGGCGGCGGGCGGCGCAAATCCTTACGATCGAAGCGGGACCTACAGTTGTCCTGAGACGACTTGGAAAAACTTCACCGCGCAGCCCAACGTTCCGCAGATTGACCGGTTGCCGCTCGAGGCTACCGTAGGTTGGGACGCCACCCTGAACGGCAACCTGGCCGAACTCTTGCAAGAGCCCTCGCTGATGGGCGCCTATGAAGGAGCCGGAATTACGGTGCTGGGCAAAGGGGTGGATTTCCACGGACAGATTCCCTGGAACGACGGCAGCGAGGCAGGCGCGTTCCCAGCCGGCACCACGCTGCTGACGGGAGTGGTGAGTAACCCCGCGACTGGTCTCCAGTTGGGCGATGCCAACCCCCTGTGTCACACCAGTACTACCGTCACGACTAACCCGTTCCCCAGCAACTTCATCTGCAACCCCTCGAGCATCGATGGGTTGACGATCACCAACAGCTCCCAGGGCGGCGGCGGGATCTTTGTGCACGGTTGGGCGCATTTCCTCGAAATCGCCAACAACCGTATCTATAACAATGCCGGAACGCTCTCGGGCGGCATCAGTGTCGGCCAGGGCGAATTTGCTCCCCCGTACATCCAGGGCGGCGCCACCAACGCCGCGCCCGGCTCGTGCAGCGATGGGACGGGATTGATAACCAACCAGCATCTGCCCATGTGCTTGCAGTTGCACCCGAACGTCCACAACAACATGATCACGGACAATTCCTCGATCGGCGATGAACTATTCTCCGCCACGTTGTCGGGCGGCGGGGGCGTGAGCTTCTGCACCGGCAACGACTACTACAAGTTCAACTATAACTGGGTCTGCGGCAACATCAGTGCCGGTGAGGGCGGAGGCCTGGTTCACCTCGGGGAAATCTACAACGGCGACATCGAACACAACTCGGTCGTGTTCAACCAGAGCAGTAACCCCACGATTCCCACCAACGGCGGCGGGATCATGATTCAGGGCACCCCGGACACCGACCCGGTCTGCGGCACTATACCCGACGCGGATTGCCCGCCGGGATTGAGCGACGGTACCGGTCCCGGCCTCGTGATCAACGCCAACCTTATCCAGGGCAACTCCGCGGATAGCGGCAGCGGCGGCGGCATCCGTCTCCAGCAGGTCAACGGGACGGAGGTAGCCACCTTCGGGGGGATTTATCCGATCACTGCCGCAGATGAAGCCCACACAGTGACAATCCGCACGCCGGCGACAGCAACGTTACCCGCAGTGGGAGATTCAGTCACGATTGCGGGAGTATCGGTGGCTGGATACAACGGCACATTCACAGTGACCCGTGTCGGCACGCGGCTCTTCACCTATCTCGACACGACCACCGGCCTCGGCGGGGGCACCGGTGGGACTTTTACCGATACTACTGCGGCAGGAACGGCGCAGCCGATTACTAGCGCAACTGAGGCGGGACCGACGACGGTCACGATCACAAGTACGCTGTCACCCACGGCGGGCGACACAGTCACGATTACGGGAGTAACACCGGCTGGATACAACGGCACATACACAGTGACGTGCACGCCGTCGTCGGTAACGTCGGTAACATGCCCGAACGGTGCCACAGCGGCGGGGACTTTCACCTATACCGACCCACGCAACCTCCTCACCGCGGGCACCGGCGGGACTGTTACCGATTCCAACCCCAATCAGGCGACAGCGGCACTCTGGCACGACGTGACCATTACCAACAACATCATCGTCAACAACGTGGCGGGTTGGGACGGCGCGGGAATATCGTTGCAGGACGCGTTGAACGTGAAAATCATCAACAACACCATCATGCACAACGATAGCCTCGCCACCTCGGGCGTTCTTACCAACAGTATCGGAACGCCCCTGGCCAGCGCCCCCGCGGGGAATTGCACCATGGGCGGGACCACCGGGGCGAACACGGCATCCTGCCCGCAGTCGGCCGGGGTGACAAGCACGCCCAATTCTTCGTTGCTGACGACGACCTTCGTGGCGCCAATCAGCTGCCCTGCGGGTCATCCGAGCTGCACGGCGTTCTCGAACCCGATTCTGTATAACAACATCCTCTGGCAGAACCGCTCGTTCCACGTCGGTATATCGGGCCTGGGTACGGGACAGCAGAACCAGCAGAACGTCATCAAGCTGTTCGATGCCGTTAGCAACGCAGCCGCTCCGACCCAAACAGCCACTGGCCAGTGCTCCGCCGGCGTCACCTATTGGGACCTCGGTGTACGCGGCGACAGGTCGCCGACCACCCACGAGTCGGGATTCACCCTCCAGCCGATATGGTCGGTGACCACCTACGGTGGTCAGGGGAACATTAGCAGCGACCCGGCTGTCATCGCTCAATACTGCAACGGTTCGCGAGTGCCGCCGGAATGCACCGTGGCGAATGGATGCGGAGGACCGCACGGCTTTGGGGTGCCTCCGGGCATCGCCGACTCGCTAGCGGGGCAACCGCTCTTTAGCCTCGTACCATCGGCAACGGTCGACGAGGGCAACAACTGGATCAACGTGAGTTGGGGCCCGCTGTCGATGTCGAACACGTCGCTAACCGGCGGGACGTACGGAAACTATGGCGGTGGACTCCCGCTCGGCAACTACGTGCCGACGGCAGGTTCTCCGGCGGTTTCCCACATTCCGTGCCCCGCCAATGCTCGTCCCTGCGTGCCGCCGGGATTCGCCCCTGGTGTTACGACTCCGCTCACGGATTTCTTCGGGCATCCGCGGCCGGATGGCAATGGAGCCTTTGATGTGGGAGCGGTCGAGATTCCGAACCACTGAAATGAATTAAGCAGCTCGAAACGGGCCGGGCATCCGGTAAGGATGCCCGTACCCGTTTGGTTAACTTGTGAGTAGCGAGGTTGCGGCTAAGGAGTAACGAGTTTCCGGAAGTGGAACCTGAGAAAGAAACAGAGAGAGAAAGACGATGATTCGACACAGATATTTGCTTTGCTTGGCGGCTCTGTCGGTTCTCCCGGTGCAAACGTTCCTGGCCTCGACGGTTCAGGTTGGAAACTGCTTGACCGGCCCTCAAAACTTCTCAACCATTTCTGCTGCGGTCAGCAGCGTACCGCCCGGGTCAACCGTCGAGGTGTGTCCGGGCACCTATGCTGAGCAGGTTGCGATTACGAAGGCCCTGACCCTGGTAGGCGTTACGTCCGGCACTGCCAATCAGGTCCTGATCACTGTGCCCTCCGCCGGGCTGGTGCAAAACGCGGTGAGCATGTTTGGCGAGTCCGTGGCGGCGCAGGTACTGGTGGAAGAGGCGGGGCCGGGGCCGGTGAACATTACGAACATTACGGTGGACGGCACGGGCGGCGACACGTCCTGCAGCGTCTGGCTGGCGGGGATCTTCTACGGTTCCGGCTCCTCGGGAACCGTCGACCGGGTTCGGGCCAGCAACCAGATCGACAGCACCTGTGGAGTGGGGATCTGGGCCGAAAATGCCAACACTCCGGGAGAAACAGTAACGGTCCAAAACAGCACCGTGTACAACGCGGACTCGGCGGGGATTTTCGGCGGCAGCGGGACCATGCCCACGCTTACTTTCAAGGTAGAAAATAATGTCGTAAGTACCAGCGCCGCAGTCGCCGCCATCGATTCCGATAGTGTGAACGGCGACGTTAACGCGAACGACGTCAGCAACTCTGTGTTTGGCGTCTATGACCTCTCGAAGATCAACGTGCAGACGAACACGATCATTGGGACGACCTATGGAATCTTCCTAGGGAATGGTGGCACAGCTTCTGGCAACAAGGTATCGGCCTCCAGTCAAGGCGTGCTTCTCGGCGCCAGTGGCGCCACGGTGAGCAATAATACCATCATGTCGAGCACGACTGCCGGGGTGGAGCTGGGTTGCTTTTCCGCCACCGTGATCGGCAACCTGATCAACGATGCTCCGGTCGGAGTCGATGCCGCTCCTACGACGGTTGCCCTGGGAACGAACACTTTCGCCAACACCGCCACCACCTTCACCAATGGCTGCGCCGCCGCTGCTGCTCTCGCTGCGCCGACCGCGCAGCTCACGGCCATCGGCTCCAATTCGTCGGAGCAGTGGCACACGCCGGCGACACCTTTCGGAACGCGAAGGAAATAGAGAATCAAAGGGGGAAGCGGCGGACACGCCGCCCTCCCTCCGCAAGCGAAACCTTACCTGGCTCCGACCAGTCAACCCGGATGTGTCGGCCGGGCTTGTCGGGGCCGCCTTGGGCCCGGTTGATTGCGGGTATGGCGGCTATGGGTGCAGGAATTGGCAGTGTCATCGGGCGACCAGACAGCAACTTACCCGTTGCTTTCTTTCCACCGCAAACGCAGCTGGGTTTGTTCCAAGGGATCGTGGGCGGCCGGGAGTGCCTCCTCGCCCGCGGGCAGGATCTGTTCAAAGGCATCCGAGAAGGCTCAAGAGCTATATTCGATCACTCGCAATAAGCTCCCGCCAGGTCAAATAACCGAACCCATCAACGCGCAGGCGAACCCGATCATTGGGTCGATCTATGGAATCTGCATGGCGAACGGGGTGGCACAGCCTCTGGCAACAAGGTATCGGGTTCCAGTCCAGACGCTCTCCAGGATCGCAAGAATTCAGCCCAACGTGGTCTTTGCTCCAGGTCAAATAGCCAATCGTGGAAGTAGGGTAGCATTGAATTGAGGAATCGCGGTGCGCGATCCATGGTGAAGCCGATGTTCAGGAATAGCAATTCAAGGAACAGCCTAGTGCTGTTCGCGGCGGTACTGGCGGCGAGCGTTGCCGCATCGAATGCTTTTTCACAGTCGTCTCAAGGTATGCAGAACTCAACCGCAGGTCCCAAGAAGTCTTCTGTGGCGGCGGCTGAGCCCCGCCCTAACCCGAATTGGCTCTCGCGACGGGCGGAGATGTATTACCAAGGTGTTTGGGGAGTTGACTCGTTCCGCGTCAAGTACACGGAGTCGGGCGAGATCATCCGATTCAGCTACCGCGTGGTAGATCCGGAGAAAGCCGCCGCACTCAATGATAAGAAGTCCGAGCCCAGCTTGATCGATACGAAGGCCGGGGTGAGGTTGGTGGTTCCGGAGGTGTCAAACGTCGGGAAAATGCGCCAGACCAGCACACCGAAGCCAGGTATGACCTACTGGATGGCTTTCTCGAACTCAGGCAGGCCGGTAAACCGCGGAGACCGGGTTGACGTGGTAATTGGACACTTTCGAGTTACAGGACTTGCAGTGGAATAGCGATTGCTGCGGACAGTTTCGACGAGGTTCGCGTCTTTTGGATAGACGGAGAAATTGTGCATCGCAGATGATTGGGCATTTTCGAGCCGTGCGACTCATAGAGTAGTTCTGCCTTTCTCTCGTTCCCCGCACCCTGGCGTTCCCGAAGTTTGAGCAAGCGCAAAGAACATCGTTCGGATGGCTTTATACTCAACTGAGCTAGGTATCCGATTTCCCAGCGAGGAGCCACAGATGCACCGAAAGACTTTGACAATTCTCAGCGCGACAGCGTTTGCGCTTTCCCTTAACGCTCAACCGCGTACGTCTCCAACCGTGCCTACATTGTCCGCGGCCCAGATCGTCGAAAAGACCGTTGCGGCCAGAGGTGGTTTGCAAGCCTGGCGAGCGGTTGAAACCATGACGCTCGCGGGGAAAATGGGCGCCGGGGGGAATCAGCGGGCTGCTCTTTCCGTTCGAATCCCAGGAACGAAAGACGCCCAAGGGGCCCTGCAGGGGGTTCGCGGGCGACCGGCCGAGGAGGTTCAACTGCCGTTTGTCATGGATCTGGCGCGTCCTCACAAGACGCGCGTTGAGCTCGAGTTCAAAGGACAAACGGCGATCCAGGTGTATGACGGCACGAACGGCTGGAAGCTAAGACCGTTCCTGAACCGCTTGGAAGTGGAGCCCTACACGGCCGAGGAAATGAAGATAGCCTCCAGGCAAACAGAGCTTGACGGTCCGATGGTCGATTACGCGGCCAAGGGCACGCGGGTCGAATTGGACGGTATGGAAAAAGTAGAGGACCGCGATACGTACAAGCTCAAGCTAACCTTCAAGAGCGGCGACGTAACCCACGTATGGGTGGATGCGAAGACCTTCCTCGAGGCCAAGGTGGAAGGGCAACCCCGGCGGCTCGATGGCACCGACCATCCCGTCGAAGTCTACTACCGCGATTACCGCAACGTGAACGGTCTAGAAATTCCGTTTGTCCTCGAAACGAGAGTTCTCCCGGTGACGAAGAACGCCCTTGGGCTGAGGGATACGCCTGTTCCGCCGGAGAAAGTCCTAATCGAAAAGGTAGTAATCAATCCCAAGCTCGACGCAGGGCTGTTTTCGAAGCCGGTTCCCGTCGCGTCGAAAGCCAAATAAACACGAGACCAGGTTGTCTGCGGCCATCGCTCGCCACTTCCGCAGCGCCTTTGCCCGACGGAACCGTCGGCGTCGACGTCGACAAACAGCAGTTGTTCGGCATTCGCGTCGCTGCTGTTGAAAAGACCTCGGGAAGCGAGAAAATCCGCGTGCTGGGGCGCGTGGTTCCCGAAGAAACGCGCGTCTACCGGATTACTGCCGGTTCGGATGGGTTATCCGGAGACCTGCAACGACTCGGTCGGTGAACTGGTCAAAAAAGACCAGAAGCTCGCGTCCTCGTACCTCGGCGAGACCCTGGCGGTAGCTTCCGGGTTCCTGGCTGCCACGGCAGGCGTAGCGGGTGCTGTGAACAAGCAAGGGGTGAGCAGCATTCAAGGCTATTCCGATCGCTTGCGCAATCTCGGCGTGAGCGACGCGCAGATCAGGCAGATGGCAGAAACCCACCAGCTCCCGGAAACGGTTGAAGTGATTTCGCCGGTCGATGGATTCATTCTGGCGCGCAACATATACGTCCGGCCAACATTTCGACCGCTCTATGGAGTTCTACCGTATCGCCGATTTGAGCACAGTCTGGATCGTGGCGGAGATCTTTGGCAGCGAAGCGCACGACTTCCGTCCCGAGACAATAGCGCGTGTCACTCTGCCCGATCCGATCAGGGAAAAACCTTTTCGGCACGCGTGAGTAACACCCTTCCGCAGGTCGATCCCGTTACCCGGACTTTGAAGCTGCGGCTCGAAGCGGACAACCCCGGATTTGCCCTGCGTCCGGACATGTTTGTCAACGTGGAATTGCCGGTGCGAGTGCCGCCGGGACTCACCGTGCCCTTGGATGCGCTGATTGACTCGGGATGCGAGCAGCGCGTGTTCGTAGAGCGCAGCAAGGGGATGTTTGAACCCCGGCAAGTCGAAACCGGGCGGAGGCTTTCTGACCGCGTCGCGATCTTGCGGGGCCTCGTTGAAGGCGAGCGCGTGGTCGCCGCGGGAACGTTCCTTGTGGATTCGGAGAGGCGGTTGAGGTCGAGCGTTCAGGCGCCGCCAAAGCAACAACAACACGAGAAGGTCACGCCGCAACCTGGCAGCAGATCCGGCCTAGCCGTCCACGCCGCCAGGTGAAAGATGCGGCGCGCGGCATGATGATTTCAACGTAGACCCGAATCGTCTCCAGGCCTATGGTATTCCCATCCGCCGCGTCGCGGAGGCGGTGCGGGAAGGCAACCACGAGGTTGGGGGAGGCTGCTCTGGCTGCACTCCTTGCAGGATCTCTACCCGCTCGTCAAAACGCCGTCCCGTTTCAACGTTGCGAGATTCGAAGATCCCTTCGCCCTGCTCGACATAGACGCACAGACGCGCTCCGGAATCGACCAAAGCGTCGAGCGGCACGGTAACCGCAGGTGGCAAACGAACGGGCAGCTCGATGTCAACCAACCAAATCCACAGCGCGGCTAGACCCAAGGGCACCCCTGTCAGTGGGGTGATGGCGTCTGCGTCGCGGTTGCGGGTGGGTTTGGCGTCGCTCTCCGATGGGGTACCGCCCGTCTCCGTGAGCCTGTTGGGACCCCCGCTAGCGCGGCCGACCGCGCGTCTCCCGAAACTGTAAAGAGCGCCGGTTGAGCGGATATTCCCAGATACTGCAGATTGAAATCCGCTGTGATGGTTTTCGAGGCCTTTTCCATTTCCTGCCTGAGCCGTGCCTTCGTAACTTCACCCTTGATTTCCGGCGACATGGATTCAAACGTGGCGATGTGTTTCGAAACCAACTTCAGAATTACGAGCTTTCCGTAGGATTCGATCACCGGCGTAATTTCGCCGGGCTGCAGGTCAAAAACCGTCGCTTGGTCATCCGGCATGCTGTTCCGCCGCGCCATGGTTAACTGCGTCGGTGGGGGGGGTTGTGGGATTCCCAGATCCTTGTAGGCCTGCGCCTGCAGCTGGTCGAAATCGAAGCCGCCCAACGCCCGGGTGCGCAAACCATCAGCCTCGGTTTTGATCGTTGCGCGGTTAAATCGTATGCCATCCCTCGAGTATCCTGTTATTGGCAGAGACAGTCGCCATACTTCGCCTTCCTCAAAGCTGGACTTGTGTTCGGCATAGTATTGCTGAAGCTCGTCGTTGGGTACATTTGCAGCATCCTCTTCGATCTGTCGATAAAACGCCTTGGCCAGCACCTCGGCGCGGGCCGGTCCTGTTGTCTTCTGCAACTCTGCGGCGACCGCGGGGTTTTCTTGCAACTTGCGGTCTTCGGCCAATTTCGCTGCTGCGAGCATTCGCGCATACTTGATCGTAAGCTGCGGCTGATACGCTTGAGTAGCGCCCGGTGCCATTCGCGCGGCGATTTGGTCCATCTGCCCGCGCGTAATCACCGTCTTGCAATCCGCGCTCTCTGATTTCTTTCCTGGTTCGCACACTCCTCTTAAAGTCACGACCGGCGTTTCGGCGGGTAGTTCCACAGCAGCGGGGGCGGGCGCCGCGGCTTTCGTAGGGTGGTGAACCGTGTTCGCCGCCGCTGGGTTCCGAGCGGATCCGCTGCCGGTCGGATTTTGAGCCATTGCCGGCATGGCGCACACCAACACGGCCACGTGTAATAGGAAAAAACTGCGCATTAGGCCTCCCTTACGTCGCAAGAGCGCGAGATACCATTTCGTTTTACCCCCTCAGAAAGACCTTGGCAAATTGATTCTTCAAAGAATGATCTGTATACAAGTAGCTTCCGCCATAATGCATCTTGATCGCTTGCATTTCTCACCTGCCCCAGTTTAGCATTGCTGTCTGTGCTTGTGCGTCAGATTGATTCTCTGCAGGATACATCATTATTCCCGAGAGCCGCGATTTTAGAGGCTCCCGGCTGTCCGGCGGGCGGTTGCCGCCCGGCGTCGAAATGACCCGAGTGTTCATCCTGTTTCTCCAGTTCCATATCGTCCAGGATTCGGATCACCTGAGTAACTGGCCCGCCATACGACGCGGGATGTCTTGATTGTGCTCGATGCGCTGTAAACCCGCGCCAAACTTCCTTAGCGCATCTACGCGCCCTCGCCGCCGGGTTGCTGTAACCCTCCGCTACAGATAAGAAACTCCAACACGAGCGGCTGTCTGGAGCGTGATTAACTCTGCGAGCGCCCGTTCGAGCACACGGCGCAGAGCTCAGGGAGCACAAGCATAGGTATGCCCCATTTGCCGAAAACATTGCGCTGGGTGTTGGATCCTGCCTACTTCACTGACGCACTCGTCAGCTTTTTGCCTCAATGTGTAACAGACATTTGTGAGAATACTCTACCGGGCAACACCTTCTTTGCTCTCAATCAACCGTGCGCAAAAGGTTCGCTCAAAGGCAGGAAACGTAAAGCGTTAGATGCGAGTCGAGGGACAAAACCCCAGTACATTCAGCACATCGTCGGGTCGCAAAAGGCGCATCCTCCAAACGCAAAACAAGCGCTGCAACATTGAACCCGGCTACTGCCCAGCGCCAGCCCCTCTTCGAGCGGCATCCGCTGTCACGCGAATCAGCTGGCCCTTGCAGAGCGCCGAAAGAGCCCAAGCAATTCACGCAAATACCGCGTGCCACCTTCCACATCTCGGAAGGAGCGAGCACGACCCTTACTTATAACCTGAACGGCATGCAGTACATGGCTTTCAAGTCTTGACATAGGCGAATAGCAGGCGAAGATACAAGTGCACGGCGACTGAGGTCCCGGACCTGGAAATTAACGCTCCGAAGGAATTCCGTCGCTCCCGATAGGGCGAGTTGCGCCCGCATCAATGCTGTGACAGGAAGGCTTGGTTTACCGCCACCGCGAAACCAGCCTCGCGGAAACAGGAATCAACCCTGTCCTAATATGGGCCCCAGATTGAGCAATGGCGAATTGGCAGGGGAGTTGCCCATAAAACACTCGCTGAGGGATTCGTAAGGTAGTCATGAGCCATCAGATCAAACGACTTAGTTTGGCTTTGTTGACGGCAGGCTCTGCCGGCGGGAACTTTCCTTCCACAATCTACGCACAATCTTCCACTTGGGGCCCAGCCGCAACGCCTGGACCGACGGCCAAGCAGCCCGCAAAAGCCAGGCCTCTCGCTCACCATGAGCCGAATCCGCTCTCCAGGCGAGCGGCAAGGTATTACGCGGCTGTCTCGGCAGTGGACTCACGGACTGGCAAGGGAGCCGAGGCAGGCGAGATCATTCCGGGCAGCTGGCCCGTGCTGGACCGCGACAAACGCAGGTTGCCGAACCTTAGGAAAGCAGCGCGTCCGCGCTCGACGCGGGCCATCCTAATCGGATGGATTCTCGGACCCCCCAGACGGGTGAAGCGCGGGGACCAAGTGAGCGTAATTATCGGTCAATTCCAAGCCACGGGGTCGAGCAGGCTCCCTTTGGGCATTCGGTTGGCGCCGCCTGAAGCTTGCTGGGGCGCAAAGAAAAGTAGGTCGCTCTGAGCCGATTCTTTTGTGTCGTGTCAGGTTTAGGGATTCCGCAGCGAGGATGCGGAACGGTGAAGAAGGGATTTGTCGTCGGAAAGCTGAATAAGAGGACAGTTGGGGTTTCTGGAGTCAGCTTGCCAAGACTCTGGATGTCTAGCTCCAGGCTGACGTGATGTCATCAACAAGAGTGAGATGAGCGTAAAACTTCGAGCGGCGATGACGATCCTTCTAACAGCTACTGGCGTCTGGGCACAAAGTCCTGCGCCCGCAACCGTGCCGGCCGAGAAACCCGTGGTCGCGGGCAACGCCAGCCGTAGCACTGGAGTGATGGCACGCCCGTTCCCGCGCAGGAGTGAAGCAAAGGGCCAAACTCCGCCCGCACTTTCGACGGTATCTCCTTCGCCAAAGGAGCAGTCAGCGGTTTTCGAAGGAGCGAACCAGAGAAATAGTTGGAAACGTGAGGCCGCAATTCGATGAGAAAAACCACAAGTGCCGTTGCGGTCGCCTTGCTGATGGTCGTGTCCTACGCGGCAGGTCGGCGGCACACTCGGCAAAACGCAACACCGAACCCGAACTCACGGCGTGTACTCTATTGGGTCGATCCCATGCACCCGGACTACAAGTCCGACCATCCGGGCATTGCTCCCGACTGTGGCATGCCGCTTGAGCCGGTTTACGCCGAGCCGGGCACCTCGCTCACAGCTTCGGAAGCTCCGCTGCCGGACGGGGCCGTGGGGATCGACCTTGACAAACAGCAGTTGTTCGGTATCCGCGTCGCTACGGTCCAAAAATCCTCAGGGAGCGAAAAGATCCGCGTGCTCGGGCGCGTGGTTCCGGAAGACACGCGCGTGTACCGGATCACTGCCGGTTCGGACGGATTCATTCGGGAGACGTTCAACGATTCGATCGGTGAACTGGTGAAAAAGGACCAAAAGCTGGCCTCCTCTTATGTGGGCGAGACCCTAGGAATAGCCTCCGGGTTTCTGGCTGCCGCCGCGGGCGTCCCCGGTGCCGTGGGTAAGGACGGCTCCCGCACCATGCCCTATCCTGGCGCTGTGAATAAGCAAGGCGTGAGCAGTCTTCAGGGTTATGCCGATCGTTTGCGCAATCTCGGCATAAGCGATGCGCAGATTAAGCAAATGGCGGAAAGCCACCAGCTTCCTGAGACGGTCGAGATCGTCAGTCCAGCGGACGGATTCATTTTGGCCCGCAACATTACGCCCGGCCAGCATTTCGATCGCTCTATGGAGTTCTACCGTATCGCCGATCTCAGCAAAGTGTGGATTGTGGCCGAGATCTTCGGCAGCGAAGTACAAGATTTCCGCGCCGGCACGTTGGCTCGCGTCACGCTCCCCGATCAGGGAAAAACTTTCTCAGCCCGCGTGAGCAACACCCTTCCGCAGGTCGATCCCGTTACCCGGACTTTGAAGCTGCGGCTCGAAGCGGACAACCCCGGATTTGCCCTGCGTCCGGACATGTTTGTCAACGTGGAATTGCCGGTGCGCGTGCCGCCGGGACTCACCGTGCCCTTGGATGCGCTGATTGACTCGGGACGCGAGCAGCGCGTGTTCGTAGAGCGCAGCAAGGGGATGTTTGAACCCCGGCAGGTCGAAACCGGGCGGAGGCTTTCCGACCGTGTCGAGATCGTGCGGGGCCTCGCTGAAGGCGAGCGCGTGGTCGCCGCAGGAACGTTCCTTGTGGATTCGGAGAGCCGGTTGAGATCGAACGTTCAGGCGCCGCCAAAGCAGCAACAACACGACAAGGTCACGCCACAACCTGGCAGCAGACCGGGGCTGGCCGTCCACGCCAGCCAGGTGAAAGATGCGGCGTGCGGCATGATGATCGACCCGGCGAAGGCCGTCGCTGCCGGCAACACGCTCCATCGCGATGGCGCTACCTATTACTTCTGCTCTGAGCGCTGCAAGCGGAATTTCACTCGCGAGCCAGAGCATTATCTTGCCTTGAATCCACCGCAGCGTCGCCCATGATCAACCGCATCATCGATATTTCCGTCAAGCACAAAACCCTTTTGCTGGTTGCCGTAGCGTTGGCATGCCTCGCGGGTTGGCGGTGCATGATGACACTGCCGCTCGACGCCACGCCGGACTTAAGCGAAACCCAAGTCATCCTTTACTCCCGCTGGGATCGCAGCCCCGACATCATCGAAGACCAAGTCACCTATCCGATTGTGACGACCATGGTTGGCGCACCGAAAGTAAAGACGGTGCGCGGCGTCTCGGATTTCGGATATTCGTATGTGTACGTGGTGTTCGAGGATGGCACGGATCTGTACTGGGCGCGATCTCGCACCTTGGAATACCTTTCGGGCGTGCTGTCTCAGCTCCCCGAGGGGGTGAAGGTTGAGCTTGGACCCGATGCAACGTCGCTCGGATGGGTATTTCAGTACGCGCTGGTCGACTCGTCAACAAAGCATAGCTTGGCTGACCTTCGTTCGTATCAAGACTGGTCTTTACGGTACTACCTGAAAACGGTTCCCGGCGTGGCAGAAGTAGCTCCGGTCGGCGGATACAGGCGCCAGTACCAGGTCAACGTAGACCCAAATCGTCTCCAGGCCTATGGTATTCCCATCCGCCGCGTCGCGGAGGCTGTGCGGGAAGGCAACAACGAGGTTGGGGGACGACTGCTCGAGTTTGGCGGCACGGAGTACATGATTCGGGGCCGCGGCTATGCGCAATCCCTCGAGGACTTCCAGAATATCGTGCTTCAGGCAAGCGAAGATGGCACGACCATCCGCATCAAGGACGTGGGCGAAGTGGTCGAGGGACCCGAGCTGCGCCGGGGCTTGGCCGATTTGGACGGCCAGGGCGAGGTGGTGTCGGGCGTCGTGATCATGCGCAACGGAGAGAACGCCCTCGAGGTCATCGACCGGGTTAAGCAGAAACTGAGGGAAATCGAACCCACTTTGCCTGAGGGTGTCAAAATTGTTCCTGTTTATGACCGTTCCGAGCTGATCCACCGCGCCATCAGCAGCGTTAAGACCACCATCTTTGAGGTGGTGGCGACCGTTGTGCTGATCGTGCTGGTGTTCTTATGGCATTTTCCGAGCGCGGCTATTCCCATCATCACCATGCCGGTTGTTGTGCTGCTTTCCTTCATTCCCCTCCGGCTTCTGGGAATCAGCGCCAACATCATGTCGCTCGCGGGCGTGGCCATCGCCTTTGGCGAACTCGTCGATGCCTCCATCGTGGTAGCCGAACAGACGCATAAGAAGCTGGAGGCATGGGAAAAAATGGGGCGTCGGCAGGACTATCGCACCGTGATCCTTTCGGCGGTGAAGGAAGTTGCCGCGCCAACGTTTTTCGCTTTGCTGGTCATCGCCATCTCCTTTCTGCCGGTGTTGACTCTCGAAGCGCAGGAAGGGCGGATGTTCAAACCGCTGGCCTACTCGAAGACTCTGGCCATGCTCATCGCCGCCGGCATGGCCATCACCTTTGACCCGGCTTTGCGTCTGCTGCTCACGCGCGTCGAACCGTTCGGCTTTCGCCCCGCGTGGCTTTGCCGGGCAGTGAATGCCCTGCTGGTCGGGAGGATCCGCTCGGAAGACGAGCATCTGCTAAGCCGCTGGCTTATGAGGATCTACGAACCGATCGTGCGGTGGACGCTCAGCTGGAAGTGGGTGGTGGTGTCCTCTGCCGTGGCCGTGATGGCCATAACCATCCCGGTGTTCCTGCACTTGGGTTCGGAGTTCATGCCACCTCTCGACGAAGGCGCCATCCTGTACATGCCGTCCGCCATGCCAGGGATCTCGATTACCCAAGCCAAAGCGCTGCTGCAGGCCACAGATGGCATACTCAGACGGTTCCCCGAGGTCGACCATGTGCTCGGAAAGGCCGGCCGGGCCGAAAGTTCGACCGACCCTGCTCCGCTATCCATGCTTGAAACGCTGGTCATCCTCAAGCCGCGCTCCGAGTGGCGCCGTGTCCCCACCTGGTACTCCTCATGGGCGCCGGAGACCGCCAAGTCCGTTTTTCGCCACTTCACTCCCGACACGATTTCTACAGAGGAACTCGTTCGCCTCATGGACGAGGCCCTCAAGGTTCCGGGCCTGAGCAATGCCTGGACCATGCCCATCAAGGGCCGCCTCGATATGTTGTCGACCGGCATGCGCACGCCGATCGGCCTGAAAATCTCAGGCGCCGATTTGGGCAGGATTGAGCAGGTGGGAGCCAACGTTGAGGCTCTGCTGTCCCGCGTGAGAGGGACGCGCGGCGCGTTCGCCGAGCGCGTAGGCACCGGGTATTTCTTGAATTTCCGCTGGAACCGGGAGCAGTTGGCGCGCTACGGGCTGAGCATGGAAGACGCCCAGCAAGCTGTCGAGAACGCCATCGGCGGCGAGGACGTGACCACGGCCGTGCTGGGACGAGAACGATATCCGGTCAACGTGCGTTACATGCGCGACTTCCGAAGTGACCTGGGCGCACTCGAGCGGGTGCTCGTTCCCGCAGGGGGCCATCGGCAGCTGCCTCTCGGTGAACTCGCTGAGATCAGCACTTCTCGTGGTCCGTCGATGATTCGCGACGAGAACGGTTTGCTAACCGGCTATGTCTATGTGGATATCGCCGGCCGTGACCCGGAAGGCTACATCGCCGAAGCCGGCCCCCTGTTGCGGAGCGAGCTGAAACTGCCAACCGGCTATGCCATCTCCTGGAGCGGGCAGTATGAAGCCATGGAAAGGGTCAGGCATCGCCTAACACGCGTCGTCCCGCTCACCCTAGGTCTTGTCCTGCTCCTGATCTATGCGAGCACGCGATCGTTCACGAAGACCATGATCATCCTCCTGGCGGTGCCTTTTTCGGCAGTCGGGGCCGTCTGGTTCCTCTATCTGGCCGGTTACAACCTGAGCATCGGGGTTTGGGTGGGGTTGATTGCGCTGTTAGGAATCGATGCCGAGACCGGTGTCTACATGCTCCTGTATCTCGACTTGGCCTATGAGGAAGCTCTCGGCAAAGGACGGCTGTCGAGCCGCGCCGGGCTACATGAAGCGATCGTGCAGGGCGCAGCCAAGCGTCTTCGCCCCAAGTTTATGACCTTCGCAACCATGTGTATCGGTCTGTTCCCCATCATGTGGAGTACGGGCACCGGCGCTGACGTCATGAAGCGCATCGCTGCCCCCATGGTGGGGGGAATTTGCACCTCCTTTTTGCTCGAACTGTTGGTGTACCCGGCCATTTACGCGGTTTGGCGACAGCGGATGCTCGGGCGGGAAGCTGGTCCCCTTGAGACCGTAGGCACGGGATGTGTCGACTCGCTTCAGGCTCGGCAAGATGACCTTGTCCTGCGACTCGAATCATCGGGCTCGTTGTGAAGCGCGTGAAGGATACGCGTCATAAGGGCCGCTTTTCCACGAACCCTGCGGGAGATGTTGCCCAAACTGACCCCGGAGAACCCGCAAAGGGGTGCGGATTTTGCCGCAAGAACGAAGATTCACTCTCGAAACGCGACTATACCTTCACGACACACACGCCATCGTTCCGCCTAGTTTGCGCTACCGTTTCCTATTCATAGTTGAACATTCGCGGCTTTCCCTTTGGCCATTTTGCAGGAGGAAGTCATGAAGCCAGTATTGGAAAGAGTGGGCATGTCGATGCGAACTCGCTCGACGTTTCTCGGACCGGCGCTCGTCTTATTCCTGGTCTTTCTGCTGGCGGCGCCGGCGCTTTTGGCGCAAGAACCCGGGCCGCCGGCAGCCTCGCATTCCGAGACCATTCGCCTGTTGCTTCAACGAGTTGCGGAACTCGAGGCCAAAGTGAAGAAGATAGACCAACTGGAGGCCAGGGTGAAGCAACTGGAGGACGAGAAGTTGGCCGCGGCCTCCGCGCCCGCTGCCCCCGTTGCTGCCCAGACGAGTGCGGCACCCGAGAAAGAAAGCGAGCTGCAGGAGGAGCCGCCCGTGCCCGAACGCATGGATGTCAGCAAGACCCTGCTGCGCATACGCGGGTTTGGTGATATCAATCTTCACGGGGACAATCACAAAGGCGATACGACTTCGTTTACCCTCGGACAGTTAAACCTTTTTGTCACCTCGGATATTTCGGAAAGGTTCAAGGTTTTGAGCGAGATTATCTTTGAGGGCGGGCCAGGCAACATCTACGGGGTGACCACGGGGCAACGCAACACCTTTGGCGTCGATGTCGAACGTTTTCTGGTTGAGTATTCACACAACGACTACTTCAAGCTGGCGGCCGGCCGGTGGCACACCGCGATCGGCTACTACAACACGGCTTACCACCATAGCACCTGGTTTCAAACCGCTGCCGACCGGCCTTTCCTTTTTGCATTCGAGGACCGCGGCGGAATTCTGCCCATTCATAGCGTGGGCGCTTCGGCTTCTGGGCTTATTCCTTCCGGGCGTTTGGGATTGCATTATGTCGCCGAAGTAGGGAATGGCCGCGCTTCCCGGTCGCCCCTGACCGAAGAACCTGTGCAAAACGTGATCGATGATCAGAATCACAAAGCCTACAATTTGGCAATTTTTTCCAGGCCTGAGGCTGTCCCGGGCCTTCAAGTGGGCTTCTCGGCTTACCGAGACTTGCTGGCCCCGGCAAATTCGCCGAGAGTCGATGAGACCATCCTTGCGGCCCACGCGGTATTCGTCCGGCCGAGCTTTGAGTGGTTGAACGAGGCTTTGGTGGTTCGTCACACCCCCCTGGGATCGGCGGACACGTTCAACACTCCGGGCTTTTACACGCAAGTGTCAAAGAAGTTTGGTTCCTACCGGCCGTATTTTCGCTATCAGTATGTGAACGCCGCCAATGCGGAACCGATTTTTCCGGACATAAAACTGCGGCAAGGCCCTTCGGTGGGCATCCGCTTTGATGCGAGCGAATCGGTGGCGGTAAAGCTGCAGTACGACTACACCGCCCTAAGACAACAGGCTAGTGTCAGCGGCCTGGCACTGCAAATCGGATTCACGTTTTAAGAATCGGATTCAGATGTTGCGCCGGGCACATGTTCTGTTCCTCTTCTGTGCGGCCCTGCTCGCGGGCGCGCTGCTCGCCTGCTCGTTCGGGCTCGCCGAGCTCTCCGCTTCCGAGCAGGCCGCGGCCGAGCGGAACCTGGCCATCGTTGTCAATCAATCCAATCCCGTGAATGAGTTGACCATGGCGGAGTTGCGGCGGGTTTTTCTCGGGGAACGCGGACACTGGCCGAACGGCCGTCGAATCACCCTGGTGATGCTGGAGCCTGGCTGGCCGGAGCGCGCTGCCGTGCTCACGAGCATCTACCATATGGACGAAGCCGAGTTTAACAATCACTTCCTGCATGGCCTGTTTACCGGGGAAGTGTTTGTTTCCCCCAAGACGCTGTCAACGCCGGAAGGTGTTCGGAAGTTCATATTTAACGTGCCCGGCGCAATCGGCTATCTCCGCGCCTCCGACGTGGATAAGACCGTCAAAGTCATCCACATCGACGAACGTCTTCCCGGTGATAAAGGCTATAAGCTGCACGTTCCCCCACGGGAGGGCAAATAGCGTGGGCCGAGAAAAAGCAGGCCGTAAACGAGAAGCGATGCCCGGCACGTCGACCGGCCCGGCGCAGACCTGGGGCCGGTTCTCGCGTTACAGTTCGGCCCTGCTGTTTTTTTTCACTTTTTGCGCCGTGGTCGTAGTCGGCTTGTTTGTTATCCGCGATCTTCGCCGCGCCGATAAAGACGAGCAGAATATGTTCACCGGATCGGTTCTAAGCCTTCACCGCATAGCGGCCTTGGAGTACCAGACCCAGGAAACCAGGCGAAGTACGCTCTATGCGTTAGGTACGGCCGATAGTAATCTTCATGTTAAATACGCAGACCAGTCGCGGGAAGCGGACCATCTCGTATCCGAAGGCATTGCCGCGTACTTGGCGAATGCGCGAACCAGGAATGAGCTGGACATTGGCAGCCGCCTCAGGCGCGATTGGTCCACTTACCTGAGCGTCCGGGACGAAGTGCTGGCTTCGATTCTTGAAGGGAGCGCGAAGGAGGCTGTGGATCGCGATCTCACCGAGGGCGTCGCATCCTTTGACCGCGTTCGTCAAGATCTCGCGGAGATCGAGCTGATCTATGACCAGCAGGCTGCCCAGCAACTTTCGAACGTCGACGCCACTTCGCGGCGCACCATTCTCCGCGTGGCGGGGGTCCTGGCGATTACGCTCGTCGCCACCATCGCATCGGTTTGGACCATCCAGAGAATGCGGATGACGGGAGCGATTCAACTCGCCAAGTTGCAGATGGAGTTTGTTGCCTCCGTGTCGCATGAGCTGCGCACCCCGCTCGCGGTAATTTCCTCGGCGGCGGACAATATCGCGGACGGTTTGGTAAGGGAAAAAGACGATTTAAGAAAGTATGGAGCGGCCATCCAAACGCAAAGTCGTCAGATGATGGAGCTCGTCGATCAAATACTGCTGTTTTCCGCAACGAAGGATCGCGCGGGCCACGCTGCCTTCCGTACCTTGGATGTGGCCAGAATCGTCGATTCGGTCATCCACCAGACCGCGGGCTTCGTCAGGGCCTCGGGGTTCCACATCGAGCTTGAAATGGAACCAGCCCTTCCTTCGGTCAGGGGGGACGCTTCTGGCCTGGCCCGCTGCTTGCAGAACATGATCGTAAATGCCGTAAAATACGGCGGGGAAAGTCGCTGGATCGGTGTGAGAGCTTTCCTGAGACACTCCCATTTGCGCGGCCGAAGCGAGATCCAAATCGCCGTGCGGGATCGCGGCATTGGTATTGCAAAATCGGAGCTGGCTCGGGTGTTTGAGCCGTTTTACCGCAGCCCCGCCGTTGTCGGGGAGCAGATTCATGGGACCGGACTGGGGTTGTCGCTTTCCAAAAACATCGCCGAGGCCATGGGGGGCCATCTTACCGTGGAAAGCGAACTCGGCTCTGGCAGTGTTTTCACTTTGCATTTGCCGATTGTGGGGGATCCCGGATCCCAGGCAGCAGAGGATCCCCGGGTCCCAAGCAGCAGCTGAAAATGGAGTGCGTGGTACAACAGAAAAATGAACGAAAATATCTTGCTCGTTGAGGACGAAGAAGCTCTGCGGATGACCCTGAGAGACCGTTTGCAGAGCGAGGGCTACGTTGTCGACCTGGCCGGAGACGGTGAACAAGGGTATGAAAAGGCGACCCGTTTGCCCTTCGATTTGATCATTCTCGACATCATGTTGCCCCGCTGCAATGGCTTGGACGTCTGCCGGGGAATCCGGCTCGCCGGGCTGGCCACGCCGATTCTGCTGCTGACCGCTCGCGGACAAACCGTCGATAAGGTGGTCGGTCTAAAGCTCGGGGCGGATGACTATGTCACGAAACCGTTTGACACCATGGAACTCATGGCCCGCATCGAGGTCTTGTTGCGCCGCTACGCCTCCCGAAGCGGCCCCGGCCTTTATAAATTCGGGACCATGTCCGTTGACTTTCGCGGCACGCAAGTAACCAGAGACGGCGCTCCGGTCTGTTTGACCGCCAGGGAATTTCAGCTCTTGCGTTACCTGATTGAGCGCGCCGGAGCGACTCTTTCCCGCGCGGAAATCCTTCGTGAAGTCTGGGGGTATGAAGGCGGCACTTTCAGCCGCACGGTTGATGTGCACGTGGCCAGTCTCCGTCAAAAGCTGGAGGATATGCCAAAGAAACCCAAATGGATCGTCACTGTCCCTGGCCTCGGTTATCGATTCCAAGGATAAACGCCGGGCCTCGATCCTTGCTGCCTGCGCCTCTTTTGATGTGGTGCGGCCAATGCGGCTCCCTTCGGACCTTCGCTTGTGTAGCGCGCCGGAGCTACGCTTTAGCCCGACTTTGACGGTCGGGTTAGAAAGATAAAAACCATCACAAACGCCCCCGTTTTCGTGTACACTTCCTGTCTGTCCGAGCTCGCATCGTCAAGGTGAAGATTTGGCGAAACAGGAAGGTTTGCTGCGGGCCGAACCGGGGCGATCTGGCTGTTGAAATCTTTCGAATTTGCACCGTATTTTCTTCTTGTTTTCATGGCATTTCCGGTATGCTCTGCGGGAGGGCGTTGGGCGTCCTGACTGTCCCACTGTTCTAAACCTGTTCTTGGGTACAGTTGTTTTTGTCGTAGCGCAAGGACAATGATCGTTTGGGCACGTTAGAGTGGGGAGGGCCTGACAAAGACTTTACGACAAGTTTACGTTCGCTGATTGGAGACGCTCGCCGCACTCCCCCCTCAACGGAGATGGCTCCAATGTAAGGGCAATCCTCGGAGGGCTAATACGTCTCGCTATTTAAAACTCGCTTTCTGGGTGCTGCTGCTTTCCTGGCCAGCAAGCAGCGCGCGTCTCCCGCAGACGCAACGCGGAACGACGCGCAGTCCGCACGGTGCGCTTGCGATCCCGTGCGAGAACTGCCACACCGCGACAGCCTGGCGGCCCATCAAGGCGGTTCCCGAGTTCGATCACAACAAAACAAAATATCCCCTGCGAGGCATGCACGAAAAAGTGCAATGCACGCAGTGCCATGTGAAGCCGGTCTTCACCGACGTGGGGAAGAATTGCCAGGACTGCCACACCGACATCCACCAAAGACAAATGGGCACCAACTGCGCGGACTGCCACACGGTGCAAGGATGGAAGATTGCCGTGCAGCAGGTGAAGGAACACCAGAACCGCTTCCCGCTGCTAGGAGCCCACGCGGCCGTGCAATGCGAAGATTGTCATAAGGGTGCGGCGGTCGGCCAGTTTCAGGGGCTTTCGACCGCCTGTATTTCCTGTCACCAGAAGGATCTTCAGCAGACCCAAACTATGGGCGGAACCGTGCCAAACCACATTGCTGCGCAGTTCCCCACGACGTGCGAGACCTGTCACAACTTCGACAGTTGGCTCGGCGCAAGCGTCAACCACGCGGCCCCTCCCATCAATTTCCCGCTGACGAACGGGCACGCGAATGTTTCCTGCGAGAGCTGCCACGTGGGCGGTAACTACAACCTGCAAATTGTCGCCACCGATTGCGGACATGCGGGCTGCCATCTCACCACCTGGCAGCAGACCACCAATCCGGCGCATACCGCGGCGCCCACGGTATTTCCGATCGCCACCTGTTCCAACTGCCACAATACTGTCTCCTGGCAAAACGCGAATTTTAATCACGCGACGACTGGTTTTCCGCTGGCGAATTCGCACCAGATGGCGCCGGCCGGCAAGGTCAACGCCTGCACCGACTGCCACATCAATAACAACTACAACCTGACCACTCAGGCGACCGATTGCGGAAACGCCGGGTGTCATTTGAATACCAACTACGGTGGCGGCTGGCAGGGAACCACCACCCCGGTGCATGCGCAGGCGGGGTCGGTATTCGCCGTGGCGAACTGCTCGAGCTGTCACAATACCGTCTCGTTTTTGACGGCGACCTTCGACCACTCGGCGACTGGTTTTCCGCTGACCGGCTCGCACCAGTTGGCGCCCGCGGGCAGGGTCAACGCTTGCAGCGACTGCCACATCAGCAACAATTACGCGCTGACGATAGGTCCGACCGATTGCGGAAACTCGCAGTGCCACCTCACCACCTGGCAGCAGACCAATAACCCCACCCATTCTGCGGCAGGAGCTCCTTTTGCGGCAGCGAATTGCTCGACCTGCCACAACCCGACGCTATGGACCAACGTCGTTTTCAATCACGCGGCTACCGGCTGGCCGCTCACCGGTTCGCACCAGTTGGCGCCTGCAGGGAAAGTAGTCGCTTGCACGGACTGCCATACGGGGAACAACTACAACCTCACCGCAGCGAACACGGATTGCTATGGATGCCACCAGACCGCATGGCTGAGCACGACCAAGATGGCCGGGAGCATACCGAACCACGTTACCGCGGGCTTTTCGACCTCCATGTGTTCGACGTGCCACGACACGGTTCTTTGGTCGGATGGAAAGTTTGACCACTCGACGACGGGCTTCCCGCTGCAAGGCCCGCACATGCTGCCGCCGCGCACCACGGTTACCGGCGCGATCGGACCGATGGTCAATGCTTGCACGGACTGCCACACGGGCGGCAACTACACTGCGGGCTATCCGACCATGGACTGCTACGGGTGCCATCAGACTTATTATACGAATGCACAAACGTATGGTGCGACCGTGCCGAATCACATCACCGCGTCGTATCCGACAGCTTGCGTTTCCTGCCACACTACCTATGCGACCACGGCTTGGATGGGCGCGGTTTTCAACCATACCTTTTTCCGGATTCCGCACAACGGATCGGTGTGCAGTGATTGCCACACCGTTGCGACCGACTACAAAAAGTTCTCTTGTGAGAATTGCCATACGCAGCCGAATGCGCACCGACCCGGAATGTCGCATCCTAACGTTTGCTCGCCCTCACCTGCGTGCTGGTACAATCCGCCGACGAGGTGCTACGACTGCCACAAGGGCTGACGTAGTACCCGGGCCGTCGCTCCGGAGGGCTTCGGCAGTGATGTCGTGAGAAGAACAAGCAGCGGGGCAGTAAACAGACTCAATTACTGGGGGAAGAGAGTACGTGTCAGGTTTGACGAAAGCAGGGCTCGTCGCCATGGGTATCTTGCCCCGCGTAGCCATGCTAGTTCTGGGATTTTGCCTTACGGCCGGATGGCCGGCCAGGGTCGACGCACAGGCTCCCGAGGGGGCCATGCCTGCTCCTGCCAAGCCCTCTACGCGGCCAAGCGATAAACCCACCGTGTTCCGGGTGAAGTATGTCAGCGAAGGCTCGGTGTACATCGAGGCCGGCCGCAATGCGGATCTCGAAGAGGGCATGAAGCTTTCGGTCGTGGAAGCTCCCCCGGACGGAATGATTGCCGAAGGGCTTCAATATCGCGGCTACCCGCACGTGGCCGAACTGGTGGTTTCTACCGTCTCCGATTCATCTGCGGTTTGCGACGTGGTGGAGGCCAAAGGTGAATTAAAGGTGGGGCAAGCGGCGTTCCTTACCCCGGAAAGCGTTGAGACTCGCCGGAACTCGGAACAGGCCGCCGACCAGAATAGCTATCCTATCCTCTTGACGTTTACTTACGGCGACCCTCTGGACGAAGAAGCCCGTGTAGCCAAAGAGACGCAGGTGACTCGCCTGACGCCCATGGAGCGCTTCCGCGGGCGAATCGGATTCAACTACGGCGCCACCAGTGAATCGGGCGGCTTCACTTCCCGCCAGATTGGGCTGGTGATTGACGCCGACATGCACAATATCGGCGGGACGTATTGGAATTTCATCGGTTCCTGGCGCGGCAACTTTGGGATGAGCAGCACGAACGTTCCGGGCGCTGCTTCCCAGACTCTGACGGATTTAATCAACCGCACCTATCGCATCGGTTTTACTTACCAGAACCCCTATTCGCCGGTGACCTTGGGAGTGGGTCGATTGTTCGTTCCCTGGGCGCCGAGCCTGAGCACGATTGACGGCGGCTATTTCGGCAGGAAGATCACCAAGAAGGTTACCGTGGGATTCTTTGGCGGCTCCACTCCCGACCCTTCCTCCTGGAGTTATAACCCCAACCAGCATATTGCCGGAGCTCTGGTAAACGTTGAATATGGCAGCTTCGACCATTTGCGTCTGTACAGTACGGTCGGCGTGGCATTGACGAGCATCCAATGGAAAGTGGCGCGGCAATTTGCCTTCTTCGAAAACACCTGGTCGTGGAAGCAATACGTTTCGTTCTACAATTCGCTCCAGGCCGATGCTGCCCGCACGTCTCCGCTGGTGAATGGCGGTAGCAACCCCACGCAAGTTTCACAAAGCTTTTCGACGCTGCACTTCCAGCCAGTGAAATTCTTTGGATTTGGCGTAAATCACAACTACTTCAAAACGCTGCCGACCTTTGATCCGCGTTTGCTGGGAACCGGTTTGCTCGATCTGTATCTGTTTCAGGGTTGGAGCGGCGATGTGAGGTTCGCCTTGCCCAAACGTATCGGCTTGTTCGCCAGCCTGGGAAAGAGCAGAACAACCACCGATAAGAAGAATTCGTGGAACCAGGCTTATGGCCTCTCTCTCGGCCAGGTGTGGAAAACCGGTCTGCTTTTGGACCTGCACTATTCGAAGTTCAATAGCGACTTTGGCAGCGGCACATACCAATCGGTCTCCCTTTCCAAGAATTTCAGCGACTCTTTTCGTGTGCAAGTCTATGGCGGCCACCAGATTTTCCATACCGCCCTGTCGAACAACTCGAACTCCAACTTCGTCAACAGTGTGGTCGATTTCAACCTAGGCCCGCGCTATTTCGTGGAAGGCAATTTCGGCTGGTACAGCGGCGCGGCCCTGAACTACACGCAGTGGTCCACCATTTTTGGCTACCGCCTGGGAGGTTTCCGCAAATGAGGGACTTCCGCGCGGGAACGATGCCGGGATGCTTTCCGTGCTTTTGCCGAAGCACGCCAATGCTTTACCCGTTGGCCCTCGTCGCCATCGTCTTCATGTGCCCGGCCGCCTATGCTCAGGCTTCTGCTTCCGAGCCACCGGCGGCTCCCGCGGTGAAGCCCGTTTCGCCGGAGATGCAGGCCTTCGAGCGGGCGCGTCAGTCGGTCGACAAATTCTTCGAGCAGGCCACCAACGTGGTCTGCACAGAAAATGTTTCCCAGGGCCTGGTGGGGAAAAACGGCAAGGTCGACTACCGCGAGGACTCCATCTTCGATTATCAACTCCAGTCGAACCCCAACAGTGGATCGCTGAAACTGGTGGAATCCCGTGACACCCGCAAAACGGCGTTCCGTGACTCCTCGCGCACGCTGCTGATCACCAACGGTTTCACCGCCATGCTGCTCGTCATGCACCCAACCTATGAGTCGAGTTATACCTTCGATCCCGCGGGCCAGGAAAGCGTGGATGGCGTGACCTACGATAAGATCAATTTCAAGGCTGTCCCGGGAGCCGCCTCCCCGGCGGCGCTGCAACTGCGGGGCCACAATTATCCCCTTCCCCTTTCAGGAAGCCTTTGGATCGAGCCCGAGAGCGGAGCGGTCGAGAAGATGGTGGCCACGCTCGATTCCGGTCTCGGCGACCTCGGACTCACGGGCATGCGCAGCGAAATCCACTATGCCCTGGTGCGTTTCCACGATCCCGATGAATCGTATTGGATGCCCATTTCCGCTGTCATCGACGTCGAAACGCCGCGGCAGCACTGGCGCAATATTCACCGTTTTACCGGTTACAAGAGATTCCGCGCGACCATCCGCGTGGAGGATTTGGAGGCCAAACCATGAGCGCTTCTGCAAGCGTTCGCAGTGCTGTTATGACACGAGACGATGCGGAGAACGGTCATCGCACGCGATTGTTCCTCGCGTGGATGCTGGCCGTGGCCGTCGTGCTGGTCATCGCCGGTTACGGCTACAACTATTACACGCTCGGCGCCACCGAGCGGCCTTTCTCGCCAAAGCATGAGATCTTGCGCCCCAGCGGGACCATCGGCATCCGGCTCGGCATGTTGGGCGTGTTGATGTTCTTTCTGATTTACCTCTATCCGCTCCGCAAAAAATGGGGCTGGCTCGGAAGGCAGGGGAATTCCCGCCACTGGCTGGATTTCCACATCGTACTCGGCACCACCGCTCCCATCATCATTGCCTTTCATTCGTCGTTCAAATTCGGCAACATCGCCGGAATGGCCTTCTGGAGCATGCTGATGGTGACCCTGAGCGGTTTTGTCGGCCGCTACCTCTATGCGCAAATTCCGCGCAACTTGAATGCCGCGGAACTTTCCATGAAAGAAATGCAAGAGAGGGAAGCTGCCCTGAGAAAAGAGCTTGCCGAACAGCGAGCAACGTTTGGCTTTGCCGTAGACGCGCTGTACCAACTGCCGTCTGCGGCCGAGGTTGCCAGGACTCCGGCGGTCGCTTCCTTGATTTCCATGGTCTTGATTGATTTCAGACGCCCTTTCAGGACCTCCTGGGTCCGCCTGCGGCAAGCGGGGTTTGGCCCATGGCTGTTCTCTTTATTTGGCTTCCTGCCCACTCGTAACCCTGGGCTCGAGCGCGCCCTGCGCATCGCCAAAACCGAGGCCAAGCTGGCCAAAAGCATTGCCTTCCTCAGCCGCACGCAGCGCATCTTTCAGCTTTGGCACGTGATCCATCGGCCTTTCAGCTATGCTTTCGCGATTCTGGCCATTATCCACATCGGCCTGGCCCTCTACATGGGCTATAGAATCTAAGAAAGAAAAGGGGAAGGCTTGGCCCACGAAAGCGGCCTCCAAAAACCTCAGAAGCCGCTCGTGGAGTGGAAGAGGACACTAGCATGAAAAGCATGAAACGCCTAGTTTTAGTCCTGCTACTGGCCGGTGGGCTTCTCGGCCCGGGCGCGTGCAGCAGGCAGTCGAGCGACAGCGCGGCCATCCGCTCCGGCATCATGCAACACCTGAATGCCATCGGCACTTTGAATATGAGCGCCATGGACATGAATGTTCGCAGCCTTTCTATCAACAGGAACCAAGCTCATGCGGAAGTTGAGTTTCGACCAAAGACGGGTGGGGCGCCCGGCGCCGGCATGCAAGTCGCTTACAACCTTGAGAAACGAGAAGGCTCTTGGGTCGTGCTGAAAACGCAGCCTCTCGGCGGCATGATTCAGCACCCCGACCCAAATCAGAATCCGCATACGAATCCCGACGTCCATTCGGGCGCGTTCCCGAAGTTCAGCGACATCTTAAATCCCGTGGCTAGCCCCGCACCGGGGGCTCGCCCTCATCCCCCGCTCGATTCCGAGCAGCCCGCTTCCAAGAGCTCCGCGACGAATCCCGAGCGCCGTTGACGCCATGGACAATACCTTCGCATTCTTGATTGCCGCCGGCATCATTCTTCTGTTCGTGCTGAATTATCTCCGGAAGCAGAAGCAAATCGCGGCCAAGGCCCGCGAAGCGGCGGAGAAGGGGAAGCTCTTCTCGCAAGGACCACAATCACAACATCCGCACATTGACGCCAACTACTGCATCGGCTGCGCGGCCTGCACCATGGTTTGCCCGGAAGGCGATGTGCTGGCCATGCTTGGCGGCAAGGCCGTCATCGTTTACGGATATAAATGCATCGGTCATAGCCTCTGCGCCGAAGTTTGTCCGGTGGGCGCCATCACCATGGTTCTGGCCAGTCCCAGCATGGGCGCAGACATGCCCTATCTGACGCCCGAATGCGAAACCAGCATCAAGAATATGTTCATTGTCGGCGAGCTGGGTGGTCTGGCGCTGATCAAAAATGCCGTCAATCAGGGCCGCGATTGCATCGACACCATTGTCAAGAGGGCTGCTTCCCGCGGAGCGCCGAGGCCATCACCCGGTATCTACGATGTCCTGATCGTCGGTGCGGGCCCGGCGGGCATCAGCGCCTCGTTGCGCGCCATCGAGAAAAAACTCCAGTACATTACCGTCGATGAAGGCGAAGTTGGCGGCACGGTCGCGAAGTACCCGCGGCAGAAACTCGTAATGACCAGCCCGGTTGAATTCCCCACTTATGGAAAATTCAAGAAGACCGAACTGTCCAAAGAGGACTTGATAGCTTTCTGGAAGAAAGTCGGCGAACGTGCCGATTTCAAGGTTCGCCTGGGTGAAAAAGTCGAAGATTGCAAGAAGGAGCAAGACGGCATCTTCACGGTCTCGACCCCCAAAGCCAAGTATCGCGCGCGCAACGTGGTGCTGGCGCTCGGCAAGAGCGGCAGCCCGCGGAAACTCGGCGTAAAGGGAGAAGATCTTCCCAAGGTGATGTACCGGTTGATCGAAGCCGACCATTACGTGCATAAGAAAATCTTAGTGGTGGGCGGCGGAGACAGCGCCATCGAGGCTGCCATGGGTCTCGGCCACCAGGTGGGCAACGAGGTCACGCTCTCCTACCGCAAGGAAGGCTTCAGCCGCATCAAGGAGCGCAATGCTCAGCGCATCCAGGAATCCATCCGCAAGGGCAAGGTCAAAGTTGTCTTCAATTCCAATCCCGTGGAATTTAAGAAAGATTCCGTGGTCATCGATGTCAACGGCAAGCTCGAAGAAATCCCGAACGATTACGTCTGGATCTTCGCCGGCGGCGAGCCCCCCACCGCATTCCTCAAAAAAATTGGCATTGGCTTTGGCGCGCAGGACCTCACCGCTACGGGCAGCACAGAAGCAAAGGAAGCCCGGCAACCCGTGGCCGTGTCGAGATAGGGAACCCGAGAAACTAACTAGGCAAGGGCTTCGCCCTTGATATCCCTGCGGGATATGGAAGTCAGCAGTCAGGATTCAGAAGCCAGAATGGCAGACGCATAAGCGTTGAGCAAGCGGCTGACTTCTTCCAGTAAAGTTGTCAGACTGCCGGTGTCGCCGTATCCCAGGTCTTTCGCCAGGATCAAGTAATAGCGACTCT
>QHYH01000039.1 GCA_003223215.1 Acidobacteriota bacterium
CGCCCAGAAAACCTTGTATGTACTTGCCAGAGCCGCTTCCAGTCCGTTTTGCGACCGTTCGGTGCCAGCGGGGGTCAGCGGCTTGCTACCGCTCGATCATGTTCCAACGATTCCCAATCGCTTAAGTGAATCTCGGGGATGACCAATCGGCGGGTGAAGTGTTCCTGCGGCTGATATATCCGCAACACTACTCGCGACTCTGGAAGTTTCGCGGCATCCACCGGATACTTTGCCAATCCAGAGAGATCTCGAAACGGGACGGCCCCTTCGAAACGCGTTAGGGAATCAGGCGTATATTGCGCCGAATATGGTGAGTAATTGGGCCAGCAACCAAACCTTATCGGGTTCTGGCGTCCGGAAGGCGCGTGTTCCAGGAAAAACGCGACGCAGTTTGACTCGCCTCCGGCCTGAATGCAACGAAGTTGTACGTCGTCACCGTCATCATCCATTTGTGTCCTGCAATGTCCAAACTTTGGTATCAGCATATCTCCACCCAAGGCTGGGATGCTGTAGCTACTACTGTCGAGCAGGGTCAACGAATAATTTATCTCGAGACGCAGCGGCTGGTCCTTAATTCTTTCATAGAGATGACGTGGAATCGGAAGACCCTGATAGACCAACGCCTCACCGCTCCCAGGTACAAAATTCTTCGGCACCGCCATGTCTGCGGGGCCAATTTCCCGCCAACCCATCGGGCGCAGGCCGATGTTGAAGCTAACTGGCTCCAAATTGCTATCTTTGCGAACGAGAAGGTCGTCTGCGCGACCCTGGTACACCATCTTGCCATCACTAGTGGTAAGTAGCACCTCTGCCCTATCGGCGTTCAGCACGGTACTTTCGGCAAGGCCTGCAACCCTTATCGGCAAATAGATGGTGGAACCTTCGTCCCGTGTAAGTCCTCCAGCCCGGAACCAACTATTATGGTTCAGCCCTTCAGGGAGCCGGAACTTGCTTCCGCTGGGATCGAATATCGCTGTAATGGCGCGGCCAGCGCCCGGATTTGGAGAAAGCCGCTGTTCCACTGCAAAGGCGAAGTGCCAGGGCACCGTGTGTCCCAGAAGAAAGACAAAACCTGCGACTGCCATCAACCAGCGTGCACGTATGGTCTTCCTGCGGAAGTACTGTATTGCCAGCACTGTGCTTGACCCCACGACAGCCACAGCAAACATCGTTGATTCCCGAATCCAGGACAGCCCGGTAGCCATTACTGGCCCTATCTCACCGTAATTGTTAATGAGATTAATGAAGAGCTTAAAGAGCACAAAGCCTAAAGAACCGAGGACAGCTCCAATCACCAACTCAGCCATGTTTCTAGTCAGTGACGCGAATGCCAGTACAGGCAAACTGAGACCAAGTAGCAAATAGAGGCTGCGCGATGCCGCAGCGGTCAGGCTCTGGCCGACGGGAAATCCGTTCAGCAATCCTTCCATCGTGTCGGTGAGCAAAATTGGTCCATGCACCAGCAACAAGACAAAGAGCACCTTGGCCAGCAGTAGATCTCGTCGGCTCAGGGGACGCACCAGCCAATCTTGCCGGACGCCAGGGATTGCGTCCAGGTGCACCACCGTAGCAATGAGAAGAGCGCTTGCCAGGAGCGCACCTAATTGCAGCAGGTTGGATATATTTAGCAGCGCTTCGGTCACACGAATGTGGTCCATCGCATAGCACAGGCCCGCCGACGTGACCTGAATTCCGGCTGCGCCCAGAACAAACGGCCATAGTAATTTCAAATCTTTTTTGCAAATATGCCAAATCATGTTCGTAGTCGGCTTCATGGAAGTGCTCCTTCTCTCGCCGCGCGCGCCAGAGTTGTAAAAATGGAGCGCAGTGCCATCGGTTGGGCATCAACGGTTCTGACATTGCCGACCAGCGCGCGCAGTCGCTCGCCAACGTCTCCTTCGGAAAATTGTGTATCCACGAACGAAAGCACATTCCCCACGGTGCGTACTCTCAACCAGCACTTGGGAAAAGCAGGCGCCACTAGTTCGTTGCGGTTCTGGGTTCCGTTCCGCTCCAATGTGACGTGCACCTCGCGGAAGCGCGCCACCAGGTCGCTCATGGATTCCTCGAAAAGTAGCCTGCCCTCATCAAGAAACGCCACGTGCGTCGCCACGCCATCAATTTCGCCAAGCTCATGCGAGGAGATCAGGATGGTCATCTCACCGGCCTGTTGTAGCAGGCCCTCCATGAATTCGTCGCGCACCAGCGGATCGAGGCCGCTGAACGGCTCATCCAGAACGAGGAGCTTAGGGCGAAATGGCAATGCGCAGGCCAGCGACATCTTCATTCGCATTCCGTGTGAAAGGTCGCAAATTTTCCGCTCCGGCGGCAGCCGTAACTGGTTCAAGATGGATTTTTCTAGCTCTGTGTCCCAGGTCGGGTAGAAAGGCCGCAAGTAGGCGAGAAACTCCTCGACCGTAAGTTTTTCAGGCATGTCCTGGTTCTCGGAGACATATCCGATTTGACCAAGTTCTCGCGGCGAAATCTTGCGTGAATCGACACCCAATACTTCGGCCGTGCCGCGCGTAGGTTCCACAATGTTCATTAAAACCTTGATGGTGGTGGTCTTGCCAGCGCCGTTGGCTCCAATCAGCGCAAAGGCGCTGCCTTCGGGGACGGAGAAGCTCAAATCCCTGACGGCCTCATGGTGTCCGAATTTCTTGCATAGCTTATTGATGCGAATCATTTTCGACTCACTTCCAGCGGCTTCTCGAACCGCACCCAGTGCGACTCGATGGCTGCGATGATTTCTTCTAATTCCAACCCCACTCTCCTGGCCTCCACCACCAACTGCTCCACTTCTTGCTGCAAGATCCGCTTCCTCTCCCCGGCGCGCGCCTGCGGGGGATCCGCAACGACGGTGCCGATGCCGGGCCTGGACTCGAGCCATCCTTCCTGGATCAGGTACTGCACAACTTTGTGCGCCGTATTCGGATGGATCTTCAATTCAGCGGCCAGTGTTCGCACTGACGGAAACGGCTGTCCCGGTTGAAATTCGCCGCTGAGGAATGCTTTCGTCGCAGCAAAGACAACCTGGTCAAAGATGGATTGCCCAGGACGAAGTTGGAAGCGAAGCACCGTCACAGTCGTACTGTGACACCTGTGAATCCCGCTGTCAAGCGATTTCTGTGGCAGCGTGGAGGCGGCTGCTACAATCGAGTTCAAATAGTCGGGTAGTCTGCCAGCGGTAGATGTGACTGCTCTCTCTTTTCACCTTTCGCGATTGTGCCTGGACGGGCAACCCTGAAGTAACCGGATTGGGTAAGAGTTGCCGACAACTCGTCCGGAACCTCCGCGTCTCGTTGCGCAACGCTGCCCGCCTGATGGCGGAGGAACGACACCATTCGGGCCGCCGTTTTTCAGCGGGGGCACCTCCTTGTCCGTAAAACGTCAAGCGCCAGGAGAGGCCGAAAAATCCATTTGACAATCGGCATCATAAGATGTATATACATCTACTATGAAGCAAGAAGCCTTTGCGAGGCGGCCTGCGGACGCACTTTTTCAATTGCCCTGTGCGTGTCAAAACCTGCGTCGCCTCACCAGGATCGTAACGCGCATTTATGACCGGGAGCTTCGCAAGGCTGGAATCGAAATCACCCAGTTTGGCCTGCTGACCGCGCTCGCCATAGCCGGCGAGGCCAACCAGAAGACGTTGAGCGCAGGCTTTGCCATGGATAGCACAACGCTCACTCGCACTTTGGCCCTGTTGCGCCGGCAGGGTTGGATCCAGGTCAAACCTGGAAAGGACAGACGAGAACGCGTCTTTCGTCTAACAGAAGCAGGAAAGCGTCAAACCGCGGCGGCTCAGCGACATTGGGAGGCGGCGGAACGCCGCTTGCGCAAGACGTTGGGACCTTCGGGTTGGAAGCAAATGCAGACCACGGTGGCCCAAGTCACGAACGCGGCGGCCGAGGCGTAAATTTTTGTACCCACAATAGATGTATATGCATCTATATGAATGGAATAAGCCCTCGGAAAGGATTGCTCTGATGCGAAAAGTCATTTCTTTATTGGCGGTACTGGCGCTCGGCGCGGGCTTTCTGGCTTGCGCTGGAATAAGTCGGACCCCCAAGGGTAGCCCCAACCAGAATCAATTCGGTGCTTCCCGCCCGGAACTCGAATACCTGAAAGCGGTCAACAGCGCCGCGCCCCCAAAGGATCCGCAACTGCTGTTCCTTCTCATGGGGGCATACGCCAACGCCAACCAGCAGGCGGAAGGCGCCGAATTCCTCTCCGCGCGCTTGAACGAATTCGGCCCTCGCCTTAGCGATCCGCAAAAGGCTCTTTATCTGAGCGCCATCGGTTTGTTGCGGGCCCAACACGCCTCCTCGGTTTCTTTGCTCCACCGCATCGGCTATGTGAAAGACACCATCGCAATGCTGGACCAGGCCAAGCGACTCTCCGGCGGCCAAATCTTTGTGGTGAACTGGATTTCCGGGGTCGTCCGTTCACAACTCCCCAGTTTCTTTCATCAAAAGCAGGCCGCGCGCGACGATTTGAACTGGTGCGCCGCGAACATCGCCAAAGCGCCAGACGCCGGCTGGCTGCGGGAAGTGGATTTTCGTTTGGGAACGCTTGTCCTCGCTGATGGCGATCAGGTCAAAGCGCAGGATTATCTCCGCCGGAGCGGCTATAAACGTTTCGAAAAGCCGGTTGTCCTTACCACGCCATTTTCAGAAGACACGTTGTCGGGGCACGCTTTTGCGTCACACCGCATCGCGGAGATCATTCCGGCCCGGGTGTATGCTCTCTCGGGTTTCGAGTTCACGGAGTACTACTTCGTCGTTTCCGACGATCGGCGAGAGTTGATCGGAATAGACGCGGGAACGCGCGGCGATTCCGCAAAAACTGCCTACGAAGCATTGCGCGCC
This sequence comes from Acidobacteriota bacterium, assembly GCA_003223215.1. Taxonomy (GTDB): domain Bacteria; phylum Acidobacteriota; class Terriglobia; order Acidiferrales; family UBA7541; genus Acidiferrum. The sequence goes on from QHYH01000039.1 coordinate 4,872, forward strand.
TACGCTCCCAATCTGCCGGAGCTGACCACAATCTTTGTCACGCATTCGCATTGGGACCACATCGGCGGACAAGCCTATTTTCGCAGTCTGAACCCGAAACCGCGTTTCTACGCCAGGAGCAACTATAAGGAAGAGATTGACGGCGAACTCGATGCGCCACAGTCTATCGCGAAGCATTTTTTCGGTGAGCGCTTCAACCTCGACGACGTGCGCAGTTTCAAGCCGGACGCAACGATCGACGGCCCTACAAAACTAAAAATCGGCGGGACGCGCATCGAGTTGGTTCCCGTTCATGGCGGAGAAACGCACGACGCCATGTTCATCCACCTCCCCGATTTGGGCGTGCTCTTTGTCGGAGATTTCATCATGCCTTACCTCGGTGCGCCGTTTGTTGTGGAAGGCGACTTTCAGGGCCTGCTCGACGCAATCGACATTGTGGTACAGAAGAATCCGCGCTACATGCTGCACGGGCATGAACCTTTGACGCGGAACTTCTCCTCTCCCGAGATGCTGGCCCAGTTGAAGGTAAACCTCAGTTGGCTGCGCGACCAGGTGCTAACGGCAATCCGCCGTGGTGACACGCGCGCTGCGATCCATCAGGCGAATCTCATTCCGCCTGGCCTTCTCAACGGACGCGCCGACGCGCTCCTGCCGTACCTGGTCCTGCGCGAACACGTGATCGACCGGCTCTATCACCAAAATGTGGGATATTGGCAGGCGGACCTCGAAGGCCTCGATCATCTCGGTGATTCCGATCGCGCAGAACTCTTGGTTGATTACCTAGCCCTGTCAGAAAAACGTCTTGTGACCGCGGCGGAAAAAATGGCGGCCGACGGCAAATACGAGCTGGCCACTTCTTTGCTCGAAGCATCTGCAGCCAGGTTCGGTCGCACCGAGTCCATCACCAAAGCTGAGCAGCTCGTCTACCTCAAACTGATGGAAAAATATCAAAACACCGACCCGTTTAAATACATTCTGTACTCGGCCAAAATTGGCGAGCAAACGCCGCAGATGGCGAATGGCAAGTGACGAACGCGCTGCGTCGCCTGAACCCGGTGGGAAGTCCGTCCTTGCCGCAGTTACGGGCGGATGACGGGCTACTCTTACCTAACCCGGTAAGGTAAGGTTAGCCGACGATCCACGAGTAACTTTGGATTGTGCCGGTTCACATAGCGGCGCTGCTTCGGAGTTATGCTGCTGGAAACTGCCGGGCTCGGATCCGCTTTCCACTACTCGTGACGCAACGCCACCAGCGGGTCTACACGGCTAGCTCGCAGCGCCGGAATACACGCGCCTGCCAGCGCGACCGCGAGCAAAACGACTGGCACGACGGCAAAGGTCAGCGGGTCCGACGGTTTCACACCGAATAACTCCGCCCGCAGCAGCCGAGTCAGCCCGAACGACGCCGCGCCTCCGACGGCAATCCCTGCCACCGTCATGCGCAAGGCTTGCAGAAGCACGAGATTCAGCGTGTCGTAGCGGTCCGCGCCCAGGGCCACACGGATGCCGATCTCATGCGTCCGTTGCTCTACGCTATAGGACATCACGCCGTAGATACCCACTGCCGCTAGCAAGAGCGCAATGGCTGCGAATAAACCGAGCAGCAGAAGATTGAAGTTTTGTCTCGCCGTCGAGTCCAGGCCCACCTGATCTATGGTGCGCATATTCCTCGTCGGCAGTTGATCGGTGGCCAACAGCGCATCCTGAACCGTCTGGCTGACGCTCATGGGCGCGACACCCGGCCGCGTGCGAACCAGGATGGCGGGTGTATCGTACCGGTTCACCAGCGCCATTGCGCCATCTGGAACTTGGGATGGCGCTTGGTACATGATGGGTGTTGGACCGATATCCAGCCGCTCGCGCACATCGCCGACCACTCCGACGATCTCGGTCGCTCCCGCCTCGTACTCCGGCCCCAGCCCGGGACCGATGACGATGGTCTGTCCGACGGGGTTAGAGTTCGGCCAGTATTCGTTCGCCATGGCTTGGCTGATGACCACGGTTCGTCCCGGCTCTCGCTCCTGCAAAAGCCTGCCGGAAATCAGCGGAATCCGCAAAACATCAAAATAGTGCGGCGAGACGATACGCCACTGCACATCGTTAAATTTGTGGCCCTCGAGTGGCGTCCTTCCGGGGATGTCGAAGAGCATGTCCTGACGGCCCGAAAGCGGAAGCGCACTCGCCAGCGCGGCCGACTCCACGCCGGGAATCGTCTCTGCCCGGGTTACGAACCCGCGCCCGAGGCGGTCAACCGCGCTCGATTTCGCATAGCCCGGTCCTGCCAGCGATACTTCCATTGTGAGCAGATTGTGGGGTTCAAAACCTAGACTCACTGCATGCATGGCCACAAAGCTGCGAATCAGCAGCGTGGCCCCACATAAGAGGACCACTGCGATCGCCACCTCTGCGCCCACTAGGGCGCTGCGCGTGCGGTTATGGTTCCGTCCCGTGCCCGGGCGTCCGCTCGCTTCTTTGAGCGCGGACGCAAGCTCCATCCGCGAAACCTGTAGCGCGGGAAACAGGCCGAAGACCACTGCAGTGATCACCGCCAGCAGCAGTGTAAATCCGGCTACACTCGGATCGAGCGCCGGAATGGATACGATCTCCTGCACGCGCGGCGGGTCGCCCGGCGTTAGTGCCAACAATGCTCGCACGCCCCATGAGCCAAGCATCAGGCCCAAGGCTCCGCCAGCGAGAGCCAGCAGCAAACTCTCTGTGAGCAGTTGCCGCACGATGCGCCCGCGGCTGGCTCCCATGACAGTGCGGATGGCGATTTCCGTCTGGCGCCCGGTGGCGCGCGCCAACAACAGGTTCGCAACATTCGCGCAAGCAATCAGCAACACCAGCCCCACCGCGCCCAGCAGGATCGTCAACGCAGGCCGAATCTTGCCGGTCAACTGTTCTTGCAAAAGAGTAACCTGAATCTGGTCGTCATGCCCTACGATTTGTCGGGCAAAGGTCTGCGCGTACAGCTTCCCGATCACCATCATTTGCGCATTGGCCTGCGCGACGCTTTCGCTGCGTGCGAGTCGGCCACAAACCGTCAGCACATGGGCCTGATCGGTGCTGTTCGGGTCGGCCTGTAGCGGTAGCCACACGTCTGTCGCAGGGTATGGAGTGAAGCCTGGCGAAAGCACTCCAACTACAGCATAGGCCGCTCCTCCGAGCCGAATCGTCCGGTACAAGACCGATGGATCGCCGCCAAATCGCCGCTGCCACAGACCGTAACTCAACACCAATACTCGCGGACCTCCGGGCCGGTCCTCCGCCGCCGTGAAGGTTCTCCCCAGGACCGGATTCGCCCCAAATAGCCGGAAGTAGTTTTGCGATGACGGCATCGCCGCCACCAGTTCCGGCTTGTCGCCGCCGTTCATATTCATGCTTGCCCCGGGGGAGTAGGCTGCCAGATCCTCGAAGCCGGGATTGTGCTGTTCCCAGAAATTGAACATCGGAATGGAAGCGGTGCCGTTGCCTCCTTGACGACCGATGTTCACAATGCGGCCTGAATCCGCATACGGCAAAGGACGAAGGACCACCGCATTGACCATTGTAAAAATCGCGGTGTTCGCTGCGATGCCAATGGCAAGCGCGGCCACGGCGGTCATGGTGAAGCTCGGACTCTGCCGGAGCACGCGAATCGAATGCTTGACATCCTTCAGGAAGGATTCCATCGTGCGACCTCCTCGTTTCGAGTGTAACGAGCGGAGTCAGAGATCAACACTCAACTCGATAGATGCTGGATGGTCTAGTTTTTGTTGGCCGTTCGCAACCGCGCCTCGGCAAGCCTTCCGGGCGGTTGACGGGCTACTCTTACCTAACCCGGTAAGGTAAGGTTAGCCGATTCGGAAGTAATCGCTACTTGCTTGAATCGAAAGGCCGAGTGCCGCCACTTCCGTCGATCGACTGGTAACAGGGCGCGCCAGTTGCTTTGGCGCTCAGTGGAAAGAACGGGCGAGATTCTGCACCCACGTGGCGAAACTCTGCCAGGGGACGGTTCGCCCGATGGGACTGCGCACCTGTTGCAGGACGATCAGGAACGCGCTGGCCCAGAGCGTGGCGCGCTGAATCTTTCCCGTGGACCACAAGTCGTAGCCGATCAGCAACAACAGCAACGGGTAGCAGCACATCTGCGCCATGCGGAGATCCCACCACGCCGCGGGAATAGGCCAGCGGACAAAGGCCGCATCCAGAAGCGTAATGGTAGCGATCAGGATGAGCCGCTTGTGCGCGGCAGGATTAAATCGCTCGCGGAAGGCGAAATAAATCAACGTCGAGAAGACCAGCATGTCGGCGATGGGGATCGCGTAAAACGCTTTGGCTCCCACTCCCGGTTCGCCAGCGGCAAAGTGCCTGCCCAGCGAATCGGTGGCCGCCAGCAGGCCCAGGATGACCACCACGCACGCCAAAGCGAAGCCCAGCAGACCAAGGCGGCGATGCAGATCTGTGCGGCCGGCGGCGACCAGCGAGGTTTGCGCGATCAGCAAAAGGATCCACGAGGAAAACACCGCGCCGTGGATGTGTACGATTAAGTTGGGCAGCGGAGCTTTGAACACCCCTGCCAGATAGTAGCTGCGCGCGAACCCCAGAAACACCGTGCCGAGAATCAGCACAGCCATGCCTGAAAAAAAGAGATTTTCCAAGCGGTGATTGCCTTGGCGGATTACGCCGCTTGCCATAGGAAACGAAGCGGATTGAGCGTGGACCCTCTTTGGCCCGGACAATGCCGAGCATTGTATACCCCTTCCGCCAGCCCTCTCTCGTCTTGCGAGGAGTCAGCGCGATCGTGTTCGGCGGGTCATGATAAGTCGGCCACACGCAGAAGTGACCTCCTTCGCAGCTGATTTACCGGCGCCCCTCGCGATTGTGCCTGGATCACGGGCAACTCTGACGTAACGCGATTAGGTAAGGGTTGCCGACAACTCGCACGGAATCCGTGGAACGTGAAGCCCAACGCCAGGAGCGAGGTTCAGTTTATGCTGGAGCTTCCAATGGTCCATTCTTTGCGGGCCCATGATCAAAAGCCACAAGATAATCGCTGGTTCCCCGAAAACGGTAGTTTTCGGAGGTTTTGCGAAGATGTGCCGTCATTCCTTCACTTCCACACTCGCAATCACCTTCAGCTTTCTTTTTACCTCTAAGTACGACAACCCAGGCATTGGCACCATGCAATCCTACTGGGCATCCGCGAAACACACCTGCCCGAAGTAACGCAAGGCTGTGCCAGCCTGGAGGTCGGCTTCGCCGATGTTGGTAAGATCTCCCGTTGCTCCAGCAAACCGCCCTGTTCCTCCGACAATGTGCGTGGGGTAGCTGACGATGGCGAAGCGCGTTTGCGAAACGGGGATCGTCGTCGCCACGGCGTGATCGAAGTAGATGTTGTCGCCGGACTCCGTGACCCAATGATGCTGCACGTTGAACAACACCGTTCCATTCGGTCCGGGCTGCGGCGCAGTTAACAGGGTCGCCGCCACGGCGCCGCGCAAGTCGCCCGTGGCTGGACCTAAAGTCGTGTTGGGGTCTACCGCTCCGAAATTCGTAATGATGCTGCCGCCAACGTGAATGCAATTGTTGCCGCCACCGCTAAACTGCGGTCGCGCCTCTGCCGGAGGGCGGCTGCCGCTGCTGGCGAGAAACACGGAGAGGAAGATCACAAGTGAAGCTAAGACGGCGATGCGAGCGATTCTGCCGAACGTCATGTTGGGCTCCTTTTCACTGAGCGAACCTGCGAAGGCTGGCTCACGGAATTCATAGGCTGATGGCGCGCAGAATGAACGATGCTGCGGGAGCATTCAAGAACCCTCTCGGTGGTTTGTAGGTTCCGTGGGAAGTCGCTGATTCGGCGGGCCTAATGAGCACAGGTTCCTCGGGACGCTTTTATCCCTGCCTGTGTAACTTGTGCTAAACTTCGCTCAATAGCTCGGAGTTGGCCATTGGCACTAGCCCCAGCCCGCCTCACGCAGTGCGGTTCGGCGTCTTCGAAGTAGACCTGGACACGGGCGAAGTGCGCAAAGCCGGAATCCGCCAAAAACTCGCTGGCCAACCCTTCCAACTCTTGCAAGCCCTGCTCGAACGTCCGGGCGAAATCGTAACGCGCGATGAACTGCGTCAGCGCATCTGGCCGGAAAACAAGTTTGTGGATTATGACTTGGCGCTGAAGAAAGCGGTCAATCGCGTGCGCGAAGTTCTGGGCGATTCGGTGGAGAGCCCCCGCTTCATCGAGACGATTCCCCGACGCGGCTATCGTTTCATCCTGCCGGTCACCCTCCACGAGAGAAATGGTTACACACTCGCCGTTCCGGGCCCGCCGCCCGCGAAACGCACGAGACGGGCAGCATCGCTCTTAGCGGTTGCTGGTGTGGCGCTGGGATCGAGTGCATTTGCATTGCTATGGATAAGCCAGCAAATCCCGACCCTAGAAGTCGGACAATACGCGCGGCTCACGAACGACGGCCGCGATAAGAGCGGTAATATTTCTCCCGGAATCCCTTCGCCGATTATTACCGATGGTGTGCGCCTTTATTTCGTGGAACCCACCGGGGGAGCCGGTATCTCTGGGTTGGTTCAGGTATCCGCGGCGGGAGGAGACATTAGACCCGTTCCCAACCCTTTGCTGAATGTGCGACTTGCAGGCATTTCTCCAGACAGAACGCACCTCCTGGTGGGAGATATGGCGCGACCGACAGCGGTGGAAGCTCCCTTTTACAGCCTGCCAACGCTCGGCAGCTCGATGCAACGTTTGGGGGATTTCCAGGCTCACGACGCTTCCTGGTCTCCGAATGGATTGCGTCTGTCGTATGCGGCGGGCGACAGCTTGTTTCTTGCCAGACAAGATGGAAGCTCTGCGAAACTCTTGCTGAGTGGACGCGGAGCTATATCCTGGCCCCGCTGGTCTCCTGACGGATCCTACCTGCGCTTCACCGTCACTCAACCAAGAACTCAAGACAACTCCATCTGGGAAATCTCCTTGGACGGAAAGCATCTTCGCGAGGTTTCAGGGAATTGGAGTCTACCCGGAGACAAGTGTTGCGGCTCCTGGATGCCCGATGGAAAGTACTTCGTGTTTCAGAATTCTTACCTGGACAGAAGCAAAATCTACGCTGTCCCCGAGCGCACTCTGCCTTTCAGCAAGACCGGTCTGCTGGGGTTGACTCCTGGTCCAATTTGGGGCTCAGCGCCTTCTCCAAGCACGGATGGCAAGAAACTTTTTTTTATCGGTTGGCAACCTCGAACAGAGCCCATCCGCTACGACCTTGGACTCAAACGCTTCGTTCCCTTTCTATCGGGGATTTCGACCGACGCTCTATACTTCACAAGAGATGGTCAGTGGGTTGCCTACACGCAGTATCCGGAAGGGAGTCTCTGGCGTTCGCGAGTTGACGGAAGTCAGCGCATGCAACTTACCTCGGGAGGGGTGTATGCCTTCCGGCCACGTTGGTCTCCCGATGGCACGAACATCGTTTTCTTTGGGACTTCTCCCCATCACCCGTGGAAGCTTTACTTGTTGCCCGCAAAGGGCGGCACCCCAAAGCAACTGATTTTCGACGATGCCAATGAAGGGGATCCAACATGGTCTCCCGACGGCAAGAAGATAGCCTTTGGCCGGCTACCCTGGCTTCTCGGCGCCAGTGAGCAGCCGTTCTTGTACATTGTGGACTTGAGGTCCATGCAAGTAACTCCCGTTCCCGGCTCTCAAGGACTGTTTTCACCTCGCTGGTCCCCGTCTGGCCGTTACCTCGTGGCCCTGAATGCGGATTCCACCAAGCTGATGCTATACGACTTTGAAACCAGCCAGTGGCGCCAGCTTGCCCAAGGGATGCTCGGAAACCCGGAGTGGCCCGGCATGGATGCCTGCGTCTATGCGGTTGATGTTCAAACCATGACGATCGAGCGCATCCGTGTCAGCGATGGAAAAAGGGATCCCGTCGTCAATCTCAACTCAGAGCGCCTCGCTTTCACAGGCCTGGGCCCCTGGACCGGCCTGGCACCGGACGATTCCGTACTTGCTCTACGCGACCTGAGTGTTCAGGAAATTTACTCCGTCGAATTGAAAACCCATTGAACAAAACAAGAAAGATCGTGGAAATCCTCACGCAGTCTGTCAGCAAGCCGCCGACCTGGTCGCGGTTCAAAGCTATGATGGACGGGTGACGGGCAACTCTGACGTAACGCGATTAGGTAAGGGTTGCCGACTAATCGCCCACGAACGGGGACTTAGCTTCTCAGAACGCCGTTTTGTGGCGGTCAAGCGAGATCGTCGCTCACCTCCTATTGACATTCTATAGCAAAGCGCCTATCTTCCTGCAGGGCGTCTATAGGAGAGGCATTTGGCACCCGATCAAACCAATCTGCTGCAAGGCACACTGCACATGATGATCCTGAAGGCACTAGCGCTTGGCGAACTGCACGGCCTGGGCGTTTCCCGTCGCATCGAGCAAATCACTAAGGGCACATTCCAGGTAAAGCCGGGTTCGCTCTTTCCCGCTCTGCATCGCATGGAAGAAGAAGGCTGGCTTGAGTCCCACTGGGGAGAGTCGGAAAACAATCGGCGCGCCAAGTATTACAAGCTGACCGGCGCGGGACGGCGGCAACTGGAAGCGGAAACCAAGCGCTGGGGCCGCGTTGCGCTGGCGATTACGCGGACGCTCGAAGCGTCGTGAAGAGAAACCTTATGGCTTTTGCTCGCATGAAAAGCTTGCTGCGCAACTTGCTGCACACACAACGCGAGGAGCGCGAGTTGGATAAGGAAGTGCGCGCGCACGAGCTGCTGCTTGCGGACGAAAACATCCGCGCGGGCATGAACCCAGAAGAAGCGGGGCGACAAGCTCGACTGGAGCTCGGCGGGGTTGAACAAGTGAAAGAGCAAGTCCGCGAGATTCGCGCAGGCCATCTGCTCGAAATGCTTGGCTGCGATGTTCACTACGCGGCGCGGATGATGCGGCGCAGCCCCGGATTCACGACAACAGCCGTGCTGACCCTGGCCCTGGGGATTGGAGCAAACACGGCGGTGTTCAGTGTGGTAAATGCTGTGCTGCTGCGGCCCCTCCCATATCCCGATTCGGATCGGCTGGTACAGATGTGGTCGACGAATCCGAAAGCTAACCGCTGGGGCATGTGGACGGCATACCCGAGATTTGAAGACTGGCGGCGCGAAAACACTGTGTTCGAAGAGATGGCCACCGCGCGAACCTGGGTGATCAGCATCAAGGGCGGTGATCATCCTGAGTCGCTGTTTGGGGTAATAACCTCGTCGCAGATCTTCCAACTGCTGCGGGTGCAGCCGATGCTCGGGCGGGGATTTCTGCCGGAAGAAGATCAGCCCGGCCACGATCATGTGATCATTTTGAGTTACGGACTCTGGCAAAGACGGTTCGGGTCCGACCGCGACGTGATCGGGCGCACAGTGGATGTCGATCAACAGAATTACACCGTAATCGGTGTGATGCCCTCTGATTTTCGATTTCCTCCCGAACTTCCCGCGTCGTACCGAGTAGACGCCTGGCTCCCGCCAGCACCCGATCCAAGCCGCAATGAGCGTGGCAGCAATAACTATTACACATTCGCGCGCCTAAAGCCCGGCGTCACACTGGCGCAGGCTCAAGCCGAGATGGATGCCATCAATGATGGACTGGCCGAGAAGCACTCCGAGGATCGCGAGCTGGGTGTGAAGGTTGTCGGTTGGCGACGACAAGTGGGGAGCGAGGTTCGTCCGGCGCTGCTGATCCTTGTGGGTGCGATCAGCCTGGTGCTGTTGATCGCCTGCGCCAACGTGGCGAATCTTCTGCTCGCCCGTGGCGCCATGCGGCAGCGGGAAGCGGCATTGCGGCAGGCGCTGGGGGCAGGACGCGCGCGCTTGATCCGGCAATTCCTGACGGAGAGCTTATTGCTGGCCGTCTTCGGCGGAGCCGTCGGGCTGCTCCTGGCCTACCAGGGCGTGGACCTTTTCATCCGGCTGGCCCCCGATATTCCAAGACTCAACGAGACAACGATTGATCCGCACGTGCTTATCTTCAGCGTTGTACTGACGCTAGGAACGGCACTGATCTTCGGCATCGCACCGGCGCTACAAGGGTCCAGCACGGATTTGCAAGATTCGCTCAAGGAATCCGGCAGCCGGTTGACTATTGGCTCTACGCGCGCCAAAGCGCGTAGCGTACTGGTGGTAGCGGAGATGGCACTGGCACTGATGCTGCTGGCTGGAGCCGGTCTGTTGGTCCGGAGTTTCGTGCGGGTACAGCAGGTTGACCTTGGGTTCAATCCGAAGAACCTTCTGACAGCCTTTGTGATGCTGCCGCCTTCCAAATATCCGGAGCCCCGGCGCCAAGCCCTATTCTTCCACGAAGTGATGGACCGCATAGCGTCGCTTCCCGGAGTGGAGTGTGCAGGAGGAGCAGACTCGGCGCCGATGCTGACCAATGACACTGGCCCAGTTTCCATCGAGGGCCACCCTGTGGAACCGGAGATTCAAGCAGAGCGACCGAAGATCACCCCTGACTACTTCTGTGCGATGGGAATCCGTTTGTTGCGCGGGCGGACTTTCACGTGGGCGGACAGCGAAGGCTCGCTACCGGTGGCCATTATCAGCGAGTCAGCGGTGAGGCAGTACTGGCCGAACGAAGACGCCATGGGGAAGCGGGTGAAGCTCGAAGACGGTAGTGCGCCGGTCTGGAGGCAGGTAATCGGCATAGTAGGGGATGTGCGGCAGGACAGCGTCGTTGAAGCAGCGCGCCCCGAAGTCTACGCTCCGCTGCTGCAGGTGCCCGTGCCCTACTTGGCCCTGACCGCGCGGACACGGGCAGAACCGGCGGTGCTCACTGCGGCGGTGCGGCAGGCGGTGATGGCGGTCGACAAAGATCAGCCTTTGTCTGGGATTAAAACCATGGAACAGGTGGTGGAGGATTCGGTAGCGGGTCGGCGATTCCAGATGTCACTGCTGGCTGTTTTTGCCACGATTGCCTTAGGGTTGGCGGCGATTGGCATTTACGGGCTTATGTCCTATACGGTCAACCAGCGCACACACGAGATTGGCATCCGTATGGCACTGGGCGCAAAACGTGGGGAAATCCTGCATCTCGTGGTGCGACACGGAATGATCCTAGCGATCGTCGGAGTGGTGCTAGGAACAGTCGGAGCGTTGCTGTTAACACGCTTCCTTTCTAGCATGCTGTATGGAGTTGGCGCCAACGACCCCACGACCCTTCTCAGTGTCGCGACGCTGCTGATCGGCGTGGCGGCCCTGGCCAGCTACATCCCTGCGCGACGGGCTATGCGCGTGGACCCGATGGTGGCGTTGAGGTACGAATAGGTTAGCGCCGGGATAAACCGGCGTGGAGGAGCAGATGAAAGAGCTGTACGGTGAAGGCCCAGCGAGCCACACCGACCCCGAGTCATGTGTGGTCAGTCGAAAGGCTGGCCATGAAGCGTTGACAGGGGCACATGCAGGCGGA
>QHYH01000040.1 GCA_003223215.1 Acidobacteriota bacterium
AGAGCAGTCCGTACGGGATCGACGCCTGGCGATTCTTGCGAAACAACAGGTGTCCCCTCGGCAAGGATGGTTAGGCAGAAAATCAACCAGCAGAGTTGTCGGCGCATATCTGTCAATACGCATCCTGATTTTTGTGGTTCCGCGAGAGTCGCCGGTGCGAAACCCGGCTTCAGCCTGGATCACTAGGCCCGCGCCGCAAGGACGAAGTCCCCGTGCAACGCCGTTTACCGAAGCCATGTGCTACCGGCGAATGACCATGCCTTGACATTTCGCTGTTTCTTCGCCACTGTCACACTTCGCGCTTTCCCGAACCAAGCTACCGCAGTTGCCAGGGCAGAGGTCGTTGGCCGGTACAGTACGCAAAGATCGCTTTGCGTAGCAGGTCTTTACCCGATAGGCTTTTGCAGCTTTTGTCTGGTTGTTTGTGTGGTTCTCCGGGCTTAATCCAGTAGTCAGCTAAATGTTCATTATGGTAGGTGTCTGGTGCTAAATCGACCAGCGGAAAGCATGCCGCAAACGATGTCCTGTTTCCGCAGGCATACCTCGCGGGTTGAGGCGGAGGAAAGCGTCTACGCTTTCTGGAGTTGCGACGGTCGAGAAGGCCTCTCACGCGTTCGCGATCTCAGCCCAAGTGGCTTGTTCATGGAAAGCCCCGTTGAGGAGCACCTAGGAGCTCTTGTGACGCTCCACTTCCTTGCCGGTGAGGGACAGATTCGCGCCAGTGCCGAGGTTCGCCACGCAAAACCCGGGAAGGGCGTGGGGCTGAAATTCATCGCTATTAATCGCCAGGACTGCCAACACCTCGCGGCCTTAATAAAGCGCTTGGGAATTAGGCGTCAGGCCTGCCCTACGCAGCTGGGTGTCTAGTCTGGCCAGCTAAAGGTGGACTGAATGGAGGGCCGGAGAGAAAAGCGCAATTCCGCAAGGCTTCAGGTGCTGGTTTCGAATCTGGCGCAGCCGTGGCTAACTGAGCAGGTTTCTACGGAAAACATCACTTCATACGGAATGCGAGTCCAGACAGAGCGGCCTTGGGAGCCCGGTACCATTGTGCTTATCAAATCTTTCCGGGACGAACTTCGGGCACGCGCAAGAGTTGTTTACTGCAAAGCTCTTCAACGCAAGACATTTGGTCTGGGACTGGAGTTTTTGGCTCGCACAGAGGCAAGGATTACGAGGTAGCTCGTCGCTTCGAGTGCGGTTCAAGAGGGCAGCGGACCCTTCCTGACAGCCCGCAGTCTATGAGCCTATGAGCCGCGCTTCCGGTAATCGGCTCTTACCGATGCCCTGCCTGAACAGTATATCCAGCAGGCGGTGCAAAAACGGATGGGTCAGGGTCACCATATGTAATGTAATGCTCATCAAGGCCGTTTGCTGGCCACCGGCCTCCGGGTCGGGATCGTGAGCCATGATCCGAACATCAGCTCCAAGATCTCGTGCCGTCTGTTGCACGGCTCGTGCCTGCCAGGACGCTGTTGCCACGGAGGTTGTGGCGAGAAGTTATTCGTAGCGTAGTGCGGTGATCGGATCGACTTTGCTCGCGCGCCAAGCCGGTACAAAGCAAGCCAACAGAGCTACGGCGGTTAGCACGACCCCAACAGCGGCATACGTCACCGGATCCCAAGGCTTGACGTCGTACAGTACTGCCGAGATTACGCGCGTGACCCCGAGCGCCAAGAGAGCGCCTACGCCGACTCCGATCAGCGCCAGCCGCAATCCGGTCTTCGCAACCATGCCTAAAACGTCAGCGGATTGCGCGCCCAGGGCAACGCGGATCCCAAATTCCCGCCTGCGTTCGTTGACAAAATAAGACATCACACCGTAGATGCCCGTCACCGCAAGCAGCACAGCGATGCCCGCGAAGATTCCCAACAGTTCCGTGTACGAGTGATACTCGCCCATGGACCGCGCGAGGACCTGATCCATCATCATCGCTTCGCCAACGGGCTGGTCGGGATCGAGTTCCGACACAATCTTCTTCACCGACGCTGCTAAGTCTCCCACGCGGCGCGCGCCTGGAGCCGTTCGTATCGCTAGCGTTTGCCATAAGTGCGCGACAATCGCCCCTCCCGGATACACCGCGGGCTGCTGCCAAAGCGAGGCATACATGAACGGCGGCGCTGGTTGGCCCAGGCCCCAATGCTTGACGTCGCCGACGACCCCGACAATTTGCCGCGGGCGGCGCTCGTTTACCGGGTATGGGTCGTAACGCAACAGAATCTGCTGCCCGATCGGGTCTTCGTTCGGAAAGAAGCGATGCGCAAACGTTTCGTTCACGACAATCGCCCAAGGCGCGGCCTCTGTATCGTGATCATCAAGATAGCGCCCCTTTTTCAGCGGAATCTTGAAGGTGCGGAAAAAGCCCGGAATGACTTCGTTGTAGCCGGCACGCGGCCGCTGGTCCGGCGGCGTTTCAGGGTGTCCCAGGATCGAGAAGGTGTACCCCTCGGAGAACCGTGTAGGAAGACCGGTGATGGAACCAACGGATTCGACGCCAGGCAGCGCAGCAACCCTTTCCAGCAGTTGTTTGTAAAATGCATTCACCGCCGGCGTGGCCTGTTCCATATCCCCGCCGGGCACACGATGCATGTACTGGCCGCCTTCCGGCAATTGAATGCTCATGGTCAGGAGGTTGCTCGAGTCGAATCCGGGATTCACGCGCTGCATGCGCAGGATGGAGTTGATCAACAGGCCCGCGCCGATGAGCAGCACCATGGCCAGCGCCACCTCGCTGACCGCGAGAGCGTGCCGCGTGAGGCTGCGCGATCCAGCAACGGTTCGCCGCCCCCCTTCCCGCAGGGCATTGTTGAGATCGGGATGCGACGCTTGCAGGGCGGGTATAAGTCCAAAAATGAATGCCGTTAAGAGAGAAATCCCCAGCGTGAAAAGCAGCACCCGCGCATCAATCGCAATGCTCTCGGCGCTCGGGAAGTCGCCCACTAGCGCGCGGAAAATCTGAATGCCCCAGTGGGCCAGTGCCACACCAAGGACTCCCCCGAGCAATGCTAGCAGGCCACTCTCCGCGAAGAGTTGCTGCATCAGCCGCTGCCGGTCGGCTCCCAGGGAAGCTCGCACCGCATATTCGCTTCGCCGCGTTTCCGTCCGGGACTGCAAAAGGTTCGCCACATTCGCACAAGCAATTAACAAAACAAAAGACACAGCGCCGAGCAACGGATACAACGGCTGCCGGGCCCAGCCGAAAAGCGCCTCGTGCAGAGGTTGCACTTTTTTGCCGATACCTTTGTTCGTCGCGGGGTAAGCCTGCTCGAGCTGGCGAGCAATCACGTCCATTTCCGCCTGCGCCTGCGCAATACTCACGCCCGGCTTGAGCCGCGCCACCGGCATGAGCCAATGATCCTGCCGCGCCGCATACCTCGAGCTCGCTGGATTGATCGGCTGCCACAGGTCAATGCGGTCGCCGTAAAACGGAGCGAAGCCTGGAGCCATGACTCCGACTACCGTAGAGGCAATACCGGTGTTGTGATTCGTGAAGCTTTTCCCAAGCACCCCCGGGTCGCCATCGAAATGCCCCTTCCAAAACGAATCACTAATAACTACGGCCTGCGTGAGTTCCTGCTGTTCGTCGGCAACAAAGGCTCGTCCCAGTATGGGTTTGACGCTCAGCAGACCGAAAAAATTCGGCGTGACGTCCTGAATGTGAATCGACTCGGATCCGTTCTTACCCGAAAGAATGGAGGATTCCGTGCCGCTCGCTAACGCGATATCTTCAAAGACACGACTCTGCTTTTGCCAATCGAGCACTTCGGCGATCGGCGGAGGCTGCCACTGATCGGGATGGCCGAGCGGCGTTTCCCAAATGGCCACCATCCGGTCTGCGCCGCGATACGGCAATGGCCGGTACAGCAGCGTGTTCATCACGCTAAAGATGGTGCTGTTTGCACCGATGCCCAGCGCCAGCGATGCAACCACAACGGAGACGAAACCGGGATTCTTACGCAGGCTGCGTACTGCATACTTCAGGTCTTGGATAAAGGTTTGCAAAAAGAAAAAATTTCGCATCTTCGCGCCCCCCTCAAGCCGACTGGCAGCTTACCTCCTGGGCTTTACACGCTTAGACGATTCGGCGGTGAATTGGGATGCAATGGATGTCGGTGTCAAGGCCGTCAAAAGGCCGTCAGGTGGCCCTTGCGCCTCTGCCTTCGAAAACCTATAATTCTGGATAACTTCCCCAGCATTTATCCATCTTACCGACTGACGAAAGGGGCGAACTTTCCCGCTCAACCGTCCGGCGTTAACTCTTGCGGTGGTTAGCCGATCACCGCCAGAGTAAACGCATTAGTATAGAAAAGCAGCTTTGTATGGCTTGGGAGGCGCCATAAAACATCCATTTTCCCAGCAGAACGTCCAACCCTATGAACCGAACCTTCCACCGCACGTCTCCCGGTCGAGCGATAGGGCCAAGATGGTTTTTTGGCTGCCGGTTGTTGGGTTGGCTCGGTCTGCTTGGTGCCTTTTCCGGCAGCTTTGCTGCCGCGCAGACCTTGCAGCGCTCCCGCATCACTCAGCCAATCGATGAGCGCGTTCGTGTCACGCTGAAGGGAAACGTGCACCCGCTGGCGCAGGCTCGCTACGATCAGGGTGCCGTCCCCGATTCCATACCGGTTCAGCGGATGCTGTTGTTGTTTCAGCGCTCTCCGGAGCGCGTGGCCGCGCTCCGGCAGTTCCTCCGAGATGCGCACACGCAGGGCAGCCCCAGCTATCACAAGTGGCTCACGCCCAAACAATTTGGCGAACTCTATGGAGCCCGGGACTCCGAGATTGCGGCAGTCGCTGTTTGGCTCCAAAGGCACGGTTTCTCTGTTGCCGGTGCTCGAAAAGGGAAGATGGTGATCGAGTTTTCCGGGAGTGCCGGACAACTCCGCGAAGCCTTTGGCACAGAAATTCACACCTACGTCGTCAACGGCCAAGCACACTCTGCCAACAACCGCGAGCCGCAAATTCCCGCCGCCCTCGCCCCCGTGATTGCAGGGATCACGCCGCTCCACGACTTCCGTCCAACACCGCAGGTCAAGGTTCTTGGCAAAGCCTTATACGATCGCAAAACCCACGTGGTCCACCCGGAATGGACAATTGGGAATTCCCCTCCGCTGCTGGCTCTGGCGCCTGCTGATTTTGCAGTCCAATACGATTTGAATCCGTTATACGCGGCCGGCATCGACGGGACGGGTGTCAACATCGGCCTTATTGGCGCCTCGAACGTTTATCCGGACGTGGTAGCAAACTACCGTTCATTCTTCGGGTTACCGGTTGGCACGCTCAACATCATCGTTGACGGTCTCGATCCGGGGCCAAGTGCCTCGGTGAATCATGGGAATTGGGCGGAAGTGGAGTCCTTTCTCGATGTAGAAGTTTCCGGTGCGGTAGCCCCCGGGGCCACCGTGAATCTTTACACCGCCGCTGACACGACGGTTCAGTCCGGTCTGCTGCTCGCGGCACAGCGTGCCGTCGACGACGACGTCGCTTCGGTTCTGAGCACTAGCTATGGCCAGTGTGAACAAGCGCTCGGTTCATCCGGCAATCAGTTCTGGGCCGCGCTTTGGGAGCAGGCGGCCGCCCAAGGGCAGACTTCATTAGTCTCCTCCGGCGACAGCGGTTCTGCGGGCTGTGACGATTTCAACGCGCCCGAGCCAGCTCAGCTCGGCCTCGCCGTGAACGGCTTTTCCTCCACGCCGTGGAACATCTCCGTCGGGGGCACCGATTTCTTCTACACAAGCTATAACAGCACTGCTGGCGCTCAGAGCGCCGAACTGGCAAGTTATTGGAATATAGCGATGCCGAGCCCCACGACGCCGGCTGCCTCGCTCTTGAAAACTGTTCACGAGCAACCCTGGAACCAAGCTTTCGGGATGGATCTTTACGATGGTAGCGTCTACAACCCGAATCAACCCACGATCGTGGCCGGAAGTGGGGGCGCGAGCATCTATTATCCGAAACCAACCTGGCAAAGCGGTGAGGGAGTGCCCGCCGATGGCGCGCGGGACCTTCCCGACGTGGCCCTCTTCGCTGCGGACGGCGAAAACGATAGCTTCTATCCTATCTGCCTGCCCCAGGAAGACTGCACCGGGCAGGAAATCACCGCGATAGGCGGCACCTCAGCCTCTTCACCGGCCATGGCCGGGATTATGGCCCTCGTCATTCAGAAGTACGGACGTCAGGGGCAAGCCAATTTCGTTCTTTATCCGCTCGCCATGCAGCAGCCCTCGGTTTTTCATGATATTTCGATCGGGAGCAATGACGTACCTTGCCGGCAAAGTTCGTCCTCTTGCATGCTAAGCACCGCCAATGACAACACGAAAGGGTTCTATATCCTCGGCCACTACTACGCCGGCCCAGGCTACGATCAGGCCACGGGCCTAGGCAGCGTCGACGCGAATCTGCTTGTCCAATATTGGAACTCGCTGAACTTTACAGCGAGCAACACTTCGCTGAACCTGAGTCAGACGACCTTTACGCACGGGACCGCCATTAACGTGAGCGTGGCGGTCACCGGCAATGGCGGCACACCGACGGGCGATGTTGTTTTGCTTCCTGCGGAAAGCGCCGCAGCGGCTAACATCAGCCTAAACGAATTGACCCTGAACGGCGGCGCCGCTTCGGCCACCGTGAACAACTTTCCCGGCGGCCAATACCAACTCACCGCGAGATATGCGGGCGACCTCGTTTTTGGTCCAAGCACCTCCGCGCCGATTACTCTCAGTGTCGCTCCAGAAGGCAGTGCAGTCTCCATCACCGGAAGCTACGGCAACGCAAGCAACAGTTCTTTGGCTCCCATAGCAAACGGCGCAAGCTATCCTTATGGCGCCTACATCGTGATTGACGCCCAGCCTATCGCCGTGAATGCACCGAATGGCGGCACCGATGGTGTCGCCACGGGAACGGTCACCTTCACCGACACGGCTGGTTCCAACGTCAGCTCGGGCCCCTTGCGTCTAAACGCCCAAGGATTTGCCGAATGGACTCCTGCTCTTTCGTTTCCGGTCGGCCCGAACAGTTTGAGCGCCAGCTACTCCGGTGACGCCAGCTTCAACGCGTCCACCAGCACGACGCCTCTCACGTTCACCATCACGAAAGCATCGAGCGTAGCCTTTTTGGACGCGAAGCCGTCTCCCGTGGCTCTCGGCTCGGCGACGACGCTTGAGCTGCACGTGAGGAATCAGTTTTCTGGACCGGTGTGCAGGGAAGCCGGCGTCTGCACTGTTTACGATTCCGCCCCGGTTGCCCCGACGGGCACAGTTAGCCTTACTTTTGGGAATACTGCCATTGGAACCGTTCCCCTGGTTCCCCACTACAACAATCTCTTTGCCTCCTCAGCCAACCTCAGCGTCTCCACCCTACCTCTGGGCAAGGATGTCGTCACTGCGAGTTACAGTGGCGACGCCAACTATATTTCCACCACCGCGACGTTCCCCGTTGTGGTTGAAAACGCCGCCACGCTTTCGGCTGCCGCCAATCCGAGTTCCATCAATCAGGGTGAGTTCACTCAGATCACCTCCACGGTTACTGGTCAAAATGGCCTGCCAATTCCCACGGGAACCGTAAGTTTCTCAGCCGGCGGATCTGAGTCGGAATGGAACGACACAGAACCGCTCAAGAACGGCTCGGCGAGCTCAATGGCACTCCCGGGCGGTCTTTTCTTCCCTCCCACCAATGGCCAAATTACGGTCCCAATCAATGTCTCCTATTCAGGCGACTCCACTTATGGTCCAGCCAGCGTGAACGTGTCCCTCATCGTCACCCAGGGTTTTCTTCCACCCTTCAGCGTTATGGCGACTCCGGTCACCATCGCGTCTCCTGGAGCCACCACGAGCAACACCTCCACGATCACCGTGACCCCGGGCAACGGATTCACTGGCGCGGTTTATCTCTCTTGTGCGCTAACTTCCTCTCCGCCCGGAGCCGTGCATCTCCCTACCTGTAGCGCTCCCTCGGATGCACTGAACATCACCGGCACAGGCGCTGTCACAGCGGTCATGACCGTTAACTCCGCGGCCCCCTCTTCGAGCGCCAGTTCCTTGTCTTTGCAGGATTGGCGCTTGGCGAAAGGGCAGCCGCCTCTGGTCGCCAGTGCGGGAGTGCTCGCGGTTTGCTTCTTCTTGCTGGGCGCCGCTGCGCGGTATCCTAATCGCCGAGTCGTAGCTACTTTCCTCTTCACTTTTGTCATCTTCGGCGCGCTCGTTGGCTGTGGTGGTGGAAGCGCTACGACGCCACCACTCCCGCCGACAAATCCCGGCACAACTGCGGGGACCTACATGTTCACCGTGAATGCTGCGCTCACCGCAAATGGCGTCAGCCAGGCTCAGACCGCCGTTACGGTAACGATTCAATAGTCCGGGCCATTCCCGTCTACCCCACTGCTTTTACCGCAAGACGCGTGATGACCGTCTCATGGAAGGAGTTTGGCTAAACCAAAGCCTTTGCCAACGGCGGGACAGGCTGAGCAAGTCTCGAGAGTTTTCCAACGGCGATGGTACGTAGGCGATAGCATCAAGCGAAGGGTTCTCCGCGAGTATCGAAGCCTTTCGCCGAAGAAGTGGTGGGTACATTCGAGGCAGTGAGCATTTCGTTAAAGAAAGACCGCGTTGGTTCACACTTCGCGTAGAAGCCGCCAAGTTCGCCGCCAAAGAAAGAGCCAAACCGCAAAATAAGCAAATCCACCGAGGACTTCGTCTGCCAACGTCCACGGTACGCCGCGAAAATAGAGGACTTGCGCAATTTCCAACCGGACCAGGTTCAAGCCGAAAAAAATGACGGCGACTGCCAGGAGCCGCGAGGCATTTCGGAGCAAGGATTTTCTAACGTCCCATAGAAGGGGAATCGACCCCATGAAGACATCGACAAACGTGCAGGCGATCACGACCCTGAAGAGCTGCCCTTGAATGCGAATGGTATCAAACGACACGCGCGCGGTGGCCATGCCGAGGGATGAGGAAATACGCAGGACGGCTGCTGAAGTTACGAACCGCAGCCATCGCCACGGGAACTGATAGGTAAGGAGAACAAACAGGGCGACGAAGCTCGCGCGAAGCAGAAATTCTCGGTTGAGCCAAGGCATGCGAATGGCCGCCAGGTCAAGCTTTGCGTGCAACATAAGGTTGCGAGCTCATCGTCAAGCATCTCTCTTGTCGCGCCACAGGAGCCGCACACTCCATAGCGCCAGCAACGCGACGAAAGTAAGGAGCGAAATGCGCCCGCCGCCCATGAGGATCCAGCGCACATGGGAAACGGACACGGTCGAAGACTGTGACCCGTTGTCCGGCGGCCGTCCATGGCCATCCACTGCGTTGACTGTAACCGTATAGGTGCCCTCCGCGGCAGAAGTGCTTGCAGAGACCCTCAACAGCGAGGTGGCAGAGCCGTTGGTCACGGTCGCCGAAGCAGGGTTCGCACAGGATGGCGCGGGATGGGGCACTCCGGAGACAGTGCAGCTAAAGTCCACCTTGCCGGTAAAGCCGTTAAATGCAATGACTGTGATGGTGGACGTTGCGACGTCTGTATCAATGTAAGTCGGCGACAGGGGAGACAGGGTTATGTTATAGCTCGGAGTCGGCGAGCCCTGGCATTCGCATGCAAGCTCTTCCGGATGCAAACCCTCGGTCGTGCACTTGCCCACATTTCCACTACCCACCGTAGGTGGCTTGCATGGTGCGCCCGGCTTGGTACAAACGCGTCCCTGTAGAACAGGCTTGAAGGAACACGACTGTCCTGGAGTTGTTGGCGAAGAAACCAAAAGGGCACCAAGGACGAGAAATCCAAGCGCCGGATGGGTAGGTGTTCGCTGCATCGAGACTCCTCGCGGGATTTATGGATTGCTCCCCCGAGGAACATACTACTGCTTTTGCGCGTCCATGGCAGGTCGTTCTCGCTTCATTCTGTTGCCCTTCTGATCGACTGTCAGGCGAGACTCGCGGCCGTCTTAGTCCCATTATTCCCATTATTCCCATTATAGGGTCCCAAACGAGAATTTCGTTCTCGTAATGCTTGCCTTCTTAGGCTGCTTTCAAACCGACAGCCTCGACGAGGTCGTCGAGCGCCTCAATCACGGCAGTATATCGACGATCGAGAG
>QHYH01000041.1 GCA_003223215.1 Acidobacteriota bacterium
ATCACCAAGGTTTCAGAAACGACCGCATGTCGGGCCTTGGCGAACACCCGTGGCAGCAAGATTGCCCAAACGAAAGGGGTCGGCCATCACCATGACCAAAGATGACATTCAGCTGCTCTACGAATACGACCGGTGGGCGAACAACAGAGTTTTGCAAGCGGTCTCCGCGCTCAGCGTTGAGCAGTTCACGCGCGATCTGAGCAGCGGGTTTCGTTCCGTGCGAGACACGCTCGTGCACATTATCGGCGGCGAGTGGGGTTGGCTTGCGTATTGGAAGGAGCCGTCCCATAGCTCAGCCTTCTTGACTGATTTGAAGACGCGACGGGACGCCATGTTCAATCCAGATGTATTTCCCAACGTCGCCGCGGTGCAGCTAAAGTGGGCGGAAGTCGAGAAAGAACAGGCCGAGTTCGTGAATAGGGTGACAAACGAATCCTTGGACAAAATGCTTCATTTTCGCACAACACAGATCCGATTCGTGCACCTGATGCAACATCTGGCAAACCATTCCACTTACCATCGAGGTCAAGTCGCACTAATGATGCGGCAGCTTCACGCCGAGCCTCTGGCCACGGACTTCCATGTGTTTCTGGTGGAACGTCGCAGCGAGCCTGTGTCTGCACACTAATCAATTAGAGGAGATGAAACCAATGAGCGGCGGCTACGCAGACGTGAACGGCATCAAGCTCTATCACGAGATCTACGGCCAGGGCGAACCCCTGGTACTGATCCATGGCGGGCTGACGACGATCGGCGAGATGCAAGGATGGGTGCAGCCACTGGCGAAGACGCGCCGGGTAATCGCGGTGGAGACGCTCTCCGGGTTGCCCGTTATTCGCTAACAATTCAGGATTCGGAACTGCTCACGAGGCCTCGCTAGATTCGTGCTAAGCTTCCGCCGTGAAGAGCCTTGCCGCGAAACCACGCTCACCCGCCCTGGCAGCATTCGTAAAGTCATTCCATTACCACGAGACGAACTTTCCATTCGCACTGGAACGAATCATGCCAAACGGCCAGGCTCACCTGATGGTGAACCTTGCTGAAGATGAGTTCAGGATTTACGACGCAGCGCGCCCGGAACGAATGGACAGGCACTCGGGCGCTGTGCTGGCCGGGCCTCATGCGCGGCCTACAGTTATCGATACACGAGAGCAGCGCTGGCTCGCCGCGGTGGAGTTTCGAAGCGGCGGAGCCGGACGTTTTTTCTCCATGCCCATGACTGAGGTTTGCAACCGGATCGTACAACTGGAAAACCTATGGGGCCGCGACGGAGAGTCGTTGCGCGACAGACTGCTGGATGCGCCCACACTGGAGGCGAAGTTCCGCGTTTTCGAAGAAGTGCTCCTCGAGCACCTCGCGGCGGAGTTCGATCCGGCTATTCGGTACGCGATCGCCGCATTGAAAGCCGGGGCGCCGGTATCGCAGGTCGCGTCGCGCCTGGGTCTTTTGCCCAGGACACTCGCGCGCCGGTTTTCCAACCAGGTGGGGATTACTCCAAAACGGTTTGCCCGTGTGCATCGCCTGCAGCGAGTCTTGCGCGCGGTGCGCCGTTCCTCTGAGCCTGACTGGTGCGCGCTGGCAGCGGAACACGGCTATACCGATCAGGCGCATCTGATCCATGATTTTCGTGATTTGGCGGGCATCACACCGTTGGGTTACAAGCCCCAATCGCCGCAGCGGAATAACCATGTGGTGATGGGAGCCGTGTGACGTTTTTTTACAATACAAGCGGATGCTGGTTTCACTATCGTAGGTGGCTGAAGCACGCTCTTGCTGGTTGCGTGATCTTCCCAAGAGGGACACAATCAAGTGATTTCAAATCGTTCCGTGCCGACTGATGCGGTGCTTCCTCATGTAACGTATCGGGATCTGGAAGAAGCCATCGCTTGGCTGAGCAACGCGTTCAGTTTTGTTGAGCATTACCGTTACGGTAGTCCGGTCAGCGGGGCTCAGATGAGAGCCGGCAACGCCTGGATCATGCTGAGACAAGGTCGGCGTGAAGATGCAACCCCGAAAGAACTTGGTTTTGGGACGCAGAGCCTAACCGTATTCATCGAAGACATCGAGGCGCACTTGCAACGGACCAAATCTGCCGGAGCCGTCATCGTGGAAGATCTGCACGAGAGTGAGTACGGTGAACTGCAGTATGGAGTCGAGGACCTCGACGGTCATCATTGGCTTTTCTCACGTCATGCGAGGGACATGAGCCCCGAGCAGTGGGGCGCTTCGGTTTCGCACTCGGTAGTCTTGACACCTCAAATTTCTCCGATGCTGGCTGTCAGCGACGCAAACGCTGCGATCGAGTTCTATAAGGCTGCATTCTCCGCGACGCTTCTGTGGCACCTGGATGGGGCAGTCGCTGGACTCTCGATTGACGGCGCCCAATTCTTCCTCGCCCAGGAGTCGCCACCTCACGGCACGCGCGGCCCGGCCTCGGTGGGTTTCTCGACCGTGAGGATTGAGCTATTCGTGGAGGACCCCGTTGCGGTCCAGATGCGGGCATTGGGCGCCGGAGCTACCGAGCACAGTCCAATAGAGGAACACACGCACGCCACGACCGGGCCGCGTCCGGTCACTCGGATGCTGCAAGGCGCTGTGTTGGACCCGTTCGGACACATATGGCTCATCGGAAAAATTCTCGAATGACCTAGGGACCGTCGCTTTGTAGCACAGACGGATCGAAACAGAGGTGCTGCTTATTTCACGTCTATGAACAAACGTCCCCTCTCTGTAACAATCCTTGCCTGCATTTATATCGGTGTCGGGGCTGTCGGTTTTGTTTACCACCTCCGCGAGATCTTGGCGAGGCATGCGTTTCACAATGGCGATTTTTTGGTCGAACTCACTGAATTTGTTGCAATTGTCTGTGGGGCATTTCTGCTGCGAGGCCACAACTGGGCGCGTTGGCTTGCGTTGGCTTGGGTCGCGTTCCACGTGGGGATCAGCTTTTTCGATTCGCTGCAGAAAGTGGTGGTTCATGGTTTGATTCTCTTGCTGATCGCCTATTTTCTCTTCCGTCCTGAAGCAAGAACCTATTTTCGCCACAGAGAAACGACCGGCGCCTAGACAGCACGCCTCAGCTACTCCGCGCGACGAAATGACTTGCTTGGGGCTGTTTTGGGGGCGACAGGAGATCGAAGAATCAAAACTTGGACTGCCCCTGACTGGCACCCTTTGATACTGCGAGGAAGCTGCTAAGGGTTAGGCATAGGAGCTTCCTTCCAATCGTAAAATTCTGGTTACCGTCAGGCGGAAGCGCAATGCGACTACACAGGCAGGTCTCGGGGCCGTCCGGGACCGAATTCTTTTTCTTTCATATGAGCCCAAAACCGATCTACATTTTGGACATGGAAGATTATCCGCCCCCAAACGGAGGCGACATGGCCCCTTCTCTAGGCTCGGAATCGTATCTTTCGCGCCGAGCGGCTGAAGGGAAGAAAAGTGAGCGTTTTCACGGCCGTAGAGAACCTTCTCAAGGCGGTGGTCAGCGGCCGATCCAACTCCTCTTTCATCCAGTACCTCAAGGAGCCCTATGCAATCGTTGCGACTGAACCCCATCCTCAACACGGACTCCTACAAGCTCACCCACTGGTGGCAATATCCTCCCGACACGCGCCACATCTACTCCTACCTCGAATCCCGCGGGGGCATGTTCGAAGAAACCATGCTCGCCATGCTGCAGTACATCATCAAATCCAATTTCGCCGGCCAGGTCTTCACCCTCGACGACGTCGAAGAAGCCCGCCGCGTTGCCCACGCTCATTTCTCAGGTCACCCGAGAACTTTCAACTACGAAGGTTTTAGATCTCTCTATGCGAAGCACGGTGGCCGGCTGCCCCTCCGCATCCGCGCCGTCAAAGAAGGCACCGTCGTCAAAACTCACAACGCGCTCATCACCATCGAAAACACCGACCCGGAGTTCTACTGGCTCACCAACTGGGCCGAAACGCTTCTGGTCCAGGTTTGGTATCCCATCACGGTCGCCACGGTTTCCCGCGCGATCAAGCAGGTTATCGGCAAAGCCCTAGCCCGCACTGGCGATCCGTCGCTTCTTCCTTTCAAGCTCCACGACTTCGGCTTTCGCGGGGTCTCTTCCAAGGAATCGGCCGCCATCGGCGGCGCCGCGCATCTCATCAATTTTCTCGGCACGGACACGCTTGCTGCCATTCAGCTTCTCAATCAGTTTTATTCCGCTGATCTCACCGCGCGGAATCCACTCGACTGCGCGGCCTACAGCATTCCGGCCTCCGAGCACTCCACCATTACAGCCTGGGGCGAAGCCAACGAGCTCGATGCCTACGCCAACATCCTCGAAAACTGCCCTGAAGGCGTTGTCGCCTGCGTCAGCGACTCTTATGACGTTTTCAACGCGGTTCGCAACCTCTGGGGCGGCGCGCTGCGCGACAAGGTTCTTCAGCGCAAGGGCACCCTTATCATCCGCCCAGATTCCGGTGACGCCGTCATTGTCCTCGAGGAACTCTTCAAAATTGTCAGTGACAAATTCGGCTATGAAGTGAACCGCAAAGGCTGGAAGACGACCGTGCCTTGCGTTCGTTTCATCCAGGGCGACGGCGTCAATTTCTACACCATTCAGAACATCACTGCGCAGCTCACGCGCAAAGGCTGGTCACAGGACATTTGGAGCTACGGCATGGGCGGCGCGCTTCTGCAACAGGTGAATCGCGACACGCTGAAATTCGCGTTGAAGTGTTCTGCGATCGACCGCAGCGGCAAATGGCACAACGTCTACAAGAATCCGGTAACAGATCCAAGCAAAGCCAGCAAAGGCGGCCGCTTCAACCTCATCCTCAAAGGCAAGGAATTCGTTACCGTCGAAGTCGTCGACGGCGAGCCCATCTCTCCCAGCAACGCTCTCGACACCGTTCTCGAGGACGGCAAACTCCTCCGCGACCAAACTCTCGCCGAAATCCGCGCCATTGCCTCATCCCAAGACATCTACAACGACCACGCATGATCTGTTTTCTGAAAATGTAGCGCGTCGGGGCGGGCATTGGCCCGCCCGCTTACCTTTACCCACGCAACTTGAATCGCTGAATTTTTCCCTGACCGTCTTCGGCAGTTCGCTACAAGAGCGCCCTTCGCGGCAGCAAACTCCAAATGGAGCTGCCAATTCCCCACAAAGGGACTAGATCGGCCATGATTGTCGCCATCCTTGGGTTCATGCCTGCGCTTGATCGACGTCTGAGCATCGCGGTCAAGTCCGGCACGGCGGCAAAGGTCGTTCCAAATCCCGCCAAAAAGCCAAAGATCTCTGACCGGCGAAGACTGGGGATGAGTAGGCTCCGCGTGTCGCGTGGAACCAGGTCCTGACAGGCACAGAGCGTGATCAGGCCCGGGACGAGAACTGCGAGCATCAATTTGTTGAATCGGCCCATCTGATCTCCCTCCCTGCGCCGTGCATGGTCTGAATGACCACGACATTCCCTACTTTTCCCCCTACTCCCACGCCAGGCGTCCCGCATGGAGGCCGGTCCCTGAGGCCCATGACTTCCCTCCTCAGTCCGCAGCGCTGCGGGCGGCCTGAGTGTGAGTGAACGCTTCCCGCTTGCCCACTTCGAGGAGCCGCTTGGCATCCATTAAGCCGTAAATCTGAATGAGCTTGGCCACGAGTCCGGTCCAGCCAGTCTGGTGGCTTGCGCCCAGTCCGGCGCCGTTGTCGCCGTGGAAGTACTCGTAGAACAGGATGTGGTCGCGCCAGTGGGGATCGCTCTGGAATTTCTCCGCGCCACCATAGACGGGACGCCGGCCATGCTCGTCGCGGGTGAAGATCCGGGTGAGCCGGTCGGAGATCTCTTTGCTCACCTCGAACAGGTTCATCATCTTCCCGGAACCTGTGGGGCATTCGATTTTGAAGTTGTCGCCGTAATAGAGATAGAAGTTCCCGAGCGCCCGGATGATGAGCAGGTTGACCGGCATCCAGATCGGTCCCCGCCAGTTGGAGTTGCCGCCGAACATGCCGGTGTTCGACTCGGCCGGCAGGTAGTCCACGCGGTACTCCTGGCCGCCTACGTTCAAGACGAACGGATGCTGCTGGTGGAACTTGGAGAGCGAGCGGATTCCATAGGGGCTCAGGAACTCGTTCTCGTCGAGCATCTTGGTGAGGATCCGGCGCAGCCGTTCCGGGTTGAGCAGGGCCGCGATCCCGCGCTCGGCTACACCAAAATGTCCCGGGCCCGTGGGGTGGATGGTCTCCTTGAGTTCGGGTATCCGCCGCAGGCGTTCATACATTCGAGCCATCGTCCGCGGGATACGCTCCCGCATCGACTTTTCGAGAATCGTCGTCGCGCACAGGGGCAGGAGGCCCACCATTGAACGCACCTTCAGCCTCTGGGCGCTGCCGTCGGGGAGCCGCAACAGGTCGTAGTAGAAGCCGTCCTCCTCGTCCCACATTCCTTCCTGACCGGGCCGGTTCATGGCCGCGCCGATGTAGAAGAAGTGCTCGGCGAACTTCATGATCATGGGTTCGTAGCTGGGGTCGTGGGCGGTGAGCTCGAACGCGAGTTCCATCATGTTCTGACTGAACAGGGCCATCCAGGCCGTGCCGTCCGCCTGCTCCAGGTGGCCGCCGGTAGGAAGCGGGGCGCTGCGGTCGAAGACGCCGATGTTGTCGAGACCGAGGAAGCCTCCTTCGAACACGTTCTTGCCGAAGCGGTCCTTGCGGTTCACCCACCAGGTGAAGTTCAGCAGCAGCTTGTTGAACGTGGACTTCAGGAAATCCATGTCTGACTCGCCGCGCAGCGCTTGCTCGATGCGGTGGAGAAAGAGAGTGGCAAAAGCATGGACCGGGGGATTCACATCGCTGAAGTTCCACTCGTAGGCCGGCATCTGCCCGTTGGGGTGCAAATAGGCGGAGCGGAGCATCAGGTCCATCTGCTCCTTGGCGAAGTCAGGGTCCACGATGGAGAGCGGGAGGGTGTGGAAGGCCAAATCCCAGGCCGCGTACCAGGGATACTCCCACTTGTCGGGCATGGAGATGATGTCCTCATTCAGCATGTGGTACCACTCCGAGTTCCGGGCATTTTTGTATCCGGTATGGAGCGGGTTGGAGTGGTGCTCGTCCAGCCAGTTGTCACCGTCAAAGAAGAAGAACTGCTTGCTCCAGAGCATGCCGGCGATGGCCTGGCGCATCACCCTGGCCGCGTCTTCACCCACCGATGGCGGCGTGACCGACTTGTAAAACTCATCGGCTTCACGCAGGCGGTCAGCGAAGAGTTCATCAAATTGCTTACCGAAGGGTTTGTCTTTAATGTCTGGGGAACTCTTGGAGAGGCGCAGGCGAATCACTTTGCTCTGACCGGCGCCTACATTGATCCGGTAGTGCGCCGCGACCTTGGTGCCCTTCTTTCCGGGGTTTACCGCGCCCTGCTTGCCCTGCACCACGCAGTTGTTGATGCCGTCCTTGACGTGGGGGCTCTCGTTCTTTTGCCCGGGGAAAAGCAGTTCGTGGTTTGTTTCGTTTTCGGTGAAGAGCAGCGGCACATCGCCTTCGCAGGAAAAGATGTATTTGCCCAGCAGCGGATGTGTGGCCGTGACCGTGCTCGTGCCTGCAGCCGCCTCGATCTGCTTGAGGATTGGTTTCTCGGCAGCCCTGTTGGATGCGGCAATCCACGCCGACCAGTCATTGCGGAACCAGAGTGTCGGCAACAAATGCAGTTCTGCCGCCCCCGGTCCCCGGTTGGCGGCCGTGATCCGCACCAGGATGTCTTCCGGGCCCTCTTTGGCATACTCCACAAAAACGTCGAAATACCGGTCGCCATTGAATACGCCTGTGTCGAGGAGTTCATACTCCATGTCGCCACGGTTGCGCCGCTTGTTTGTCCCGATCAGATCCGCGTAGGGAAATGCCGCTTGCGGGTACTTGTAGAGGTACTTCATGTAGGAATGAGTCGGCGTGCTGTCGAGGTAGAAGTAGTACTCCTTCACATCCTCTCCGTGGTTGCCCTCGCTGTTGGTCAATCCGAAGAGCCGCTCCTTGAGAATCGGGTCCTTGCCGTTCCACACGGCCAGCGCGAAGCACAGGTGCTGTTTGTCATCGGAAACGCCGGCAATGCCGTCCTCCCCCCAGCGGTAGGCACGTGAGCGGGCCTGATCGTGGGTGAAGTAATCCCAGGCGTCACCGCCTTCGCTATAGTCCTCGCGGACGGTGCCCCACTGTCGCTCGCTGAGGTAGGGTCCCCATTTTTTCCACGCAAATTTTTCCTGTCGCGTATCATTTAACCGCTGCTGTTCCGCTGTAAGCATGATTTTCCTCCCCGCCGCAGGTTTGCCCGTCCAGGTAATTCTTTTGTTGCTGGCGCCTTCGGCCAGGCCCTAGCGCCGAAGGGTCTTTTGTCAATCCTAGCGTGATCCAAAATGCCGCGACTTTTCAGAATTGCACGCTTCAAAGGCAACGCCGCTTCGCCGCAAGCGTGAGGATCGGTGGGTCAGTTATAGCCGTTAGGCCGCGCGGTGTCCCGCATCACAAAGGATGATGACCCCGGCAAGAAAGCGTACGCAACTGTCAAAAGTAGCAGTCAGTTTGTGCCAGGCAAAGGCTACGACTGGAAGCACCAAGAAGGGTCTACGGATCCCAAGTCCTGGTTTTTCACCGTCATTTGTGCCGCGACGTAATCGATTCCGCCAGGGGTGGACGGCTAACCGGACACACTCCCCGTCGCTGGCCAGAAACGGGGTTCTGGGAGATCAGAGCGCGAGCGGCATTCGATTACTCCAGACTTCCCCCGACGGGACTTCTGGCCCGGAATAACTTCCGGCTTGCCGTGATCCGGCCACAATCGCCAAGGCGACATGGTGGACCACCTCTTCGGTTAGCCAACTGTTATGAGGTCGGTGAAACGCGTTTTCCTTGACGCATGTAAACATCCACATTTTCGCTTCAGTCTACTTCTCTCCGGCTACTCCACTGTCAGTGTCAACAGGATGTTGTGGCTCAACGAGCCAGAAGTTCCCGTCAAAGTGAGAGTATAGGTTCCCGGCGCAGTGCCTGCCTTTGGCGTCGGACTGCGCCCACTTCCAGCAGCGCCGGCGCAACCACCACAAATCAGCAATGCAAACATGGCCACACCGGAGACCTGCCACACGTACCGTCGCCTGGGTGCGGCAAACCTGCTAAGAATGGCGCAAGCTACAAGCGCCAGAAGCCACGTCAGCCCGATTCGTAAGCTGCCCCACGGCCAAGGCACGATCGTGCCTGGCGGCACCAACGACGGGGCCGTCGTCGTCACTGTAATATTGAACGGCGCATAGGAGCTGCCTGTAGGAGTCACCGATCCAGGAGCTGTGCAAACAGCCAACATCGGAGCGCCGCTGCACTGAAACGCAATCGTCTGGCTGAATCCGCCCTGCGGAGTGATGGTGATCGCGTAGGTTGATGTCGATCCGGCCGTGGCCGACGCGGCGTTCGGGGACGCTGAAAGGGAGAAGTCCGCCACCGTCTGCGTCAGGACCGGCGAAGTGCTGCCGGCGAAGTTCGCATCGCCGCCGTAGATTGCGGTGATCGAATGCGTTCCCGCCGTCAGCCCCGAAGTGGTGAACGTCGCTGTTCCGCCGCTCAGCGTGCCCGTGCCCAGCGCAGAAGCGCCGTCCTGAAACGTGACCGTCCCGGTGGGTGTGCCCGTCGCTGACGACGTCACCGTGGCGGTGAAGGTAACCGCTGTTCCGGAGATTGATGAATTATTCGATGAGGCGACGGAAGTGGAGCTAGCTGCCTTGTTCACCGTCTGCGTCAGGACTGGCGAAGTGCTGCCGGCGAAGTTCGCATCGCCGCCGTAGATTGCGGTGATCGAATGCGTTCCCGCCGTCAGCCCCGAAGTGGTGAACGTCGCCGTTCCGCCGCTCAGCGTGCCCGTGCCCAGCGCAGAAGCGCCGTCCTGAAACGTGACCGTCCCGGTGAGTGTGCCTGTGACCGGCGAAGTCACCGAGGCGGTGAAAGTCACAGCCGTTCCAATAATGGACGGATTATTCGATGAGGTCACGACGGCAGAGGAGCTAGCCGTCTGGTTAATCGTCTGCGTCAGGATCGGCGAAGTGCTGCCGGTGAA
>QHYH01000240.1 GCA_003223215.1 Acidobacteriota bacterium
GAGCCTGAAGCTTCGGATCAAACGGATTCAGAACGTTGACCGGATTCAAGCTCGAAGGCAGCCGCGAGCCCTTGTTTGCCACATAAGCCACACTCAGGAAAACACTTTGCGGCAGTTGCCGTTCGATTGTCAGGTTCCATTGCTGAGAGTACGACCGCCGGTTGGCGTCCAACGGACGGTATAGGATACCGTGACCGTTGTTGAAGGACCCCGAGATAAAAGGCGGGGCCTGCGCGGGTGCCGGAACGCCATTGTCCAGATAAAAGGATGGGTCGGCCTGGTTGGTGGTGGGATCCTTCAGCGTGCCGAAGGATTGATTTAGGTTGTACCCATCCAGTGATATTCCTCCACCCCAACCCGGATAGAACGCTTGTGTGAAGAATACGCCGTAACCTGCTCGAACTACCGTCTTCTGATCGTAGGAGTAGGCCACGCTCAACCTCGGCGCAAAACCCTTGCGCCACGGCTTCTCTGGGTACTCTGAGCCATAACAAGCAGGCTGGCAAGATGAGCCACTTCCCGCGAAGGCCAACCGGCCCGGTATTCCGTCCGGATTCATCCCTGTGGGGTCGAAGAACGAAAGGTGGTTGTACTTCTCCCGCGATGGCGAAAAGTAATCCCATCGCACGCCAAAGTTCGCGGTGAATTTTGTAGTCACCTTCCACGAGTCATTTACGTGCAGCGCCCAGGATTTCTGGCGCGGGAACCAGGCGCTGACCGTTCGACGGTCAACCGAATCGCCCGTCACGGCCCCCAGCAGAAAATCCGCAATCGGAGCTCCGCTATTAAGGCCCGGTATTGCCGTGGCTGAACCGGTGAAGCGATAGCTTCCTGCCTCATTCGTGTGCTGGTGAATATTGCCCTGGATATTTCTCCAATCAAAGCCAAACGTGATCGTATGGTGTCCGATGATTTTGTTCGCGGTGTCGTTCAGGTCCCAGGTCGGGCGGGTGGTGACGTTCCCGTTTGGCGGGCCGGTGCTATTCGAAATCTGGTTGAAGGTGGTAAACGTGAATTGGGGCAGTGAGTTGTTGCTCACTGCTCCCGTCACGGCCGGTAAAGTTCCGGCCTTAGCGGCAGCCAGGACCTCTGGCTCGGAACCATAACCCTCATTGCGGTTCAGATATCCAAGGGTCATGTGGTTGGTCATGGTTGTCGAAAAAGTGTGCTCCCAGTTAAACCGCGCGATCGGCGAATTCTGGGGCCGCGTCGGGGACTC
The DNA here is from genome assembly GCA_003223215.1 of Acidobacteriota bacterium. Classification (GTDB taxonomy): domain Bacteria; phylum Acidobacteriota; class Terriglobia; order Acidiferrales; family UBA7541; genus Acidiferrum. The sequence continues at coordinate 1,220 of QHYH01000240.1, forward strand.
GGTGGAAATGATCGCGGGAAGCTCAGTCGCCGTGTTGTAGCCCGTAAACTGGCGCCACCAGAAGAAATAGAAGTGATCCTTGTCTCCGTAGTTGTGGTCAATACGCGTCATGAAAACGTTGCTGTTCGAGACTAGCGAATCGGGTACGGGCTTGGCCAGCGTGTAATTGTTGAACGGCTGAGTATTCGTAGGCTGCGGCATTACGGCAAGGTAAGCCTGGGCGATTGGGCTGTAGCAACCCGAAGGGATAATATTCCCGGGAAATTGCTGCCCTGGTCCTACCCCGGCAGCGGTTTGACAAGTAGCACTGGCATTGCCCGGCATGTAAATAGGGATGAGGTTGCCGCTGCTGTTCTTCCAGTCCGTGAAGTTCCCGCCTCGCTCCAGGACGGAAGGAATCGAGAGAGTGGGGACATTCGAGCCGCCGGCCTGGTGAAATGCTTCCCAGTCAAAATAGAAGAACGAATGATGCTTGGAGGTCCCGTGGTAAAGGAACGGTATCTTGATCGGGCCGCCGAAGTTAGCGCCAAAGTCATGCTCGTTGTCGGACGGGCGGCGGTCGCAACCCGTACCGCTGCAGCTTGAATTCCAGGGTGCCGCATTGAATACCTTGTTCCGGGCATACTCAAATGCTGCCCCATGATATTGGTTCCCGCCAGACTTGCTGACCATGGTGATCTGCCCCGAAGAAGATGACCCATACTCGGGAGCGTAGGCCGACGTGAGAACCTTTACCTCCTGCACCATGTCGGGCGACATCTGGAAATCGCCCTGGATGGAGACCATGCCGCTCTGGCTCATGAAGCCTTCCTGCATGGTGGCACCATCGAGAAGGGCTTCGTCGCCGGACTGTAAACCGCCGTTGATGCGGGCATTGAAAGCCTCATTGCTGCTGCCAGTGGACACGCCGGGGAGAAGAACGGCGAAGCTGGCCGACGAGCGGGGCTTGCCCGACACGATCAACGGCAGGTCCTTGACGGTTTCAGGATCAATGCCTCCCTGAACCGTTCCGTTGTCGTAGTTGATGAGGGTATTCTCGCCCTCTACCGTGACGGTCTCGGACGTGGTCCCTACCTTTAATGTCGCATCCGCACGACCCGACTGATTAATTGTCAGGACAATGCCCTTCTGAACGTAGTTTTGGAACCCGGCTTTGACGACTTTCAGGTCATAAGTTCCGGGAGTCACATTGCGAAAGGTATATTCGCCCCGCTCATTGGAAGTGGCTTTTGCCTCGAAGCTGGTCGCTTGACTGACCAGTGTCAGTTCCGCGTCGGCCACGGCGGCGCCAGAAGGGTCCATCACAGTACCGCCCAAGGTCGCGTTTCCAATTTGTGCGCGTGCGGAAAGGACCAGTGCAAACGACCCCAGAAAGAATGCGACTAAGAAGCCAAAACGAAAGATCGCCGAACTAGAAAGTTTGTGGAACATAGTCATCACCTCGCAGTTAGACTCCGTCGCAAGGTCCCCAAGAGCTGAATTCTAAGGAAGGCCCCACTCCCGGAACGCAAAGGCCCGAACGTAAGCGCTTACGTCCCTAATGGTTTTGGATTATTCGCGCCACCGTTTCCCCTGTCAAGGGCAAAATCAAAATATCTGCTTTTCTCAATCGGCGTTTCCTATCGCGCGCTAGCCTCAGTTTACGAAATAGCACCCACAAATTCTGCAGTGATCTAATCCATTAACCGGGCCCGCCGACCTCGCAACACAGAAAACGCCGGTCCAATGCGGGTATTTCGATAGGTTACACGGCCATCCCCCTTTAGAAAACTTTTGCATTGTTCCCATGTACGCTTTGAGTCTGTGTTTCAAACTTGAATTTCTAAAGGTTCAGTTCAGGAATACTGAAAGCTACGATTTTTGCGGTGGAGAGCCGACTTCGGCATTGCGCTATGAATCCGAAACACTTCAGAGTTTCAGGATCATCCCTGGAACGGAACTTACTTCAATAACGGGCTGCGTCCGTGGACTGCCGAACCAGTAGTTGAGTGGAGATTCTGATTTCGCGGCCCTCAGCGGAATTCGTTCGTAACACAGCCTCGACGGCGGCAGTGCCGATTTCGGTTCGCGGGATCATGATAGTAGTGAGCCGGGGATCGGTCAGCTCGGCAAGGGAAATATCGTCGCAGCCCACCACGGAAACATCTTTCGGAACTTGCAGACCTGCCCGTCTCAGCTCACGCAAGGCTCCCACAGCCATTAAATCATTGGCGGCAAGGACCGCTGTTGGTCTGCTCTTCAACCTCAACATTTCTCGTACGACCTGCTCTCCACTCTCCAGTTTGAAATTGCCTTCCAGAATCAACGGTTCTGTGTGCAGTGACGCTCGATGACTCGTCATCGTTTCGAGGAAAGCCTGCCGCCTGAATTGTGCCGATTTGAAGCGCACCGGGCCACTTATGAAAGCGATCTGCCGGTGGCCAAGCTCAAGGAGATGTTCAACCGCTTCATGAACACCTTTTTCATAATTTACTCGGATATTGCTAGTATGCGGGCCTACTTTTCCGATATCGAGAAAAACTACCGCAATTTCGCGCGATGACAGGCGCTCGATCACGGAAAGATCCATCTCCGTCGTTAGAATCATGACACCCCGAACCCTCAATTCCAACAAACGCTGCACGTATCGGGCGTCGCGCGCAGGCTCGTAATTGGTATTCAGCACAATGACGTCATAGCCCAGTTCGAGCGCTCTTTCCTGAATGGACTTAACCAGGTCCGGGAAGAATGGGTTGGTGATGTCCGAGATGATCAGGCCGAGAGTCCGGCTCCGGCCGGAGGCCAGATTGCGCGCGTGTATGTTTGGCGTGTAGCCTACATTTTCAATCGCGCCCAGAACCCTTCGTTTCGTTTCATCGCTGACGTAGCGCGTCTTATTGATGACATGCGAGACGGTAGCGGTGGACACGCCCGACAACTTGGCGACGTCTTTTATTCCAACGCCACTCATACTCGAGGCTTGTCCCTAAGGTCCGTCTGGCGGCGCAAAGTCGGAAGAGATGAAGCTGTATTTCTCATCTCACTACTCTATGGGAAATCGTTCGCGGAGCAATGGTACAACAGGCTCCTTCGAGTCAAGTGCTTCTTTTTCTGCAATTTTACTCTCTATGTATTCAAACAACTTCAATTCCCGTCAGCGACCGGCGCAGCTTCTCGGGGACCACCGCAAACCACACGGCAGCGTAGCTTAGGCCGTTTCGCGCCCCCCCACGAGACTGCACCGTGTTTCTCGGTCCTTCAAGAACCGGCGCCGGGGCCGACCGCCACCACAAAGTATGTCGCCGGCGCGGTGCCCACATTCTTGATCC
>QHYH01000145.1 GCA_003223215.1 Acidobacteriota bacterium
GTCAGGTTCAAAGGGATTTTTGGCGTTGCGGGCTTGACCGGCGGCACGGCGGAATCCACGATACGAATGTTGGTGGCCTTCAGGCTTGCGGAAACTCCCGTCTGTTTTAGAGTTTGAAGTAATCCCTCGTACAATTGTTTGTTCGTGTCCACTTCGCGTTTGAGGATGTTGTACTGAACGGCCTTTTCGGCGATCACGTTCACCAGTTTTTGCTGGTCCTCCAGCGCCTGCTTTACCAGGCCCTCGCGACGCACCGCGGCTAAATACTCGTTGGTGATCTTATCGGCGGCGCGCTGACGCTCCTCTCTAAGCGCAGCTTCGATTTCATCAATCTGACTCTGAGTCTCCTTCACACGCGGGTATCCCGGATTGAACTTTGTGGATAGATCGGCCAGTTCGCGCTTGAGTTCGGCCAGCCGCTCGCTCAGGTCCTGAACTAGCTTGTTATCAACGACACCGGGCAACGATCCATAATCACCTGACTGAACCAGCCGGTAAACAGCCTCCTTTTCATAGCGCTCCGCCTGCGCCTTAGTCAGTTCCTCCTGCAATTGTTGGAGCCGTTCATTGGCAACGTTCTGGCTAGTTCCTTTATCCGTTTCAAGAAAGACAAGGCCATTTCGCTGCGCGTAGTCCTGCAACAGTTCTTCTGATTTTTCCAGTTTCGCCTTGACGCCAACCAACTGTTGAGACATCCAGTCGGTCGCGTTTTGTGTCGCGTTCCATCGCGCTTCGAGATTTTGGTCGATGTAGTCTTCGGCCAGCGTGTTTGCAATGCGCGCGGAAAGCTCGGCATCGTTGGAATCGAAGCGCACGGTCACGAGCCTGCTCCGGCTGACGGGATCGATTGTCAGGTGATCTTGGAACCGCTCGAGGACGCGCTGGTACACCTCCGGATCACGAGCGCGGCCCACAGCGTCTATCGCAAAATTGTGCTTGGGAGGCGTGAAGAACCTTGCTCGAAACTGCCACCACTTCGGCTTGTGAAATTCGGGAAGAGAGTCGAGATGAAGCTGATCGATGACCTGCCGCGCGACGCTTTCGCTGGCCAAAATACTGTACTGGGTTTTTAGATACGAATCGGAAACGGATTCCAGCTCATAGAGATCCTTGATCGTGGGGATATCCGGATTTTCTTTCTGGATTTCCAGCAGGACCTGGGCGCTATAAACGGGCTTCTCTTTCAATGTGGCGATAAGAACCACCGTAAACACGAGGAAAAAAACAATCAATAATGTGGCTAAGCGCTTGCGCAAGATGCGCGCATAGACGCGCAGGTCGATGGGTTCCTCGGGTTCCAGGATTTCAAAGGAATCCGACAGGTCCACCACGCGATTGTCCAGAAATCCTAATCCGGCACGTTCGCCCCGCGCACGACGCCGGTAAACCTCGACTTTATTTTGTTCGCTCATGCCGCCAATGCCCACATCACCAGTGAAAAATCAGAAGGCCGGTCAAGGTTTGCGCCGCCACTTCCAGTCCTTTTGAGAAAGTGGTTTTTGCGGCGCTGTTGGGCACGAAAACGATATCTCTGGCTTCCAGCATCGGGTCGGGAGCTTTGCCGGCTAGAATTTTTGCCAGGTCAATCGGTGTTTGCTCGCGCTTGCCGCTTTGTTCGTCCGTGTGAATGATGCGTGCGCCTGCTTTCGATGCTGTTCGCATCAGACCTCCACCCAGCGCGATGACCTGCAGGACCGATATTTTTTCGTTGGATTTCATCACGAAGCCACCCGGCCTCTGGACTTCTCCCACCACGTACACAATCCCTGCACGCTGAACTTTGACGATGTCTCCTGGATTTACGATTGGATTCTGATGAACATTCGAGGAGTCGAGTAGGTCCTTCAAATTCACTTGAACTATATTTTCGGAGGGAAATCCGTGCTTAGATGGGTCTGGGCCTGCCGTATTTTCTTCGCGCGCGTTGTCTTTCGCGAATGGCGCCATTTCTGCATCGCGACTCGCGTTGTTCTGCAAGCCTGCGCCACGCATGATGATGACGGTTTCTCCGGCGTCATCCGCCAGGCCTTCCGCCAGCGAAAGAATCTCAAGCAAGGTCTTGCTGCCGCGGACCTGAAAAACTCCAGGTTTACGAACAGCCCCCAGAACGGAAACGGGATGGCTTTGCATCTCCCGCACAAACACGCTGACGTGTGGATCTTTCATGTACGTGCGTCGAAGAAGCTCCTCAAGAACAAGTTCCAGTTCGCGCGGCGTCAGCCCCGCGGCATACACGGATTCCAATAAGGGCAGCGAAATGTCGCCGGCCGACGAAACGCGGACTTCACGATTCAGCTCCTGCGCTTCAAAAACGCTGATGTCGAGAACATCGTCAAAGCCAATGCGATAGTCCTGCGGCCCCGCAGCGAGCGCTGCCGAATTCGCATCGAGTAGTTTCTGGAGGTGCTGATTCCACTCCTCGCTCGTCTGCAGTTTGTGCGGAGACTTCGTCGGGTCGTCCGCGGCGTCTTGGCGCACCAATGGTGCCCCTTGCTTATTCTGCGCGAGGAAGACCTCTGGCGCAGCTCCCAGACACTTCTGAGCGAACCAAATCTGCCCTAACGCTGCCCCCATCACTGCGCAGAAACAGAGAAGTCGATTGCGACGGAATGACCGCTTGAAGACAGAGAGCATCACTCTTTCCATCTTTCGCAGACTCGCACTAGTGAGCGCGAAGGCACCAAGTTTCTGGGGACGTACCAGCTCGGCCAACTTCTTTCTCCGAGTGCATTCAACTCCACCTGGCACCATGACTGGATGTTTTGAGCGTAGAGTTTGCCGAGGGGAGAGTCGATACAGTACAGCCTGCAAACCGCATGCAAGTAAAGACCTGAGGTGCGGCGAAGGTTCATGCGCGCAACTGATGCTGTTGCAATGCCTTGGCAATCGAGGTGCGAGTTAGGAGTTGCTGGCTTTTCCTGCCAACGAGAATCTCTTCAAGCCGGGCCGAACCCGACGAGCCATCGTTCCAGTTGCCATTGATTCGGATCGGCTGCACGTCGATTGAGATTTCGTGGAAACTACGCAAGGCGAATTTGCACGAGTCGAGTTGCGCTTGTCAATCCCTCCGCCCAACCACGGCCAATCTCTGAGCCTCATCAAGGAGCCTGCGCGTGATTATCTTCAACCTGGTCTGGCCGTAGACGAAGTCGAAGGACTTTCGGAAGAGCCAATCGGGTAGGGTTGGGGATACTTTCCAATACAACTGGTGAGGTGGCGGTAGGGCCTGAATGCAGCTGCCGGGAACCGCCTGGTAGACGGCCTTTGAATTCTTATCCGAGCGAAAACGCGCATACGCATATTCCATCAGTGACGTCGCGCTTGTCGGAAGAGGAAAATCGGGCGGGAGCCCTGAACGAGGTGATGCCAGATAACGTCGCCAGGCGTTCCAAATCTCCCGTTCGTATGTGGCGATGTTTCGAAGGCGGGTCTCCGTGAATCGGGAGACTCCGGCAAGGTTGTTGCCGTGCACTCGATATTCGCTGAGCGGAGTTTCTACTGCCACAATGGAAGTCGCTAGCGGTGCGAGAACCTGAATCAGGGAATCCGAATAGATTTTGAGTCCGGCAGGCAGCGGGAAGATCGCCTCTGCGGCCAGGCGGCGCAAAGACAGACCGGAAGTCGGAGGCAACCCAAGCAAAATGTGCGGCCCCTCGGCGCTCAGGAAAGCGCCGCGCCAACCCGATGGCAAATCGTAAAGCGACGGAATCGGTCCCAGATACTTCCTGGTCTTGTCCACCAGCCGCATTCGGTTCACGGCGAAACCGGAACACGAATCGGCGGCAAACGCCTTGACCACAAGTTCGACCTTCTCAGGCAGGAAAACGTCATCCCCATCCAGCAGACAGATGATTTCTCCTGTGCTGTTGCGAAGAGCAGCATTCAGCGCGAGGGACTGGCCGCCATTCGCCTGATAGATCGGCTTAATTCGCGCGTCGAGCGAGTGATAGCACTCCAATATTCTTTGCGAGCCATCGGTCGACCCATCATCGCAAACTACAATCTCCAAATGAGGGTAGGTCTGGCGCAGGCAGCTTTCGATCGCCTCGGGCAGAAAGGGGGCATAGTTGTAGTTCGATATCAGGATGGAAACTAAAGGGGTTTTCGGCAAAGGATCAAGGGGGACCGGTGTGAGCGGAAGGGTAACTCCAACGGGATTACGGTCATGACCTTTCTGTCGTGCGAGAACAAAGGTCGGCATCTCAGCGCTCCTTGGCATTCATTACCAGCGTTGCGAGTTCCGTCTGTTGACCGCGCGGTCGACTAGCCGTTCTCGGGAGCGCCACGATATTGAAGTAGCCCGGCGAAAGGCGGTCTGAACACGCTGTTCCGGGCTGCTTATGAACGAAAAACTTATAGCCCAAACCCGCTAGCAGGTTCGTGGCGCCATCTGCAGCGAGACCGAGATGGGCCGAAGCCTCGGGGTTCTTCTCGTAAATCACTATGGGATGCATGGAAGTCAAAAGATTCGTTGCGCCACGCAGTACCAACTCTTCCGCTCCCTCCGCGTCCATTTTTATGACGTCCACGCGGCCTCCACCGGCTTGGTTCAGAATATTGTCCAGGGATTCCGTGGCTACCTGCTCCCCACCACTCTCGCAACATGGGTCTTTGCCAAGGGAGTTGCGCACTGGATCGGTGCCGTAATACAGCCAAGCGGTGCCCGCCTTGTCGGAAGCAGCGAGAGGAAAAGCAAGCGCGTTCCTTAGGTTGTTCAATGCGATGTTTTTCTGTAGGCCCTCGAACGACTGCACCGTTGGCTCAAGCGCAATCACGCGACCTGATTCGCCCACCAGCTTACTGGCCACTAGCGTGTAAATGCCGAAGTTGGCGCCCACGTCGACGAACGTGTCGCCGGGAGAGAGCAATCTTTCTAACTCGGTCAACTCGGGTTCGTAGTTTTCGCGGAACACAAAGAGGAATTTCCCGAGACCGCGCCACTCGCCCGGCAAGACCATCTTCACCTGCCATCTTCGCAGGTTCACGATAACCACATTCTGCATAAGGCATCTTGCCATCCAGGAAAACAAACGAACTATCGTGAGCAGCGGTCTCCGTTGAAACCCATATTGCGTCTTAAGAAATTGCCATTTACTTCTCAGGTGAACAAAGGGATTTTTGTGTCGATACACGTTTGCTCCTTGCAAACACTTCAGTTGCTGCTTCCGGTGCCTGCGGGCAGATGTCGATCGAGAGCCCATAGCCTTTCTGCCCGGTCAAAAGGCTCTCGCGCGCTCAGGACTTCCTCATACAACTTTGACATCCGTTCAGCCCGCCTCTCCCAGGTTTGAGTTTCCGCAAAGGCTCGACCGGCATCGCCCAGACTCCGGCGTATCTGTGGATGCAGGGCAAGCTCGCGGATGGCGCTCACAATTCCTGTCACAGTTTCGTGAGGATTCGTGACCGGAACCTTGATCCCAGCGTCTGGCGGGACAAAAGTACCAACACCTTGATGATCCAGAGTCAGAATCGGCAAGCCGTGCCCCATCGCCTCCAAGACCTGCATGCCGTAGGAATCGCGCAAGCTGGTAAAGAGGAAAGCATCTGCACTTCTATACAGGGAAGGCATTTCGCTCCAGGGCACTGCTCCAAGGAATTCGACCTTGTTCTCAAGATGCAGGGCTTTTGCGCACTTCTCCCACGTCTGGCGCATTTCACCGTCACCGGCGATCACCAGTCTCGCGCGGATGTCACGGGCCTCTGCAAATGCTTCGAGCGCCAAGGGCAAGGCCTTTCGAGGTAACATTCGCCCCACCCAAAGCAAGGTGAACGTATCGCCGTTCGCTTTAGAGATTTTGGTGTTTCGAATAAAATCCGCGGGGATACCGGAATCAAGCCACAGGCGGACATCCCTTGCCCCGAGAACTTTGAGCAAGTCCGCAGTTTCGTGGTTCGTGGCGAGTGCGACGCGGCTTGCTCTTGCCGTCTTCCGCAGAAACGGCGAGAACCGCACGGCACGCAGACGAACACTTCTAAGGACTTCGCGGTTCCAGGCGCGGCCGAAATAGCGTCGAAAAGACGCTGGCGCTTTCTGCGCGCCTCCCAGCGGACCCCATATGAAGGGGACAGGCAGCTTCCAGAACGGGGACGACGCGCTGACAGAGCCCCAGCAGAGGTGGTGAACAATGTCGAAGCCGATTTCTTTGTGCAGCATGATCGCCTTCTCGTAGGCAAGCCGCAACCAAATCCAGTAATGAAACTTGAGCCCCCTGCCGCTACCACGGGGATCCAAAGGATCAATCCAGCGAGGAATGGACACCCAGTGAAACGTCAAATGTGGGTTTGGACATTGGGCAAAGAATCTTTCGATATTGGGTCGATCGTGAGGATGCGCCACGACCCAGACGTTATGATTGCGGGAAAGCTGCCACGCCCAGTTCCAAGTGCCGCCGGACTCAGAACCAGAGTGCGGACTACACACGTGCCCTATCAAAAGAACCTTCATATCTGTTGCCCAGGAATCGCCACGACATTGCCGCCTAGGGGGGGCGACGTCGTGTTGCAAAGTGCCCCGCGCTGAACAACGAAGAATTTGTAACCAAGCGACCGCAGAAAGTCCCAGGCTCCAAATGGGGAAAGGCCGATCGGGGCAGTGCCCTCAGGAAAGATCTCAAAGATAATCAGAGGATGCATGGAAGTCACAATCCTTCTCGCCCCGCGCAGCACCAACTCTTCCGCTCCCTGCACGTCCATCTTGATCACATCGACGCGGTTGGTCGAGGTTCGGTCCAGCACACGATCAAGCTGCTCCATCTCAATTTCTTCCGCTTCTTCCTTCCAGGAAGGGTCTTTGCCCAACGAGTTGAGGCCTGGATTGGGGCCGCGGTAGAGCCGGCATCGCCCAGTTGTCTGCCCCAGGGCAAAAGGGAATGCAAGCACATTCTTTAGACCATTCAGCGCAATATTTCGCTGCAATATGGGGAATGACTGTGCCGATGGTTCGAAGGCGATGACCCGGCCCGTGTCACCGACGATTCTGCTCGCCACGACGGTATAGATCCCAATGTTCGCTCCGGCATCGACGAAAATGCTCCCCGGAGAAAGGATTGTTTCCAAGCACGCGAGTTCAGGTTCGTAATGTTCCCGAAAGGTGAAAATCAACTTTGCGACCCCTCGCCATTGGGCTGGCAAGAACATCTTTACATTCCACCGACACAAGAATGCGATCGCCGGGCGGCGCAAGAAGCACCTCGTCCGCCAAGCCAGCAAACGGCTGACGGTGAGCACCGGATCCCGACGGTAAGCCTCCTGAACAGTCAGGTATTTCCATTTCCCCCAAATGGTCCAAAGATTTTTCAACGAATCCCGGACCCAAGAAAGGCCTTCTCGTTGCAAATTTCTCAAACTATCAAGACTTCTTCTGGCTTCAAGCTGTGAATCAATAGCGGGCATCGCCGTCCTTCCTTAGATCGAGTCACTATTTCGAGAGCAACAGCACCGAGTTCATCGCGTCACACTTGATTCCTTTGCATGGACGTGGAAAGCGCAGCTGAGCGGGCTTCTTGAAATGCACTTCCGCGGATCGCCGTGTCGTAGATTCGCATGAGCGTGTCGTAGTTAAGTTCGGCGGTGTATTTGCTTAAGTATTGTGCTCGCGCGGCTCTGCCCACCATTTCCATTTCCTGCGGATAGGTCCAAGCCCATTCCGTTTTGGCCGCCAGATCATCAGGGTTGCCGGTTTCGAAGAGCAGCCCGGTCTTTCGATCTTCCACCAATTCCGGCATCGCACCGGAACAGGAGGCAATCACGGGCAATCCGCAAGCAAAGGCCTCGATGGCAACAAGTCCGAAGGTCTCCAGATATCCTTCCGATGGCCAAATCAAAAAGCGCGCGCCTTTCATCAACTCGAGACATTTTTGTTGAGGCAAATGCGAAAACACTGTCACCGAGGGATTCTCTCTCTGAAACTCGCGGACCTCGTTTTGGAGTGGGCCGTCCCCTGCTATCGTCAAAGGAATGTGTTTTAGCCTTTGCCAGGCCTTCAGTAGAGTCCTTATGCCCTTCTCGGGAACCAGCCGGCCCAGAAAGAGCGCATAGTCGCCGGGTTCTCGCCTGATTCCGGGATCGTCGTTCAAGAAATGGGGCTTCAGGAAGATCTTTTTCGCCGGTAAACCTGCGGCGATGAATTTCTGGCATGAGAATTGAGTAAAAGCAATGTAGGCGTCTACCTGTTCGTGCCAGGTTTCTAGAAGTCGATGGACGCTAATCATTCCGGCCACAACAGCCGTTTGAGGGCGGGAATTGTGATAGCAGCCGTGCACCACTGCTGGCCACGGGATACTTCGCCCCAGACAGTCCTCGCATACCTTGCCCTCCCGATAATGCGTTGTCGCAGGACAAACGAGGCGGTGGTTATGCAACGATTGCACCACAGCCGCTCCCTCTTCTTTGCACGTGTAGTAGGCGGCGGGGGAAATCAGGGGAAACGTATTGTGGAAGTGAACCAGCTGGGGCCTCTCTTTTCGCAAGATCGAACGCAACTCCCGCGCAGTATCCCAGGCCCAAAGCGTCCGAATCCCTGTTTTCATGTTCTTCAAGATGCCGTCGTTCGGCATTTCCATATTCTGCCGAACGTATTCCACAACCTCGTGGCCGGCCGAGCGAAGCAGCGCTCCCTCGCGGGAGAAGACGACATCTTCGCCGCCAGGAGAGCGGTAGCGGTTGTGGGCAATGAGCAGCTTCATAAAGCCTCAGGATGGGGCAGGGCCGTAACGCCCATCGGCAAACTCTCATGAGGTTCGGCGGGCGCAATGGCGACCCTTGCCCGTTGCTCATAAAGCCAGGGCAGAACCGCAGCGCAATACCAGAAACCGATGGCAACGGGTCCGGAATCGATTTCCTCTCCCATAAAACCGAACAGAAAGCACGCGAGAAGGAGAGAAGAAGTTGCAAAGGAAAGCCGGTCCCTCCTCGCGTAAAGGAGGCCTGCCGCATACCTGGAGAGTGTCACGCAAAGGGTGAGCAACAGTGCAAAGCTCAACACGCCACCTCCGGCCAGAACCTCAAGAAGCATGGAGTGAGCGGTTCCAAGGCCGGGATTGTACTCGGGGCCGTAAATTCGCGAGGCGGAGTAATAGCCCAAGCCAAGCCAGGGAGACCGGCTAAGAGTTACCGCGGCGAGATGGCCCCACAATCCTACCCGGTCGCCCAAACTCGAGACAGTTGCAGGGTCCCGGTAAAGACTTACATTGGGTAGCCGGCCGAAGGCGTACAACAACAGCAAGAATGCGCACAGAGAATAGGCGAGGCGCCGTGCTGGTTTTATATTGGGGCGTTTTAAGAGCACGAGAGCAAGGAACACGAACGCGGTTATGTAGGCCGTCCGCAGGAGCGAGACCAAGAGCATTGCGGAAAAAGAAGCGAGTAGAGCAAGCGGGAGAACTCTCCAGATCTTGCGCACGACGGTTAGCAAGAGGATGATTGCCAGCAGGGAAACGACGCCCGTTGAGGCGATGCGGCCGCCAAACAGCCGCGACGGATCGGGATTGAATTCCGAGTAAGTCCAAACCTCGTCGGGAACAAAGAGAGCGCAAAAGGCTATGGCGCCACACAAGAGCGCATTTCCCCAGAGCATTGTTTTGAGAGACGTCCACACTCCGAATCGTTCGGCAAAAATCTGCGTGAACAGCAGCGACACGAGCATTTGGTAGACCTTGAAGGCGGTGAGCGCCGGTGCATCCGACCGCCAAACGGAAGCAGCCAGAGCCAGGATCATTGCCAGGCCAAGAATCTGTGGCAAGCGCAGCCGCAACAGCGGACGCCCGGCTTGAAACCGTTTGCAGAATTGCCACAGGATCCAGAGCCCAGCCAGGCCCCACACCGCCGCATGGAGAATCACGACCCAATCCAGGTCGCCGCGCAGGGAGGCTTCCGGATCGCGCATGCGGAACCTGGGTGGACCGGACAGAATCGATAGAAAGAGCACCGCGGCAACAATGGTCGGCCGTTTGTAAAGGATCGTCAGCGGGAGGCCCGAAGATTCAGCTCCGGTTGTTAGCAATCCCACAGAGGAGAAAGAGGGCGCATATTGTCCCGCACTGGTGGCGTCCTCGTACAAACGAACTGGAACGAGCAACCGCAAGAGGGCAAACCTTCGTTTCCGTCGTTGGAGTTGAAAGTCCACCTCACCTCTTTCGAATGCCGACTATTCACCGCTTCCCGACAGCACTTCCGGAATTGTCTTCCAGGCATGTTGCAAACGACGGGTTCGCTCGCGCGGTAACCTGCCACAGACCCGTGAGACCAGGTTTGACCTCCAGGCGAGAATGATGCTCAGGGCGATATAACGCCACGTCGTCCAATGGATGCGGCCGCGGGCCTACCAGGCTCATGTCCCCTTTCAGGACATTCCACAGTTGAGGCAACTCGTCCAGGCTGTACTTGCGCAAAAACCTGCCGAGCCGCGTGACACGCGGATCATTGGCCATCTTGAAAAAGGGACCTCGGCGCTCACTGAGATGGAGAAGCCTCTGGCGCAGAAGGCTGGCGCCAGGAATCATCGTCCGAAACTTGTAGCAAGCCAAGGGAGCGCCTATTTTCCCCACACGCAGTGATCGATAGATGACCGGGCCTCGCGATTCGAGTTTCACTGCAACGGCGATCACAAGCATCAACGGCCAGAGCAAAAGAATCGTGATCGAAGCGACTAGGTAATCCAAAATCCGTTTGGCAAATCTGCCCAGGGCCGAAATAGCTTCCGGTCGCAACCGGCAATTGCTTCCGGCTCCCGCGCGATCCCAGGGGGCTCGGTTCGCAAAGCGATGGGCAAGGGATTGCAAGCGCTTTGCGTCAGCCAAATCGATAGCTAACTCAACGTCCAAGCCCTGAAATTCAGTAGGGAACGGCAGAAGGAGGGGCAGTGCCGCTGACGTTTGTCGGCGGTTGACTGGATTCGCGGAGCTTGCAGATCTTGCCATCATGAGGATTTACCCCTGCGAATTCCCACTCCAGGGAACCCCCAATTGCTTCTTGTCCGGTCGCGCTGGCGCAGGGCATCCGCCACCTCTTGATACGGACATTCCGAAGAGAGCTTAGAGTCGCCTTGCCACTTCGTCGATAAGGTGCAGTCTGCATTTGAAATGCGGGAAAACACCCTAGAGCATTTCTTTGGCCCCCTCGCTCAGAATTAGGGCTATTGGAAGCTTCAGCCCCGCCCTAGGGAGACAGCATCGTGCCGACCGTGGAGGAAAGATCCGTGGAAAACGCCAACTGGGGAGAACGTTTTTCACGCCTTCGTACGTCATGCCAATGCCGAGAACACAGGATGGCTCCTGCCATTTCTTTTGGCTTGATCTTGATGCTCACGCTCCAAGTCTCCGTGCTTACTACCTCTGCCGACTCTGCCTCTGTCTCACAAGAGCAAACGCAAAGCACGAAAAGGCAACCGTTAGGTTCCCTCACGGCAACAGGCCAGGTGTACGTGAACGACAAGGTTGCGCCAGCGGAATCTACGGTTTTTGTTGGCGATACGATTCGCACAGGCGAGGCTAGCACCGCGATATTCACGATGACCGGTAATGGCACATTAAAGATAGGTGCGCAATCTCAGGTTGTCATCTCCGGCGACCCACAGTTCGCCACGGAGTTGCAGAGTGGCACGGCGGTGATTGACTCCATCAGCGGACCGTCTGGTATCAAGCTTCGTGTAGGGAACTTTGCGGTGGTTCCTGCCGTCCGCTCCAGAGTGACGTCTGCGAAAATTGAGGCACAGCCCGGCGGAACATTTCAGGTGACCTGCTTGACCGGCGACATAAGCACGCTCCCACTGCAAGGCGGTTCAGGTCAGCTTTTGGAAGCGGGGCAATCGGTCAGTAGTTCGCCGGGCCGAGGGCTGGTCGCGCAAAAGCAATCCGGTCTCAAGCTCTCAGGATCGAGCCACACTGAGGCCTTGAAGGGCCGGACGGGCTGGACTCTCTTCGGTTTGGCGGGTGCGGGAGCTGGTGCTGCAGCATTGGCATTGACGCATGGCGGCGGAACACCGGTGAGCCCATCCACTCCGTAGAAAACAAGCGGCTTTAGGTTTCTTGAAAGACCTGGCTTTTCACTGCTCTACTGCAGAAGAGCATCGCTCGTCTTTTACTCACCTAGTTTTTTGGAGGCCACATTTGACAACCGAAACGAGACGGTAACGTCTTCTTCGGTTTCCATGGCTTGTCCGGCGAGAATTGTCGGTGAGAAACGCCACTGGTGAACCGCATTCATCGCCGCCGGTACGAGCAATGACGGGCCGTTGAGCGGAGTCAGGCTCTGTACCGCACCTTCACGGCCAAAAACGACATGGAGGTTGACGGTGCCTTCTACGCCCTGTTGTTTCGCCTCCTCGGGATAAACGGGGTCAACGCGCAGAACCAGACGACCCATCTGCAAACTTTTTCCTTGCCGAGATTTCTTGGAGTTTTCTTTCTCCGGCATTCGGATGGAAGGATAGGGATCGAAGCTGACCGCCACCACTGGCGCCCTTGCCACTGGAACTTCAGGCTGTTTTGGTGCGGGGGGCGGCGCCTCTTTCTCCTTACCGAAAATGGATGCAGCCTCGGGTTGAATTGGCGTCGCAGCCAATGAGGGTGGAGGCGTATTTAACTCCGTTTTCGGTGTTGGCAGAACTGCCGCGGCTTGGACGGGCTTATTCTCTATCCGCTTATTCTCTACAAATTTGTTCTCCGTGGTTCTATTCTCCTGGGGTCGCACAAGCGCAGGAGCAACGCTCCGCGTTGGTTCGGGCCTCAGCTCACGAGGCGGAGTTGTTTTTCGCTCAACCCGGTCCGCACTGCGGGGCGGCGAATTCACCGCCGGCGCGTGCCGCAACCCGCCATCATTTTGATTTTGTACTCTCTGTTTCATTGCAGAATCGATGCTCCTGCCCATGTTTTCTGCAAGAGGTTTTATGGTGTCTGCTTGCGGCGTGATATTCTCGTTCTGCCGGATGGAGGGATCCGCGGTTGGCGTCTCAGGAGCGACCTGCGTCTCTTGCTTGGATTCGCTCGGGATCGTGGCCTTAGGAACATTCTGCGCGACTAGCCCGCTATCTTTATTCAGGTAATTTCGCTGCAGTAAGGCCCAACCTAGTCCCAATAGAATTACTGCAGCGGCGACCAACGCCTTGCGGCCGGCCCAGCCTCGTGGCTCGACAGCATGTCTAGGTGGCCGCGGTGGCTTGATCTTTGCAACGCGCCTTCTTGCCGAGGCTCTTGCAAAGACTCCCTTCATTCCGGATAGGAACACCGCGGAGCGCGGTACCGCGGGGGCATGGAGGCGCTCTTCAAAAGATGCCGTGGACTCGCGTGGTACAGAAACCGGGCTCTCCAACTCCGCAAAACTCGGCACAGCGGACGGTAGATTCTGCCTGCCGCGAACCTTGCTCTCTTCTCGTTGAGACTCGTCGGCAGGGTCTCCCAGCGAAACCCATTCCCTGATCCTTGTGCGCACATTTTCCGCAAGGCCGATAAATTCGATTCCCGCTTCTTTCCGGGAATCGCTGATCCACGCAAGGCGTCCCTTTGCCTCGATCCAATCCTCGGAATCCGGAAACCGAACGCGGATCTGGTTGAAGTGAGAATCTCGCAACGCGGCCGCAGCCGTAAGCGCCAATCCGCCCTCGCCGAGATTGAAAGCGAGTCCACCGTTGTCATCACTCAATACCGCTTGTGTGAACAGCAAAATGGGCCGCCGCGAATACGAGCGACGCTCAGGAAGTGACAAACGCGGCCGGCCTTGGCGAGCTTCCTCCGGCGGGGGCGGCGTTCGCGTCTCCCCTCGGTCTGAAGAACCCTCCGCCCTCCGCTCTTCCGTGAATGCCGTACTTTCGAAGGCCGAGGCAACAGCTTTGCGCGCATCGACGAATGTGTGGCTCTTCATTGAAGGAGAAGGAGGCGCTTCGGCTTCCTCGGCGGCCCCAAGAAAATCGCCGGCCTGCGCTTCTTCTTCCGCCCCCACCCTGGAGCTTGCAACATCCGCGAACGAGAACCGGGAGCCGCGTTTCTTTGGCGCTTTCGTCTCTGGCAATTGCATCTTGGGGAGTTCCGGTTGGTCCTGCTCCAAGCTGTTTTTGTCGGTCTGAGCAGAGATCCATCTGTGGATACGGTCGCGGTGCTCCTCGCCAAGGTTGACAAATCTCACGCCTGCTTCTTTTCCAGATTTACTCTTCCATACGATCCGCCCGTTCGCCTCAATCGCTCCCTCGATTTCCGGTAGTTGGATTTGCATCTTTGGCAGCTCATCGCCCGTCTCTCTTCCTTGTAGAACGCCTGCTGCCGTCAGAGCCAGCCCACTTTCGCTTATCCACGTGGCGATTCCTCCGTTTCCATCGTCCAGTTCTACATAAATCAGGGACGAAGCGCGTACTCGCTGGGTGGCGCGCCGTTCAGTTGCTGCGGCCGTGCTTTCCGAGCCTTTCATTTTGTCGGGCCTGCCTCGCAGTTGTTGCAGGAGGGCGGTGGCAACAAACCTCAACGGATAAATTATGTTCTCGCTTTTCCGCAATCTTCAATCGGGCAAATACTTGAAGCCTTTGCGTACGCCGCGAAACGCATTGCCACACAATTCCTCTAAGTGCTTGTCTGTCAGCAGATTGCGAGGGCTGGCCCAGAGACGGATAGGCTTAGTCCTCCTGCGTCAGGCGCACCCCATCAATCCACACAGTTCCGGCAATCTTGTTGTCGAACTTGCCGCTCGGTGGTCGCGCGATTCGTATGAGCAACAGGCGGGTGTCCGCTGCGGTTTTGAATTCCAGTCGCTGCTCAGCCCACGCGGACGTGCCGATCACATTCTCTGTAGCGAAGGATTCTTTCCCGGCATCGTAGGGATCGAAAACCTGGAATCTTGGCCCGCTATCCGTAGTGATTCCTGCGGCGCGCATATAACCGGAAAACCGGTATCGGGTATTAGGACGAACCAACACGTAGTGAAACAGGTGGCCATAGTCGAGGTTTTGCGTTCCGTCGAAGTCGACGCGCACGGATCGTTTGCCCTCAAACGCTTCCTCTAAATCCATGCTGACTCTCGCCCCTTCCAGGGGGACAACGCGCCAGTCCAAACCTCCGTTCAGGATGTCAGACTCGAATCCGCCGTTCGCCACCAGGTTAGGCGGCGCGTTGAGCGAAGCTACTTTTTCTGGGAATCGTTTTCCAAGGGCGGACCACGCGTCGGCCAACTGCTCTGTCTCCCGCTTGTGGATCAACGTATCGAGATAAAAAAACGTCATGCGTAAATCGAAAGGTGAGGTCAACGCGAGCAGCCGGTCCCACACCTGCTTGGCGCCGGTCATATCGCCCGTTTTGGCCTGGTAATTCAAATAGTCAAACAGGATGGGGGCTTCGGGCGGGACCGCCTCTTTCAGAATTGCGTTTTCGTCCCGCGTTGCCATTTCCGCCAAAGCAAATACGTCTTCTCGCGGCACTGTGCCGCCGATAAGGACCTTCCCGAGAGCTTGCAAGCCTTCGGAAGTCTTGCCCGTGCGCACGCAAAAATTCGCGAATTTCCAATTGATATCCGGCGAATTTGGAGAGAGCTCTATCGCCTGGGCGAAAGCGCGCATCGCCTCGTTGCGGTTTCCAGCCCAGTCGTACGCCATTCCCAGGTCCGTCCAGAAATGCGCGTTCTGAGGGCTGAAGCTCGTTGCGTGCAGATACAATTGCACCTGTTCGCCGGGGTTTTCATTGTCCGCGTAGAGGTGCCTCAGTGTTGCGAGCGCGTCGTAATATTCGGCGTTGCACGGATCCCAGCGGATTGCTTTTTGAATCGCTTGAGGCGACTTTTGCTGAAAATACCAGGCGCCCATTCCCCTTCTGAGTACTGCGTAAATGCATACAAGCATGGCCGCAACAAGGCAAATGCGAACCACGATGTTTTGCAGTGCTTTGCCCGACAACACTCCACCTCTCGGCCATTATGTTGAGGGCCAAGAAGTGAGCCACAATAAGGTCCATTCTCGACGAGCCGCGTTAGAAACCCCGGAAATCAGGCTGCAGTGAACACCTGAGTTTCTTTCTTGAGCAGCAAGCCAGCCGCCGTGGATTGGCACGGCGGCTGAATTGAATCCAAGCGCCGTGAGCGAGACGTAGGTCGGCACATTTGTGCACCGGATTCTATTCGTCAGGGACCGGTGAGGGATGGTGGGCACTGTCCGATTCGAACGGGCGACCTTTCGGGTGTAAACCGTAAGACAAGCCTTTCTAAGTCCTGGCTTTGGCGTCACTTACGGAATTCACAGGCACGCTGGAATTGGCCAACTGGCCATCCGAGTCACTCTTCCAGAAGCCGCCCGCGTCGGAGGCGGCTGCCGTTGGCCGCCAGCACTTCGCGCACGGTGTCTTGAAATTCGCGTCCGGCCGAGACGGCCGAGACGCGCCGCTTGACCTCCACGTGCCGCTCCTGCGCGGCGGTTGTAAGGGCCTGAAACTCCATCGTTGGGCTGTTGATTCTAAATGGCTTGAAATCGAGTTTCTGGAGAGACCGGTGACGTTTTTGAGTCAACTAGAGTGGGGCACCCGAAGCGAGCGGATCAAAGGGGCTGGAGCCGTGTGACAAGTCTTTTTCTGCTCCGCGCGTGCAGTCCTGCATGCAGGTCCCGTGCAAATAGTGGTTGACAAGCAATATCCACCACCTTAAAAACCTCCCGTGGTCTGTAAATATTGGTTTGCAGCTTGTCAGACAACGGCCATTTAAAGAAGCCTGCGCGCAACACTTCTTTAGTTCTTGCGATCATGTGCTCAGCGGGACAAAACCTTAATGACCATGAACCGTCAGGCTGCTTGAGCTTGCGGAGATGAATATGCCAAAACGACTGCTGAGGAGAATTGTACCGCTGGGTGTCACCCTATTCATGTCAGTCGGTGCTGTGGTTTCGCAGGCAAAGGCCGACATTTTTAACGTCAAGGATTACGGAGCAACGGGGAAGAAGGCGGACAACGCCAGGACCGCCATTCAAAAGGCCATCGACGCCTGCGCCAAAGCTGGCGGCGGCATCGTCTACCTGCCTCCTGGCGACTACACCAGCGGCACGATTCACCTCCGCAGTCACGTCAGGTTCTGGATCGAGGCCGGAGCCACGTTGTTCAGCGCAGAGGAGGACGCAGCGTTCGACACCGATGGGCTGCTTTTCGGCGAAGACCTCATCAACATCAGCATTGAAGGCCGTGGAACCATTAACGGCCAGTCGGAATACGACTGGCGCATGAATATTATCGATGACGGGTACATCCGCGACAATCAGAAATCGGCTGAGGCGGCCGGAGTGCCGTTGATGCGATCCTTTCCTAAGGGAATGGGCCAGCGGAAAATCTACCCGCATATGATTAAGTTGCTACGCTGCACAGACGTGCTGATTGAAGGCGTTTCGATCATCGATTCCCCAAGTTGGACGATTTATCCCTATGCCTGCGAGCGGCTTCGTATTGACGGCATCTACATCAGAACGGACCAGAAGCTGGGCGTGTGGGCCGACGGCATTGACCCGGACGGCTGCAAGGACGTAGTGATCGCGAACAGCGTTATTGAAACCGGTGACGACGCCATCGTGTTTTACTCCTCCGGGGCGTCAGGCTTTCCTCCGAAGGCGAGTGAGAACATCACCATCACGAATTGTCGCCTTTCATCTTCATCCAGCGCGATCAAGTTCTGCGACGGCAATTCCGTTGCGGTTCGCAACGTCACTATCAATAACGTCGTGATCACGCATTCGAATCGTGGGCTCGCCTTCATGGTGTACGACGGCGGCGTTGTGGAAAACGTCGTGATCTCGAACGTGGTGATCAACATCGACCGTTTTGACTGGTTCTGGTGGGGCAACGGTGATCCCATCTACTTCACCGTTCAACGCCGGAGCGAAAGCCTCGGCCTTCCTGTGAAGCCGGACGAGCCGCCGGCCGGAGCAATCCGAAACGTCATCGTCCGCAACGTCATTGCGCATGGCAAAGGAGCGTGCCTGATCAACGGCCATCCCGATAGCTGGCTGGACCACGTGAGCCTCGAAAATATCAAACTCTATCTCTCAACCGATCCTTCCGCCGCTTATGACCGATCAGTGAACGCAATGCAGGTTCATTACGGTAAAAACTTGACCCTCAGGGATGTTGAGGTCATCTGGGACAAGCCTGAGCTGAACAAATGGGGAAGTGCGCTCTACTTTGAGGATGTTCAGGGATTGAAGGTGATTGGCTTTTCCGGCAGGCCGGCGAAGCCGAATGCGGACACTCCCGCCATTGTATTGAACAAGGTTGAGGGCGCGACCATCTCCAACTCAACAGCTCAACAGGGCACACGCGTGTTTCTTGGCGTGACCGGAACCAATACGCGGGATATCCTTCTGGAGGGAAATGAATTGCACAATGCCCAACTGCCGTATCAGCTCTTCGGCGGAACCAAAGAGGGTATTGTGAAGGCAATTAACAATTTTTGACTTCGGTTGTGTTGTTCCGAATGGGCTTTGCTCGGAGCTAACGCATGACTAATCGACGAGGATTCCTATATAGCGTGTTCGCTTCCGCGCTCGGCGGAGCGATGTCGACTAGGGCCGCGCCCGCGCCCACTCCCAGAGGCCTTCCTCCTTTCCCCGACGATAACGACCCTGAATTCTGGGATCGGATTCGAGATCAATTCTATATTCCGGGCGGCGAAGCCTTTTTCAATACTGGAACGATTGGCTCCGTACCACGACCGGTTCTGGAGAGGGTGATCGAAGACATGCGCACCCCTGGAAGCAACCGTGACGCGTTGGGATTATTCCGAAAACACGCCCAATTGGATCAGCGGCTACTCCCCGGAATTGCCCTTGCGGGACAAGCTGGGGAAGCTGGTAAACGTGGAAGGGAAAGACATCGCGCTGACACAGAATGCCACCTTCGGCTCAAATTTCGTGGCGAACGGGCTAAGCCTGAAATGAGGGGATGAAGTTATTCTTACAGACCGCGAACATCCGGGAGCCATCTGCGCGTGGCAGGAACGGGCCAAAAAGACAGGATTGTGCTGAAGCAGGTGCTAATTCCTACTCCCGCAAATGATCCGGATCAATTGGTAGAGTTGTTTGCTGGGACCATCACTTCGCGGACGCGCGTGCTGGCATTTCCCCATATTATTTCATCCACCGCAGTGGTCCTTCCGGCAAGACGCCTGACGGAGCTCGCACACCAGCACGGCTGCCTCGCCCTTGTTGACGGAGCACAGGCTCTCGGACAGATTCCAGTGGGCTTGCAAGACATTGGTTGCGACGCTTATTTTGCGAGCCCGCACAAATGGCTCCTGGCGCCTCCGGGAAATGGCATGTTTTATATCCGGCGCGATCAGAGGGAGAAGTTCTGGACGACGCTGTGCAGTTTCGCATGGGACGACCAGACGGATGGAATGTACCGCTTCATGCAGTATGGCACGGGCAATCGCTCTCTCTTGACAGGCCTCGATGCCGCTCTGGACTTTCACTTCCGGATAGGCCCTGGCCGGATTTACAAGCGCATGCGCTTTCTCGCCGACCGTTTGCGAAACGGTCTTCAGCAGATTCCGCGCGCCAGAATTGGCTCGCCCGTTCATCCGGAGCTCGCCGGCGCGACAGTGTGCCATAGGGTTGAAGGATTGCCGGCGGCAAAACTTGAATCGGAACTGTGGGCTAAGAAATGGATCAGGGTCCGCTCACAGGGAGATCAGGTTGGCGTGCGGCAGTCATGCCAGGTTTACAACAGCGAAGCGGGAGCGATGCCACGCTTGAAATCGTGCGCAGCCTTGCCCCACATGCATAAACCTTCGCTGCGTCGACCCTTGCTCGCGACATGCCCTGATCACTTACACAGCACCCCGTTCTGAGGGGCGGGTGCTGGGTGATGATTGGAAGATGAAAGCGACGCCCGAAGCCGGGAGCTGGGCCGGAATGCCTTCTTCACTTCTTCGTTTGGTTCTCTCAGGAAAGTTCCTGCAGTTCATATAGTGACGCGAATTTCCATCGGGACCTTGGGGGTCGGAAATTGACCCGAGCATATCATTCCCAACAAATGTCGCACCTTTTCATCGCCATCAGGAGGCGCTAAGGTCCGGCGGAAAGAGCCGCTCCCACGGAACGTGCCGCAAATAGGGTTTACCGGAGTGGTAATTTACGATGTTTTGCGCCGCCTGGCAGACCAAATCGAATCCGAGTATTGCGCGCGCATTCAAATGGTATAGAACCCCGAGATCGGACGGGTGATCCATGAACTCAGCGTACTTTCGTGTGGCCGCCTGCACCTGCCTGCTCGATACTGAGAATCCATCCAACGCCTTGTTCAGTTCCGCGACGAATTGCTGATGCGACAGCTTGCTGCGATCCTTGAATGCCTTATCCAATATCAAATAAGCCTTTCGCATCGTCACCAGCGCGGCGATGTAGTCGCGGTAAGATTCTGTCCGGTTGATCGTGTAGCGAAGTTCGTAGTCGCCGTGCGGGGCAACATCCGGCAAAGCCGCGCGCATTTCTTCCAGCGCTTTATTCAAGTAGCCGATCGAGCCCTGGAATCGAACAATCGTGTCAGGCAGTTCCGTGATGAATCCCTTCCAATCGGAAATCGTGGGTCCATCAAAGGCATCGGGTTGGGTGAAGAACCGGTGTCCCATGTGAACCTCCGGCAAGGATGTGCAACAATTCATCATCGTGTACAAGTACCAGTAGCTGTTGTAGGCAACGTATTCCTGATTGTCTTCGAGCGCCATGAAGGCGCGGTACATTGCGGGTGCCGCCTTATCGCCAAACAGCCGGCTCGAATAGTCTTTGTAAAAGTCCTCGGGCCCCAATTGCGGAGCCCATCCGGCCTTGGCGAGGAAGGAGCTGTTGGTCTCTGTCCCGCGAACCCGATCGATCTGTCCGGCGAAGCCCGATAATCCGTATTTCAGGCCATCGGTGAAAATTTTGTCGTTGACGCTATATTGCCGCACGCTGAACTGCATTCCCATCATTTCAAAGTCATCGTCCACGCGCGGCTCAATCGTTCTTTCACGCTCTCCCATGGCGCTGAATATCTGCATGGGAAGGCCCGCCGGAGTCCACACCCCGCTGGATTCCATATCAGTAAAGGGAACGTCTTTCGGCAACAGTTTGTTGAATAACGGCAGCGCATACCCGCGTCCAACGCCCATGAGCCCGATTTTTGCATGGGGCGTCATCGCGTCCCGCTGTTTCAGCAGGTACTGGAAGAGATCCAAGTAGCCGATATTCGAATCCACTACCAAATCGGAATCCTGAGGAATGTCGATGATCCAGGGAACTCGCGCTTTCCGCAGCTCAAAAAACTCAGGACGTTTCTGCTCAAAGAAAGCCCGGTGTTTTTCGTTGTTAAGCTCTGGATACATCTCGCCCACGTTCAAAAAATACCCCTCGGCCTCAGGGTAGGTGTCGATGAGCGCTTTCAACCGACTCACTTGAATTTCGCGATTGGTTTGGTCCAGAGGATGGACGAACGATCCCGCCAGATTCATGAAGGGCAGACTCCCGATTTCTTCGCAGTATCGCGCCAGGTTTGGTGGCAATGCATCCAGTTCCACGGCCAGCCACACCTTGATTCCGCGCTGGTTGGCGTGCCGGATGATTTTGTGCAACAGGTCCTCCGCGACCTGAAAAGCCTGGTCAGAGGTTTCGACATTTTGCATTTCCGGCGGCGCAAGTCTGCGAAATTTAAAGCGTTCTTTGCCAATCGAAACATCGTCGGTGGTTCGAGAGCCAAATCCACCGTAAGCCCACGTCATGAACCCGCTCTCCTTCGCGGAAACGTCGCCGAGCATCGCAGTCTCGCCCTTGTAACTGTATTTCAACCACGGTTCGTAAGAGAACCACCAGAACTGCATGTAATTGCACTTCATCTTCGCCATTTGGTCGATCAACTTGGCGTAGTCGTCGTAGGAGAACATCGTGGCATTCTCGTAGCCTCCAGCCTGGACAAGAAACCCTCGTCTGGGCATTGCTGGTTCCATGCGCACATCGAGGAACGGAATCACCAGATGAGTGCGTGGTTCCGGGATAATGTCGCCCGTCAGACGAAACGTGACCCCAAGCCGTTCGATGAATTCATAGACGCCATAGAGCGTGGACAGGCCGTCGTTCCCGGCGATGACCACGATGGCTCGATTCCTCACCCGGCCGGATTTGATCAGAAATCCCTCAGGCTTCAGGCTAGCGAAATTCAGTTGCAGAGCTGATGCTGTTTCCTTTGCGGTTTTGTTTACTACCGTGCCGCCCACGATCAGCATGGATTCCTGCGTGGTTGCGACTTCACCGTCCGAAACGATCTTTACCGTTGCGCCGGAGAGGATCTTCAAATATTTGGCGAGTTCGGCAGCCGCAAACTGATAAGTCTCGTTGGACCGCTCACCGAGGACAATTGAGACTTGAGCCTGCCCGGCCGAGGCGATCACTATTTGTCCGGACCTTTGCGCGGCCGCGTGCGCATGCTGAGCGGCGAGAAAATTGGCAAAGAATTGCGTCCCCGCAAAAACTGTGTGAAGGATCACACGATGAAGACTGAAAACGGCGGCATGACACATTTTCGAAATCCTTCAGCCTTGATTGCTCACAGAATGTAGGAAATTCTGGCGGCCCACATATATACCACATCTGGAATCTCCGGGCTTCATCACCTGAGATCATTTTCTTGTTTCAAAGGGGATTTTGGTGGACCAGGGAGGTTCGAACTCCCGGACCATGGTTGCTGCCCGATTAGCACCGCTAACCGGACATCTCTAACAATGCCGCGCGTCAAGTCTTTTTATTGATTGTTCTTTTCTTTTTCCTTCCTCTTTGCACAACTCTCCATTCACCCCTGCGAATGGTCTTGTTCGTTTTTCTTTGACGCTCTGGGCACGCGCTGCGCGAAGCAACTGATTGAGAACATCGAGTGGTGTAAACAGTGGGCTGAGAAGGTCGGCCTCGGATTCAAGCTGCCGAGCCTTCCACTCGAAATTGGCCAACCTTCGCAGTCCAAAACTCAGCCCGCGAAAGCGGCATAATGGTCAGAAAATACTGAAGATAGCATGGTGGGCACTGTCCGATTCGAACGGACGACCTTTCGGGTGTAAACCGAACGCTCTAACCGCTGAGCTAAGCGCCCAATGAAATTCATCGTACAGGAAGCATAGGGACGGGTCAACGCGCGTGCGTTCTCTACTTTTTCCCCGAGGCCTTCTTTCCAGCATTTTGTCGAAAATCCCTCAGCCTGCGTTTTCTTGCACTTTGCTCCCGCAGCCAGTAAACTAACTTGCTCATAATTACCCGAGGAAATTGACTAGAGATGCTGCTCGTACGCGATTTTGTGGCTCACATGGCTAGTGAGGTGGTGAAGCGCCTGGTGGAGGGCGGGCAAATTGAGGTTAAGGCCCGGGACGCGGTGACCACGCGCATCCGCCAGCGCATGCTCGAGGAGTTGACCGTCGAGGACCGGCTCAACGAGGAAGTGCGGCAGATCCTCGTCGAGCGCCAGGATGAGATGCGCAGCAACGGCGTGTCTTACCAGGAGATGTACAAAAAGGTGAAGCAACACTTGGCGAGGGACCGAAAGCTGGTTTTACGGTAAGGAAGGGGAGTCGAAAACCGGTATTGGAAACCCGCGGACAAGTTTCT
Source organism: Acidobacteriota bacterium (assembly GCA_003223215.1). Classification (GTDB taxonomy): domain Bacteria; phylum Acidobacteriota; class Terriglobia; order Acidiferrales; family UBA7541; genus Acidiferrum. Next base: position 23,561 of record QHYH01000145.1, read on the forward strand.
CTCGAATTTCGAGCTATGAGCGTCGATTTTCCGGTTTCCGTGGCAATTGGGTTGGCCACAAAGAATGGGTTAGCGGGAAAGGGAACCGTAAGAGCATGATGCGACTGAGCCGTGAAAAAATTGTCAGACTCTCGCACCAAGTTACCGATGTGCTGGTGTCCAGCGACGAAGTGGAATTCATCGACGACCGCGACACCATTCGTCAGCAAATCGTACAGATCCTGACCGCCATGCTCAAGGACGAAGAAAAAATCGAGCTGGAAGTCCGCAAGCGCATTACCTCGCAGAAGAAGGAAATCCTCGAAGGCAGCGAGGAATGGGACGTGCTGCACAAGAAGTATTACCAGGACGAATTGCGCCGCCTCGGCATCGCTTCCGCTCCTGACGACCGCCACCGCGCCTGAAGCCAGTCTTAGTCCCAAGTCTTGCGTGTTCGATGGCCATGCCTTTTTTGTCCACAGAACCCCGCGCGTGAAGCGCTTGAATTCGAGAATGATTTAGAACGAAACGCGAAGACCCAGGAAGGCCCAGTTCGACTGGCAATGTCGTTGCCATCCAAAGTAAACCGTCGAGGATATTTTCGCGAACCCTGGCTCCCCGTCAAGTCAGGGATTTTTAGGCATTTCTATGAAGGTCTTGGTTCGACGCGGGGGCGCCGAGCAGAGCGCCCCGGTCTTCACCTGCGGAGCAATTCAGGTGTTTACCGGATTGAGCCCTGCCCCGGAAGGTGCAAAGTAACCTCACAAATGCAATGCTGTGGCTAGTTATTGGGGGTGAGTTCCTTTGGAGTTCCACATCCTCGGTCACACCCCGGGAGCCCAAGGAGTTCACCCCTCCCGCCCCTGCCACGGAACTGCGTAACAGAATGCCTCGGAGATCGGCCTCGATGTCTTTTGCGAGAAGCCAGAGGGTTTCAGACCTACATCTCAGCTGTAGATGGACGACAGGAAAGAAGATAAACGGCAAGAAGGCCCGGCCAAGCGCCAGCCGCCTGAACACTTGCTTCGCCGTGCATCAGGGATCGCAGCAATCGTAATTGCGTTGCTCAAAAATCTTGCCATCCTTGAATTGCAGAAACGCTGCGAAGTGGGCGCGCATCTCGGCTCCCGCTGGCTTGCACTGAAGCGGCGCGGCCAGAGTGCCTGTCCAGACAATTTCCAGCGCCACGGTATCTCCGCTAGACCGTTCATTCTTGATTTCATACTTCTGACGAGTTATGGCTTTGTTACCGCGGTCGGCGGCGGCGCGTATTCCAGCCAACTCATCGCGGCTGCCGTTGGGAAAGAAGCGGCTGGAAAGATTTCCACGACCGCTTCCGGCGCAAAGAACTGAGCGATTTCGTCGCCGCGCGCCGGACTCAATGACTTCAATGTACCGCCTCGCCGCTGCCAGGTTCTCTGCGGGTCCGCCCATGCGCGCTTCTCCTGTCATGCCCGAAGGTCCGGCACGCGGATTTTAGCCGAGCCATCTCGGGTTCTCTAGCCTGGTGATAAAAAGGCGCGGTTTTTCCCTCGGCAGTCTTAGGCGGTCGCGGCGTCGGCTAGGGCCTGAACCTCTACATGAGGCCGGAACTCGCTGGGGAATTCGGACAGGAATTGATCCATGGTGATAGGCGGACGGCCGATGAGTTGCTCGAGCAAGCCGTCGACATTGCCGCCTTTGCCCTTGACGTAGTAGGCCTGGAGATCAAGGAGCGCGTCGGCTTGCCATTCGAGCATGCCCCGATCGAGCAGGGCCTTGCGCTGCACCTCGGGAGGAATATCCACGTACTGAACGTCGCGGCCGGAGTGCTTTGTGATTTTTTCGGCAAGCTCGGCGTAGGTCAGGGCTTCTGGCCCGTTCAGTTCGTACGTTTTGCCCGAGTGCTCGCCGCCAGCCAAGGCTTTTGCGGCGACGACCGCGATGTCGCGCGCATCGACAAAACTGACCCGGGCGTTGCCCATCGAGGCGTGGAAGGCGCCTTGAGAACGGATGGAAGGCGCGTAGTAGGTCAGAACGTTCTGATGGAAGCTATTAGGGCGAAGAATGGTGAAAGAAATCTTCGTGGACTTAAGCTTGTCTTCCACGCGCCGGTGCCAGCTCGGAAAGGATTTCCGATACTCGCGGGCGCCCATGGCGGAACTCAGGACGATATGGCTCACACCAGCGTTCACGCAGGCGTCAATCATGTTCCATTCGAGCTCGATGAGCTGGGGAATCGGCGAGCAGACGATGTAAACGCTGGTGACGTTGCGGAGGGCAGGGGGCAGAGAGTCTTTTTTGCCGAAGTCGGCAATGACGGTCGAACTTCCGGCAGGGGCCTTGGCGGCCTCGGTCGCCGAGCGATACATGGCGCGGTAGTTTTCGCCGGTCTTTGCTGCCACTTTGGCTACTTCATGCAAGACAGCTTTCCCCATCATGCCGCTTGCACCAGTTACTAAAATCATACTGTGCCTCCTGAGGAACGCACGCCGGGCGCGGGCGAGCTGGGAGAGCGGAAAATGTCGTCCCGAACTTCTTTCCAATCATATACATCCCCGGCAGGCCGGTCTAGAGGCTTTCCTGTTGGCCGTGCTCGAAAAGGCAGTGGCGCGCGGCGATTCCAGCATGGGAAGAAGGTGGGTGCACCCCGGCAGTTTTGGCTAGACGAAAACTACCGGGTAATTGGCGGGACTAAAGTGTCTTGGCGGTCGTAGGGGTTCCGGCGGCCTCGCAAATAGCCGATCATCCGCAAGAGCCCGTACCAGAAGAGGATGTAAATCAGAAGATTGCAGGTGAAGGCAACGCCGGCCCAGAATCTGGTCGAGCCTTCCATCAGAGTGCCCGGCATGTTGATGGCGGCGACAAAGCGGGTTCCCGGCGCCGTAAGCACGTGAGGGATTCTGCTCCACAGCGGACTGTACGCGAGATTGATTTTCGCTTCCCGCAGAAGGGCAGAGGTCACCACTCCCAGGACAAGGGCCCAGAGGATTTTCGTTTTGAACATGCAGGCACCTAGAATTAGGAGTTTGCACCGAGCTGGGCGGCTGATGGAGCCTTGCCAAATATAGAACAAAGGGAGCAGAAAAGAAAAGCGGCAGCCATGCAAAAAATGCAAAAGCTCTTCCGCCCTCTTCTGCGTGACTCAAATCGGAGAACCGCCTGGTGCCGGATGGCGGACGCGCCCCTCAGGGTAAGCCAAAGCGCACCCGTACAGTTCCACTATTGAGGCGCAAGCAGAAAACTACGGCTGGGAGTCGGGCCGGCGCTTCAAAGTCGGCCGATCATCATCGGTCGTGCTGTTGGGATCGTTGCCGGTTGGCTGCTTCTTGGATTGCTCGGTCTTGGAGCGCAGCGTCGGCTTATCCTTGGCTTCCGTCACCTTGCGCGAGAACATGATGTTGCGAAGGCGACCCTTCACCTGGTCGAATTCCGAAGTCGTTACGATGTATTCCTGGCGAGCCGGGAGAATGCGCGCGATTTCCTTCTGCGTGTTCGCAATGCGCTCGGGCGTGGGCGGGTGAGTGGAGAAAACCTTTGGGATAGTGCCGGGGCGACGCTTCTCGTCGGCCTGGACGCGCTCGAAGAAGGTTACGTACGAGTTAGGATCGTACCCCGCCTTGTACATGTACTGAATACCGAGGAAATCCGCTTCGCGTTCGGCGTCGCGAGAAAACTTCAGGAACGTCAGCGGTATCGCCATATTCAAGCCTTGGTACAAGGCGTATCCCGCCATGGTGTAGGGAATGAAAATCATTGCGGGAATCGAGGCCAGTTGCATCAATTCGCCCTTGGTCGCCTGGCAGGTGCCGTGCCGGGCGGTCACATGGGAAATTTCATGGGCCATCACGCCGGCCAGTTCCGATTCTTCCTGCGCGCGCAGAATCAAGCCACTGTTCACATAGAAGAAGCCGCCGGGAAGGGCGAAGGCGTTGACTTCGTCAGAATCGATAACCTTAATCGTGAAAGGAACCTTGGCGTCGGAGTTGCGCACGAGGTTCTGGCCCACGCGATTGACGTACTCGGTAACCACCGGATCGTCAATCATCTTGGAAGAGCGCTCGACTTCCTGGGCAAGTTGCTTGCCGAGGCCGATTTCCTTCTCGAGCGAAAACCAGTTCATGTGGCAGCTGACTTTGCGGTTGCCGATCGCTTCCACATCATCCTTGGAGTTCTTTGGATTGACCGTGTCTTGCTGCGGCACGGGCTGCTCCGAGCCCAGTTGCTGTTGACTTTGGCGCTGCACCGCCGGCGGTTGCGTCTTGGCGGGATCCTGTTGACCCGAATCCTGACCTTGCGGGACCGCGAAGGCCGGAATTGCCAGGAGGGCACTGCCGAGTGCGAAGCTCAGGGTATGCCGTAGGATGACGTTCATAAGCACCTCGCCCTACCCGGTAGTATACACCTCAACCGCTGGGCGGGCCTTGAAATCCTTCAGGGGCTTATGATGTCTCCCCGAGAAAGAAGGTTTTCCGGAGTGTTGATTGCCTGGCAGGATCGCATTTTAGCGCCTAGGACTGGGTTGTTCGAGCCTCGGCAGCGGCTCGGAGAAGCGGAACCCGGAAAGTGCTCCTTGCGAACGGGCGCCAGCTAGCGGAGTTGACACGCTTTTGGCTGCCCTCTACAGTCAAGACAGTCAACTTTAGATATGAGCCAGATTAAAATTCAGGTGGGCCAGCTCTGGAAGAAAGACGGCACCGGCGACATTTACCTGGTAACCCGCCTCTATTCAGAGGCTTTGCATACCATGGCCGTGCTGCGCAAGTCCGGGGCCGAGGGAGAAGCCCAGGTTCGCGTGAGGGTTGAACACGGGAGCAAAGGCCAAACCATGCGAGGGTTTTCGCCGGCGCAAGAAGAGGAATCCTACTAGGTTCAGCCGGCGGTTAGGCGTCAGGCCTTAAAACGAGCGAACCTCAATCTTTACAACATCTTCCACTTTCATCAGCTCCTTTTGGAGAAAAGGCTCGCCGTATGACACTCCGACCATTTGACCATAGTGCCGCGCCAGCTGGTTCATCTCCTCTTCGAGCCGGTCGATGGCCAGGTGGACTTTGCTGGGACGCTCGTTTTTCTTCGGGCGGAATTGAGAGGCGAAGGCCAGGATGGCTTTGCGGCGCTGCTCGTATTGGTCAGAAATGTCCACGACAAAGGTCGGCCGCACATCGGCATAAGCAATGGAATAGAGGAGTTTGAATGGGCGATAGGCTTCGCCTCCGAGGGGCAGCTGCTTTAGTCCGGCGAGGAAGCACCCCTCGTAGCCAAGCGCGGAGGCATGGTAGTGGTCGGGGTGGCGGGCTTCCCAATAGGGCAGAATGACGGTTTTTGGGCGGAGCTGACGAATGACTGCGGCGAGTCGCAATTTGTATTTGCGAGAGGCGTGAACGTCGGAGTCCGGCACGCCTAGAGTGTCGCGCCAGCTAACGCGCAGGAGCTGCGCGGCCTTTACCGCTTCCTTGGCGCGGATCTTGGGACTGCCCCGGGTGCCCATCTCGCCAGCGGTTAAGTCGAGAATGCCCGTTTTATAGCCAAGCTGGGCCATCTTCAGCAAGGTGCCGCCGCAAGTGAGTTCTACGTCGTCTGGATGGGCGGCAATGGCGAGGAGATCGAGATTCAAGGGATGGCCTCCAGGTCGCAAGAAGGGGGATTCTACACCGGGCGGGCAAGGGCCCAAACACCTGTGGAATGGTGTGAATGGTGTCCAATATTTGATGCGTTAAAGGGATGACTATTGCGAAAGCCCGGCTCACTCAACGCGGAGGGCAACCATGGGGTCGACGTGCATGGCGCGGCGCGCGGGAAAATAGCAGGCGATCAAGGCCACCATCGGTAGCAAGGCTGACACAACCACAAACGTCGCGGGATCGGTCGGACTCACGCCGTAAAGCAAGCTCGCCATCAGACGCGTCAGAGCCAGCGCGCCGGCGATGCCGAGCAGGACTCCGGCGATCACCAGCTGCATGCCCTGTCGCACCACGAGCCGGAGAACATCGCGCGGGCGAGCCCCCAGTGCCAAGCGTATGCCGATTTCACGGCTGCGCCGGCTAACGCCGAACGCAAGGACGCCGTAAATCCCAACGGCAGCAAGGCCGAGTGCAAGCGCCGCGAAGAGCACGAGCAGAAATAGGTTAAAGCGCTCGTTTGCGACCGAAGCGCTCAAAAGCTGGTCCATCGTCGCCACCTGATACGTGGGGACGCCACTGTCGAGCGCGGCGATTTCTTTGCGAACCGCGGAAGCCATTTCCGATGGTCCCCGCTTTGTCCGTAGCACGAGAAACGCGTACCAGAATCCCCGAAGGGGCGTGTACATCTCCGGCTTGGCCTGGGCATTCAGTCCTGCCCCTCTTACGTCTCCAACAATGCCGATGATTTCCAGAGGACTGCGATAATCCCGATTGAGGAGCGTTTTGCCGATTGGATCCGCTTCCGGCCAGAATTTTCTCGCCATAACCTCGTTGATAATCATGGTGCTCTGGTTCTTCTCGTCAGCGGGAGTAAATTCCCGCCCGCGCCGCAACGGAATGTGCCGCGTCTCAAAGTAGTTCGCGCTGACCCCGCGCCAGTCTGCGGCCGAGGCTTTCGCCCAATCCGCCCTCGCGCCGTCAGCGATCAGAAAAGTGCCCCAGTCCGATTCTCCACTGAGCGGCAGCGTTGACGCTGCAGCGACGGATGCTACGCCCGGGAGCGTCTGGAGCCGTTCCATAACCCGGTCGAGATAAGCACGGGTTTGTTCGGGTCTCGGATAGGTGCCTCCCGGAAGCGCAATTTTCATGGTCAGCAAATGCTCGGTCAGAAATCCCGGACTCACGCGATTCAGATACAGGAAGCTGCGGAGCATTAAGCCGGCGCCGCACAACAAGAGCAGCGCCAGGCCACTTCGGAGACCACAAGGGCGCTTCGTAGCCGCCGGCCTCGCACACCCAGCCCGTCGCCTTGCGGGCGTCCCGAAGCGTGCCCTGGGGCTGCGGCCGCGATGCTTCGAGCGCGGAGACGGTGCCGACGAGAATGGTGGCCAGCATGGCCACCACAGCCACGAAAGCGAAAACCGGGACATTCAGGCATTCGCGCCGATGCCCAGAGCAAGGGTGAGGACGCAGACACCAGAGACCAGCGGATTGCGGAGGAGTTGGCGAAGCCCAAAGCAAAGGTCATAGAGAAAATCTTCGGACAAGCGAGCGAATCGTTTCATCGAAGCACCCCCACATACTGCTATCAAGTTTGAAATCGGCGGTCTCCACTGGTCTTGCTGACGCGAGGGGAAGGGCGAGTGTTAACAGGGAATAGGCCTGGGCCGGGAAATCGGGGAAGTCGGGTGAGCAGGTCCCTCGGGAGGAAAGCGGACAGGCCATGCTCCGGCTAAACCGCCGGTATCGTGGTATTTTCATTGCCCATGAACCTTCCTTTGCAAGGGCGGGTGGCGTTGGTGACCGGGGCCGGCAGGCGGCTGGGACGCGCCGTGGCGTTGCGCTTGGCCGAAGAAGGAGGGGACGTAGTTGTCCATTACCGGAGTTCCCAGCCGGAAGCCCAGGAGACGGTCAGGCAAATCGAAAAGCTCGGGCGGCGGGCGACGGCCGTCGGCGCTGACCTTGGTCAGGTTTCGGAAATCAAGCGGGTGTTTGACGAAGCGGGGAAGCAGTTCGGGCGTCTCGACATTCTTGTGAACAGCGCGGCCAATTTTCTGCCCGCAAGCATGGTGTCTACGACGGAAGAAATCTGGGACTCCTCGCTCGACACGAACTTGCGCGCGCCGTTCTTTTGCGCGCAAGCGGCGGCGCCCTGGCTGAGAAGGACAGAAGGCGTGATCATCAATTTCGCGGACACAGGCGGGCTGCGTGGCTGGACCGGATTCATCCCGCACTCCATTTCAAAAGCTGGCGTGATCATGTTGACGACAGTGCTGGCGAAGGCGCTGGCGCCGGAAGTGCGGGTGAACGCCATCGCTCCGGGAACCATCACCATGGAAGGCGATCCGCCTGAGTGGGAAGCCGAGTTTAGCAAGCTGGCGCCGCTCGGCCGATCCGGCAAGCCCTCGGAGATTACCGACAGTGTTCTTTTCCTGGTGCAATCGAAATTCATTACCGGACAGGTGCTGGTAGTCGACGGCGGCCGGGCGCTTTAGAATCCCCGCGGAACTCGGCGGTACGTGGCCAATTTGTGTCGTGACCGTCACTTGGAGAAAAATTTCCCGCGCGCGGCCGTGCAGAGAAGCGCGCCGCGGTGTATTCTATTGAATAGACTGAATACATTGCGAATCTGCGGGAGAAGAACGTGGCATCTCCACGACCACATTTCGAGGGATCAAATTCCGAGACGGCGAACGAGACGGCTGTTCGGCCGCAACACACGATTGACGACGTAGAGATTCAGGAGTGGCTGGAATCGCTCGATTCCGTTCTCGAATCCAGCGGCCCGGAAGTGGCTGCGGAAATTCTCGAACGGCTTCGCGCGCACGCGACGGTCAACGGCATCGACCTGCCGTTCAGCGCGAACACGCCGTACGCGAACACGCTTCCTGCGCGTCTGCAGCCGCTTTTTCCCGGCGATCAGGAACTCGAGCGACGCATCAAAAGCCTGATTCGCTGGAACGCCTTGGCCATGGTGGTGCGCGCAAATCGCGTCGAGCACAATATCGGCGGGCATATCTCCACCTATGCATCCGCCGCGACGCTCTACGAGGTGGGCTTCAACCATTTTTTCCGCGGGCGCACCGAAGGATTCGAGGGCGATACGGTCTACTTTCAGGGCCACGCGGCGCCGGGCATCTATGCGCGTGCGTTTATCGAAGGTCGCATCAGCGCGCACCAACTGGAGAACTTCCGCCGTGAACTGAAACCCGGCGGCGGGCTTTCTTCTTATCCGCACCCGTGGCTAATGCCCGATTTCTGGGAGTTTCCAACCGTTTCGATGGGCCTAAGCCCGCTGATGGCCATCTATCAGGCGCGCTTCAATCGCTATCTCGAAGATCGCGGTCTGAAGCCGCGAACCGATGCAAAGGTTTGGGCGTTCATCGGCGACGGCGAAACGGACGAGCCGGAATCCCTTGGCGCGATCACGCTGGCATCCCGGGAAAAGCTCGATAATCTGATCTTCGTCGTGAATTGCAACTTGCAGCGCCTGGATGGTCCCGTGCGTGGCAACGGGCAGATCATTCAGGAGTTGGAATCCGCGTTCCGCGGCGCCGGCTGGAACGTGATCAAGGTGCTTTGGGGCAGCGAATGGGATCCGATTCTGGAACGCGATACCGAAGGCTTGCTCGTCAAGCGTATGGGCGAGCTGGTCGACGGCGAGTATCAAAAGCTCGTCGTTTCCTCCGGCGCCTACGCGCGCGAGCATTTCTTTGGCAGCGACCCGCGCCTGCTTCAGCTTGTTGAGCCGCTTCCGGACGAAGCGCTGCGCCGCCTGCGCCTGGGAGGTCACGACCCGCGCAAAGTTTATGCTGCTTATAAAGCCGCCGTCGATCACCAGGGCTCGCCGACGGTCATTCTGGCACGCACCATCAAGGGCTACGGCCTGGGCGAAGCAGGCGAAGGCAAGAACGTCACGCACCAGCAGAAAAAACTCAACGAGGACGAGCTCCGCGAGTTCCGTTCGCGCTTCGGCATTCCTCTGAGCGACGAAGATTGCATCGAACTTCCGTTCTACCGACCGGCGGAGGATAGCGAGGAGATTCGGTATCTGCGCGCACGCCGCGAAGTGCTGGGTGGCTACGTTCCGCAACGCAAACTGCGCTCCAAGCCGCTGGTTGCGGAGCACGACGAGCTCTTTAAAGAATTCCTGGAAGGGAGCGAGGGTAGGGAAGTTTCCACGACCATGGCGTTTGTGGTGATGCTCCGCAAGATGCTGAAGGATCCGGAGATTGGCAAGCTCATTGTCCCCATTGTTCCCGACGAAGCGCGTACTTTTGGCATGGAGTCGCTGTTCCGCACCGTGGGCATCTATTCGAGCGTCGGCCAGCGCTACGAGCCCGTGGACGTGAACACGCTGCTCTACTACAAGGAAGCGAAGGAGGGGCAGATTCTGGAAGAAGGCATCACCGAAGCCGGCTCCATGGCTTCGTTCATCGCCGCGGGTTCCGCGTACGCGACGCACGGCATCAACACGATTCCGTTCTTCATTTATTACTCGATGTTTGGTTTCCAGCGCATTGCGGACTTTATCTGGGCTTCCGCGGACATGCGCACGCGGGGATTTTTGCTCGGCGGCACGGCGGGGCGAACCACGCTTGCCGGCGAAGGCCTGCAGCACCAAGATGGCAACAGCCACGTCCTCGCGCTATCCGTTCCCAACCTTAGGGCCTACGATCCCGCGTTTGCTTATGAAATCGCGGTCATCATTCAAGACGGTATTCGCCGCATGTACAAAGACGGCGAAAGCATCTCCTACTACTTGACGGTGATGAACGAACCGTACGCCATGCCCGCCATACCGGGCGACGTCAAGGATGGCATTCTGCGCGGGATGTACCTTTTCCGGAAGGCCGCGAATTCCAGGGCGAAGCTGCGTGCCCAGCTGTTCGGCAGCGGCGCGATCTTGAATGAAGCGCTGCGCGCGCAGGAAATTCTCGAGACCAAATACGGCGTGGCCGCCGACGTCTGGAGCGTCACGAGCTACAAAGAACTCTACAACGACGGCATGGAGACGGAGCGGTGGAACCGCTTGCATCCGGGCGAAAATCCTCGCGTTCCGTATGTCACGCAATGCCTCGCGGATGCCCCGGGCGTGCTTGTTGCCGCTACGGATTACCTGAAAGTGTTGCCAAGCATGGTCAGCAAATGGATGCCGCGCCGGCTTGCCGCGCTCGGAACGGATGGTTTTGGCCGCAGCGATGGGCGCGCCGCGCTGCGCGATTTCTTCGGAGTCGATTCGCGGTTCATCACGCTGGGCGCGCTCTATGAGCTGTTGATCGACGGCAAGATCGAAAGGTCGGTAGTCGACAAAGCCATCAAAGAACTCGGCATCAACACCGAAAAACCCAATCCCATAACCTGCTAAGGTCGACCCGGCGACGGTCGAAAAGGCGGCCAGTGCACTAAGGAGATGACGGGAATCCAAGGCCACCAACAGGGTTGGTAACCGCTACTTTTTCGAAGTCCGCGACGAGTGGCTTGGCTTGGGCCATGGTGTCCTTGACGGCGGGTAAAGACAGCGACGCATCGTGGCTCGTTTCGCTGTCCCAGATCTCCGTCACCCAGAGGATGTTTTCGTCCACAGCATCCCTGGCCACGATGTAGCTGCGGCATCCTGGCATATTCCTCGTACCTTCCTTTAGGACTTGGATTAACTCATCGCGCTTGCCGGTGACAGCGGTAAGCTTTGCGATTAACCCGTACATTAGATGCTCCCCTTGCGGACCAGTCAGGACCGGGGTAACGGCCACTGCCGCGGTGGTCAGCCACGCTAGAAACGTTCGGCGGTCATAGCTATGCTTGCTCCAGTATCTCGCCTGGTTTGATTTTCCCCGTCGCCAGATTGGCCGCCAGCCCCGCGTTGGCCGAGAGAAAATCGTAATCCCCGAGTTCCTTCGGCAGGGCCCAGGCAATTTTCTCAAACGTGCGAGGAATGAGCTCGCCATCCGCAATCGCCGCCGCGAAAAAGAGAATCTCCAGCTCCTCCGGTGTCTCCGCGTATTGATGCACCACGCGCTCAATGGGCGCCCATTTCTCGATCGCAGCTCCGAGTTCTTCTTCGAGCTCGCGCTTGAGGGCCTGCTCGGGCGTCTCCCCAGATTCCACTTTTCCGCCGGGGAACTCCCACTTGAGCGGAGAGGTGTCGTTGCGGCGCCGCTGTCCAATCAGCAGCCGCCGGTCACTGCGCTCAATCACCGCTGCAACGACGGTTCTCATGCCTCTCGGCACCTTAGAAACGGCCTGGCTGGGTCATCTTTGAGTCGTGCAGGCAGATTTGGTATAAGTTCTCACCCGCCACTGGCACTCGCCGCTCTCTTATCATTCAGAACCTTCCAAAGTTCCTTTGCACCCTTGATCAGTGGCGGCCCCGGCGTGTTCAACAATTCGTCGCTGATCACATGAACGCGACGATTTTGAATTGCAGGAACCTCCTGCCAGGCGCGAACTGCGTACGCTTTCTTGGGATCCGCGCGATCTCCCGCCGCCGCCCAGGCCAGCACGATCACGTCCGGCATGGCTTCGGCCACCAGCGTCTCATCCACACGCTCGCCTGCGGGAACAACCATCTCTCCGCCACAGAGACGCACGAGCTCCGCCACCCAGGGCGGGGAACTGATGCGTGGATTCGGCCACGCTTCACAATAAACACGCGACCTTGGCTCTGGCTTTTTCGGCTGACTCTCGATCTCCGCAAACTCGCGCTGCAATTTTCCCGCGAGCGCCTCCGCCGCTTTCGCACGGCCAACGATTCCTCCGAGCAATCGAATGTCGGCGTACACATCCGCGAGCGTTCGCGGATTCATTGCCAGAAAATTCAGCGGCTGTTCGAGAAGTTTGCCAACGGTTTCTTGCTTGTAGGGAACCGAGCCAATCACAAGCGTTGGCTTGAGGCGCAGAATTTCGTCGAGCGACCCCATGTGCCAGCAATCGCCCAGTTTCGGCAGGGCGCCCACCGGTGCCACGTCCGCGCACCACTTGGTCACCCCTACAAGCGTTTTGTTCGCGCCAATCGCGCACAAAATCGCGGTTGCGCTCGGAGCGAGCGAAACGATCCGATGGCCGTGTTCTGCGTCTTTTTTCATGCTCCCCCAAAAGCATAGCAGACGCGTGGCCGCGCTGCCGACGGAGCGGGGACGGAGCGGTCGCGCATTGACTCCTCTCTCGGAGTGTGCTGGACTTCGTCTTCTCGGTTTGGAGGATTCCCGTGCGCCATTCTCTTGCCATGTTCTTTTTTGCATCGGCCCTGCCGCTTCCCGCTTTTGCGCAGTCTTCTGCTGCACCAGCAAAAGCCGACGCTGTCGAATACCACGCCACGATCGACAACGCGAAATACGTCTTCGGCGTTGCGCCGCCGGTCGCGCATGTCAAGGCCGGTAACATTCTGGAAGCCAATTCGCTCGATTGTTTCGGCAACGCGCTGCAGAAACCGGGCGACAGCATGTCGCTCGTGAAGGGCGACAATCCCCTGACCGGGCCCTTTTATATTGACGGGGCGGAGCCCGGCGACACCCTGGTTATCCGCATCCTTGCTCTACAAGTCGACGGCAAGCAGGGCGTCGGCACGTTTTCTCCCGGCTTCGGCGCCGTCAACTCCACGCATTACACACCGGTGCTGGAAGCAAAGCCGCTCCCCGAGCGTATGTGGTTCTATCCCATCGACAAGGAGAAAAACACCGCCACGTTTCAAGCGCTCGATTCGGATTTCAAAGTGAGCTTTCCCGTACATCCTTTTCTTGGCTGCATTGGCGTTGCCCCTGCGAACGGCGAAGCTCGCAGCTCCATCGTGCCCGCGGAATTTGGCGGCAACATGGACGCTCCGGAGGTTTCCGCCGGCAACACGTTGTATCTCCCTGTGAATGTTCCGGGCGCGCTGTTCTATTTCGGTGACGGTCACGCCGCCATGGGCGATGGGGAAGTTGCGGGAAGCGCCGTGGAAGTGCCCATGCGTGCCCGCTTGCAATTCGAATTGGTAAAAGGGAAGAGCACGGGCTGGCCGCGCTTTGAAAACGAAAAGGAAATCATGGCCGCCGGCGTCTACCGCCCCGTGGATGACGCGCTGCGCATCGCCGTCACCGAGCTCATCCACTGGATCCACAGCGACTACGGTCTCTCGGAACTCGACGCTTACGAATTGCTTTCTAAAGTCGCCAAGGTTCATCTTACCGAGATGGTGGACCCCAATTACGTGGTCATCGCATCCATTGAGAAGAAATATCTTCCACTAAAGAAAGGGTTTGCGCCGCGATAGAAGTCGTATCCTTATTTAAGATTTAGGCGCAATCGTTGCGATCAGGAGCACGGCCGCTTGCTGGGACGAAACTAGAACGCATCTCGGCAGCGATGTTTATACTGAGGGGACTCAGGACTGAAACTCGAAAAATGTTCAGCGAAGCCGTTCTCGATCACTTCCGAAACCCGCGTAACGCCGGCGAGCTCCGTGATGCCACTGCAGCCGTCGAAGTTACGAATCCGGTTTGCGGCGACGTCCTCAGGCTCTTCGCGCGTTTCGAATCCGGCCGGATCGCCGAGGCCCGGTTTTTGTGCCGCGGCTGCACTACGTCGATTGCCTGCGCTTCGCTGCTGACCGAAGAGCTGCGCGGCCGCACGCCAGCGGAAGCCCGTGGCATCACCGCCGAATTTCTTTCCCTAGCCCTCGGTGGGCTACCGCCTGCGACCTTTCACGGCGCGCAGCTAGCCGCTGAAGCCGTCGCCGCCCTCCTGCCCCAATTGCCGTCTTCGGCGGGATAGTGCGAATGGCGATGAGATCGACCGGAACTTTCCTTAGCATCGCCCTGGAACTTCAGGGAGCTCTGCGAATCTCCTTGGCCGAGCCGCCGCAAGAGCACGCGCAGCGTTACGCCTTCGGCCTAGCCGACTCGCGCCGCAACTTCATCGACGCCTTCGTTGCTGGTCTTCAACGGGTGGCCCGCCCGTTCCACGCACAGGTTCTGAAAATACGACTGAGGCGATTTGCCGGCACGGCTTCGATGCGCCGCGCGAGCGTTCTCTTGCTCGATCCGGCTTCACGAGCGGAGTCATTCTTGACTTTAGCGGACTAGCCCTGCCGGTCCATGGCCCGATTCAACGTTTCCGGATCATTCAGGTTCAGCACGCAGCCCTCTTCATTCGTGGGGACTTCTTCCACCTCGTCCGCGTGTGCCCACACCACCGCCCGTGCACCGGTTTCCAGCGGCGCGCGCAAGAGTTCCGGATAGAGCGACGCTGAAAAAATCACCGGATGCCCGCGGCGCCCTTCGTAAACCGGCAGCACGATGGGCTTTTTTGACTTGTAGAATTGCGCGATTAATTCACCGACCAGCGCGGAGCTGATCAGTGGATGGTCAATCAAAAAAACCAACACGCCGTCGGTTCCCGCGGGCAGTTTGCGCACTGCGGCCTGAATCGAGCTCAACTGTCCTTTCTCCCACTGCGCGTTGATGATCATTTCATTGGCTTTCAGTGGCACCGCTTTGGCGATCGATTCCGCGTCCGCGCCCAGCACGACGCGCCGCACGCCGATTTCGGGACGGCTGATGATCTCCAGCAAATGCTCGAGGAAGGGCCGCCCCTGGTAGGGGAGCAGCGCTTTCGGCGAGCCCATGCGGCTCGAGGCCCCGCCGGAGAGGATGACGGCGGCCAGCATGTGTACCTTTCAGCGCTCAGTAGCGACCTTGCCTGCGGATTCCATCGGCGCCTGTCGCTCTAGCTTCAGTTTCTTGTGCTCCGCGTTGGCCGCATTTCGGCGCACGGCAACAAGCTCGGCGGTGATGCTCACGGCAATCTCTTCCGGCGACAGCGCGCCGATGTCCAGCCCCATTGGCGCATACAGGCGTTCGAATTCTTCCGTCTTGTAGCCCTGGTTCTCCAGTGCCTTATAAACGGACAGCACTTTGCGCTTGCTGCCAATCATCCCCACGTAGCGCGCTTCGGTGCGAACCGCCCATGCCAGCACCCGCATATCCTCTTTATGTCCGCGCGTAACGATCACCAGGTAGCTTGCGGCGTTCGGCCGGATCTTCTCGAAGGCTTGCTGGTAGCTTGTGAAAAGTTCCTGCGCCATCGGGAATCGCTCTTTGTTCGCAAACGCCTCGCGGTCGTCCACCACGGCAATAGCAAACCCCGCCGCGTGCGCGGCTCTCGCCACCGCCATCGAAACATGCCCGCCGCCGAACAAATACGCCACCGGCTGCGGCAGGATGGGCTCGACAAAAACTTCCAGCGTACCCCCGCAAATCAGCCCGTTATCGTAGTTGGCCTCATTGTTCAGGTGAAAAACCATTTTCCGCGGCGCTTCTTTCTGCATCACTTCCTTTGCGGCGGCCCAGACCTCCGCCTCCACGCAGCCTCCGCCAATGGTTCCCTCGATCGAGCCGTCTTCGCGAACGAGCATCCGCGAGCTCTCATAACTGGGAATCGAGCCGTTCGTGTGCACAATGGTAGCCAGCGCTCCACGCTGCCCCGCGCGCCTCATCTTTACGATTTCTTCGAACAAGTCCATCGGTTTCAGGCATTCTTCGGCGGCACAGCCGCTCTTGGCGGTGCCGCCCTGTCTCTTATTGCTTCAGCCTACGGCGCACCCTTCTTGCTGTCAATGCTCTTCGCTTTCTGGACACTACTCAGTGAGGGATGATACCGTTCAGCCTTTGCGATGGACCGAGAGGGGCCATGAAAGCGATCGTGTTTCATCGGCACGGAGGGCCGGAGGTCTTGAAATATGCGGATGCGCCGGAGCCGGCGCTCCGCGCCAATGACGTCCTGGTCCGCGTCAAGGCTTGCGCACTAAATCATCTCGATCTTTGGGTACGCCGCGGCTTGCCCAACGTGCCGATTCCGCTGCCGCACATTCCTGGCAGCGACGTGGCTGGCGAAATCGCCAGAATCGGCGCAGACGTAACCGCGATCCGCGTCGGCCAGAAAGTCGTGCTTGCGCCGCTGGTGAGCTGCGGCAAATGCACAGCCTGCCTGGCCGGCCTCGACAATCACTGCCGCCAAGCCAGCAACCTTGGCTACATGATTGACGGCGGCTCGGCGGAATTCGTTCGCGCGCCCGAAGTGAACTGCCTCGCTTATCCCGAAAATCTCAAGTGGGAAGAGGCCGCCGCGATTCCTCTCGTCTTTCAAACCGCCTGGCACATGCTCGTCACTCGTGGCGAGCTGCAAGCCGGGGAAGATGTTCTCATCCTTGGTGCAGGCAGCGGCGTGGGCAGCGCCGCCATTCAAATCGCGAAGTTCTTTGGTGCCCGCGTCATCACCACTGCTGGTTCCGAGGAAAAGCTCGCCAAAGCAGGAGAACTCGGTGCCGACCACCTCATCAATTACAAAACACAGAAAATTCGCGACGAGGTGCGCCGCATCACCGACAAACGTGGCGTGGACGTGGTGTTTGAGCACGTCGGCACGGCCAGCTGGGAAGACAGCGTCGCGAGCCTCGCGCCCGCCGGCCGTCTCGTCACCTGCGGCGCGACCACCGGCTATGACGCCAAAGTGGACTTGCGTTTTCTTTTCAGCCGCCAGCTGTCGCTGCTCGGGTCCTACATGGGCACGAAAGGCGAACTCCACAGGGTCATGAAGCTCGTCGCTGGAGGAAAACTGAAACCGGTCGTCGATCGCGTTTTCCCGCTCGCGGAAGCTGCTGCCGCTCACGCCTATCTCGAATCGAGCTCGCAATTCGGCAAAGTCGTCCTCTCCGTCTGACCGCTTTGAGAAATGCACAGGATGCGCCCGAAGTACTATTGACAGGTTTTTTTCACTCTTATATTTTGCGCGCCCATCCACCCGCAGTGACGGTCCCCAACGCTGCCATCTCCCGGTGCCCGACAATTTGTCCCTTCCATTCTCACGGAGGACCAACTCATTACCTTTCTGCGATCTCTGTGAACTAAGTCCGTTCCGGCGAGGGTGCCCGGCCCCACGCGGGTCTGGGTTGGATGTGCGCCCGGCTCCGGAATGGGCTTGGATTCTCAGGGCGCCTTATGTGTCATGCCTGGGGTAAGCGTGGGGTATCTATGTACCTTTCGGGTACTATTGACATGGATTTTGCAATCCTATAGCTTTGTAAGTATCCACCTCGGAAGTGACAGCTACCCACCCTGCCATCTCTTGGTGCCCAGCGACAGCATCCTTCTGAAATCAGGATGACGGAGTTTGCTGGCGGAGAAGGGCGTCCTCCGTGCATCCGATGAATGGACTCCGTTGGCCTTTGCCCTGCATCTTGCCGGAGCGCGGCGATTGTTGTGCTTTCCCTAAGGTCTTAGCCCATGCCGGCGAGGACGCCCAGCCCCTCGCCGGAACCTCTTCTCTCGATTTGGAACTCCGCCCGCAGGGTCTGCTATCCTCTCGGCGTCCCCTCTCAAAGGGCGGATACATCCGGCCATGGCTAGCCTTCAAGCACATCTGGCGGTCTGGATTCTCAAGTGGCGCACCAAGCGCCGCCTCAGACATTGCCGCGACTATCGCCTCGCGAGCCAGATTCTTCGTCCTCTCCCTTACAAACCTCCGGCATCGGTGCGCATCACCAATGCGCGGCTAAACGGCCTCCCTGGCGAATGGGTCGAGTCGCCAAGTTCCGCCGAACAGGTGCTCCTCTATTTGCATGGCGGCGGCTATTTCGCCTGTTCGGCCGAGACGCATCGTCCCATCACCGCCTTTTTTGCCATGCACGGCTTCCGTGTTTTCGCTCCGAACTATCGCCTGGCCCCCGAAAATCCCTTTCCCGCCGCCGTGGAGGATGCCGCTGCGGTTTATCGCGGGCTTCTTTCGGGAGAGCGTTCGCAGCAGGGCATTGTTGTTGCCGGCGACTCGGCGGGCGGCGCACTTGCGCTTTCGCTCATGCTCGCTCTCCGCGCCGCGGGCTCGCCCCTTCCCGCTGCCGCCGCGCTTTTCTCTCCGTGGACCGATCTTGCCGCCACCGGCGAATCGGTCCGCACGAACGCCCGGCGCTGCGCGATCTTCCACGGCCCGGCCATCGCCCCAACCGCTCGCTTGTATTTGGCCGACGCCGATCCGCGCAACCCGCTGGCATCTCCGCTGTACGCCGATCTCTCAGGTCTTCCGCCGCTGCTTATCCACGTTGGCGCAAATGAGACCCTGCGGGACGATTCCACGCGGCTCGCCGAAAAAGCGCGTGCCGCGGCGGTCGGCGTGGAGTTGAAGATCTGGCCGGTGGTTCCACACGTGTGGCAGCTTGCGCCCGACAAAATCCCGGAAGCCCGGCAATCCTTGCGGGAAAGTGCCGAATTCCTGCGCAGGCACGCTGCCGTGGTGAATTCAGGTGCGCTAGAATCGGGTCAACATGCCTGAGCCTTCCGGCAATTCTCACGACGCTGCGGATATTTCTGTCGATGTGCTCATCGTCGGCGCAGGCTTTTCCGGCATTTGTATGGGCATCAAGCTGCTTGAAGCCGGGGTTAAGAATTTTCTGATCATCGAAAAGAGTGAAGACCTCGGCGGCACCTGGTACGAGAATCGCTATCCCGGCTGCGCTTGCGATGTTCCGGCACATCTTTATTCTTTTTCATTCGACCGCAATCCCAACTGGACCCGCATGTTCGCCGGCCAGCAGGAGATCTGGCAATACCTGAAATCCTGCGTCGAACGTTACGGGCTCGGGCCGTACCTACGCTTTAAAACGCGTTTTTGCGAAGCCGCTTGGGACGAGGCTGCCGGTCATTGGCGCATCGCCACGAGTCACGTCTCGCGCGACAACGGCAATTTCAGTAAAACGGTGAGAATCCGCGCTCGTGTCCTGATCTCCGGCATGGGCGCGCTCCACGTCCCGCATTATCCGGAAATCCCCGGCATCGAGCGTTTTTGCGGCCCTTCGTTCCACTCTGCAGCATGGCCCTCGGAGGTGGACTTAGGCGCCAAGACTGTCGCGGTGATTGGCACCGGCGCGAGCGCAATTCAATTCATTCCGCATATCGCCCCGCGCGCCGGCAAACTCTACATTTTCCAGCGCACGCCTCCGTGGATTGTGCCGCGCCTGGACTTTGGCATTCCCGAGAAATGGCGCGAGCGCTTCCGCCGCATGCCAGGCCTCACCTGGATCATTCGCAAGTTTCTTTTTTTTGCTCTCGAATGGCGCGTCCTCAGTTTTCTTGGCGATCGAGTCGTCCGCGGGCATGTGGAAAAAATCGCGCGCAATCATTTGGAAAGCAGCGTGAGCGATCCCAGGCTGCGTGCGGCGCTGACGCCGCGCTATCAGATTGGCTGCAAGCGCATCCTGCTTTCCGACGATTTTTATCCCGCGTTTCGGCGTCGCAACGTGGAGCTGGTCACCGACAGAATTGCGGAAATCCGCGAGCGCAGTGTGGTCACGCAGGACAGCGTGGAGCGCCCGGTCGACGTCTTGATCTACGGCACCGGCTTCCACGTCACCGAGCAATTCATCGGTATGAAGCTTTTTGGCCGCGGCGGCCTCGAGATCCACGATGCCTGGCGCAACGGCTTGAGCGCCTATCTCGGCGTCAGCGTCAGCGGCTTCCCCAATTTCTTCATTCTCCTCGGCCCCAACACCGGCCTGGGCCACAATTCCGTCGTGCTCATGATCGAGGCGCAGGTCCGCTACGTGATCAAATGCCTGAGGCTCATGCGCGAACGAAACATCGGCGCCATGGAGGTTCGTGCCGAATCGCAGCAGCATTTCGCCGCCAATCTTCGCGACCACATGGCGCGCACGGTTTGGCAATCCGGCGGCTGCCGCAGCTGGTACCAAGACACGCACACCGGCGAGAACACCGCGCTGTGGCCCGGCTCCGTCATCGATTACATGCGCAAGATGCGCTCGGTTGCTGCCTCGGAATATGTCTTGAGGCCCGCTCCGCCAACGGGTTAGGGGGCACAGACCTCCACACCAAGCCCAGGCGAACGGGCGGATGTGCGAAGAACAAATGGTATCGGTCGAACGAAGTTCGAGCGCCGTGAACCTGCGGCAAAAGCGGTGCCAGACCGAGAATGTGCGAGACACCTGGCAGACTAGCCTGACTTTCCGGGTTAACTGCAGCAAAATGCTTGTCTGCGTTCTTTCCTTGCCCGCCGATTCCTGAGCGGATCACTGAAATCGCCAATAAAAACGGCCCTTTTGCTCATCTGCAGTCCTCTCGGGCAAGGAGTTCGATTGCCCGACAAGCGCACCGGAATGTGTATATACGAATCACCACTTGCGCTCAAATCTTACCGCTCCGTCTCCAAATGCCAGAGAAATGCCATATTTACTGTGCTTGGAACCCCACCACAACCTATTGCGATCCGCCTTGACAATCGCACAGGCGTATTGTATATACGAATCATGCCAAGCCTCCAGTCCTACGCCGTGCG
>QHYH01000241.1:0-4267 GCA_003223215.1 Acidobacteriota bacterium
GTCCACTACTCGACTGACGACATGGATGATGTCCTACGGCACCTACAAAATGCTGCTGCCGCTCAGGCGGACGCTGCCGAGGCTTTGCGAGAATCACAGGATTGGCTCGGTCGCGCTCTGCCGTATCGCGATGACGATCGAATCGCCGTGCGCCGCCTGTACCTGGCCCACTCTGCCCAAAACTCCGCAGCCTCCGGCTTAGCCCGGTCTCGCGAAGAACTAGACATTGCGAAAGGCATCTTGGCCCAAAGGAGCAAAAACAATGAGACAGCAAACAATCGTTAAAGATGAACAGGGTCACAGTCTTGTGTTGCTAGACATGGCGAAGGTGTATTCGCTCGTGCAGGCACAGGAGGCTCGCCGCGAGTTGACTCCTCCAGATCTCGGGCTGCACAAGATTGGCACCCGGGTCGCCGCGCTGACCCTCAGCCGGCTGTCGGCTCCGCCGCTAGCGCTGGAGCTAGTGCCACTCCAGGAACGACGGCTACCGGCGCGCATGCCGAAGCTTAGCCCACTGGGCCGCCAGCCGCTCCCCATTAGCTTGCGGCAGCTCGACCGCGAAACGTACCAAGTGCTGATGGCACCGCCGCACGGGATGACCAACCCGGTGACTCTGGATGTCCCTGTGGGCCTGCCGCGCATCATCAACGTCGCTACGCTGAAGGCCATGCTGGGTGCAAACTCGCGCGATGTTGCCTTCCGGAAGTCTGTAGACGAAGAGCGCTGGGCCATCTGCTCCGACAACTACCCAGTAGACCTGGAGGACCGAACGCAGGTGTTCAAGATTCGTGAGTGGGCGATCCTCTCATAGCGAGCTGCCGTGGCATGGCTTTTCCTCATCCCGCTGGTCGCTGTGGCGCTGCTCTTCGGGCTTCTGGCCCTGCTGTGGCTAGCAGACAGCGGCTTTTCGTACGTTGCGTGGGCCCTGAACACACTAGAAGAGGACCTCCAGGCAGGCGTCGCCGGAGCGCGGGAAAAGCTGTTCCGAAGAGCAGCCCGAAAACACGTCGAGCGCCGCTTCGCCGTTGCCGCCGGAGCGACCGGCACCGTAGACCATGACGCCGTCGAGGCGACGAAGCAGATGCCAGCGCTTCGCCGCCTGTTCGACCAAGCGCTGCCGGACGCGGTCGTGCATTGCTTACGCCTGCACCAAAAGTCGGCAGGTGCCGTGGGCGCGCGGTACATCTTCGAGGTCGCATACGAACCGGAGTGTTACGGTTTGCGCCAGCGGGTAGTCGAACTCGGGGCCGCTGCGATGGGCATGCTCGAACGGTATCCGTACCTTGTAGAAGACGAGGATCTGATGGCCTACCTCATCGTGTTGCGCACAGAGGTGGTGCCGGTGTGCAGCAACTGCCCGTACCTGCAATACCGGCTGGATACCGCTCCCTTGCTCTGCCCCACAGCAACCACGCTCAAGATAGACCCGAGGCGGATAACTAAAAAATGACATACACGAGTAGAAAGACAATTCCCTATGATTTGCGCGAGGCGCGAGTTCACACCGTGGGTGCAGGACGCGCGGGCGGCGCATTAAATTTCTTTCTTGCGGGTGCCGGCGTCGGTGCATTGTCGAGCAACGATCCCCAGGCGGTTGAACCAGACAACCTGAACACCTTCGCGTTTTCGTCTGCGGATATCGGTGCGAAGAAGGTGAAAGCACTCAAGCATCGAATGGCGCTGCGCGAGAACTCCACTTTCCGCTGGCTTGCGTTGCCCATACAGGCGGACGAGGTTGACGCCTTTATCCAGGCTGCTGACCTGGTCATCTGCTGCGCGAACACCGTTCCGGGCAGACTGGTGACTGAAGAGAAGGCGATCCGATATGGCAAGCCAATGATGCAGGTCGCGGCCTTCGACGGACGAGATTGTCTCGGCGGACTGATTTCGGTACGCCTTCTTGAGAATTCCTGGTCTGCCTGCGCCGGGTGTTATCTGGACCCTAACCGAAATTGGAGTCCCGCTGGGACCCTGCTTTCTACCGTCACGTCCGCCCTAGCCGCCCTGGCCGCCAACATGGCCGTTGCCATTCTCAGCGGCGTGCACACGCAGGTCTTTCGCGAGAAAAATCTGTTCTACGTTGATTTAGAAACGTATGCGATCGAGGCGCTGGCTGTCCAGAAGCGCGACGGATGTCCGTTGTGCGGGAAATCGACGGAGATGAGCAATGACTGAGATGCTGCATAGGTTGACGTGCATCTTCGGCGATCTAGCACTGCTGGCGTTCGTCTGTGCCGGGCTGGTGATGATGTTCGCTCCCGCGACAGGTCGTCAGATGCTGAAGAATGTATTTATCGCCGTCGGTTTGTTTGTTGTCGCCAGCATGCTCCTGCAAGCGTCCTGCAGTGCGCTCCGCAATGCCAAACGAGATAACCATTTGACTGTGCGGCGTGGAGGTTAGTAAATGAAGTTATTGTGTATCGTGTTGTCCTGCATTTCCGGGCTGATGCTCCTGGCTGCCGCGTTTCTTTACCTGGTCGATTCCAAAGAGGGCAAGCAACTACTCCAGCGATTTCTCCAGCAACTGCGCGTGCTGTTCTTCATTCTGCTCGCGGTCTACGTTGTCTCTGCGCTGGTTGCCGCTGATTCCGTTTCGGTGATCGTGGGCTTCCTCATCATGAGTGTGGTGGCGTACTTCGTTCGCGAATATCGCCAACCCCAGCGCGAGAAGAGACATGGCCTTGGCGGGGCAGAGCGCACGCCGGTGGTGCCCATTGTTACAAGGCGTGCTAGCGGCCACGATGTGGAGGGCGGCAGATGAATCTGCTCTTCGAGTACCTCTTCGGACCGCAACTCGCAAAGGAAACGGCGCGATACCTCGAGACGCTCGCCGAAGCCAACCTGACGGCATCGCGCCGCCAGACGGATACGCTTCTTCAAAGCTTGAACCGTAGTTCCGAGCCGAAGATCACGATCGGCCGGACTCTTTGGGGAACGCCGATAATTGTGCCTGTCTCGGAAATCGTAAAGGCCCATGGCGTTGTGACCGGTGCAACCGGATCGGGAAAGACCAGAATGGCTCTTGCAGTTATCAAAGCGCTGCTGGATTCCATTATTGAGTCACTCATTGCCGAAGCGTCTAATCCCGGCGGATTTGGCGCGCTTGACGCCAAGGGGGACCTCTTTCACGGGACGTTGTTCTTGATTGCCAAGCATCTGCAGGAACTACAGCGCGCTCACCCCCACGTGGCCCGCGAGCTTCGCCGGCGCATTGTGATTATTGATTTCTCCTCACGCGATCCGGTGACACCCTATAACATCCTCGCCCGCTGGCCCGGTCTCGAACCTGATTTTTTTGCGGCCAATCGCGCCGACGTGCTCATGGACCTGCTTTCCGGGTCAGACAAATTAAGCCTGGGAGCAAGCGGCGTGCTGAGCAAGCTGATTCTCCTGATGTCCGAGCATGGGGTTCTCATCACTGACCTCGATGAGATTGTAGGGAACGAAAGGCGACGGTCCAGAATGGTCGCGCAATGCCGTGATCGTTCACTGGCGGCGTATTTCACCCGACAATTTCCGCAGGTGCCAAAGTCCACCTTGGCGGCGCTGCTGCGCAGGATTGACGCGCTGTTTACTGCGGACGGGGTTCGCCTGGCGCTTGGCGGTGTTTCAGCTCCGAATTTCCGTCAGCTTCAGGATGAAGGCAAGATTGTCGTCATCACCACATTCGGAAAGACTATTGCACGCGGTGTTCGCCGTGTGCTTCAGAAGCTGGTTTTTTCGGATATCACGCAGAGTGTCTTTTCCCGCCAAAAACCCGAATCCCCATTTCTTTGGCTATGCGATGAGGCGCAGAACTTCTTCCACACCGAGAGCCTGCGGGACAACGCAATTGATTTGCTGACTACTTCACGGAGCTTTAGTACACATTTCCTGTTCCTTACGCAGGATCTGCAGACCGCCGTACACGACCCCAGAACCTTGCGCGTCTTGAACACTAACACCCGCTGGTGTATGGCTATGCGGGGCGATCCGGCTGACTGCAGCTTTCTCAAGCCAGCCCTGCCGATTACCGGCAGACGGCCCAAACCGCGCCCGCATCCGTTTGCCGAACAGAGCTTGTATTCACCGGCCGAAGAGCGCGTCCTCGTCCACGAGGACATTGCGAGTCTTCCCGACCGCGAGGGATACCTGTGGCTAAAGAATCGATCCGCCGAAGCGATCCGTGTCGTAGTAGCGGATGTGCCGATTCCAGACGGCAACGCACTAATGCGGGCTACTTCCGCGATCCGCATGGACGCCAGCATCGGGGGGCGCATGTCGCGCA
>QHYH01000241.1:4317-4996 GCA_003223215.1 Acidobacteriota bacterium
GCACGCGGGAGGAGAGAGGAACGTGAATCAGTTCATATGGGACGTAACCCTATGGATACTCACCAGCCCCATCTATCTGGTTCAGTGGCTTGCGCGGCTTATCCGGCGCTGGCGATTCTGGCGCTTCGCGTACGTTCCCGCGACCACCTGCAGCGTCTGCGGCTCCGCGATCTCACTGGTGGGGATGTGGCGATGCCGCTGCGGGTTCCAAGCGGTTGGCCACTTACTGCGGGTTTGTCCAGTATGCCAGAGCCTGCCGCGTATGGTCCGGTGTTTTGTCTGCGGTGCTACGGTGAAACTGCCTGAATTATGAAACTTACACCACGCTGTAACGAGCTCTTCCGATTGCTTCGAGGCGCCCGCTGGCTCTCTACCGGACAGATCCACCGGCGTTTTTTTCCGAATGCCTCTCTCGATGCCGCACGCAAGCGACTGCGCAAGCAGGTTGAGACGCGACACTTGGTCGCTTATAGAGAGCACCGAATGATGGAAACGCTATTCACGCTTGGACGGGAAGGGAAACGAGTGCTCGAGCAGGTCAGTGCGGGCGAAATTCGCCTAGAACGACAACCGCCACAGCAGCTGGCGCATTTTGCCGGCATCAATGACATTCGGATAGCCGCGGAGCTCGCCGGATCATTGTCGTATTTCTTCGCCTGCTGGGAGCTGCCCGCATTCG
>QHYH01000241.1:5006-5804 GCA_003223215.1 Acidobacteriota bacterium
CAGCATCCGCTTATACCGGACGCGCTATGTGCATTCTCGGACCGGACGTTTGCCATTGAGTATGACCGGGGCATGGAAGGCGTTAGGTTTTTTGCCGAGACGAAGATCGCCTTATATGACCATGGCCTCGACGGCCTGCCGCTCACGGCAGTCTTGGTCATCACCGACGGGAAGCAACGCATGAAAAATCTGGCGCAGGCCGTGAACGCCGCCCGGCAACCAATACTCTTTAGCACGTTGGACGTGGTTCGGACGCAGGGATTATTGGCTCCCGTTTTCAACCGGAGTGGAGAATATGAACCGGTTCGGCTTATCTAGGTTCTCTTGTCAGGGTCTCTTCTCGACAAGAGGGGCATTGGCGCGCAAGAGATTGCAAACACGGCTGCAACCTGTTCAGCTGCACGGGCCTATTAAGGACATAAAAAATAACTGTAGCTGTGACATCGCTCACCCGCCGGGCGCACAACGTCCCGGGATAATCATTAATCCTTCAACCGATATGGCTTGGCGACCCTATGCAAACCTTATCGATGGAGAACTCAACAACGACACGCCAGGGAAGGTCACTGGCTGGATGCGTTTTTTTCGCCGCGACATGACGCCGCTGCGGGTCAGTTTTGACCTCGTGGGCGACTTCCGCGAGGACATTCACGGCAGACGGATCCGGCTCACGAACCCCCAGCCGTCCGACGAGAACATCGCGCTCGATCGGAAGGGTACTTACATGGAGAAGTTCGCACCCGTTCAGAGCGGAGTTGCTGGCGACATCACCGCCGGCCTGCCGCTTGGCACCTGGTC
>QHYH01000042.1 GCA_003223215.1 Acidobacteriota bacterium
CCGCGTGATCGATGGTATTCGCAGATCACCAGCGAAACTACGGTGGTCCATCTTGCAATCAGAGCTTCCTCTTTTTTTGCGCTAACCATTGCATTATTTAATGTGAGATCAATAACAATCCATGCAGGGGATTCGTTGTTGCTCGAGGGCGATTCCGGCAGTGGCAAATCAACACTCGCTTTACTGATCGCGGGCATACGCCGGCCATCGGCGGGCTTCATCCTGGCCGGAGGACTGGATCTGCAAACGCGCGGCGAAGCTAATTGGCGGCGGCGCGTTGCAGCCGCACCGCAGTATCACGAAAATCATATTCTCTCTGCGTCGCTGTCGTTCAACCTGCTGATGGGGCGGCCCTACCCGCATTCGTCTGAGGATCTTCAGGAGGCGCGGCAACTGTGCCTCGAATTGGGGCTGGGATCCCTGCTTGAGCGGATGCCGAGCGGACTCGACCACATGGTGGGTGAAACAGGCTGGCAACTTTCCCAAGGGGAGCGCAGTCGTGTTTTCCTCGCACGAGCTTTGCTTCAAAACGCGGACTTGGTTGTTCTGGATGAAAGCTTGGCCGCTCTTGATCCCGAGAACCTCGGCCAGTGTCTCAAGTGCGTCCGCCAGCGTGCCAAGACGCTTTTGGTCATTGCACATCCATGACCATCGACCGAGCTCTCGAATTGCAAGCACGCGCCTGGACGTTGCAGGCAGAAGGCAATCTGGAAGACGCGTTTGCGGCCTGCCACGAAGCACTTTTATTGACGGAGCAATGCGAGGGATCAGATTCGGCCGATGTGGCGAACCTCCTTAACGACCTTGCGGAAATTGAATGCGACCGTCAGAAGTTCCAAGCCGCTCTGACCTATTCGGAACGTACGCTCGCGATCGAGAAGGCATATTTCAATCGCTACACGGGCGAAATGGCGGCAAGGATCCGGCTCAAGACACTGGCTCTGCTGGGTCAACTTCGACGCTTGCAAGGCGATTACGTGCGTGCCGAAAACGAATTGCAAGAAGCGGTGAGACTCGCTGTCGGCGAATTCGGCGAGACATCGGGAGAGTCCGCGCAAGCACTTAACGATCTCGGCGTTCTTCACAAGTATTGTGGCCGCTTCGACGAAGGGCTCCGACTCTACAAGGAGGCCCTGCGAGTGACCATGGCCACACAAGGCGAAGAGTGCCTGACCGCTTGCACGATCTATCACAACATGGGAGGCATTCTCTTCTCGAAAGGGGATTTTGCCGCGGCCAAACCCTATGGCGAGAAAGCCTGGGAGCTTTCGCAACGCCTGCTAGGAGAATCCGATCCACGAACGATGGCCGATGCGGCTGCGTTCGCGGCAATCCTCGACGGCCTCGGTAGGTACGAGCGAGGCAATCTACCGTCGCGCGCTTGCGGTGTTTGAAGAGTGCTTTGGGCCCGTCCATTATGAAGTGGCTGCAACATTGCACAACCTTGCCGCCGTTCTCGTCACGAAGAGGAACTACCAAGAGGCAGAGGAGAATTACCGGAGAGCGCTTTCGATCAAGGAGAGACTGCTGGGCGCGGATAGTCCCGATGTGGCTCTGACTTGCTCCAATCTCGGCAGCTTGTTGACTGTTTTGGGACGGCGCAGTGAATCGGTGCCGCTGCTCAAGAGTGCCATCGCAATTCTTGAAAACCGGTTGACACCCGCGCACCCAGAGTTAGCTCTCGCCCGCGAGAATCTGCGAAAGGCCTTATCCTGAGCTTCGAGCACGAGGATCGTCGTCACGGGTCTTCTCTCGTTGACCTATTGCATCTCTACGGGTTTTCAAACTGCAAGTGTGCCCAAATAATTTGTGCCATCTTAGGGGTTCACCCCACCAAGTTGGGAACAACTTGGGAACAATTAGGCCCAAATAGGGGCCAAAATCAGCTAGGTACGCGGGCGTAAAGGCAAGACGTGCCGATTACAGATCTGGTGGGAGTCTTGTCGGAGCGACTGGGCCGCACAGTTGTGGATGAGTCAGGTCTCAAAGGAAATTACGACTTCACGTTCGATTGCTTCGCCCCCCTCAGAACGCCTGAGTCTGAGCCTTCGCTTCTTAAGGCTGTACCGGAACATGCTGAAGCTCTAACCAAAGTGCATGCGCTCGAAACCGCGTCTGTCCTTGAGGCCGTATCGGAACAGCTAGGGCTCGAATTGAAGGTTCAAACCGTTCCGCTGGAGGTTCTCGTGATCGACCACGCCGAGAAGCCTGCTCAGTCACAGGCACAAAGCACGCGCGCCATCGTGCCTAGCTTCGAGGCCGTGACGATCAAACCAAATAAGACCGGCCGCGCAAACGTCGGGCGGCCTCGCGTTTTACGCGAGATGGGGTTCGGCTTGAGCACTTTCATTTCGTACTCGCCGGCAGGCAAAGCTTTGAAAACAAAATTGCCATCCGCGTCCGAAGTGGTCATGTCAACGGTACATGGCGGGAGTGCTAGACTCGGCGCGCATGTGTTTGCTTTGTGGTTGGTCATGACGATGGTTGCGTTCGGAACAGCGCCGCCGCTGGGATCAAGGATGGTACCCGTAAATTTCCCGGACAAATTCTGACCCGGCAGGCGCAGGGCGGCGAGCGGAAGGAGCAAGCACAAGGCAGCGACTTTCAGGAGCAGCCCCGTTCTTCGCGAGATTCCCCCGCGGTCTAAATTTGGATTCAGCATGGCGATAAATCTCCTTTCCAGATTCGTTGGGCGGGCAATGGCGAGTGCGGTGGACCAACCGTGATGTGAGTTCTTAAGCGTCCGCGCGAGATCGAGAAGTTGACTGGCGTAGTGGGAAGGCGCGATTCCGGAGAGCAGAACGGCGTCATCGCACGTGCGTTCGCTTTCCTGGCGGAGCTGTGCGGCGGCCAGCCAGACTAAAGAAAATCGTCAACCCAGATCGCACGTTGGCAGTGCCTGTACCTTCCACTTTTTGTCCGGTGCTTGCAGTTTTTCTGAAGTATGATGAGGAGTCGGGGTCATTGGTGGACGAAGAATGGCCAACCGGCGTGAGGCGCTCTTCGCATTTGTTCTTCTCGCGTTATCAAGTTCCGCGCGCACACAGGAATCCTCCAAGGGACCGAGGACTTCGTGACGCCCGCCGGCATCGGCAGGGCTTTTGTCGACGGCATCGAGGCACCGCACAAGAGATTTGCGACGATCAAGGGTGGGCATTTCGCGGTTTTCATGAATTCGTCCGAGTTTCTGAAGGAAATGAGGGCCTTGCTTACCCCAGGGCACTGAACGCCTTGACCGTTCGCAAGATCATTCATATCGACATGGACGCCTTTTATGCGTCTGTCGAACAGCGCGACGATCCGCAACTGCGCGGCAAGCCTGTCGTCGTCGCTTGGCGGGGTAGTCGCTCCGTTGTCTGCGCCGCTTCCTATGAAGCAAGACAGTTTGGAGTCCGTTCGGCGATGCCGGCTGTTCGAGCGGAACGTCTCTGCCTTAATGCTGTGTTCCTGGCCCCAGATTTCCCGCGCTACCGAGCCGTCTCCCGTCAGGTGCGCGAAATCTTCATGCGCCATACCGATCTGATCGAGCCGTTGTCACTTGATGAAGCGTATCTCGACGTCACAGAAAACAAGACGGGACTGCTGACGGCCACGCAGGTGGCGCGCACGATTCGCGAACAGATTCGCGCGGAACTCAACCTGACGGCATCGGCGGGCGTAGCTCCAAACAAATTCCTCGCCAAGATTGCTTCGGACTGGCGGAAGCCGGATGGGCTCTTCGTCATACAGCCGGAAGATGTAGATCCCTTTTTGTTGCCTTTGCCGGTGGGCCGTCTGCCTGGAGTAGGCAGAGTGATGGAGGAGAAGCTTAAGGGTTTTGACGTGGAAATAGTCGCGGATCTGCGGAGGATGGAGTTAGCAACACTCGAAGGCCGCTTCGGTCGCTATGGCGTGCGTCTCTACGAGTTGGCCCGAGGAATCGACAAGAGTGAAGTGGTACCCGACAGGCCAACGCAGTCCATTTCGGCCGAGGACACGTTTGAACGCGATGTGCTATTGACGGAGATGGAGCCGATGATCCGCAGACTTGCAGAACACACATGGGCCGCATCCCGCAAGGAA
Source organism: Acidobacteriota bacterium (assembly GCA_003223215.1). Taxonomy (GTDB): domain Bacteria; phylum Acidobacteriota; class Terriglobia; order Acidiferrales; family UBA7541; genus Acidiferrum. The sequence goes on from QHYH01000042.1 coordinate 4,063, forward strand.
TCACGAATCGCTCGCACGGTGGTGCTCAAATTGAAGACCAGTGATTTCAAGATCCTCACTCGCAGCCAAACGCCCCCTTCTCCTCCCTCTTCTTGCGAGGAGTTGACTCGCATCGCGCTATCGCTCCGAGAGCGTGTTGGCCTCAACCCAAGGCAACGTTTTCGCCTCGTCGGCGTTGGTCTGAGCAACTTTCGCGACCGCGAGGATGCATCTGTTCAGCCAGCTCTTTTCACCTAGCGGTAGCGGGTGAGTGTCCGGCCCCCTCATCCACCCGCAGGATTATGAAATCGGTGGGCTCCCAAAGCCATACGGATTCCGATTTTTCGGCTGTGCGGCGAGCAACGGCGTACGCCATCAGCCCGTATAAGCCCAAGCAGGCAAGCAGTAAGGCCAGCCCTCCAGAGAAGCCAGAAACGGTGGCGAGGAGGCGTTCGCGCAGGAAAGAATCCTCCGTTTGGGAGCGCACAGTCTTGACGCGGAGTCGTCCCGCCAACCGGCAGGAAGGACACGAGCCCGAGGGAAAAGCTGGACATACCAAGCCCTTTAACGTTTCTGCCTTTACGTTTGGCGCAGGAGATTCCCGGTTCGAATCCCGCCGCCCCGACTACTAACTCTCGAAGTTCCAGTTGCCTTCCCGACATCGGAGAATCCTTCTCGCCCCTTCCAAAAGCGGAGTGCACCGAACTAACCCATGGCGCACGGCGTTTCTTCACACACCTAGCCATCAAGTTATACTAGAAAGGATGAATCAACTAGGAACTGGGCTACCGAACGAGCCTTCGTGTGGAGCGCCGCGCAGGGAGGGCTCGATCCTCTCCATCGATTATGGGAGGGAGAGGATGGGTGTGGCCATTGCCAGCGTGAACGGCAAAATGGCGCAGCCGCTTGGTACTTTCGAACGGATCAACCGGAATGAAGACATGCGGCGCCTGCGCGAACTCACACGCGAGCACAGGGTAAAGCGAATCGTCGTGGGATTGCCGCTTAATCTGGACGGGACGCGCGGCGAAATGGCGGAAGAAGCCGAGCGCTTTGCGCGGCGTGTTCGGAAGCAGCTGGGCGTGGTGGTGGAAATGGTTGATGAGCGGTTGACGAGCTGGGAAGCGGAACGTTTGCTCGAAGAAACGCAGGGAAGATTTCTCCATGGACCCCAAAAGGGCGGCGGCAGGATGCCGAGAAAACGGAGGGAAAGAGCCACCGTGGATGCCGTAGCCGCCGCCGTGATCCTGAATGAATATCTCGAGCGCCAGGCGCAACCGGCGGAACAGCGTTGAGATTCGCATGCGAAACGTGAACGCGAGGCGGGATTGAAATATTTCTTCTATCTGGTCCTGTTGGTCGTTCTGGCGGCGGGCTGCTACGCGGCGTGGATGTGGTACAGCATTACGCAGCCATACCAGGATTTTCCCAAAGAAGGAGTGTTCGTCGAGATTCCCCACGGGGCTTCGCCGCGGTTTGTCGGCTATTTGCTGAAGCAAGATGGCGTGATTCGCAGCAAGCTGGCGTTCGAGATCTATGCGCGGCGTCATGCCAGACGCACGCTGCGGGCGGGCGAATATTTCTTCGACCATCGCATGACGGGACGCGACGTTTTCTGGAAAATCGTCAGCGGGCAGATTTATGAGCAGCCCTTCACGGTGCGCGAAGGCGAAACGATTTTTGACATCGCTCGCGATTTGCAAGCCGGCAAGTTCATGCCGGCGGGCGATTTCCTTTTCGCGGCAAGCGACCCGTCTCTGATCCGCGATTTCGTGCCCGAGGCCCGGACGCTCGAGGGATTTCTCTTTCCCGCCACCTACGAACTTCCGCGCCATCCCGTGGCGAGCGAGCTAACCGCACAAATGGTTCACAAGTTCAAGGAAGAGTGGAAGCGCATCGACGCTTCCGAAGCAAACGGCCAAACAGCCTCGGACGGACAAACCGCGGAGAAGACGCCAACCGGTGCAAAAGACCAAAACATTTCGAACATGGAAAGTCCCACCGCGCGGCTGCGCATCGTGACGCTGGCCTCGCTCGTCGAACGAGAAACACCCAAGCCGGAGGAACGCCCCATGGTGGCCAACGTTTTCAACAACCGGCTTCGCAAGGGGATGCGCCTGCAATGCGACCCGACGGTGATTTATGGCCTGGAGCGGATGGGCCGGTACCAAGGCACGCTCACCGGAAAGGATTTAACCTTCGATTCACCGTACAATACCTACGAGCACGGCGGACTTCCCCCTGGCCCAATTGGAAATCCCGGGGAAGCATCGATGCGTGCGGCGCTGCATCCGGCGGAAACCAATTTTCTTTACTTCGTTGCGAATACCCAGGGCGGCCATTTTTTCAGCTCCACGCTGGAGGAGCACAATAGAAATGTGCTGAGGTATCGGCGGCTTCTGGCGGGGCTTCCCGCAGACCCGCCGCCTCCGCCGCCAAGCGCAAAGAAAGGTCAGACGACACCGGCGGCACATCAACAAAAGCAGCAGCACCGAGGCAATGTTCGATGACCCAAGTACTCAAGAACAAGAAAGCGCTTATCCTGGAAACCGCGCGCGAGATCAACGCCCCAAAATGGACACCCGCTGAGATTGAGCAGCTGCGGTTGAGGCTTCTGGCAGAACACGGCGAAGCGGGCAAAACCGACTCGGAGTATATCGCCGATGTTTTGAAGGATGCCGGGCACAAAGTTCTCCTCGCGATGCAGGAGGAGGCCGAGGAACAATACGAAGAGGAGTTTGAAGACCTGCTGCACTTCAAGACGTTAGGGGACGCCGAAGTCACCATCATGCGCCTGGACGAACTCATGCGCAAGTTTCGTGCGCACGGCGAGAAGGCCGCCGTGGAGCGGGTGTTGGAAGTCGCCCGGCTCGGAAAGCGCCGTGCGGAGATGATCGCGCGTAACCACAAAGTTGAACCCCAGAAGCGTTCGGAGAAAGTCGAGATCGCCAGCTGGTTCCGTATTTGGCTGGAGAGCCCTGACTCGTTCTTCGATTGGCTGGAGGTCCGCAAGCAGTCGCCCGAGTTTCAGCAAAAATTTCCCCACGCTGAGGACGAAGAATGAACACTCCCGGCGTTCCGGCCACGGGGAACGGCGCGCTTGAGTTGCCTCCCTTCTCGCTGGATGTGCAGGCGCTGGACCTCGGCAACGAGGTGAAGGCCGTCGGGCTCGAACTGGTGGAAACCGAAAACCGCGAGCCGGTGCGTGGGAAAGAAGGCGCGGAAATCTGGTCGGAGGTCTTTCCGGGGCTGGCGGGCAAAGATCCTTTTGTTGTGGATTTTTTCAGCCACATCGATCGCGTGCGGGAGTTCTGCAAAGCGCGGAAAATAGAATGGCGGGAAGCTGCGGAACGCTGCGTTGTAATTCCTTCGCCCAGCGCTCAAGAGTTGCGACAACTGTTCGAGCGCTTCGAGGGCGAAACCTTTGGCATCCGCGCGGGAAGCGCCACCGAAACCGCGGATAGCGCGCTCGAAGGTGATCTTTCCTGGCGCGGGCTAGATGCCTACCAGCAGGCCTATACACGCTATACGTTTTGTGCGGTTTGCGAGCCCGACGATGGTTGGGCAACGATTTTGAGCGAGGCGCTCTGGCCCAGTGAAATGATCCGGCGTTTGCGTCCAGCGGTCCAACGATTTGACGTCCATATTGCGCGGCCTAATTGAGGGCCGTCTTCCTGCGCGACCGCCTCGATTGACGGGCATCCGACTGGTTGCTACATTGCTACGTTTGTGTGTGGGAGAGCGAAACTCCTTGATACAAGGTGTGCGAACCTGCCTGCTTCTGACGACACTGGCGGCCATTTGCGGCAGTTGCCACAGCCCTGTCGTCACGGGGCATACGCAAATCCCTCCCTCGGAGCGGCCCGTGGCAAAGGATGCCACGCGCGAGGAGTTGCTCGACGCCTACAATGCGATCGCCCGGAACATGAAAACGATGGACGCCACCGTTGAACTCAAGCCCACCGCCGGTTCGAAATATAGCGGGGTCATCGATGAGTATCACGAAGTGAAAGCCTTTTTGCTGGCGGAGCGCCCGTCGGAAATTCGCGTCATCGGGCAGGCGCCGGTGATCGGAAAAACGGTATTCGATATGGCCAGCGATGGAGAGACCTTCCGTGTGTCGATTCCGACAAAGAACAAATTCCTCGTTGGCTCGGTGGCAAACGAACGAAACAGTTCCAAACCCATCGAGAATCTCCGGCCACAGCATTTGCTGGACGCGTTGCTTTGGCCCCCAATTCGCAAAGAAGAAGCCGTTACCATGACGGAGTTCAACAACGAAAAGGGACGCTACTACGTCTTGACCGTTTTGCGGGGCGGTTACCAGTTGGAAGTCCTGCGCGAAGTCTGGTTTGACCGTGCGAATCTCCAAGTCGCACGCATCCAGACCTTCGGCCCCAGGGGCATACTCCTCTCAGACGCCTCCTTCTCCGACTGGGCGCCGGTGAATAACCCTGCAACGGGACAAGCCAACGCACCGGCTTCGCCGGCCATAACCTCCTTTCCGCGATTCATCCACATAGAACGGCCCCACGACGATTACACCCTCGATATGCAGGTGGCCAAGATGGTCGTGAACGGAGAGATCCCGCCCGACGGCTTCAAGCTCGAGCAGCCGACAGGCTCGGAATTGGTTCACGTCGGCGAGAGCGCAGAGATCAAGCCGGCCGCGGAGAGCAAACCGCAATGATGGGAGAGCTCATCGTTCGAAACCTGCTGCATCGTCCGATGCGCACGCTTATCGGGGCGATGGGCGTCGCCGTTGAGGTCGCGCTGGTAATTCTCATCGTCGGACTGACCAGCGGCCTGCTGACCGAGACCGCCAAGAGAATCGAAGGCATCGGCGCGGACATCATGCTCCAGCCGCCTGCCGCGTCCATCATCATCAACTTCAGCGGCTCACCAATGCCCATCAAAATCGGCGACAAAGTTGCCGAACTGAAATACGTGAGAGATGTTGCGCCCGCGCTGCTTCAATTCAACTCGAGTGGGGCCGTGGAAACCATTTGGGGCATTGACAAGGACAGTTTCCGCGCTGTTTCCGGCGGATTTGTCTTCCTTGCGGGTCACGACATGGAAGGCCCCGACGACCTGCTGGTCGATGACTGGGCGGCCAAAGCCAAAGACTTGAAGGTCGGCGACACCTACAATGTGCTCAACCACGACTGGCGCGTTGTCGGAATCGTCGAGCACGGCAAAGGTGCGCGTCTTTTCGTGCCGCTGACCACTTTGCAGAACCTCGTGGGCGCGCGCGATAAAGCTTCCATCTTTCTGGTCAAATGTACGCGGCCCGAGCACACCGACGCCGTGATGGAAGAAATGCGCCATCTTTTGCCCGGTTACACCGTGCGCCCCTTGAAAGATTTTCTCTCCTTGATGACTGCCACCAATATTCCCGGCTTGCAGTCGTTCATCAGCGCGATGATTGCGCTGGCGGTCTCTATCGGTCTGCTCGTGATTTTTCTGACCATGTACACCACGGTGATCGAGCGCACGCGGGACATCGGCGTCTTAAAATCCCTTGGAGCAAACCATTGGTTTGTCATCCGCTCGTTACTTTCCGAATCGGCGGCCCTTTGCGTGCTAGGAGTGGGCGGCGGGGTCGGTTTGAGCTATCTCGTGCGCGCAGGATTCCTCTGGAAATTTCCTACGCTGTCGATCTTGATCACCACAGACTGGATTTTCCGCGCGGGATTGATTGCTCTGGCCGGAGCCATGCTGGGCGCAAGCTACCCGGCATGGATGGCAAGCCGGAAAGACGCAGTGGAGGCCCTGTCTTACGATTAAGGGAGAAGGAGAACTTAGGGCACGCAGAGAACGCCGGGCCTCATGGTTCACCAAGAAGACCCAGAACGCCAAAGAAAGGACCGCCGAACAAGCGGCACGGCTAGGCACGGATGGCAATCGCAGCTACAATAGCGAAACCTGCGGAAAGTTCAATCCTCCAGGGAAAAAAGAGCGTGGAGCCGATTCTCAGGACGGAAAATTTATGGAAGCTGTACCGCGCGGGCAAGGTGGAAGTGCCGGCCCTGCGTGGCGTGAATTTCGAGGTGCTGCCCGGGGAATCCGTTGCTGTGATGGGGCCGTCGGGATGCGGCAAGTCTTCGCTCCTGTACCTGATCGGCGGACTGGCGCAAGCCACGCGCGGCAAAGTCCTGGTTGACGGCAACGATCTCACGGCACTGAGCGACGCGGCGCGCACCAAGCTGCGCCGCCACAAAATCGGTTTCGTTTTCCAGCGTTTCAATCTCCTCCCTACCTTGACCGCCAAAGGCAACATCGCCATCGCCCAGTTCATTCACGGCGACGGCTTCGATCCGCACCGCTTCGAGGTGGTCACCCAGATGCTTGGCCTGGCAGGCCGCCTGCACCACAAGCCGTCGGAACTCTCCGGAGGCGAGCAGCAGCGCGTGGCCATCGCCAGAGCGATCATCAACGAGCCGAAAATCCTTCTCGCTGACGAGCCTACGGGGAACCTGGATTCCAAAAATTCGGAAATCGTGCTACAGATGCTCCGGCGACTCAACAAGGAGCTCGGCCAGACCGTGGTGATGATCACGCACAACCCGGAAGCGACCACTTACTTCGATCGCGTGGTGCACATGCGCGACGGTGTCATCGTCGACGGCGTGCCCGCGGACTGATATGGCGAGCCTGGGACGAGTCCTTTCGAAAACGTTTTTCTGGTCGTACGAGCGCGGCACGTGGCAATACGACGTCGCGGTAATCCTCATTTTGGTGTTCGTGCTGCTCACGCCGAGGGACTGGTTCCGCGATCTGCCGCAAGGCGGCGGGCCGGCTGCACCCGGTCAGGTGCGGCTCCTTTTCAAAGAGGGAAACCGGCAAACCTATCGTGTGGATACGCGCATCCTGGCGCCGCCAACAAAACTAGCCCTGCAGAACGATCTCCACACCGCGCTGCAAGAGGCGCTGCCGGAATTGCGCAACGGCAACTTCTCGATTTCCAAGATCGAGCCGCTCCGCGACGAGCAAGGCGCGGTGACGGCCTACCAGGTGGAAATCCGGCATTAGCACTTTCTTCTAACGCCACGATCGATCATCGCGAACCCGGTCGCGCCGTCGGATCCGATGGCCATGCCCGAACCGCTACGAAACGGCACCGCTGGTTCGCGCATCTTCTTATATATGTTAGGATTGCGGAACCTTCGATGAGGCACACAGCATGGTTTTGTTCGAGGACGCGCCTTGGGCGTGGGCTGTCTTTTCTTGCCCTGGCAGGACTTTGCTACCTTTGCGGCGAAACCGCGATGCCCTTCGCGGAGGGAAGCGCCGCCGAGTGGCAGGAGGCGCAAACCAAATGGACGATTGAAGGTGTCCTCGGCATGATGGACAAGGCCGCCCAGGACTTCCACACGCTTACCGCCGATCTCGAACATGTGAAGTACACCGCGGTAGTGAAAGATACATCCACGGAAACGGGTCACATCTTCGTGCGGCGCGACGAGAAGATGCGCATCGATGTCACCAAGCCCGATCCACGCACGATTTTGCGCACCGGCGACAACCTGTTCGTCTTCAACCCGAAAATCAACCGCGTCGAGGAATACAACCTGGGCAAAAACCGTCAGATGGTCGACCAATACGTCCTGCTGGGCTTCGGCACCAAGGGCGAAAACATCCAGAAGGGTTACCTGGTTTCCGTCGTTGGCGAAGAAGACCTCGACAATAAAAAGACCATCGTTCTGGAGCTGACGCCCAAGTCGGAGGAGATTCGCAATCAGATCAGCAAGATTCAAATGTGGGTCGACGAAGCTTCCTGGCTGCCCTTGCAGCAGAAGTTTCTTGAAGCCGGCTCGGGCGATTACTTCTTGTTTCACTACACCAATGAGATGAAGAACCTCAAGGTGAGCGACAGCCAATTCAAGCAGGACTGGCCCAAAGGCGTCACCCGCGTCAAACCCCGCGGCTAAGCTTGCCTCGGATCTCGTTTATTTACGCTCCCCTGTTTGTCGTCTCCGCAGCGTTTCCTCGAGGAGACCGCAACCGTTCAGCGATCCTGCCGAGCAGCGACCAATTCGCTTATGCCTAAGAACCGTTCATCATTTTGGCGTTCTTATCGGGGCAGTCGGGCGGCGAGTGAAGAGGCTCCAAGGGTATCGCAGCCGCCCTAGAAGCGCATCGAAGAACGTTAATGAGGCGGCCGCACCAGGAACCTTATTTTCATTCATGGTGCGCCGAAGGCTCGCGCGGTCGCTCACGAAAACCGCCGGGGCGCACCGCTTTCTTCCCCATTTCGGACCAACTAGTCGTATGTATCATAAATAGATAGACATATTGTGGCCAGTATGATATGTGTGTACGCATGGCCAGAAGCAGCCCGCTTGTAAGCTTAGCCGCCGACGATCTGGAGCAAGTGGTCCGGTGGGAAGGGGCGCCCAGCACGCCGCAGCAGGTGGCCTTGCGCTGCCGCTTGGTCCTGGCGGCGGCCTCCGGCAAGCAGGA
>QHYH01000146.1 GCA_003223215.1 Acidobacteriota bacterium
AACACACACGCGGTAATACTCTTCTTGTGCACGTCCAAACCACAGCAGCACGGATAGACCACTTCCATCGCATCTCTCCTTTCTACCGCTTGGCGTTGGACGCTTCGAAAAAGCGAAAATCTCCTATGCGCGCTCTCCGCAACTTCCGGAGGCTACAATTCGTTGTGCTTCCCAGCGTCCCAGCCATACTCGTACGCGGGCTCTGCGAGCGCCAGAGTAGCTCGGCCTCTATCGCCAACGCGGCTGCACAAACACTACGACATCTCAGGCCCATTTTCATCCTTCGTTGTGGCTCTCCGAGAGCCATGACTTACTCGTACCGGAGGGCGACAAGTGGATCGACGTGCGTGGCGCGCCGGGCAGGCAGCAAGCACGCGACCAAGCCGACTGCGACAACGATGACCACCACGATGCTGAAAGTCAACGGATCCGTAGCGGAGACGCCCCAGATTTGGCTGGCCAGCAAGCGCGTCAGAGCAAAGCTGCTCACCAAGCCGAGGAGAATGCCGGCGGCGATCAGGCGCATGCCTTTGCGCAAAACCATTTGGAGAACGTTGCTCTGCTGCGCGCCGAGGGCGATGCGAATGCCGATTTCGTGCGTTTGGAGCGACACGGTGTAAGCCATGACGCTAAAGACGCCGATGACCACGAGCAGCAAGCCGATCCCGGCGAACGCACCGAGCGAAGCCACGCCAAACCGAGGCTGGGCGTAGGAGAACCTTTCGAGATAGCTTTCGAGCGAGCCGGTGTCCGCGAGCGCGACGTTGCGATCGACGGACCAGATTTCCTTGCGAACGCTATTGAGGAGCGAGCCGGGATCGACGGCGGTCCGGACGAGGATGCCGCGGTCACCAAAGCCGGAGACCGTGTAGGGGAAAAAAGCCTCGGGCATGATGGGCTCCTGCAAGCCGCGGTTCTTGGCGTCCGAGACGATGCCGATAATTTCAAAGTAGAGGCCATGGGGCGTTTCCGGGATTTGATCGAGGATTTTAAAACTGATTTTCTGTCCGATGGGATCGTCCTTGCCGAAGAAATCGCGCGCGAGCGTCTGATTGATGACCGACACGGGCCGCGCGGATTCGATGTCGTTTTCGGAAAGCAGCGTGCCGCGCAATAAGCGGCGGTCCATGACTTGGAAGTAGGTATCGCTGCAAGCCTCGAAAGTGACGTTCCACTCTTCGGCGTGCGTCTTTCCGGGGATCACGACCTCACTGCGCGGGCCGCCATAAGGAGGCAACGAAATAGTTTCAGTGGCGTTGACGACTCCAGGGATGCCTTTCACGCGGCGGAGAACCTCCTGGAAGAAGAGTTTTTTCTGCACCGCGGTCTCGTAACGGCCTCTCGGCAAAGGAATGCGCACAACGAGGATATTTTGCGGGTTGAAGCCAAGGTCCACGTGCGTGAGGGCGAAAACGCTGCGTATCATCAAGCCGGCGCCGACCAGCAGCACAATCGAAAGCCCCACTTCCGCAATGACCAACGAGGCGCGGAGCTTGCCATGGCGGAAACCTCCCTGGACGCCGAGGCCGGTATCCTTGAGCCGCGTGTGCAAATCCTTGCGCGCGGCGTGGAGAGCGGGCGCTAGGCCACAGAGAATCGTGGTGAGCATGGCCACGACCAAAGTGAATACGAGAACCGTGAGGTTCAGACCAATTGCGGCTTCGTCAGGAATCCATTGATGCAATGGGATGGAAGACACGATCCATTTGAGGCCGCCATACGCAAAGAAACAACCTGCTGCGCCGCCGGCAAGAGCCAGAACGAAACTTTCGACGAGCAATTGGCGAATGAGCTGGCCGCGAGTGGCACCAATCGAGGCGCGCACGGCAATTTCTTTTTCGCGGGAAGTGGCGCGAGCGAGAAGCAGGTTGGCCACGTTGCTGCAAGCGATCAGGAGCAGCATGGTGACCGCGCCGATCAGGGCGTACAACATGCCCTTGAAATCGCCGACGACGTTGCTGGCAAGAGTGGCAACTTGCACGGTGAACTTGGGCGGATAGCGCTTCTCATAGACCCTCGCCAGGCCATGAGCGACGATTTCCAAATCCGCGGCGGCGGCTTGTTCGCTGACGCCGGGCTTGAGGCGCGCAATGGTCCAGAAAAAGTCGTCATCATTAAAGAGTGCCGTGTTGGGAGTGGCGCTGCGCTTCCAACTCGTGGTCATCCAAACTTGGCCGGCGCAAAGGCCGAAGCGGCGAGGCATCACGGCCACAAGGGTGCGTGAGACACCGTTGAGGACCATCGTGGTGCCGACGATTTTCGGATCGGCGTTGAATTGCGTTTTCCAAATCCGGTAGTTCATGGCGAAGACCGGCGGGGCACCAGGCTTGGCGTCTTCTTCCGTGATCATGCGACCTAGGAGAGGCGGAACGTCGAGAAACGTGAAAGTGTTAGGTGTGAGGATGACGCCGTCGAACTGCTGGGTGCCTTCTCCATTGTTGTAAAGCACGTCGGTGTGGTTACAGCCCATGACGTCTTCGAGGACGTGGTTCTGGTCGCGGTAGTCGAGCATCTCGGTCATCGAGTAGCCGGAACGGCCGCCGGGACGGGATTCCTTCACGTCATGAATCATGAAGTTGACCAGGCGGTCGCCGCCCTTGTAGGGAAAAGGGTGGAGAAGGCCGTTGTAAATCACGCTGAAGACGAGCGTGGTTGCACCGACGCCCAGGCCGAGAGCGAAGGTGGCCAGGAGAGCGAGGCGGCGATCTTTGCGCAGGCTGCGAAGCCCGTAGCGAAGGTCTCGCAAAAGATGGTCGATGAGATTCCTCATGCGCTCCTCCCGGTATTGGCTTTGTACGCGCCACCAAAGCGGAACGGAAGCGGCGTCGAGCCCGTCGCGACGACCTGAGACTTAACCCGGTGTGATGACGGCAGTGCCAGCCGGGCTTCGCGCTTCAAGGTGAGGTACGAAATCGCGCCAGAATTTGTTGCATGGAAAAGGGATTTGAGGGCTAGACGTCGCGAAAACGGCTTGGAGCGGAAGAAGTTCTCGCTTCGCCTGCCCAGGCAAGCTCGGAATGCAGGAGCAGGAGATACGGCTCGAGAGCGGCCGCAACTCAGCGGAGGGGCGGTGAGAAGTCGGTGAGAGAGAGGAAGGTGGACTCGACTTTTTCGACCAGCTTGCCATTGGCTTCGGACTTGTCGCGGGCCGCCTGCCATTCGGGGTCATTGCGAAAAGCATCCCAATTCGCGTTGGCGGCTTCGCGGCTGGGGTGCGCGAGGATATAGAAGAGAGTCCTGCCCTTGAGCGGTTCCTCAATAGGAGTCCAGTAGGCCACGTTGCGGATGCCATGCTTCTCGAAAAGCCGCATGGTGTGTTCGCGGAAGCGGCGCAAAAGATCGTCCAGCTTGCCTTCGTAGGTGTGGTACACCCGGAGCTCGTAAACCATGGATGAGGTTCCCGAGCTAACTTTGTCTTGGGAATGGTCAAGAGATGAAAGCCAACCGGCCGCCGGGAGCAGGGCCGCAGCGGGTAGCGATTGAAGCAAGTCGCGTCGTTTCATGACCGATCATTGTAGCAGAGCTACTGGACAACGATGAAAGGCTGGAGCAGTGCGATGTAGCCGCTCCGAGGCTGGCGATAGCTAAAGGCTGTTACAAAACAGCCTCCTCAAACAGGCTTCCCGTCAAGCGCGATCTTGTACCATTCGTCCGGCTGCCCCGTGACTCTCATAAGCATCCCCTCATTGACCAGCCAGTTCCAAGCCTCTTCGAGCGCCTCGCCTAAAGCGGAAGTCAAGCATCGCGTCGCTGGGAGGAGCCGGGAAAGCAGAAGCCGCAAAGCCGCGGCCGCACGAATTGGCCCGAGCAGTGCCCGGGAAAATGCGCGGAAAAAAAAGACGCTCACGAACTCAGTGAGAATCGGGATGAAGGGCTGACTCGGTAACGAAACTGAGAGGGCGAACTACTCGTAATGCAAAGCCACCAGAGGGCGGGTTTGCGGCGCTGTTCGCTTCCACCAGTCAGCATATCGAGGATCTCGCCAATCAGGTAAAGCTGCGCGTTATCTTGTTACTGGATGAGGCGCACCTCCTGCCGATGGCAGTTCTCGATCAGTTGCATATCCTGTTGAATTTTCAACGCGACTCGAAACCGTGGCTTTTCCCCGCAGTACATTGCGCTTGAGTATCTCGCGCAATTCGGGCAAACCTCAAGAACGGAGCCTTACGGCGCATCTGGTAAGTGATTGAAATATGGCGCGCCTAGGCGACGATTTTAGAACTTGTCTCGTCGATTTTGTGGTTGCCGCGGAGTGAAATCTCTAGTGAATTGAACTTGTGATGCCCACTTGGTTCAATTGTTCCCGCTCATCCCTTCGTGAACTACCTTAGCCAGTGAAAGATAACAAGCTCCGGGAAAGCCCAGCCCGACAAGAACGCATAAATCCACGCACCCCGGTCTTTGCGTCTGAACACCGCGAGGCAAACAAAGACGATAAATATGGCCAGCTGTACGTAGTAATTCCCGAGCAAATGGGACAGCCTGAACAACCAACCGACAATTCCTAGTAGGTTCCTCGGGCCGGGGTCAAGGACTGACGGGGGATGAGGCTTGGGCCAAACAAGGGACATCGTAGTGTAGAGGAGTGCTCCCGCCGCACCCACGATAAACCGCGTAAAGGCGCCTCTGCAACTCTCCCACGCGCTTTGCTTCTGCTCACTCATGCATCGGATTCCTCTATCGGGTTGAAATGAGAACGTGTTGAGCAATCGAGTTCTAAACAGATATGAGGCTATCGGCAGAAGTCATTGAATGCAAAGGAGAACGAAAGTGGCGCGCCCGGTGAGATTCGAACTCACGACCCCATGCTCCGGAGGCATGTACTCTATCCATCTGAGCTACGGGCGCGCTGAAAAATGTGTGGCCAATCTGTGGCCACGGCTGTACCGCCCATCCGCGAAACCCTTTGTTTCCTGCGATTCCAGCCGATACTTTCCGATTATAACTGCTAGTAGAATCAGCGTAACGCTGTTTCCGGAGAGCAGCGCTCTATCCAGCTGAGCAACGGGCGCGCGGTCGGCGTTCTCCAGATCTTTTGGAGAAACGCACAAAGGGAAATTCGACCTAGATATTCTATCCCGTCTAATTCGCTCGCGCTAGCAGGCATTCCTTCGCGCGCTTTGCTCTATAAGCAGGCAGAAATGTCCGTTTATCCGATGGCGCGGGAACGTATGCTCTTCGCAAGCTTTTCAATTTCCTCGGCCTTCTTGAGCATGGGTACAGAAAGCACTTGCACGGAATCGGTTTTTTCCACTTCAGCCTTCAATTCACTGGCCAAGTGAAAAAGCCGCTCAACGCTTTTCTTAATGTCCTTCTGATTGGCCTCCAGCATAGCTTTGGAGTCGATCTTGGGCTCGTCGGTGTCTTCGTCCTTCTGCACAGGTTTTGGCGAGGGCTGAGTTCCGCCTCCGCCTTGCGATTGCACGGAAGAATTCACGAATCCGATGGGCAGGCCCGACGCCAGAAGTATGGTAAGAAACTTTCGTCTTGATTCCATCATCCAAACTCCCTTATGGCGGCTCCGCCACACTCTGGCTAACGCACGAACGACTGCCCTTCTGCGGACCTCTTCCAATGTTATACTCCCCCTCTCATAGAAATCATGCCAAGTTCTTTAAATCATTGGGTGTACTTGATGCTTCCTCATGCCCTGCGATTGCTGGGCATCCTTGTCATCGCACTGGCGGTCAATCGCCTGCTCCGGGCGGCCAGCAAATTGATCATCAAAACTGCGACGGCGCAGACTCGCCAATCACAACTCCGTGAGCAACAGACGCGCACGCTGGCTGGGATTATTTATGGCACGGCCAGCAAAGTGGTGTGGGCTGTTGCGCTGCTAATGGCGCTGCACGAGTTCATGGACGTCACGCCCGCCGTGGCGCTTGCGGGCCTTGCCAGCCTGGCCTTCGGCTTTGGAGCGCAGAATCTGGTGCGTGACGTGATTACCGGCTTTTACATCGTTTTGGAAGACCAATACGTCGTGGGCGACACCGTGCAGATTTCCGACTACACCGGACGGGTGGAACATCTCACCCTGCGGCGGACGGTCCTGCGCGATGCTCGCGGAGCGCTCGTCACCATCGCGAACGGCGAGATTCGCACCGTAAGCAATCTGAGCCGCGATTGGTCGCAAGCATTCGTGGATGTTTCGCTCGCCCCCGAAACGCCCGTCGAGAAAACACTAAGAGCTTTGGAAACGGCGGCGGCGGCGTTGCGAGCGGATCCGGCGTGGTCACAGGCTTTGGTGGACGGCCCTCGGATCCTGGGCGTTCAAGACTTTGACCGAACCGCTTCCACGTTTCGGCTGCAGGTGCGAACGGCGCCGACGCGCCAGGACGAAGTGGCTCGGGAGTTGCGGCGCCGCATTCAAGCCGAGCTTCTCAAGCAGGGGATACCCCTTTCGAGCGTCCAGCGCATCGAACTTACCGGCGTTTCTCGTTCCTTGCAGGAAGCCGCACAATCGGATACTGCGAGGTAGCCCGGAGGGATTCGGCATGGCCCAGATCACCTACGATGAAGTGAACCTCATGTTGCGGCTGTACGATTTACGCCGCGAACCGCGCCTGCGGCAAGCGCGGGCCTGGTTTACCGACAACTTCCATCCCACGTCCCCGGAAGACATGATCGAAAAGTACCCCCAAGGCAGCGAAGAAAATACCTACATCCGCATGGTGATCAGTTATTGGGAAATGGTGGCGAGCATCGTGAATCGCGGCTTGATCAACGATGAACTTTTTTTTGAGAGTAATGGAGAAATCTGGGTCGTGTGGGACCGCATGCGCACGATCGTTCCCACCTGGCGCGCCGCTTTCAAGAATCCCCACCTGTTCCAAAACATTGAAGAGACCTGCAAGCGGCTGGAAGCCTGGAGAGAGAAGCGAGCCCCGGGATCTACCGTGGCCATGCGTCAGATGCTGGGCCAGTCGAAATCGAAGACGAGGGTGATTTAGACTCGGCCGATTACACGTCAGATGCCGCCATAGCCATAAAAGAGCCGTTTTCCGTGCAAGCAATTCCTGCGCAGCAATAAAGGACTTTGTCATGGTCTTCTCCGCTTCCTCGAACCCCATCGAGAGGCGTGGCTGGAGCTTGTCGTGAAAACCTCCGGTTTAAACGGCTCTGTTGGAACACCCAGTCGCTCCCGGTAAAGCCACGACTCCCGCACAACAAAACCTGACATGTCTCGATTTGATTGAAAGGATTGCGGCTGGCCTTAAAATCGCGCTACGAAGACTGAGAATTCGATCGTGCTACCAACGAGAGACCGATCGTTCAAAGTGGGGTGCCGACCGTCGTGCCAGCAGCGGCAAAAACCGTGGGCATCTCTTCCCGAGCGAAGGAGAGAAAGCACTTCACCACAGCAGGATCGAACTGAGTGCCACTCGACTCGGAAAGCCGGCGCATGGCCTCTTCAAATGGCAGACCTTTGCGGTACGGACGCGAGGAGACCATGGCGTCAAAGGCGTCCGTCACGGAAACGATGCGCGAGACGATAGGAATCTCGGTCTCTTTGAGGCCCGCGGGGTATCCTTTCCCGTTGAAAAACTCGTGGTGGTGAAGAATATCAAGCGCGGCGCGCTCAAATCCGGGAAGCATGCGCAGGACGGCCCAGCCATATTCGGGGTGTTTCTTCATTAATGCATATTCTTCGTCGTCAAGGCGCCCCGGCTTGCGAAGAATGGCATCCGGTATGCCGACTTTGCCAATGTCGTGGAGAAGTGCCGCGACTTCAAGATTCTGAAGTGCGGCTCCTTCGAGGCCGAGCTCCTGGCCGACGCGCATGCCCCATTCAGCCAGACGTGTGCTATGGACTCCGGTGTTGAGATCTTTCAGGTCAAGGAGTTGATTGAATGCGCAGATCACGGAGCTGCGCAGCGCCGAGGCTTGCTCTTCCAGCTGCTTGATTCGGAGGGACTCCGGCGCCACAAGAAGCGGGGAGCTTCTCGTCGGCGCCGGAATTTGACCCTTCAGCATGAGCAATTTACAAGCAGAGCAACGAGCATGAGCTTGAGCTTGAGCTTGAAGTAGTAGTTGAGCTGGAGCTGTTCACCCACGCGGAAACGGCTTGATACACGTTGAGGCGGCCGTGGTTCAGGTCCGGCGTGAGAACTTGTGCGTTCGCCAGGGCATTTCCAACTTGCGATTGGTTAAAACCTGCCTGCTTGGCGCTGAGGAGCAGAGCTACCGTGCCTGCCACCAGCGGCGAACTGAAAGAGGTGCCCGATTCGCTGGCATACGTCCCACCGGGATAAGTGCTGATGACGTATTCTCCTGGAGCGGCAATCCAGACATCTGCGGAACCATAATTGGAGAACGAGGAGCGGGTGTCCCAATCGGTCGTTGAAGCAATGCCGACAACGTTGCCGTTCATGGCGGCGGGATAGACACGTGCGTTAGTACTCTCATTACCGGCCGCTGCCACAAGCACGACGCCAGCCTTATTGGCGTATGAGACCGCCTGCTGCAAACTGCGCGACGAAGAGCTAAGGTCGAAGCTCATGTTCACAACGTTGGCGTGATTCTGAACCGCATAATAAAGGGCAGCCACGATGTTCGAAAGATAGCCGGTCCCGTTCGCTGAGAACGCCTTGAGCGGGAGAATCTTAGCCTTGGGAGCGACAAGGTGGACTAACCCCGAGGTCATCGTGCCGTGCCCGAAAGCAACATACGGAGAACCATCCAGAACTGCGGCAGTTGACTGATCCAGTACCGCGGCCGTCGATTGCTGGACATAGCCAGGCTGTTGATTGGAGCTAGTCCCTTCGTAACCGCTCTGCATACCGGTCACATCGAGCCATTCGGAAGCACCCGGCTGGTTTCGCGTGAAATCGTAGCCTTCGAGAAGCACGGGAGACAAAACGGGGTGATGTGGGTCAACGCCGGTATCGATAAGCGCCACGATGCCGGTACCGCTGACACCGAAACCATTTTGGGCGTCCTGAATGCGGATGATCTGCGCTGCAGGCTGTGCCGCATAGCCGTGCCACACTACGGTTCCGTAATAGTTTACCGGCGAGGTGTCATAGAGTCCGTAAGGAATGCTTGGAAGAGACGGTCGCGCAATCGGCAAGAAAAGATCCCGCTCTATGCTTACGATCCCCAACAACGACTCCAACAAAGTCAGCGTCGTGTTCAGAAGGTTTGTGGAGGTGACGAGAAAGGTCTGGCCGAGTTTACCGTCCAAACTCCCTTGAACCTGGCACCCAAGCAGAGAGCACAGATTCAAGACCGAAGAGAGACCCCCAGTGGAAACAACGATGTAGCGCTGCTGGGCAGCTGCCGGCTTGGACCAAGCCAGCATAAGGACGATCATCGCAAAAAGAACGGTGGTCCTGCGTTTCATAGGTTGCGACCCTGAAAGGGCCTCCCATTCGTGGATTCCTCAGGTATTGGCCGGTGCATTGCCCCGCTAGTTTCTCGGGACCATCCTTCCGTTCCAATAGTACGACCAGGCTTTCCTGGCCACCCAAGTTAGCCATGGGACGCGGTACTTTCGTACCGAGGCCGCACCGCGGGGCTAAATGAACGGACGTTGGAATCATTTGTCATCCTGCGACAGACGGCCGAGCGCATCGCGCAGCGAAATCACAATGGGCTCGCCACGCGGACTCGAAAAAGTTATTTGCAGGTCGCCGCTGTTTTTGATGTCGCAAGTAAATTCTCCATGCTGATTGCTCACGGCGTGCACCACGTGACCCCGCAGATTGGACAGCGTAATGTTCACGTCTTTGCCGGCAATCCCGGGATTGCTCAAATCCAGGAGCTGACCAGTGACCTGTAGATCGTTGCTGCCGGGTTTGGCTTCAATTTGCAGGTCAATTTGAAACGGATCGGCGCGATAGAGCATTTGTCTTGAATCCGTAGCTGCCGACCGGGCTCCTTCGACAACGGGCTGCAAAAGGCTGTCGAAGAGGACCGAGATCCGGCTCCTGGATTCTTTTCTTTGGCCCTTCAGACTAGCAGCCACAAAAGCTGCCTTGACGATCCGCAGGGTAGCGGCAGGCGGCTGGTAGTTCCGTTCCGCCACCGCCGACCTTTGCACGCGCTGCCACATGGAAACGGCTTCCCGGCAGCCTTGGCACCCTTCCTTCAGATGGTTCTCCATTTCGTCCCGGTCCCCGGGAGAAACTGCCTGATTCACGAAATCGATCCATTCCTCGGTCGTAAAATGCTTCATCGTTTCCCCCCCGCTTTCCTTTCCATATTCCGGCCACTCCCCCCACTAGCACCGGAACCTTCACCAACGCTCGTTTATAAGGGCCGAAAAAAGATCAAAAAATACCTACAAACAGGCAGGAAAGAGTTTTAGTTAAGTCCTGTAGAATGAGCGAGCTTGCCGACCAGAACAAAAGGCGCCCAGTAAAACGGGTGGGGCCTCGTTTGGCGCAGTTCGCGCATGGCGTGTTGCAAAGACTCGGCCATACTATGGCCTTCGATGTAACGCCGATAGAAATGGCCCATTAACTGGGCCGTGCTTTCGTCGTGAACGTCCCATAAAGAAAGCAGCAAGGTGGTTGCCCCAGCACAAAACAGGCCGCGCTGCAGGCCCAGCAGCTCGTCGCCAGCAGCCACAAAATTCATGCCCGTAGCGCAACCGCTCAGGGTAACCAGCCTGGCGTTCAACTTCATTTGGTAGAGGTCATACAGATTCAGATACCCGTCGCCTAAGCGAATCCCAGAAAACATCGGGTTGTCCTGGCGGTATACCCCGTGCGTGGCGATATGTAAGAGCCCACTCTCCGGCCCCTTTTCACGAAGCAGAGAAGAGGTCGCGTACTCACCGAGGTGGAGGGAAGAATGCGGCAGGAGAGAGCTCACGCAGCGCACTTCGTCAAGAATTTGCGGCGCGCGCTCATCGGCAATCCCCAGAACCAGTGAGGCAGGAGCATTGCTCGTGGCCTTCTGCTGGCACAGCGAGAAAACCGTTGCGCTCGGCGCATAAGAAATCGTGAACGCATCCGAGAGATATTCGCTGCCGTTTTTCAAAGCGTGGAAGGGCAGGAAATGAAGAGGGCCGTGAGGAACGAAAATCACATGGGTTCCCTGAAGGAGCATGCGCAATGGCGCGATGAGCTCGCTGTAGAGCGATTCCAAGTGGCTCTCCGTGGCGCGCAACAGCGCCTCTTCGAAGCGCCTCACGTAAACGTTGCCCATGCGGAATTTGGAGACTTGAAAGCGGAGCAATTGCAGGAGATGCGTCACGCGGGACAGCATGGTCAGCGGGATAATTCGGGCACTGTCCTCGGAGATGATGGCGGCAACCAACTGCTCGCCGGCGCTGAAATATTCGACGAGCGTCGTATCTTGGGGCAAGGCAGCCTGGAGCTTCTTCAGTGAAAAATCGGCCGGTGCTTCGAGAGTCGCATTTTCTCGTTCATGAGCGGGCAGCTCGCGCAGGGTGCGCAACAGCTCCTTTTCATGCGATTGCGCGATTTCCTGAAGGTTTTCCAGCTTCTGGCGCGATTGGGCTTCGGGCTGCAATTGCTCGAGCTCAATGCGGTGGTAATACCAATTGAGTTCTTCTCGCAAATCGCGGATTCGCCGGACCAGCTCGCTTTGACCCGTCTCTCCGAGCGGAAGGCTCTGGCCGCTCTGAAAAATCATTTCGATCATGTTGCGCGACTTCGCCGCTTCGATGCAGGCGAAAGCCTCCTCGTCAGAAGCCCCGGCGTCCCCGCCACTCAGGTAAAGGGCGACCAGCGCCTCATAAACTTGCATTCTATTTTTGACAAAGGAGATCTTAAGCTCCTCGCCCTGCAGCCTGCTGCGCAGCGTTTCGAGCGCGCTGCGCGCCTCCAGATAAGCGCGGTGCGCCGCTTGCCGCTCGCCGCGCGCGCGAGCGATTTCTCCTTCGAGGAAATGCGCCTGGTAAATCAGCACCGGCGTCTGAAGCCCGGAAAGCTTGGCAATGGCTGCGCGGGTTTCCTGGTCGGCCCCTCGAAGATCATCCACTTGGAAAGCGATCTGAGCGAGAAGAAGATGCGCCAGTACGGCTTTTCCCGAAAGCGCTGATTGATCGAAAAAAGCCGCAGCCGAAGTGCACAGCCGCCTAGCCTCGAAATAACGGCCCTCCTGGAACAACAATAAACCTTGGTACAAATCAATCAGCCAGGGCCAAACCAGATTGTCCTCGCGCACAAAGATCTCGCGAGCCTTTACAAAGCGCTCCAGCGCCTGCGTCGTCTTTCCCTGCTGGCCGTACGCGGTAGCTTCGTTGGCAAGAGTTTTTGCCGCTTCGTAGCCCATACCCAGCTTTTGGAAACGAAGGAAGCCTTCGTGGGCCATCTCGCGGGCCTCTTCGCTGAGATTCAGCTCGAGGTAAATGTCGGAAAGATCCAAATGGCAAAGCGCAAGATGATAGGCGTCGCCCGTGGCCTCGCAAGCGCGCCTCGCGGCGTAGAGTGCTTCAATCGCCAGGCTGTATTCCCCGCGCAGGTAATACAAATAGGCGATGTTGTAGTCGGCCTGAGCGACAAGCAGCGGCATGTTGTGCTTCTGGCAGAAGGCGCGGGCTCTCTGGTAAGTGGCGAGTGCGCGCGGGAAATCGTTCAGGCTAATCAGACAGACCGCCATGTTGCTGAGGACCACGCCGATTCCTTCCACATCCTTGTACGGCAGCAAGCCCTCGTAGGCGCGCTCGTAATGGGCGATCGATTCTTCAAAGCGGTCCTGCCGGTGATAGATGTTGCCGACGTTGATCTCCAGCCGGGCAAGCCGCCGCGGGTCATCCAGCCGCGTAAATATTTCTCTGGCCCGTTCCGCGGCGTGGAACGCTTGGTCATATTCCCCGAGCAAGATGAGAGGTTGAATGGAGGTGCTCAGAGTGCGGGCAGCCTCTTTCCAATCGCCCAACGACTCGTATAGTTGAAAAGCCTGCTGGTTATGCTCCATGGCCGCGCGATTGTCACCCGACAAATAAAGAGCGTTGGCCTTCGCCCGCAAGCCGAGCGCCAGAGCATCTTTGCGTTTGAGACGCCGGGCGATAAGGATGGCCGCTTCCGCAAGATGCAGAGCCTCCTGGGTACTGACGCGAACTCTTTCGACCACCAACTCGGCGAGCTGTTCGACAAATTCCTTACGAATTAGGCCGCGATGCCGCGTGAAAAACTTGCGACGATCGGCCTCAGCGGAAAGCTGGGCCAGCTGGGCGATTGATTTGCGCGTAGAGGTCTTACTACGGGTTCCGGGCATCGGAAAAACCCAAATCCTCGAGTTGCCTGCGAAGCCGCTCGATGCATCGCTGGCGCGTGAATCCAATGGAGCCTACGGCGAGCCCCAACTCCTTGGCAACTTCGGCGTAGGGCCGCGCGGGAACTTCATAAAAAAGCAGCTCCACCAGCCGGCGGCACTGCGGAGTGAGCGCGGCCATGGCTCCCCGCAGCATCTGCTCTTCCTGTGTTTGCTGCACCAGGTCTTCGGCGATGGCCGGGACTTCCGGTTCGGGCAAGTCCTCATCGGAGTCGCGACTGACCACCCGCCGGCTCTGCCGCTTCAAGCGGTAACACTCGTGGTGAGCCACCTGCATCAGCCATTTCGGAAGCGCGCGCGGCTCACGCAGTTCCGGCAAGCGCACCAAGAGTTCGGTACAAGTGGCCTGAAAAACATCCGCCGCCTCTTGGGGCGAGAGCCCGTATTTTACAGGGATGGAATAAATCAAAGCCTTGTATTTGTCGATGAGCAGAGACCAGGCTTCTTCGCTTCCGGCCAGGCACTCTTTGACGAGAAGCGTGTCGTTCCAAACGACCGCCTCGTTTTTCCTGGTTCTTGAGCCTGTGGGACTCATCGAGTGGCATTTACCGCGTCATTCTTGAGATACAGCTGCTCCACGTTCCAAAGCACATAAGGTTCTAACACGGCTGGGCGGAAATTGCCGACCGACTTCTTCGCTCCCGTTAGAATATCCGGGCTGGCCAGAAAAATCATAGGCTGGTATTCCCGGAGGAGTTCCTGGGCGCGGTCGTACAGCTTCTTTCGCTGCTCGAATGTGCGGGCGTACATTTGTTCGTCGATCAACCGATCAATCTCCGCTTCCCAGGGTGTGGCCGGGTGGGCTTGCGAAGGGTTCCAAAGATGCGTGCCGCCCCTCGATAGCCACACATTGACGTCCACGTTTGGGTCGGCATCCGGGCTTACCATCCCGAGCACGCAGGCGTCGTATTCCTTGGTTTGCGTGACGCGATCAAGCAGCGACCGAAACTCGAGCGGCACAACCGCAACGCGCATTCCGAGCTGCTTCAAATCGTCCTGAATTAATGTGGCCATCTTAGCCCGGTCAGCGTTGGACGAACTCGTGACAACAGAGAATTCCACGGGTTTGCCGCCCGAGTCGAGCAATGTTATTTCGCCATCGGACGCGCTGGTCCAAGAAAAACCGGCCTCCTTCAACAGCGTGCGCGCTCGATCGAGCGAACGTGGAGGATGTGGCAGTTTCTCATCCTGCCAGCGGCGATTGCCCGGCGTGACCAAACCCCACAATGGAGCGCCGCGCCCCTGGTAAACGAGCCGCACAATCGCCTCGCGGTCTATGGCAGCCGACACCGCTTGCCGGAACTTCGCCTCGCGGAACCATTTTTGTCTTTGCACGATTTCTGCTGGCGTCTTCTCAGTAGGATCGCTTAAATTAAAAAACAGAAAGTTATACTCGAAGCCCGGCCCGGCGTCCACCATTGTGTAGTTTCCCTCTTGCCGGGACAACACCGAAAAATTCTCTGCCCCTAGCCGGCTGATTACATCGGTTTCGCCGGACTGAAACCGCAAGACTTGTGCGTCCGCGCTGGGCACAAAAAGGAAGACCAATTCGTTCAGATAGGGCAACCGATTCCCTTTCTCATCTGCTTTCCAGAAATAGGGATTGCGCTCGAGCACCAATCGTTGCCCGGCAACGTATTCCTTTAATCGAAAAGGACCGAGACCGGCCCACTCGTTTGGCCGCGTCGCGAGCGCCCCGAGTTGGGCAATCTTCCCTTCCTCGTAAGGCTTTTCGAGGAGATGCTTCGGCAGGATCGCCCATCCATCAAACATCCTTTCCGCCACGCCATAGGGCTTGGGGAGTTGAAAGACGATGGTTTGCGAATCTGTTTTGCGCAGAGAAAGAGGTTTGCCATCAAAAAGCAAAAGATCGCGTTGGGGTGCATGTACTTTTTCATCGAGATACACGCGGAAGGTGAACAACACATCATCGGCATCGAGCGGGTAGCCATCAGAAAACTTTAGCCCGCTCCTCAAGACCAACGTGTATCGCAATCCGTCCGGTGAGATTTTCCAGGACTTCGCCAGGGCGGGTTCCGTCAATTGCGTCGCGCGGTTGATATGCACCAGGTCCGCCTGCATGGCGCCGATCACTTCGCGTGAGGGAGCGTCAAGGGCAATTAAGGGATTCAAGGTTTTGGGCTCGGCGCGCAAGGCAACCACAAGTCGCCCGCCGGGATGGCCCATCTCACCGGCAAGTACCAGCAATTCTTCCTTGGAATTGTTCTGCGGCGGAGAACCGGCGGTGGGTCGGGTGAATAACGCCGCAAGAACGAACAGCAGAAGGAAGACGATTCGTCGAGACGAGCAATTTGCTCTCTCAGGTTTCACTCTAGGCTCCTGAAGTTATCTCTCTATCTTGTACGGCTCGGCGCGCTCCTGCAACTCGCTCCCCAGCCCCAAGTATCCCAGAAAGAACGGCAACATGATGAGCGCAGGCAAATACATCCACCAGTAAGAAACCAGAACGCTGTATTGCTGCAAACTGGAAAGAAGGTTTCCCCAACTGGGGACCGGCTCAGGGACACCCAGGCCGAGAAAGGAAAGCGTCATCTCGGCGAGTATGAACTGCGGAACAAGAATGGCCGCTTGGGTTAGAAGCACGCTTGAAGTCGCCGGGAGAATGTGCCGCCGCAACAGGTATCCGTCGGTGGCTCCAAACCCTCGAGCGGCGCGGACAAAATCACGCTCCTTCGCGCTTAGGACGACCCCACGAACCAGTCGCGCCGGGCGCGCCCAGCCCACGGCCCCAAGGACGGCAACGATGAGGAAGAAGGCCTCGAGCGGACCGACCGCGAGGGGCAAGAAGGCGCGGAGCGCGAAAAGCAGATAAAGCCAGGGCAGGGCCAGGAAGAGTTCCGCAAGGCGCATGAGCAAATCATCTCTCCATCCGCCGTAATAGCCCGCCGCCGCGCCGACACACAAGCCAAGCAAGACGGTGACTCCGGCGCCCAAGAGACCGGCAAATAGCGATACTCGCCCGCCATAAAGAAAACGCGACAACTGATCCCTTCCGTATGCGTCGCTTCCCAGCAGATAAATTCTTTCGTTTTCTGCTCCGAATAGGTGTAAACGGCTCGGCAGAAGTCCCAGCAATCGGTAGTTCGCGCCGCGAACCATAAACTTCAGCGGAAGCGCTCGCCGTGTGTCTTCCTCGTACTGGTCAAAAGAGCCTTCGGCGAGCTTCAGTGCATACGCGAACGGGCGTGCGTGAAAATGTCCTCGGTTGTCCAGGAAATGAAGACGCATCGGCGGCAAATAGGGCCTTCCACGGTCCTGTTCTGTCGGATCGTAGGGCGCAAAGAAACCGGCAAAGAGCACACAAGCGTGCAGCGCGACAAGCACTACCAGCCACCCCGAAATGGCGCGCCTGCCTCTCAAGCGCCGGTCTCCGTGCGAATTCGCGGATCGGCCCAGTACAAAAGTAGATCGGCGAGGAAATTCCCGCCAACCAGGAAAAGCGTGGAAAGCAGAACGCCACCGATCACCACATAAATGTCGCGCGCCAAGATGGCCTCCAGCAAGAATGGGCCGAGGCCGGGCCAGCTCATCACCACCTCGATGAGCAACGAGCCGCTCAGCAGCGTCCCGATACTGAACCCGAACAGAGCAACGAGTGGATTCGCTGCCGCGGGAAGCGCATAGCGATAAAGCAATGTGCGCCGGGGGATGCCATGCCCTTCTGCCGCGAGGAGAAACGGAGCGAGGAGGACTTCCGCCACAGCCGCGCGCACGTGGCGCACAAGCAGGGGCAGGACGGAAAGCACGAGTGCCGCAACCGGCAGGGCCATGTGCAATAGCAGATCGCGAGTCTTCCCGAGGAAGGAAAGGTTTTCGAAATTCAGCGATACCATGCCTCCGGTCGGGAGGCGCCCCATCTTCACCGCAATGACCAAGAGACCGAGCGCAAGGACCAAATCTGGAATAACCAGAAGGGCCGCAGTTCCCCATGAGAGCAGGCGGTCGGGTAAGCGGCCAAGATGGTCGGCGCTCCAAATGCCTAGCGGCAGAGCTATCCCCCACGCCAGCAGCATGACCGTTACGGTCAAAAGCAGAGTGTTTCGCGCGCGAACCAGGAGAAGCGGTGCCACGGGAGTGTTGTAGGCAAACGAAAAGCCCATGTCCCCGTGAGCCAGCGAAATCACCCAATGGACATAACGGACAGGCAGCGGCCGGTCAAGTTCATATCGGGAGCGCAGCGCCACAATCGTCTCCGGCGCGATCTGCGGGTTCAGGCGCATTTCATCGAAATAACTTCCCGGGGCAAGAACCGTAAACGCGAAGGCAAGGAGGGAAACGCCCAGGAGCAAGAAAGCAGCGTGAGCGGATCTGCGCAGCAAATAACGCATCACGACTCCGCCAACGGGGGCCGCGACAAGTCCAGACGAGGGACGGCCGCCAAAAGCTCACGGGTGATCCTGTTTTCGGGGTGCGTCAGGATTTCTTCCGGCGCCCCCTGTTCCACAATCTGCCCGCGGCTCATCACCGCGATCTCATCCGCCAGATGCGCAGCCATCGCCAAGTCGTGGGAGATAAAAAGATAAGTCATCCCTAGCGAGGCTTGCAGCTCCATCAGAAGATTCGCGATTTGCGCCTGCACGGAACAATCGAGGGCCGACAGGGCTTCGTCGAGAATCAGCAGCTTTGGCCGGAGACCTAATGCCCTGGCAATTCCAAGCCGCTGCCGCTGCCCACCACTTAACTCCGAAGGGAGTTTCTCTCCCAGGTGGGAGGATAGACCAACTTGCTCTAATAAGGCCTGGGCGCGTGGGTGCATTTCGTCACGGCTGAGATTCCCTTGGAGAACGAGAGGCTCGGTCAGAATCTCGAGCACGCTCCATCTTGGGTTGAAGGAGTTCGCCGGATCCTGAAAGATCAGCTGGATTTGCCGGCGGATAACTCTACGGTCTTTTTCCTTGAGTCCGCTGAGGCTGGTTTCTTCAAACCACAGGTTTCCTGACGTAGGCTTCTCGAAGCAGGCAAGGCAGAAGGCCAGCGTGCTCTTTCCGGAGCCCGACTCACCCACAATGGCAAGCGTGGTTCCTCGAAAAATCGAAAAAGAAACACCATCGAGCGCCCGCACCTCTTCGACTGATCCGACGAGCTTTCTTTTCGAATAATGCTTCACCAGGTTTTCCACTCGAACGAGCGGCTCGCTCGTTTCATGGCTTTCCGCTGTCATCACTGGCCTTCATACCGGAAGCAAGAAACGGTGTGCGTTTCGCTCAAGTTTACCAATCCCGGCTCGCGTGATTTGCAAATGTCCATCCGCTCGGGGCATCTGGGCTCGAAGGGACACCCTTCTCGAGGCACGGAAGATGAGAATGAATCACCGGAAATTGCGGGCAACTTTTTTTTGCCCGCTTGGCGCGGCGCGCTCGCAAGGGGTGGAATCGACTGGAAAAGCGACCGCGTGTAAGGATGCTTGGGCGAAGCCAATACTCCCTGGGCCGGCCCCAGTTCGATCACTCGTCCGGCGTATAAG
The DNA here is from genome assembly GCA_003223215.1 of Acidobacteriota bacterium. GTDB lineage: Bacteria > Acidobacteriota > Terriglobia > Acidiferrales > UBA7541 > Acidiferrum. Next base: position 18,734 of record QHYH01000146.1, read on the forward strand.
ACCAAAATACGATCGGCAAAACCCGCGAGCAGCGCCGGATTGTGAGTAATGAACATCATCGTGAGGCTCAGGCTTTTCCGCAGAGCGCGAAATACCCCCAGGATTTCCATCTGTGTCGTGGGATCGAGCGATGCCGTGGGTTCATCGGCAATGATGACCGACGGCCCACAGGCAATGGCCTGCGCGATGAGCACGCGCTGGCGCTGACCTCCGCTAAGCTGATGAGGATGAGAGCGGCGAATGCGCTCCGCTTCCTCCGCAAAAAACAGTTGCTCGAGGACTTCGCGTGTCCGCTGATCGAACCCTCGCCGCCCCTTCGTCCCATGCGCGGCTAATACGTGGCGAATCTGCCGGCCCGCTCGCATCGTCGGGTGAAGCGCAACCGACGGCTCCTGGAAAATCAAAGAAATACGGTTCCCCCGGATTTTTTGAAGCTCGCCGGGTTTGGCCTGAAGAAGATCCTGGCCCTCAAATAACACCGTCCCGGACACGGTGAGGGCATTGGCACAGAAGAGCCCCAAGAGCGACGTTGCAAGGGTGCTCTTGCCCGAGCCGGATTCTCCGAGAACGCCCAAGACCTCGCCGGACTCTAGAGAAAAACTCACGCCGTCGAGCGCCCGGAAAGCAGGGCCCCCGCGCGAGCGATAGGTAACCCGGAGATCGCGAACCTCCAGAATGGACGCCATGCACGGCATGTTGAAGCAGGAAGGCGGAGTGAACAAGGCAAACCTGATGGGCAGCGAACCAAAGTTGACATCCTCCGCGCCCTTAGAAAAGGGCGAGGATTCCGACGAGCCGGTCTGGTTGGTTTTAACCAGAGCGCTTTCGGCCGGTTCCTGTTTCATCGATCGGCCTTACTGCGCCGCATCTCCGCAGGCTTCACATCGGGCCTGCCCGGCCCTAGGTCTTGCGACAAAAGAAATATACACCAAAGACCTGCGCCTTGTATCCCCGTTCTCAAGAACGGTAAGAACGGACCCTTACGGCGCATCTGGCAATCCGCCAGGGACATCGCCCGGGATTACGGGCTTTCTTTCGTTACTTTCAGATAATCAGGTAAACAGGGGAGCCGAAATTCGGGTTTCTGCCCGAGTACTGGCATAACCACGTTCCGTCCCTTAGGTTTTGCATGGAAGGCTGAGTACCCCGGGAAAGCCGCTAAAAATGAGCAAATGGGCTCTACTGTCTCAAGATGAGATGAAAAACAGGTCCTACCAACACGTGGTTGGCTCAGACCTAAAATTAGGGTCTTTACCTGAGGCGCTTTCAGGCGTTTACTTGCTTGAGGCGGCAGGTTTCAACGTGGTATCTGACCTACCGGTTTCGATAGCAGCTGGGGTGTGAGCTGCCAATCCCTGTGCGGTTTCAGACGAGGAGAGCAATGTTATGGCCAAGCGAGATGAATCGTCAGAGCTGCTTCGCGAACTGGTGGCACACCTCCGCCAGAACAGAACGCAGCTCCGCGAAGAGTGGGTTGGCCGCATTTCTGAAACCCGGCTGCTGACGGCTATGACCAAGGAAGAAATCTTCGCCGAAGCCACGTCGGTGTACGACAGCTACGTCGAGGCTCTCGAGACGGAAACCTTCGAAGCGCTGCAGGCTTACGCAAGAAATCTTTCCGAGCGCATCATTCCGCGCGGCGTCGAAACGCATGAAGTTGTCGGTATTGTTCTCCTCCTCCGCGACGTGCTGGCGCGCTCTCTTTTCGCAAAGTATCAGACCGATTTCAAGAAGCTGAACCGCATCTTGGACGCCTACGAACCGGCGGCCAACCGCATCGCCAACACCGTGGCCGTCGGTTTCGTCCAGGAACGCGAGCGCGTCATCCGTCAGCAGCAGGAAGCCATCCGGGAACTGTCGACTCCGGTTCTGCAGGTTCGCGAACGCCTGTTGATTCTCCCGATCATCGGGGTGATCGACCCGCAGCGGGCGCGACAATTGACCGAACAGCTGCTGCGCGGAATCCGCACCAACCGCGCAAAAGTAGTGGTCATCGACATCACGGGCGTCGCGGCGATGGACGTTACGGTGGCGAACCACCTGGTGCAAACCGTCGAAGCCTCGCGGTTGCTTGGCGCGACGGTCATTGTCACAGGCTTGTCTCCCGAGATTGCCCAGACGCTGGTAACCATCGGCGTAGACCTTGGCAAGATGAACACCGTCGGCGACCTGCAGGGAGGCATCGAGCAGGCCGAGCGGCTCTTGGGATACAAAGTAATGGCGTTGGCGGAACCCAACTAGGAAGCCAGGGGAAAAAGGGCGACGTGGAAGTTCCTATTCTCAAGCAGGGGGCGGTCCTGATCGCAACGTTTCAGGCGGCCCTGTCCGACGCAGACCTCAATCATCTGCGCAGCGCCCTAGTACAACAAGTGGTGAGATTCCGTTCGCGTGGGGTCATCGTGGATGTGACCGCGATGGACGTCATGGATTCGTTTGCTTCACGAACACTGCGCGAGATCGCCCACATAATCCGCCTGCGTGGTGCCGAAACCGTTATCGTGGGAATCCAGCCGGAAGTCGCATTCGCGATGGTCCAGCTCGGTTTGACTCTGGAAGGTGTCGCCACGGCCCTCGATCTGGAAGAGGGATTGGCCTATCTGAACCAGAAGTTCAAAACCATGAAGTGAGAGTGAGCCTAAGTGTCCCGCGTGGAAATCAGGGTGACTATCAGTTCTGACCAGGACATCGTCGTTGCTCGACAAAAGGGACGGTCCCTCGCTTTGGAACTCGGCTTTTCTTCGGGTGACGCCACGCTGATCGCCACTGCCATTTCAGAACTTGCGAGAAACATCGTGTCGTACGCCGGCAGCGGCCAGATCGCCTTGAAAGACCTGCAAGGTAGTACGCGTGTCGGAATCACTGTCACTGCCTCTGACACCGGCCCAGGGATTCCCAACGTAAGCCAAGCCTTGCGAGACGGCTTTTCTACCTCAGGAAGTCTAGGCCTCGGACTTCCCGGAGTGCGACGCCTGATGGACGAGTTTGAAATTGACTCCAAGCCCGGCCAGGGGACCAGGGTGGTGGTGAAAAAATGGAGACCATAAGAAGCCCCATGGCCGAGTACGGAGTGGCCAAGTTCGTTCTTCCCGGCGAAGGCGAGTCTGGCGACCAACATTTAGTCTGTTGCAACGAAAACGGAATTTTGGTCGCGGCCATCGACGGAATCGGGCACGGAGCGGAGGCCGCCAACGCAGCCAAGGCCGCCATCACCGTTCTGAGAAACGGCGTGGGCGAACCGATTATCCCCCTGGTGGTGACCTGCCACGAAAGACTCCGGGCAACACGCGGGGTGGTCCTGAGCATTGCTTCGGTAGACGTAAGCCACGGCCTGATGACCTGGCTGGGTGTCGGAAATGTGCATGGCGTGCTGGTGCGTGCTGACAAAAAGTCGACGCAGGAAACCCTCTTGCTGCGAGGCGGCGTGATTGGCGACCACCTGCCCCAGCTGCAAGCCGCCGTGCATCCCGTAGCACAGGGGGACCTGCTCGTTTTCGCAACCGATGGGATTCGGACTGATTTCACGGGGACTCTTTCCGCGCTCGAGAATCCGCAAAGAGCCGCGGACAGAATCCTGAAGGTCTTTGGCAACCGAAGCGACGATGCTTTGGTTCTGGCTTTGCGCATTACGGGAATTCATTTATGAAATCAGACACGGGGCAGAAAAAACGAGAGCAAATGGAGTTTCAGGACGAGTACGCGGAGACGTTGCGTGATTATGCAATGGGCGGAGGCGAAGCGGTGCTGGGCCGAGCTTACGAGCTGGGCCGTCGTGCGATTGCGGAACCCAAGAGCCTGCTGGAGTTGGTCTCTCTTCACCATAAGGTCCTGAAGGAATTGTTTCAGAATTCGGTCGACCGGGGATCCCCAGGACAACTCGTCCAGATAAGCTGTGATTTTTTGTCCGAGTGCGTGTCTCCTTACGAAATGGCGCAGCGCGGATTCCAGGACGCCGTTAAGGCCCTCAGACAGCTCAACGAAACACTCGAGGAAGAGATAAAGCGCATCGCTTACTCGGTCCACGATGAGGCCGGCCAGCTGCTGGTCGCCGTCCATCTCGCTCTGGCAAATCTGGCGCTGGAGCTGCCGCCGGGCCGGAAGGAACAGGTCAGGGAAATCGAAGGGCTGCTCAACGAGGTTGAAAAACATCTGCGCCGGTATTCGCATGAGCTTCGCCCGACGATCCTCGACGATCTGGGGTGGATTCCCGCCATCCGTTTTCTCGCTGAGGGAATCTCCAAGCGCGCGAATCTGCCCATCCACATTGAAGCAAAGTTTTCCGGGCGACTGCCGGGCACCGTCGAGACCACGCTTTATCGCGTTGTGCAAGAAGCGTTGACCAATGCCGTCAAACACGCCAAAGCCAAAAATGTCTGGATTCGGGCGTGGCTGAAGGACCGGGTATTGCATTGCGCGATTCGCGATGATGGCGCGGGTTTTGACGCGCAGGCGGCCCAGGCTGCAACCGGTCGCAAGGGATTAGGGTTGATCGCGATGCGCGAGCGTTTAAGCGCCATTGGCGGAACCTTATGGATTGAGTCATCGCAAAGAAGTGGAACCGAACTATCAATCAGACTTCCCATGGAGGACGATCATGTCAATTAGAGTAGTGCTGGCTGACGATCATGTTTTGGTGAGACAAGGCTTGAAGTCCCTTCTCGAGCGGGAAAAGCTCCAGGTAGTGGCTGAAGCATCTGATGGCCAGGAAGCGGTTCGCTACTCGGAGACCTTGCATCCCGATATCGCCGTCGTTGACATCAGCATGCCAACGCTGAACGGCATCGACGCGGTGCGGGAGATGAGCCGGTCCTGCCCCAAGACAAAGACCATTCTCCTGACGCAACATGAAGAAGACCAGTACATTCGAGAAGCGCTCGAAGCGGGCGTGCGTGGATATGTCCTGAAGAGCCAGGCGGCGAACGACCTGGTTCACGCCATTCAACAGGTTTCGCGCGGCCAATTCTATCTAAGCCCCGGCGTTTCCAGGGCGGTTGTGGAAGCTTACCGCACCAAGTCGCAAATGCCCTCCGATCCGCTCACCGTTCGCGAACGCCAGGTGTTGCAACTCATTGCCGAGGGAAGGTCGACCAAGGATGTCGCTTCGCTCCTGGGAATCAGCGTGAAGACCGCCGAATCACATCGCACCAGGCTCATGCAAAAACTGGATATCCATGAAACCGCAAGCCTGGTGCGGTATGCGGTTCGCCGCGGGCTAGTGCAACCCTGAAATCATCAGGCAAAAAATGCCGCCGGCCTTCGCGCCCTTCAAAGTCGCCCGATCATCCGCGGTTGTAGTATGGCGAGCGACGATCCTACGCGGCACTACGGGCAACCGTATCGGCGCAGCTTCTGTAATTGTTGGCGGGCTTCACGGTTTCCGCTCCTGGTTGCCGCTCTCAGGAGGATCCATGCCTGTTCGCAATTCCTCGGAACACCTTCGCCCTTCAAATAACGCCGCGCCAGATCCAATTCCGCCCCAGAACTGCCCGCCTCTACCGCAGACCAAAGGCGACTTGCTTCGACGCTTCTCCCTTGCGCCAAACTCGGAGCTCGAGAATAAGCTGCGCGATACGCGCCTGCCTTCGCGCGAGGAATCTCGGGACTCGGAGTCTTGGAATGATTTTGGGCGGACGAGTGGTCGGAACTTGGGAGCGCCTCGGGTTGAGCGGCATCGGGAATGGCCTGAACGGCAGAGGGAGGCTCGCTCGGAACCTGAGGCAAATTCGGCAAAGGAGAGGAAATACGAGGTTGCGAGTCCGAGGTTCCGTTGAGGTTCTTCCCCAGACGAATCAAGGCATTAGCGACCTTCGGACGGAACCTCCCCACGAAACCGACATTTTGAACCAGCGCTACACACGAAAATAGAAATGCCGCGATAAGGAAGCCTGTCGCAACCTGGTGTAAGACTCCGCGTCGAGCCCCGGAAGAATCCTGCGATTGCCAGGTCACATCCGAGTTAAACAGGGGCGGCGGGTTCCGAGCCGGGCGGGGCTTGACCGGCCGCTGCTCACGGGCCTGCACTTGGGGCGGTGAGGGGACCTGGCTCTGATCCGGATTGGACCTGCCACGAGGAATATCCCGGCCTTGGTCGACGGCCCAGGCGGGCAGCGGATAATCTTGGCGTTGCTGGGCAACCCCTGACTCTCCTGCTTGCTTCAGCCAGTTGCGAATCCGATTACAGCTGTCAACGGCGGGATCAATAAATCGCAATCCCCCGGATTTTTTGGATCTGTCCGTCCACACCACGTCGGCGTTGAGCTCTATCCGCTCTTCAGGATGTGGGGAGATAAAGATTCGCTTGGAGCCCAGTTGGTGAACGGCATCGGCCGCTTGGAACGCCAGGCCCTTTTCCGAGGCATCCAGTACAATTCCGCCGCTTCCCGCTTCAAACTCGAAGTAAGAAATTCCCCCCGGCCTCTTCCTTTGAATACACCGTCGTTCCGTTCTCATGGCTTCTCGTGGTGCTGACGGCTCCCGAGCAACAGCTCCCGTTTGAGCGCTTTCGCTCCACCATCCGCATCCCGGTCGACCTGCCATTCTGGCTCGGGCAATGGTAAGAGCCTGCAACCTGGTGATGTTCCATTCTACAACCTCCCTTTTGGGACCACCTGGAGCCTTAGGTCCATGTGCATGCCGGCAAAATTCGCTTTCCCCGAGCCACGACAACTAAGTTAAATGGTTTCAACAGAATAGACGATTCCATGCAAATGCCGTTTGTGTTTCTTTCTAACCGGCTAAGGTGTTCGCCTCAGAAGAATGAGAGCAACCACCCGATTGCCCGGGGTCGCTGTACCTTCATAACCTGCCAGAGAACCGATGCCCACTCGCGTCTTGCTTGCGGATGATCATGCGCTGATCCGTCAGGGGCTCAAGGCCTTGCTGGAAAAGCAAGGAATCCAAGTCGTTACGGAGGCGTCCGATGGACAGGAAGCCGTGCGCTTGGCCGAGAAGGCCCAGCCTGAAGTGGCCATTCTGGACATCACCATGCCGGTGCTAAACGGGGTCGACGCCGCCCGCGAGCTGATTAAGTCCACGCCGAAAACAAAAGTCATTCTTCTCACCCAGCATGACGAAGATCAATACGTGACGGAAGCGCTTCGCGCCGGCGTAAAGGGATACGTACTCAAAAGCCAGGCTGCCGAAGACTTGGTTCATGCCATTAGGGAAGTTTGCAAAGGATCCGTTTATCTGAGTCCGAGCATTTCGCGGGCGGTCGTAGACGCCTATTTATCGAAGACGTATGTTTCGCCCGATCCTCTTTCCATGCGCGAGCGCCAAGTTCTGCAGTTGGTCGGCGAAGGGAAGTCCACCAAGGATATTGCTTTGCAACTCGGAATCAGCGTCAAGACCGCGGAATCCCATAGGGCTAGACTCATGCGGAAACTTGATATCCATGAAACCGCCAGTCTTGTTCGCTATGCCATTCGGCGCGGGCTAATCCAAGCCTAACCTCCTGCGAAATCAACTATTTCTTCCCCTGCACTCTCAATCTTTATCCTAGGGTCGTTTGGGTGATTCACCGGATTGTTTTCAAAAGCCAAGAAGTTATTGTGCCTCATGGAGGGGGGCTGCCTCCGAGTTCAGGGCCCCGCCTGAAACACCCCAACATCCCTTTGCCCTGGAAGGGAGGCGGCCCATCCCCAATTTCTTGGAGGTTCGCGCGGCGCTGAAAGTGCCCTGGAGTGAGGGACTCGCGAAAGGGTGCAAAGGAAAGCGACCAGTGCGGACCGAGTGTTCTGCCACTGAGGCGGGAAGCGATGCCGATGTCTTCAGAGCGAAGTAAGTCCGGCAGAGAATCACAGAATCACACGGGAATCTGGCAAACCGCGAACCAGCTCAAAGAGTTTGCCCGTTTGCGCATCCCGGTTGACTCCAAGGCCGATTTTCATCTTGGAGACCGGAGACGGCGCTCTCGACGGGGGGCCGATACAGCTTTGGATAGGATATTTCAAGGACTGCTGCGAGAGGCGAACCGCGAGCTTGCCAGCCTGCTGAGGGATGTGCGTGCCGGTTCCGACACGACACTGCTGGACGCCGCGGAAAGCACCGTCATTCGCGACCTTCTCAGGCGTGCGCTTCAGTGTGCGACCAAGCAATACCTGGTGCAAACCGAACTCAGCAATCTTGCGCTCATGGACGAATTGACGGGACTCTATAACCGGCGCGGTTTCCTGGCCCTCGCGGATCGCCAGTTGAGGCTTGCCCGGCGCTCTGACCGCAGCTTGCTTCTGTTTTTCATTGACGTTGACGGACTGAAAGAAATCAATGATTTTTTCGGCCATAGCGAGGGCGATGCTGCATTGGTGTGGACGGCGGAGGCCCTGGAAGCCACTTTTCGCGATTCCGACGTGATTGCACGTATTGGCGGCGACGAGTTCGCCGCGCTGGCCATCGAAGCTTCCGGCCAGAGCGAAGGCTCTATTCGGGAACGCCTGACCGAGTACCTAAGCTCGGTGAGCCGCAAGGATGGTGATTACAGGTTTTCCGTCAGTCTGGGGACCGCGCGCTTCGATCCGTGGAATCCGGTGTCCATTCGAGAGCTCATCGCCGAAGCAGATCGCGCGATGTACGAGCAGAAACGGCGTCGTTCTTCCCTGCGTCTGAGTAACGAGGCCTGTTATCAGTCCTAGAAGGCGAACGTGGACGTTCACACTCTGTGTTCAAAGGAGATCAGATAAGGCGCAGAGTGGATTTTAGAATCAGTTGGATAAACGGGAACGTTGTCACAAGCCCAGTGCACTTCCGAGCTTCGCCGAGTGGGCGACGATCCCGATTGAAAGGGCGAGACACTCATGGCAGTGCGGTCTGGTCGACTTGAAAAACGCATTCAGCTGTCCCTGCCGGTACAGATCTCGAGTCTTTATGATCCCTCAAAGGCCGAGCGGACCACTACGGAGAACGTATGCTCGCTGGGAATGCGCCTCTTGACGCAAAAGGCCAAAGAATTGAACGAGCGGCTGATGATCAGTTCCTTGGTGGGCGATTTGCGGGCGCTGGCTCGCGTTGTTTACTGCCAGCGTTTGCCGGACGGGCGTTTTGGAATCGGAATTCAGTTTCAGGGGCGAGCTGTCAATTGGCAGGCAGGTTCGCTTGCCGACGGCAGGGATTGAGCCCTGAGACGCCGACATTCATTCTTACTTCTTTGTTCCCGCCAGATCGGCGAACGGGACACAATTCGCCACAAACAGAGCCGGAGTTTGACCGGAAGATTCCCGAGAGTCCGGATATGAGGAAAGACATGCGGTTTCGGGGCCTCCTCCGCCTCTGGTCTCGCTGCTCTACGTTCATGAAAGGGTCTACCCGAGTGATTTTCGGGATTGCCCCGGTGTCAGGCTGGGTGATGTAACCGATTGTCCTCCCCCACGGGCTCCGTTAATTTTTTGTTTAGCCTTCCGCCGTGTGCCCCAGCCCCCGGATACGTGCTTGGAAAGGGAAGTCAAAAGACTCGATGATTCGCTTTTCTAGAAATCTGCTCTTGTGTAAGTCCACTTGGGATAGGAAGGATCAATGATCACTTGTGACGCAGCGGTAGTCGGCGCGGGTCCGTATGGACTCTCGGCCGCGGCGCATTTAAGAGCTGCCAATGGATTGGATATTCGCGTTTTCGGCCAGCCGATGTCCTTTTGGGAGAGGCATATGCCCAAATGGATGCTGCTGCGGTCACCTCTGGCAGGGTCGCACCTCTCCGACCCTCAAGGGGCCCTGACGCTCGAAGCTTACCGCGCTGCCTCGGGAAACGAGATCACCGCCCCGCTGCCCCTATGCCGCTTTATCGACTACGGGCGTTGGTTTCAATCGCAGGCTGTTCCTGACACGGATCGGCGAAAAATTGAGCGCATCGAGAAAAACGGAAACGGGTTTCAACTTACGGTAGAAGACGGCGAAGTCTGGCAAGCGCGCCGCGTGATTATCGCAGCAGGGGTTGAGCCCTTTGCCAGCAAGCCCGAGGAATTCAAGCACGTGCCGCGCGAATTGGCCTCCCATTCTTGCGACCACTGTGATCTGGGCCGTTTTGCCGAGAAAAGGGTCGTAGTCATCGGAGCCGGGCAAAGCGCTTTGGAGTCGGCCGCATTGCTCCACGAAGCGGGGGCCGATGTGGAAGTGTTGGTCCGTGCCCCTTTTGTTCGTTGGCTCTGGCGGCGTAAATGGTTTCATACCTTTAAGCCGGTCGCGCGCATGCTGTACGCGCCGGCGGACGTAGGGCAAGCCGGGCTCAGCCAGCTCGTAGCACGTCCTCATTTGTTCCGCCGCATCCCTCGATCGGTTCAAGATCGCTGGGGAAAGCGCGCCATCCGGCCTGCGGGGGCGGCGTGGCTCAACCCTCGGTGTCAACCCATTCGCATTACCACCTCGCGTGTGGTGACCTCGGCAGTTCCCCAAGGCGACAAGCTGTTTCTCACCTTGAACGATGGCACGGAACGCTCTGTGGACCACGCCCTGCTCGCTACCGGCTTTCGCGTAGACATTGCCCATTATCCGTTCCTCTCGAAGCCGTTGCTCAAATCCATCGAGACCATTAACGGCCACCCAAAACTCAAGAACGGGTTCGAGTCTTCTGTCCCCGGACTCCATTTCCTCGGCGCCCCTGCTGCCTGGAGCTTCGGTCCGCTGATGCGCTTCGTTGCCGGTGCGGACTTCGCATCGCGTAACCTGACGCGCGGCATTCTGGGAAGGGTCAAATCCATCACGGCTCAAAAATAATCTTGGCTACAGCGACAATTGCGATTTTGGCAGAACACGCACCGCAGGTGGCGGACCGCGCCAGCAGCTCATGTGGCGCTCTGCTCATGGGTGCGGACTATCGCGCTCTTGGCGTGGCGCGAAGTCTTGGCCGGCGCAACATTCCTGTCTGGGTGATCAAGCAAGGCGGCCATCTGGTGGCGGCCGCCTCGCGCTATGTGCGCCGCAGAGTTTCCTGGCCGGAAGGGGAAGACGCAGAACGAATTGACTTTCTCCTGAACCTCAGTGTCAAGAACGGTCTCAAAGATTGGGCGCTGATTCCCACGGACGACTATACCGTCAGCTTGGCGTCCGTCCATCATGAGCTGCTTTCCAAGCAATATCGCGTCACCGTTCCACGATGGGAAAAATTGCGGTGGGCGTGCGACAAACGGCTGCTTCACGAACTGGCTGAAGGGTTGGGAATTCACCAGCCCTGGACAAAGTGTATTTCCGACGAGCAGGAACTCGCCGGCGTCGACTGCCCTTTCCCCGTCATTCTCAAACCGGCTCTGCGGCTTACGCCCAACAGCCTCGCGATTCCTAAGGCGTGGCGTGCCGACGACCGCGAAGCCCTGTTTCGGCGCTTCAAGGAAGCCAGCAGTCTCGTTCCTCCGGAAAACCTGATCATCCAGGAAGTGGTTCCAGGGGGAGGAGAGACCCAGTTTTCTTACGCGGCGCTTTGCAAAAACGGCGTTCCTCTCGCCTCCGTAGTGGCCAAGCGCCTGCGCCAATATCCCAAGGATTTCGGCCAGTTCAGCACCTTTGTCGAGACCATCAGCGAGCCCCAACTCGCCGAAGCCGCGGAGCGCCTGCTGGCGGCAACTCGCTTCACCGGTCTTGTGGAAGTAGAATTCAAAAAGGATCCGCGGAATGGCCAGTTCAAGGTTTTGGACATCAATCCCCGAGTCTGGGGCTGGCATACCCTCTGCGCGCGGGCGGGCGTCGACTTTTCTTATTTGCTATGGCTTCTCGCAAGAGGCGAGCCAGTTCCCTGTGTGCGAGGGCGCGCAGGCGAGCGCTGGATTCACACGAGCGCCGACCTGCGAGTGGCACTTGGAGGGATTTTGAGCGGAGACTTTTCGTTTGGGTCTTACTTGCGCTCGCTCCGCGGACCGCTGGAATCCGCCATTTTGTCTTGGGACGATCCCGCCCCCGCGCTTCTGGACCTTCCGCTCTTTGCTTACTCGCTGGGCAAGTATGCGTGGCGGGAAAAGATTCTTAGTCCCGTTGGCCAGCAGTTCCGGCCTCGAGGACCGGTTATCCCTTAGGGAATCAACCCGTTCGGGTTTGCAGGGTTTGCTCGATTGCAGCGTTACCCGGCCTTGTTTAGTTTTGCTGTTTCGGTGCGACTGCTGATTTTCTGGAGTTCGCCGCGTCAACGATTGTAGAGCAAAGGGAGGTACAAATTGCGGATCACAGTGATTGGTTGCGGGTACGTGGGTCTGGTTACGGGAACATGCCTTGCCGAGGTAGGACACCAGGTCGTTTGCACCGATAACGACGCCGAACGTATCGCCACGCTAAAGGCCGGCGTCGTGCCCATTTACGAGCCGCACCTCGATGCGCTACTGACCTCTAACCTGCAGGCGAAGCGTCTTTCTTTCGCTGGTGATGCGGCCGATGCAGTGCAATCAGGCGAAGCAATCTTCATCTGCGTGGGCACCCCTCCAAAGGAAAATGGCGAAGCCGACCTCTCTGCCATCGACAATGTGGCGCGTCTGATCGCCACCGAGGCTCACTCTTCAAAACTGGTCATCGAGAAAAGCACGGTGCCCGCCCAAACGGGACAGCAATTGAAGCGCGTGCTCAGCGTTTACCGCCGAGACCCCTCCGTGGAATTCCGCGTGGCCTCCAATCCTGAATTTCTGCGCGAGGGCACGGCCGTGGAGGATTTCCTCCACCCCGATCGCATTGTGTTGGGCGTCGAAGACAAGGACTCTGAAAAGCAGCTTCGTGAGATCTACCGCCCCATCCTGGAAGCCCCTCGAGGAAAAACAAAGATCCATTGTCCGGTGCATTTGGGCGGGTGCCCCCCGGCGAAATCCCCCGAGCTCGTGGTTACCACCATCAACAGCGCCGAACTGATCAAGCATGCCTCCAACTCGTTTCTGGCTTTGAAGATTTCCTACGCCAACATGATTGCAGACCTGTGCGAAAAAGTCGGCGCCGATATTAAAGAAGTTGTTCGTGCCATGGGACTTGATCCCCGGATTGGGCCGCAATTTCTGAATGCAGGACTTGGATTCGGTGGCTTTTGCTTGCCCAAAGACGTCCAGGCATTTGTCCGGCTGGCAGAGCGTTCCGGGGTAAACTTCGGCATGCTAAAAGAGGCCGAGGCGGTCAACAAGCGCCGCGTCGATTTGTTTATTGAAAAAGTCCGCCAGGCGCTTTGGGTGATCAAAGACAAGCGAGTAGGAATCCTAGGCCTGGCGTTTAAGGCCAACACCGACGACATTCGTTTTGCACCATCTCTGGGAGTCATCGAGCGATTGCTGGCTGAGGGAGCACAGATTTGCGCCTACGACCAGGAAGCAATGGACAAAACCTCGGCCATTTTCCCGCAGGTGGAATTCTGCCGCGAACCTGACCACGTCGCTCGCGATGCAGATGCTTTATTGATCCTCACCGAGTGGCCGGAGTTCCGCCAACTCGACTGGAAACGTGTTTACGATGCGATGAGCCGGCCACTCATCGTCGATGGCCGCAACCTACTTGATCCGGCAACCATGACGGAACTTGGGTTTGAATACCACGGCTTCGGCCGGCCCCTCGAAAAGCCGCAGCCACAACTCGTACCCTCTGTCATGGTCGGTCGATCTTCCTCCGCTGTCCAACAACCTCGGTTGGCAACGTGAAGCAAACGCACGCTACCACAACCCGCTAGAGCCCTAAACAGGGACCTTCGAAACAGGACTGCCCCACCGCATCCTACCGGACTCGTTTTCCCCCGTTAGTGCCATTGTAGGACTGGGCCTGACTGCCCCACCTCGCAGAAACCTTATGGTCGCTTTCTGGCCCTGCGAGCAGTTGTTGAACCGCGCTTTCATTGATTAGTGTCTCTCCTTGCTAGCGAGCACTCGCGAGCCGGCCCTTTGGCTCGGAATGCTCCCCGGCCCTGGTTCCCCTCCCCTGCCTCAACCACCCCGGGATTCATTGTTCTGAGAGAGACACTAATGAATCGTTGGGGTAAGATTTCCTTCAGCGTCCTATCGGCTCTTGCGGCGGTCGCATGCACGGCAACGGTTGCGCCTGTGAATGGTCCCGTTGCTCCCATTGCGCCATCCATCGCCACGCAGCCGACAAATCAGACCGTGACGGCAGGCCAGACCGCGACCTTCACGGTGATGGCGAATGGCACGGCACCGCTCACTTACCAGTGGCAAAAGAACGGGACGAATATCGCAGGCGTAACTTCAGCAAGCTACACCACCTCGGCGACCACCACCTCGGATAGCGGCTCGACGTTCGACGTTGTTGTAAGCAACAGTGCAGGAACCGCCACAAGCAATCCCGCGACGCTGACCGTGAACACGGCCGCCGTGGCACCAGCGATCACTACTCAGCCGGCGAATCAGACGGTAACCGCGGGCCAGACCGCCACTTTCTCCGTGGCCGCCTCCGGCACAGCGCCCCTGAGCTATCAATGGAAAAAGAATGGCACGGCCGTCAGCGGCGCCACTTCCGCTTCCTACACGACGCCCGCTAGCTCTTCGTCCGACAATGGCGCGCTCTTCAACGTGGTGGTCAGCAATGCGAGCGGTAGCGTGACGAGCAACATCGCCACTCTCACTGTCAATGCCGCCTCTGCAACCCTGCAAGTCACCACCACGCAGCTTGCCGGTGCGACCCTGTCCGGCGCGTACAGCGCCACTCTTTCTGCTTCTGGCGGCACGACTCCTTATGCTTGGTCTCTCGCCAGCGGCTCTCTGCCGACGGGCCTTACGCTCAGCTCCGCGGGCACCATCTCCGGCACGCCGACTTCCGCAGGCTCTTTTCCCTTCACCGTCCAGGTCACAGACACCGCTTCCCATTCCGCCTCCGCCAATCTCTCCGTCAACGTGGGCAATCCCGTGGTTTCCGTGGCCATCGCTTCCCCGGCGAATAACG